>JBGALY010000038.1:0-43992 GCA_044223435.1 Nakamurella sp.
CCAGGTGCCGCAGCCGGGCGATCAGCACGAGATTCTCCCGGCCGCTGAGCACTTCGTCGACCGCGGCGAACTGGCCGGTCAGGCTGATCGATTCGCGGACGTCGCCCGGTTCGGTGGCGACGTCGAAGCCGTTGACGGACGCCCGACCGGCGTCCGCCCGGAGCAGCGTCGACAGGATGCGCACGAGCGTGGTCTTGCCGGCGCCGTTCGAGCCGAGCAGCGCGACGATGCTGCCCGCCTGCACGTCCAGGTCGACGCCACGCAGGACGTGCACGTCCTTGAAGGACTTCTCGATGCCCTCGACGTGGATGGTGCTCGCGGTGGTCATGGCTGCTCCTGTTGTTCGGCATCCTCGATCGCCTTGATCAGGCGATCGCGTTCCTTGTCGATCCATTGCCGGCCTGAGTAGGCCTGCGCGAAGGTCTCAGCGAAATCGACCGGGTCGTCGCCGACGATCTCGCGCACCGGCGTCCGATCGGTCGCGGCCCGCTCCCAGAGGTCGGCCAGGTCGCCGAACATCGTGATCAGGGTGTCGCCGTCGGTCACGCCGCCGTAGTACATGAGATACCGGTGCATCGCCTTCGCCGCGGTCCCGTACGGTTCGGGAAGGGCGTCGATGCGGGCCTTTTCGTGCCGGTACTGCTTCTTCTGCTCCAGCGATCCGGTGAGTGTCTCGATCCACTTGGCGACCATGTCAGTTCTCTCCCTCGGGGTTGGCGGTTGTGGTGGTGGCGCGCGCGATGTCGGTCTGCAGCAGGCCGATCCGGTCCGAGAGGAAGTTCCAGGTCCGGAAGAACCCCTCGAGCTGTTCACGGCCCTGCGCGTTCAGCGTGTACACCTTGCGGGGCGGCCCCTTCTCGGACGGAACCTTCGCCACATCGACGAAACCTCGCTGCTCGACCCGGATGAGCAGTGCGTAGACCGTTCCTTCGACCAGGTCGGTGAAGCCCTGCTCCCGCAACCGCGCCGTGATCTCGTAGCCGTACGCCGGCCGCATCGCCAGGACCGCGAGGACGATGCCCTCCAGGGTGCCCTTGAGCATCTCCGTCATCTGATTGACCACGGTCGATCTCCTCCAGCTAATCTATGTCACTGACTACCAGTAAACGTTATCACTGAGTACTGGTACTTGGCAACACTGACTACTGGGCGTCTGAGCGGTCGGAGAAGGCCCTGACGGACGGGCGGCTACCCCTTGTCCAGGTAGTCCTGCTCCTGTTCGGCGATGACGGCGGAGATCATGTCGGCCAGCCCCGGCCACCGGCCCATGTCGGGGTCGTCGCCGACCAGCCCGGCCGCGTCACCCCGCGCCCGCTCGATGATCTCCCGGTCCCGGAGCAACGAGAGCTGGCGCAGCGCGGTCGACCGGCCCGCCTGCGCGGTGCCCAGGACATTGCCCTCGCGGCGCAGTTCCAGGTCCGCCTCGGCCAGCTCGAAGCCGTCGGTGGTGGCGGCGACGGCGTCCAGCCGGGCCCGGCCGGGCGTGCCGGCCGGCGCCTCGCTGACCAGCAGGCAGATGCCGGGTGCCTGCCCGCGACCGACCCGGCCGCGCAGCTGATGCAGCTGGGACATGCCGAAGCGCTCGGCGTCCATGATCACCATCATGGTCGCGTTCGGGACGTCGACGCCGACCTCGATGACGGTCGTGGCAACGAGCACGTCCAGGTCCCCACGGGCGAACGCGGACATCACCTCGTCCTTCTCCGCGGGCACCAACCGGCCGTGCAGCACCCCGAGCCGCAGGCCGGACAGTGGACCGTCCCGCAGCATCGCGGAGACCTGGGTGACGGCCAGCGGCGGCCGCTTGCCGTCCGGCGCCTCCGGATCGAAATCGGGGTCGAACGTGCTGCCGTCCTCGAAAAGTCCGGCGTCGTCGGCATCGTCGCCGATCTTCGGGCAGACCACGTAGGCCTGGTGCCCCTGGCCGACCTCTTCCCGGATCCGCTGCCAGGCCCGTTCCACCCAGGCGGGCTTCTCGGCCGCGGGTACCACGGTGGTGCCGATCGGCGACCGGCCTCGGGGCAGCTGGGTCAGCGTGGAGGTATCCAGGTCGCCGAACACCGTCATCGCCACGGTCCGTGGGATCGGCGTCGCGGTCATCACCAGCACGTGCGGCGGGTTGCCCTCGGGATGCTTGGTGCGCAAGGCATGTCGCTGCTCGACGCCGAACCGGTGCTGCTCGTCCACCACGATCAGGCCCAGGTTGGCGAAGAACACCCCCTCGGAGAGCAGCGCATGCGTGCCGACGACGATTCCGGCCTGCCCGGAGGCGATGTTCAGCAGCGCCTGTTTGCGCGCCTTGGCGCCCAGCGACCCGGTGAGCAAGGTGATCGCCGTCGAGGCGGCCGGGGCGCCGAGTTCCCCGCCGCGGCCGAGGGGGCCCAGCACGTCACGCAGCGACCGGGCGTGCTGCGCGGCGAGCACCTCGGTCGGCGCCAGCATGACGGCCTGCCGGCCCGAGTCGATGACCTGCAGCATGGCCCGGAGCGCCACCACCGTCTTGCCCGAGCCGACCTCGCCCTGCAGCAGCCGGTTCATCGGGTGGATGGTGGCCAGGTCGGCCGCGATCGTCTCGCCGACCTCGCGTTGCCCGTCGGTCAGGTCGAAGGGCAGGTTGGCGTCGAAGGCGTCCAGCAGGCCGCCGGGGATCCGCGGGCACGGCTCGGCCGGAAACTGCTTGGCCTCGGCCCGGCGCCTCGCCAGCACCAGTTGCACCGCCAGCGCCTCGTCGTACCGCAGCCGCTCCTGGGCCTTGGCCAGGTGATCGTGATTGCGCGGCCGGTGGATGTCGCGCAACGCAGTCGCCAGGTCGATCAGGCCGTGCTCGGCCAGCAGCACGTCCGGTACCGGATCGTCGATGGCGGGAGTCAGATCCAGCACGGTCCGCACGCAGGTCTGGAGCACTGCCTGGGTCATGCCCTCGACCAGCGGATACACCGGGATGACCCCGCCCGGGAACGACTCGATGATCTCCAGCGCCGCGTCGTCATCCCGCTCCCCCGAGCCCGACGTGTCCGACAACACCGCCACCGTCGGCGAGCTCATCTGCAACTTGTCGCGGAACGTGCTGACCTTCCCGGAGAACATGGCGTCGGTGCCGGGCGGTAGGGCCTTGCGCCAGTGGTACTGGTTGAAAAACGTGCAGGTCAGCTGGCGGTTGCTGTCCCCGATGACGACATTGGTGATGTGCCGGACGGGCGGGCGCCCGCCGCCCTTGCCCCGGCCGCGGCCGTGCTGGGGGCCCTTGACGCCCAGGTCGCGGTCGGTCACCGTGAGGACCCGCCCCCACACCGTGGCCCGCTCCCCGACCACCAGCTTGGCCAGGTCGGTCAGCTTGCCCCGCTGGTCGTACTTGCGCGGGTAGTAGCGCAGCAGGTCGCCCACCGACTCCAGCTGCAGCTTGTCGGCCAGCCGGTTCGCCGTGCGGGCGCCGACGAGACCCTTGAGCGGGGTGTCCAGCCCGATCTGCTCCACGTTCGTCCAGTCCCTGCCTGCTCGCGGTGCGGTACCCGACCATCTTGACCCGCGACACCGACAGGGCGGAATCGACCCTCCGCACCGGGACGACCCGGCCGGCCGCGATCAGGTCGGCGCGGCGATCACCAGCAGGACGCCGAGCACCTCGGCCAGTGCCCCGAAGGCGAACAGCGCCGACCCGACCAGCCGCCCGGTGGCCGCTCCACCGCTGACCACGGCGTCGCCCGGGTCCGCGGGGTTGACCAGGACGTCCACCGGCTGGCCGGTCCGGTCCGCGCCGCCGCTGGCGCTGTACCGGTTCCAGAACCGGATCGGCGTACCGGTGCGGTCGAGGTACTCGATCTGGAACCGCTGGTGCCCGTCACCGTCCAACCGCGAGCCGACGACCACCCCGGTGAGCGGGGTCCAGGTACGTCGACGGCGGCGATCGGCGTTCGTGGTGAGCACGCCGATCGCGACGAACAGCCCGCCGAACGCCAGGACCACCACCCCCGCCCAGAGCGGAACCCGCAGACCCGCGATCATCCCGGCACCCTAGCGAATGGGTCAGCTGAGCCGGGTGATCGCCAGATCGAACGGCAGCCCGCTGGCATAGAGCTGTTCGATCGCCTCACCGGGCCGGTCGGTATGCAGGTGCAGCGATGACGACCGGTCGGTGGGCCAGATTGCCACCTCCCGGCACAGCCGGTTGAGCTCACCGATCAGCGTGGGCAGCACCTCGTCGGCGACCTGCATGGTGCAGGTGATCTCGGCGAGGAAGGCGGTGCCCCGATTCTCCCCGGGCAGGGCCCCGCAGCTGGCCGGTTGGGCCGGCGGCAGCGGCTCCCGGCACTCCAGTTCCAGGGCGACCAGTACGGTGCCGACGAGGGCCTTGGCCCGGTAGTCGGCCCGTTCGGCCGGATCGTCGGGCAGGCCCACCCGCCAGCCGTTGACCGCGGTGCCCGCCGCGTGCGCGGCCACCCGATGCAGGTCGGCGCCGTCGACGACCACTTCGGCCGCGGTGACACCCGCCGCCCGGGCCGACTCGGCGGCGGTCGGACCGTCCTGGCTGAAGGAGGGCCGGTCGGCTACCCGCCCGCCCATGGCCGCGGCCGCCGCGTTCAGACCGGCCGCCAGCGCCAGCGCCCCGACCGCCGGTGCCCCCGGATCGACGCCGCCGGCCAGGCCACCCAGGTCCACCGCCGGCTCGACCCGCAGCAACCGGCGGGCCTCCGAGATGCCGGCGGCAAACCCGGTGAGGTAATCGCGCAGCATCAGCGCGGACGTTTCCGTCAACGGGAGTACAGGTGCCGGCGGCGGAAGGTCCCGGATCGCGCAGCCGATGGCCGTCCCGCCCTCGTCGACGGCGGTTCGCTCCTGGTCGGTGGGTCGAACGCCCCAGAACGCGATCGCCGACAGGTCCTGCCGGCGGAGCCGGTCGAACCAGCGGTGCACCAGGTCGGCATCGAGAACGGCCATGGGCCCATGGTGCCCGACGCCGGTCGCCGGCCGGCTCCCCAGCCCGCTAACCCCCGACGGCCGCCCGGATCCGGTCGAGGCGGGCCGTCCGGTCGGCCCGGGCGGTCAGGGCCTGATCCACGGTCACCGCGACGAACCGCACCTTGGTATTCGGCGGCATCTGCCCGATGAGATCCATGTCGGCGCTGATCACGGTGCCGACCATCATGTAGCCGCCGCCGGACACGGCGTCCCGGTGCAGGACGATCGGCTGCTGCCCGGAGGGCACCTGGATCGATCCGATCGGATAACACGCGTCCACGATGTTGGACGGGTCGTCACCGGCCCCGAACGGTGGTTCCCGCGGGACGAAGTCCAGCGGAGTCCCGCCCTTGAGCCGGTAGCCGATGCGGTCCGCCTCGGACGCCACCAGCCACGTCTCGGCCAGGAACGTGGCCATCGACTCGGCCTGCACCCGGTAGTCGTACAGTCCGGGCACCATCCGCAGCTCGTATTCCTTGGCCAACGGCGCCCGCAGCTCCGCGGGCAACTCGGCCCCGGCGGGCGGGGCCACGGCGGCGGGATCACCGGTCACCAGAGTGTCGCCGGCCCGCAGGGTCCGGCCCCGGTGTCCGCCGAGTCCACCCAAGGCGTACGTGGAACGGCTGCCGAGGCGCTCCGGGACGTCGACCCCGCCGGCCACGGCCAGGTAGCCGCGGGCGCCCTGGGCCGCGAACCCGAACGAGAGCGTCTGTCCCGCTCCCACCTCCACCACCGTGTTCGTCGGGTGCACCTGACCGTCGATCTTCGGAGCCATCTCCGCGCCGGTCACGCAGATCCGGGTGGCCCCGTCGAACCGCAGCTCCGGACCCATCAGCGCGCACTCGAACGATGCGGCGGTCTCCGGGTTGCCCAACAGCAGATTGCCGGCCCGGTAGGACATCTGGTCCATCGCTCCGGACGGCGGAATGCCCAGGTGGTAGTAGCCGGATCGGCCGCCGTCCTGGACCGACGTGGCCAGACCGGGCTTGACGACCTCCATCGACACCCGGCCCGCGGGCGGGGCCGGTCGCTCGGAGATGTCGGGGCGGAACGTATCAGGCATGGACACGGAGGGCCTCCACCATCGTCGCCGGGTAGCCGGCGGGGTCGGACTCGAACTCGCGCAACGAGAACTCGACCGGTGCGGACCGGAGTCGGAACTCGTTGCGCTCGACCGCGGCCAGGATCTCGTCGTACTCGGGGCGGTCGACAGGGCGGAACTTCACGATGTCGCCGGGCCGGAAGAGGATCATGAAATCCGCGAGGTGGTCGAGCCGCTGATCCGGGTCGTAGATCGGAACCGGTGTCACGCCGAACATCTGGTAACCGCCGGCGCCGCGGACCGAGTAGATGCAGCTGAAGCAGCCGCCGTACCCGACGGTCAGCTTCGGGGTGTCGGTGCGTGGCTTGAGGTACTTGGGCACCTGGATCTGCCGGTCCCGCTCGACCATCTGGTACATGAACGGCAACCCGGCCACGAAGCCCACCATCGACACGAACCAGGGCGTGGCCGCGTGCGCGGCGATGAAGCTCTCCGCGTCGGGGTACCCGTTGACCCGGGCGGCGTAGGCCAGGTCGGTCGATTCCGGGTCCTGGTGCCGGTCCCGGAACCGTTGCTGCGTCTCGTTGGTCCACGGGTCGTCGTACAGCACCGGGATCTCCACGATGCGGGTGGCCAAGGTGCCGTGGCCGATGTCCAGCCCGGCCTCGATCCCCTCCAGCGTGGCCCGCAGCTCGCCGGCGGGCAGCACGTCCGGGTCGAACCGGACCTGATAGGACGCGTTGGCCGGGCAGATCTCGGTGACGCCGGGAAGGTCCAGCGCGGCCAGTTCCCGGGTGATCATGATGGCCCTGAAGAACGCCTCCAGCGACATGCTTTCGGACAGCTCGACGAACAGGTGCTCGTCACCGCCCATCGTGTACCGGGTCATGCGGGCCCCTCCTCCAGCCATTTCTCGATCCAGGTGGTGTGAAAGTCGTTGTCGGTCAGGGCATCCTGTTCCAACAGGGTGGCGAAGAACGGCAGCGTGGTCTTCGGGCCGCCCAGTTCGGTCTCGCTCAGGGCCCGGCGCAGGCGGGCCAGCGCAGCCGGCCGGTCCGGCGCCCAGACGATGAGCTTGCCGATCATCGAGTCGTAGTACGGCGGGATCGTGTACCCGTCGTAGGCCATCGTGTCGATCCGAACCCCGGGTCCGGCCGGCCAGCGCAGGCCGTCGATCGTCCCCGGGGAGGGCAGGAAGTTGCGGGCCGGGTCCTCGGCGTTGATCCGGACCTCGATCGCGTGCCCGCGGCGGGTGATGTCCGCCTGGGTCACCGGCAACGGGTCACCCTGCGCGACGGCCAGCATCAGCTGGATCAGGTCGACGCCGCAGATCTCCTCGGTGATCGGATGTTCCACCTGGATGCGGGTGTTCATCTCGATGAAGAAGTACTCCCGCGTCGCCGGGTCGTACAGGAACTCGATGGTGCCGGCGCCGCGGTAGCCCACCGACCGGGTGAGATCGACGGCGGAGGCACACAGATGGGCCCGGGTGTCCTCGTCCAGGACGGCGGCCGGCGCCTCCTCCCAGATCTTCTGCCGGCGGCGCTGCAACGAGCAGTCACGTTCGTAGAAGTGCACGGCATCGGTGCCGTCCCCGACGACCTGGACCTCGATGTGCCGAGCGCGCGGGATGAACCGCTCGAGATACACCCCACCGTCGCCGAACGCGGCCTGCGCCTCCTGCTGGGCGGCGCTGATGCCGGCCACCAGTTCGGCGTCGTCGCGGGCGATCCGGATGCCGCGGCCGCCCCCGCCGGCCGCCGCCTTGATCAGCATCGGGTAGCCGATCCGGGCGGCCGCCGCGAGCGCGTCGTCGGTGGTCGCGACGAGACCGTCACTGCCCGGGACGACGGGCACCCCGGCCGCCCGGGCGGTGGCGATGGCCTGCGCCTTGTGCCCCATCCGGGCAATGGTGTCCGCATCCGGACCCACCCAGGTGAGCCCCTCGTCGACCACGGCGCGGGCGAAATCGGCGTTCTCCGAGAGAAATCCGTAGCCGGGGTGAACCGCGTCGGCGCCGGTGTCCCGGGCCGCGGCCACCAGGGCATCCGCGTTGAGGTAGCTCTTGCGGGCGTGCGCGCCGCCGATGTGCACCGCCTCGTCCGCGAGCCGTACGGCCAGCGAGCTCTCGTCGGCATCGCTGTAGACCGCGATCGCGGTGATGCCCAGCTCCTTGGCCGCGCGGATCACCCGGACGGCGATCTCCCCGCGGTTGACCACGAGCAGTCGTTTGATGGCCGGCATCAGGACTCCTCGATGACGACCAGCACGTCGCCGACATCCACCGGATCCTCGTTCTCCACACGGATCTCGACGATCGTGCCGGCCACCTCGGTGGTCACCGGGTTGAACATCTTCATCACCTCGACCAGGCCGACGGTGTCACCGGCCGCCACCGTCGCCCCGATCTGGACGAACGGGTCGCTGGCGGGTGACTCCCGGTGGTAGAAGGTGCCGGGTAGCGGGGACGTGACCTCGTGCATGTCTGCTCCTGGGGGTTCGAAGGGACGGGTTCGAAGGGACGGGTTCGTGGGCTGAGGGTGGCGACACGGATCCGGGACCGGCGTCGATCGCATCACGTTCGGCGCCGGTGAGCCAGGGTCGGTCAGGGCCGGGGGTCGGCGGTCGGGGTACCGATCCCGGTCCGGGGGCCTGCCGATGCCCCGACCGGCCCGGTCGCGTACCACGTCGGCCGGGCGATGCGCAGCATCCCGGCGTAGATCGCCACCGACAGCAGCACCGTGACCACCGGGGCGACGGCGGCACCGACGCCGGTGAGCGTCATGGTCAGGCCGGTGCCGGCGGCCACGAACCAGGCGGTCAGGCCGGCCGGGTTGACCGCGGGCACCTCGTCGAAGTGATAGTGCACGGCGTCGCCGAACATGCGCCGGTAGCCGCCGGACAGCACGTGGGTCAGTGCGATGCCGACCCAGGCGGTGACGAAGATGCCCTGATAGGTCAGTGCGGCCAGGATGTAGCTGAACACGTCGGTGGCCTGCATCATCACCAGCACCACCACCCCCACCACGATGGCCCAGATCCACTTGCGCAGGTGCAGGCCGAGCTTCCCGAAGAATGCCTGCATGTTGACCGTGGCGAGGTAGAAGTTGGCCGTGTTGATCCGGGTCTGGGTGACCCAGATGAACAGCAGGGCCATGACCCCGCCGAGCACCGTGATCAGCTGATCGACCACCGCCGTCTCGGAGACCGTGGCGACCGCGCCGGAGGTGACCAGGAAGATCCCGACCAGCCCGTTGACGCCGAAAGTCATGAGGTAGAAGGGAATGCCGAAGTTGACCCGGGAGTGGTAGCGGACGTCGGCGCGACGCCCGAAGCGCGCGTAGTCGACCGTGAACATCATCAGCACCCAGACGCCCATGTAGGCCACATAGGCGCTGAACCAGCCGTCGGCCGGTGCGCCACCGGCCGGCGTGTAGGTCAGCCAGGCATTGCTGTAACCGTAGGTGGCGACCGTCGCGACCACGGCCGCGACCAGGCCCAGCACGTAGAACGGCAGCAGCAGGCCGTTGAGCTTGTCCAGGAACTTCTGCACGCTGCCGAACACCATGGGTACGGCCAGCAGCACCACGATGACGCACGCCCAGCCGTAGCTGAGCCCACCGACCACCTGGCTGGCGGCGACGGCGATCACCGAGCCCTCGAAGACCGCGTAGTAGATCGCGGTGAGGAAGAAGATCGCGGTGGCCAGCAGCGCGCCCACCCGGCCGAACAGGATCCGGGAGAACAGCGAGACGCTCAGTCCGTTGCCGATCGCCGATCGGGCGAGCACGCCGTTGATCAGCCCGTACGTGACGATGGTCAGCGCCATCGCGATGAGCGTGTTGACGGTGCCGTAGGCGATGGCCAGCGTGGCGGCCAGGAAGATGTAGAACAGCGCACTGCACACCCCCCACCACGCCATGGTGAGAGATCCGCGGGTCGCCCGGGCGGCCTCCGGGACGGCCTGGGTGGCGGAGTCGATGCCCTGGTCGGCGGCGGCGTCGGCGCGCTGGTCGGTGGTGAAGGAACCCGGCATGGGTCGCTCCTTGCATGAGTCATCGGCCCGACGGCGGGTCCGTCGCGGCGGCGGTGGTACGGGGCACCGGGCGGGCGGGGCCCGGGTGCGCAGGATGCGGGACGAGGCCCGGAGATCAGGCGGCGAACGAGCGGACGCGGACGCCGGCCGCGTCCAGGGCGGCGCGGGTGCGCTGCATCAGGTCGTGGGCACCGCGGGTGTCGCTGTGAATGCAGACGGACTCGAACTCGATCGGCACGGTGGAGCCGGTGACGGTGGCGACCTTGCCCTCGCGGCAGGCCCGCAGCACCTTGGCGGCCACCTCGTCGGCGTCCAGGGTGCCGACGTTGCGGGTGAAGACGATCTGCCCGTGGTCGCCGTAGTGCCGATCGGCGTAGAACTCGCGGACGACCGGCTGGCCGCGGTCCCGAGCCACCTGGTCCAGGACCGACCCACCCATCACCAGCACCGGCAGCTCCGGATCGACGATCTGCAGGGCATCGACGAGCGCGACGGCGAACTCCTCGTCCCGGGCGGCGTGCATGTAGAGGGCACCATGCAGTTTGAAGTGCTGCAGGGGGATCCGGTGGTAACGGACGAACTCGCGCAACGCACCCAGCTGGTAGAGCACATCGTTGACCAGCTCGGCGGCGCCCGCGTCGATGTGCCGGCGGCCGAAGCCGACCAGGTCGCGGAACCCGGGATGGACCCCGACGCCCACGCCGTGCTCCTTGGCCCGGCCGACCGTGCGGGCCATGGTGTTGGGGTCGCCCGCGTGGAAGCCCGCGGCGACGTTGACCGAACTGACCATCGGGAGCATGGCCGCGTCGATGTCGTCGCCGAACATCCAGGCGCCGAAGCCCTCGCTCATGTCGCAGTTGATGTCCACCCGGGTCAGACCCTCGCTGGTGCCGTTCATGTCGCACCTCCTCGAACGACAACGCTAGGGCGCCCTGCAGCGATCGCCAAGGGTCATATTCAGATACCCTGCTATCAGTCAAACTGATATGACGGGAGGTTTCATGCTCTCCATCCGTCAGTTGCAGTTCTTCGTCGCCGTGGCCGAGGCCGGCCAGATCAGTGCGGCCGCCCGCGATCTGTACGTGTCGCAGTCAGCGGTGACGATGGCCGTGCAGGAGATCGAACGCACCCTGCGGCAGCCGCTGTTCACCCGCACCTCGCGCGGCGTGACGCTGACCCCGACCGGGACCGGGTTCCTGCCCCGGGCCCGCCGGATCCTGCAACTGGTCGAGGAGGCGACCCTGATCCCGACCACCGATGCCGAGCTGCGCGGGCGCCTGCGGATCGGCGTCACCTACACGGTGATGGCCTACTTCCTGCCCCACCACATCCAGCGGCTGTCGCTGCTGTTTCCCAACCTCGAGTTCGACTGGCGCGAACTCGGCCGACCCGAGACGGAGGACGCCCTGGTCCGGGGCGAGCTCGATTTCGGACTGCTGCTGACGTCCAATCTCCGGCATCCCGCGGTCGCCCACGAGACATTCGTGCACTCGAAGCGACGGCTGTGGATCGCCCCCGGGCACCCGCTGGGCGACGTCGTGGACGCCGGTCTGGCCGATGTCGCCGGCCACCCCTACGTGCAGCTGACGGTGGACGAGACCGAGCGAACCACCCAGCGCTACTGGGGCGCCATCGACCCGACGATCTTCCTGCGCACCTCGTCGATCGAGGCGGTCCGCAGCATCGTCGCCAACGGCAACGGGGTGACCATCCTGTCCGACATGGTGTACCGGCCGTGGTCGCTGGAGGGCAAGCGGGTCGACACCGTCGTCCTGCGCGATCCGATCCCGGACATGCGGATCGGCTTGGCCTGGCGCCAAGGCTCGCCGCCGACCCCGGCCATGACGGCCCTGCGGGAGTACTTCGACCAGCAGTTCCGCGGGTCCGAACCGCCCGGGGCGGGCGGCTGAGCCCCGGCCGGCCGCAGCGGTTTGGCGTCTGGGCGGAGGATCAGTACCCTAGGGAGGTTGCCCGGCGGACGCCGGGCCGTTGTTGACTGCTCTGAACGGCCGCTGTGACACCGGTCTGGCCGCTCGCATGGATTGTGACAGGGGTGTTCGGCGTGGCTGCCGTGTGTGACGTGTGTGGCAAGGGTCCGGGATTCGGCATGAGCGTGTCCCACTCGCACCGGCGGACCAACCGCCGGTGGGATCCCAACATTCAGCCGGTGCGGGCGCAGGTGTCGCCGGGCACCGTGCGCAAGCTGAACGTGTGCACTTCGTGCATCAAGGCCGGCAAGGTCGTCCGGGGCTGACCCCGGCGCCCTGCCGCCGACGCCAGAACGGCGCCGATCAGAGTCGATCGGCGCCGTTCTGGCGTCTCGGGACACGTCGTCGGGTCCCGGACAGGTCCGGTTCGCCGGTCAGCCCAGCTTCGTCAGCCATCCGTGCGTGTCCGCGATGCGGCCGTACTGCAGATCGGTCAACCGCTTGCGCAGCTCCATGGTGATGGGTCCCGGCTGGCCGCCGTTGATGTCGAATCCTCCGTCGGCGTGCAACACCGAGCCGACCGGCGTGATCACCGCGGCGGTGCCGCAGGCGAACACCTCGGTGAGCTCCCCGCTCTCCACCTTCTTGGCCCACTCGTCGGTGGAGATCCGCCGCTCGGTCGCGGTGTAGCCCAGCTCGCGGGCCATCTCCAACAGCGAATCGCGGGTGATGCCGGGCAGCAGCGACCCGGAGAGTTCGGGCGTGACCAGCTCCGCCGTGGGGCCGGACCCCATGACGAAGAACAGGTTCATCCCGCCCATCTCCTCGACCCAGCGCCGCTCCACGGCGTCGAGCCAGACCACCTGGTCGCAGCCCTTCTCGGCGGCCTGCGCCTGAGCGGCCAGCGACGCGGCGTAGTTGCCACCGAACTTGGCGGCGCCGGTTCCACCCGGTGCCGCCCGCACGTACTCGGTGGACCACCACACGCTCACCGGCGCGACCCCGCGCGGGAAGTACGGGCCGGCCGGAGAGGCGATCACGCAGAACAGGTAACTGGCCGATGGTCGCACCCCCAGCCCCACCTCGGTGGCGATGACGAATGGCCGGACGTACAGCGACGACTCGCCGCCGGATGGCACCCAGGCCCGGTCGACGGCGAGCAGTTCCCGGATCGCGGCCAGGAACAGCTCTTCGGGAAGCGCCGGAACCGCCAGCCGGTCGGCCGACCGGTTGAACCGGGCGGCATTCGCCTCGGGCCGGAAGGCGGCCAGCGAACCGTCCGCCTGGGTGAAGACCTTGAGCCCCTCGAAGATCTCCTGGCCGTAGTGCAACACCATGGTGGCCGGGTCCAGCGAGAACGGCCCGTACGGGACCACCCGTGGGTCGTGCCAGCCCTGGCCCTCGTCGTAGTCGATGAGCACCATGTGGTCGGTGAAGTAGCGACCGAACCCGGGCGCCGCGTGGATCTCGTCCCGGCGGCTGACGCTCACGGGCGAAGGATGCAGTTCGCGCCGGAACGTCGGGACCGCGTTCGCTCCGGCGGTGGAGGTCGTCATGGATCAACGATATCGCAAATAGTAGGACGTCCGAGTATCGCCACCGGGAGTCGCGGGAAATCAGGCCAGTTCTACCTGATTGGACCGGTCAGCGCACGTGGGAGGGCACGAACGGGGGCTTGACCACGCGGACCCGCATCCGCCGGCCGCGCACGTCGACGGCGATCTCGTCGCCCTCCAGGACCCCGGCGACCGTGTCGATCAGGGCGAGCGCGATCCCGACCCCGAGGGTGGGCGAGAAGGTCCCGGACGTGGTCTCGCCGATGGTGGTGCCGGCCGCGTCGACCACCGGCAGATGGCCGCGCAACACCCCGCGGTCCAGGGCGAGCAGCCCCCAGGACACCCGATGCGGACCGTTCTCCCGCTCGGCGAGCAACACGTCCCGGCCGAAGAAGCTGGGCTTGCGCCAGCCGACCGCCCAGCCGACCCGGGCCTGCACCGGCGTGATCTGCGGACCCAGGTCCTGACCGTGCAGGGCGTAGCCCATCTCGGTGCGCAGGGTGTCCCGGGCACCCAGGCCCGCCGGTCGGCCGCCGCGCAGCCCGGCCTCGTGCACCACGGCGTCCCACACCGGCTCGGCGGCATCCCATCCGGGCACCAGTTCGTAGCCGTGCTCGCCGGTGTACCCGGTCCGGCAGACCCGCACCGGCAGACCGTCCAGGGAGCCGTCCCGCCACGACATGTAGCCCAGGTCCGAGGGCAGCCCGACCGCGTCGAGGACCTCGGCGGACGCCGGCCCCTGGACCGCCAGCACCGCGAAATCGGTGTGTCGATCCTCGATCTCGATCCCGGCCGGGGCGGCCGCGGCCAGCGCGGCGACGACCGCCGCGGTGTTCGCCGCATTCGGGATCAGGAACACCTCGTCCGGCGAGACCAGGTAGGCGATCAGGTCGTCCAGCACGCCACCGTCGCCGGTGCAGCACAGCGTGTACTGGGCCTGACCGGGCGCGATCCGGTTCAGATCGTTGCTCAGGCAATCATTGAGGAACGCCGCCGCGCCCGGCCCGGTGACGCTCGCCTTGCCCAGGTGGGACACGTCGAACACGCCCACCGCGGTGCGCACTGCGGTGTGCTCGGCGACCACCCCGGCGCCCGCGTAGGAGATCGGCATGTCCCACCCGCCGAAGGCGCCCATGGTGGCGCCGAGAGCGCGGTGCCGGGCATCCAGCGGGGACAGCGTGAGGGGGGCGTCATCGTCGTGCTCGGCCATGCCGCCGACCGTAACGTGCGGCACCACCGGGCCGCACCGGCGGCTTCCGGACGCCCGGCTACGGTCGGGGCATGACGCGATT
Organism: Nakamurella sp.; assembly: GCA_044223435.1. Classification (GTDB taxonomy): domain Bacteria; phylum Actinomycetota; class Actinomycetes; order Mycobacteriales; family Nakamurellaceae; genus Nakamurella. The sequence goes on from JBGALY010000038.1 coordinate 14,811, forward strand.
GAGCCTGACCACCGCCGACCCGCTGACCGTCAAGGCCGACGCCTTGGTGGTCGCCGCCTACCAGGGCGCCGATCGCCCGGTCGCCACCGACGAACGATTCGCCGCCCTGGTCGACGCCGCGGCCCTGGCCGGTGCCGCCGGCAAGCCCGGATCGGTGACGACCATCCCGGCCGCCGGAGCGGTCGCCGCGGACCGGGTCGTCGTGGTCGGCATCGGCGCGGCGACCGGTGAGCGGTCGCCGGCCGAGCCGGACGACCTGGCCGATCGGGTGCGCCGGGCGGCCGGCGCGGCGTCCCGCGCCGTCGCCGGCCACAGCAAGGTGGTCTCCACCCTTGCGCTGCTGGACGCGGCCGCCGCCGCCGAGGGCCATCTGCTCGGCGCCTACGTCTTCGACGCCTACAAGAAGCCGGGATCGGCCCCGGTGGACGCCGTCGTGCTGACCGTCCCGTCGGCGAACAAGGCCGCCAAGCAGGTCCTGGAGCGGGCGACCGTCGCCGCCGAGTCCGTCGCGTTCGCCCGGGACCTGGTGAACGCGGCCCCCAACGACCTGTTCCCGGCCGAGTTCGCGCGGCGGGCCTCCGTCGCGGCGGCCGCGGCCGGCCTGAGTGTGGAGGTGCTCGACGAGAAGGCGCTGGCCAAGGGCGGCTACGGCGGCATCCTCGGGGTCGGGGCGGGCTCGTCCCGGCCGCCGCGGCTGGTCCGGATCGCCTACACCCCGCCCCGACCCAGGGCCACGGTGGCACTGGTCGGCAAGGGCATCACGTTCGACACCGGCGGCATCTCGATCAAGCCCGGGCCCAAGATGGACCAGATGACCAGCGACATGGCCGGTGCCGCCGCCGTGGTGGCCACCGTGCTGGGTGCGGCCCGGCTGGGCCTGCCGGTCACCGTGGTGGCCTATGCGGCGCTCGCCGAGAACATGCCGTCGGGCACGGCCTACCGGCCCGGTGACGTGCTGCGTCACTATGGCGGCGCGGCCGCCGGCCGGGGCAAGGGCACGCCCGGCAAGACGGTGCATGTGTTGAACACCGACGCCGAGGGCCGGCTCGTGCTGGCCGACGCGATCGTCCGGGCCTGCGAGGACGACCCGCAGTACCTCCTGGAGACCTCCACGCTGACCGGCGCGCAGGTCGTGGCGCTCGGCAAGCGAACGATGGGCGTGATGGGCTCCCCCACCCTGCGGGACCGGGTGGCCGAGCTGGCCCGTTCGGTGGGCGAGGGCGGCTGGGCGATGCCGCTGCCCGAGCATCTGCGGGAGGGTCTGGACTCCCCCCTGGCGGACCTGCAGAACATTTCCGGCGAACCGGCCGGCGGGATGCTGGTGGCCGGGCATTACCTCGCGGAGTTCGTCGCCGACGGCGTGCAGTGGGCACACCTGGACGTGGCCGGCCCGGCCTTCAACGACGGGAAGGCGTACGGCTACACCGCCCCCGGCGGCACCGGGGTTCCGGTGCGGACGCTGCTGGCGGCGCTCGCCGATATCGCCGGCCGCTGAGCGCCGGCCGGGCGGGCGGGTCAGTGCTGGTCGTCGAGCGCGGTGCGCCGGGCGCGCTCGCGCAGGATGTTCTGCCGCCGCGAGTAGTCCCGCATCCGCTGCGGGTAGCCGACGATCATGGCGTCGTAGATCGGCAACTCGTGGGCGTGCGCGAACTTCTGGGCGGCCTTGGGCGAGGAGATGCGGCGCCGGGTGAACTCGCCGTCGTGCGCCACCAGCACGACGCTGGTCCCGGTGACCGCCGTCTTGGGCTCCACGTACACCTCGACCCCGCGCCGGCGGGACGCCCACTCGGCCAGATCATCGGCGACCTTGCCGCGCGAGCCCGTGCCGGAGCCGCCCGGCGGACCGGACGAACCCGATCGCCCCGATCGGCGCAGCCAGGAGAACATTCCCATGCGGTCAATCATCCCTGTCCGATCGAGGGTCGCGGACCGCGGTGGCGAGGACATCCCGGTCGTCCGTGTTCCCGATCACCGGCAATCGGTTGACAGGGCGCCGAATGTGCGGGGATGCCAAGATGGACACCGCGCCGACTGGGGAGCACCGGCCAACGGCCCACCCGACCATGCCGCCGGAATCGCGACCACGCGTCGAGCGTTGCCGTGAGTGGTAATGAGATTCAAATTCAGTGCGGTTCGGCCAGCGGCTGAACTGGGAAGAGGAGCGCGTAGCGATGACCGACACCAACGTCGACCTGGTCGTCCTGGGCGGAGGTTCCGGCGGATACGCCGCCGCCCTCCGGGCCGCGGAACTCGGCATGTCGGTGGCACTGATCGAGAAGGAAAAGCTCGGCGGCACCTGTCTGCACTGGGGCTGCGTCCCGGCCAAAACGCTGCTGCATGCCGCCGAGGTCGCCGACGAGGCCCGTGAGGGCGCCTCCATCGGCGTGAAGTCGACCTTCGACGGCATCGACACCGCCGCCCTGCTCAAGTACAAGGACGGCGTCATCACCCGCCTGTACAAGGGTCTGCAGGGCCTGATCAAGTCCCGCGGCATCCAGGTGGTCGAGGGCACCGGCACGTTCGTCGGCCCGAACACCGTGGTCGTGGGGAACGACCGGTACATCGGCAAGGACGTCGTGCTGGCCACCGGCTCCTACTCCCGGTCGCTCCCCGGCCTGGAGATCGAGGGTCGGGTCATCACCTCCACCCAGGCGTTGAGCCTGGAATGGGTGCCGGAGACCGCGATCGTGCTCGGTGGCGGCGTCATCGGCGTCGAGTTCGCGTCCACCTGGGCCTCCTTCGGCACCGACGTCACCATCGTCGAGGCGCTGCCGACCCTGGTTCCACTGGAGGACCCGTGGGCGGCCAAGCTCGTCGAGCGGGCGTTCCGTAAGCGCAAGATCGGGTTCAAGACCGGTGTCCGCTTCAAGAGCGTGACCCAGGACGACTCCGGCGTCACGGTCCTGCTCGAAGACGGCACCGAACTCAAGGCCGACCTGCTGCTCGTCGCCGTCGGGCGCGGTCCGGCGACCGCCGGCTGCGGGTACGAGGAAGCCGGCGTCACCATGGACCGCGGCTTCGTCATCACCGATGAGCGGCTGCACACCAACCTGCCGCACGTGTACGCCGTCGGCGACATCGTGCCCGGCCTGCAGTTGGCCCATCGCGGCTTCCAGCAGGGCATCTTCGTCGCCGAGGAGATCGCCGGACTGAACCCGGTCGTCATCCCCGACGAGAAGATTCCGAAGATCACCTACTGCGACCCCAACGTCGCCTCCGTCGGCGTCACCGAGGCCGTCGCCCAGGAGCGGTACGGCAAGGACAAGGTCGAGTCCTACGTCTACGACCTGGGCGGCAACGGCAAGTCGCAGATCCTCAAGACCGCGGGCGGAATCAAGGTCGTCCGGGTCAAGGAGGGTCCGATCGTCGGGGTGCACATGGTCGGCGCGCGGATCGGCGAGCTGATCGGCGAGGCCCAGCTGGTCGTCGGCTGGGAGGCGCACCCCGAGGACGTGGCCCCGATGGTCCACGGCCATCCCTCGCAGTACGAGGCCTTCGGCGAGGCGATGCTGGCCATGGCCGGCAAGCCGCTGCACGTGCACGACTGACCCGCTTCCCGGCCGTCGTGACGCGCGTCGCGACGGCCGGGAGTCGATCGCCAGCAGATCAACCGCAGACCCGGTCACCCAGCAAGGAGAGCAACACCCATGTCCCACTCCGTCCAGATGCCCGCGCTCGGGGAGAGCGTCACCGAGGGCACCGTCACCCGATGGCTCAAGAACGTGGGCGATCAGGTCGAGGTCGACGAGCGATTCCCGCCCCTTACAGCGGCGTGCTGGAGAAGATCCTGGTCGGCGAGGACGAGACCGCCGACGTCGGCGCCGAGCTGGCGATCATCGGGGACGGATCCGGCGCCTCCGCCGAGCCCGCGAGCGCCCCCGCAGCCGAGCCGGAGGCGGCCCCGACCGCCGAGGCCGCGCCGGCCGAGGCGCCGTCAACCGAGACCGAGGTCCCGGCCGAGAAGCCGACGGCGGCCGCCGCGCCGGCCGGGTCCGGCACGTCGGTGAAGCTGCCCGAGATGGGCGAGTCGGTCACCGAGGGCACCGTCACCCGCTGGCTCAAGGCCGTCGGTGACGAGGTCGCGGTGGACGAGCCGCTGGTCGAGGTGTCCACCGACAAGGTCGACACCGAGGTGCCCTCCCCCGTGGCCGGCACCCTGCTGGAGATCAGCGTCGGCGAGGACGAGACCATCGAGGTCGGTGGCCAGTTGGGGGTCATCGGCGACGCGTCCGCCGCCCCTGCCCCCGCACCGGAACCGGAACCGGCCCCCAAGGCGGAGGCGCCCAAGCCGGCCGCTGCGGCGGCTCCCGCTGCTCCCGCGGCCCCCAGTGCACCGGCCAAGCCCGTCTCCGCGCTGCCGCCGGAGCGGGTGCCCGAGGGCACCTACGTCACCCCGGTGATCCGAAAGCTCGCCGCCGATGCCGGCGTCGACCTGGCCTCGGTGAAGGGCACCGGCGTCGGTGGTCGCATCCGCCGCGAGGACGTGGTGGCCGCGGCCGAGGCGGCCAAGGCCGCGGCGGCCGCCCCCGCGCCGGCCGCCGCACCCGCGACCGCCGCTCCCGCCGCCGCTCCCGCGGCCGGGTCCAGCGTGCCCAGGCCGGACGAGAAGGCCAGCGCGCTGATCGGCACCACGGTGAAGCTGCCGCGCATCCGGCAGTCCATCGCCAAGAACATGAAGCACGGCCTGGACACCGCCGCCCAGCTGACCACGGTGTTCGAGGTGGACTGCACCCGGATCGCCGCGCTGCGGGCCAAGGCCAAGAGCTCGTTCGCCGCCCGCGAGGGCGTCAACCTGTCCTTCCTGCCGTTCTTCGTCAAGGCGGCGCTGGAGGCCCTCAAGGCCTACCCGGTGATCAACTCGACGCTGTCGGACGACCTGAAGGAGATCACCTACCACGGCTCGGTCAACCTGGGCATCGCGGTGGACACGCCGCGCGGCCTGATCGTGCCGGTGATCAAGGGTGCGGACGACCTGAACATCGCCGGGCTGGCCCGCAAGATCGGTGAGCTGGCGGCCAAGACCCGGGACAACAAGGTCGGCCCGGACGAGCTGTCCGGCGGCACCTTCACCATCACCAACACCGGTTCGGTGGGCGCGCTGTTCGACACCCCGATCTTCGTGCCGCCGCAGTCGGCGATCCTGGGCACCGGGTCGATCGTCAAGCGTCCGGTGGTGGCCAAGGACGCCGACGGCAACGAGGTCATTGCCATCCGGTCGATGTGCTACCTGGCGCTGTCCTACGACCACCGCAACATCGACGGCGCGGACGCCTCCCGCTTCCTGGCCGCGGTCAAGAAGCGGATCGAGGCCGGGGAGTTCGAGGGCGACCTCGGTCTGTAACGTCCCAGCCGGTAACGTGCGCACGCGGGCGGCCTGCCTCCAGCGGGCCGCCCGCGGCCGTATTCATGCGGCCATCGCAGACAGGTTCAACGCGTGGAGGTTCGCACAGCGTGAAGGTCGTCGCCGCCGGGGTGAGCGGGTTTCTGGGTCGCGGATTGACCCGGGCCCTGACCGCCTCCGGTCATCAGGTCATCCGGCTGGTCCGTTCGGAACCGACCGGGCCGGACGAGAGCCTGTGGAACCCCCATTCGGGCGACCTGGACAGCTCGGTCTTCGACGGGGCGGACGCCGTCGTCAACCTATGCGGTGCCCCGACCGCTTTTCATCGGTGGACCCGGGAGTATAAGCACCTGCTGCTGTCCTCCCGGGTCAACCCGACCCGGACGCTGGCGGCCGAATGTGCCCGACTGGGCGTCCCGGTCCTGCTCAACGCCTCCGCGGTCGGCTATTACGGGTCCTGCGGCACCGAGATCGTTACCGAGAACGCCCCGCCGGGTGACTCCTTCCTGGCCCAGCTCTGCGTGCAGTGGGAGGACGCCACCGCCGTGGCCCGCGAGGCCGACGTGCGGGTCGTGCTGCTGCGGACCGGCCTGGTCCTGGGCATGGACGGCGACCTGCTCAAGCTCACCTCGCTGCTTACCCGGCTGTGGGCGGGCGGCCGGCTGGGCTCCGGCGACCAGTACTACCCGTGGATTTCGGTCACCGACCACCTGGCCGCCATGGAGTTCCTGCTGACCCACCCTGTGCACGGCCCGGCCAACCTCACCGCCCCCTACCCGGTCACGAACGCCGAGTTCACCAAGGAACTGGGTCAGCAGTTGCACCGGCCGACGCCGTGGATCGTGCCCGAGTTCGCGTTGCGGATCGCGCTGGGCGAATTCGCCGACGAGCTGGTCGACGGCCGACGGGCGGTGCCGGCGGTGCTGCACGAGTCCGGCTTCCAGTTCGCCCACCGGACGCTGCCCGAGGCCCTGGCCGCCGAGCTGCGGTAATTCGCCCATTGGAGTGGTATCACGATGGTACCATTGACTCATGGCGATGACCCTGCGGATAGATGAGGCAACGTCAGCGGCGCTACGTGACCAGGCGGAGTCCGACGGCCGGTCTGTGCACCAGACCATCCTGATAGCAATCGATGAGTACCTGACGCGGCACCGGCGCAGTCAGCGGATCGACGCACTGGCGCGAGAGGCGGCTTCGGACTACCCCGAGGTTCTCCGGCGCCTGGGCGAGTGACCCGCTTCCTGTCCGCCGAAGACGTCTTGGCGATCGCGCGTATCGCGGTCGGCGGCGATCCGGGAGTTCGGGACATCGGCCTCCTTGACTCGGCCTGTCATCGTCCGTCCAGCACTGTTTTCGGCGAGGACGCCTACCCCTCGCTCACGCTGAAGGCGGCTGCCCTCCTGCACTCGCTGACCGCCAATCATCCGTTTGTCGACGGCAATAAGCGCACGGCATGGCTGGCGACGGTGGTCTTCCTCCGCGACAACGGTGCGACGATCACGGCGCCCGATGCCTACGACGGCGATGTCACCGAGCTCGTCCTCGGCATTGCCGCGGGCGAGTTGCGCGACGTCAACGAAATAGCCGGGCGGCTCACTGCGATGGTGCAAGAACCCGAAGCCCGGGATGGCGGCGCGGCGGGCTGAAGGCGCTCGTCAGTGCTCGTACGGGTCGTCCGGCTGGTCGATGGTCTGGATCGAGTTGACCGTCACCGTCGGCACGTAGCCGTTGTCCAGGGTGCCGGTGTTCGGCACGTTGACCACGACGGCCTGCACCCAGGTGTTCGACGGCATCGGTTGGTCGCCGTCGACGTGCAGCTGCAATGGGTTCGCGTCGGCCGCGCAGCAGCTGATCGACATCCGGGCGATCGTGTAGCCGGAGTCGAAACCCTCCCCGGCGGGGGCGAGGAAGCCGGTGACGGTGACCGGGGTGCCGTTGTCCAGGGAGCGGTCCGCGTCGTACAGGGAGCGGAGCACGAAGTCCTTCATCGTCAGCTGCGGGTCGGTGCCGGACAGCGGATCGAAGTGCATGGTGCGCCGACCGCCGCTGGAGTCGTAGACCGAGCCGCTGCCGTCGTTGAACGCGTATCCCCCACTGACCCCGGTGGTGCCGTCCTTGCCGCCGACGTCGGTCTTCGCGGGTGCGGCCGACCCGCCGCCCGCGGCGGCGTCGTAACCGGCCAATCCCTGGGACCCGGCGTTGCGGGCGACAGCGTCGGCCCCGAGCGCCGGCGGGGCGACCAGCAGCAGCACCAGCACGGGCGCCAGGATCAGCCAGGGTGCCTTGGACGTCGAGTGGTCGTGGCCGTGCGCGTCGTCTCCGTCCGGCCCGGCAGGCCCGTGCGCCCCGTCATGGGGGTCGTCGGACTCCTGGCCCGCCTTCATGTCCGCCCGGACCGCCAGCACCAGGGACACGATGCCGACCACCACCAGGATCGCCCCGGAGATCAGCAGCAGCCACTTGAAGCCCGGCCGCACGTAGGAGGTGAACCGGCCGGACACCGTGATGGAGATCAGCAGCCCGCCGAGCAGCGTCACGATGATCGACTGCGTCTCGACGTTCATCCCGCCCAGACGCAGCCGGCGGCGTGTCCGCTCGCGCGGTCGGGGCTCCGGCGTCGAGGTCCCGGTCGGGGAGGTCCCGGTCGGCATGGCCATCACTGCCACCCCCAGAAGATCAGGCCCACGGTGGTGCCGACCAGGACCGCGACCCCGAACGTCAGCGGGGCGAACCGGACGGCGAACCTGCGGCCGAAGACTCCGGCCTGCATGGCGAACAGCTTCACGTCCACCGCCGGGCCGACGGTGAGGAAGACCAGCTTGCCGACCATCGGGATGGTCGAGAACGACGCGGCGACGAACGCGTCGGCCTCGGAGCAGAGCGCCAGGATGAACGCCAGGCCGGCCATCAGCAGGACCGACCACAGCAGGGAGGCGCCGATGCCCTCCATGACGTGCGCCGGCACGATCGTCTTGAACGTGGCCGCGGCGGCGGCGCCGATCACCAGGAAGCCGGCGGCCTGGGTGAAGTCGCCCAGGATGGTGGACAGGAACACCCGCCACCCGGACTGGCCGGGTTCGGTCTTCGCCGGGTTCTTGGGGCGCATCCACTCCGGGCGGCCGATCCGTTCCCAGAGCCACCCGACGATCAGCGCGGTGAGCAGGCCGGCGATCAGCCGCGCCCAGACCATCGAGGGATACCCGGTGAATGCGACGGCGGTGGCCACCAGGACGATCGGGTTGATCGCCGGCGCGGACAGCATGAACGCCAGCGACGCCGAGGGCCGGACGCCGCGGTCGATGAGCCGGTTGGAGATCGGGACCGAGCCGCATTCACAGCCGGGGAGGGCGGCGCCGCAGGCGGTGGCCACCGGGACGGCGAGCATCGGCTTGTCCGGCAGGACCTTGCTGAACCAGGCGGCTGGGACGAAGGCGGCGATCGCCCCGGAGACGACGACCCCCAGGACCAGGAACGGTGTCGCCTGCACGCAGATGGCGATGAACACCGTCGCCCAACTCTGCAGGGCCGGCTGGCCCAGCAGCGACTCCAGCGGGCCGCGGAACAGGATCGCCAGCAGCAGGATCGCGCCGAAGAGCTCCAGCGAACCGGGCCGGTAGCGTTGGCGGGCGGGTGGGGCGACCGGGCCGGCCGGAGCCCGCGAGGTCCGCGTCCTGCTGGTGGTCATGCCGTCCCCCCGTCCGGGTTCGTCTCGATCACGCCACCGAACCTTCGCTGCCGGGACGCGTACTCCGTGCACGCCCGCCACAGGTCCCGGCGATCGAAGTCGGGAAACAGCGTGTCCTGGAACACCAGCTCGGCGTAGGCGGATTGCCAGATCAGGAAGTTGCTGGTGCGCAACTCCCCCGACGGTCGCAGGAACATGTCCACGTCGGGCATGTCCGGTTCGTCCAGGTATCGCGCCAGCATCCGCTCGTCCACCTTTGCCGGGTCCAGCCGACCGGCCGCGACCTGCTCGGCGATGGCCCGCGCGGCGTCGGCGATCTCCGCGCGACCGCCGTAGTTCACACACATGGTCAGCGTCAGGACGCGGTTGTTCGCGGTGAGTTGTTCCGCGATCTCCAACTCCTTGATCACACTGCGCCACAGCCGCGGCCGGCGGCCGGCCCAGCGGACCCGCACACCCAGCGCGTGCATGTCGTCCCGGCGGCGACGGATGACGTCCCGGTTGAAGCCCATGAGGAAGCGGACCTCGTCGGGCGAGCGCTTCCAGTTCTCGGTGGAGAACGCGTAGGCCGACAGATGGGTGACACCGATCTCGATGGCGCCCTCGACCACATCGAACAGGGCTGCCTCCCCGCGCTTGTGGCCCTCCGTCCGGGGCAGACCACGCTGCTTGGCCCACCGGCCGTTGCCGTCCATCACCAGGGCGACGTGCCGGGGGACGGCGTCCGGTGGCAGCGCCGGCGGCCGCGCCCCGCTGGGATGCGGCGTGGGTAACCGCGGCGCCGGCCGGACCGTCATGCGGTGACCTCGCGGTCGACCATCGGCAGCGAGCGCAGGCCGCGTTCCAGGTGCCACTGCATCAACGCGGCGACCAACCCGGACGCCTCCCGCCGGTGACTGGCCTCGGATGCGTCGGCCACCGTCCACGCCCCGTCGGTCAACGCGCACATCAGGTCGATGGTGGCCGGCGCCGGACGAACCACGCCGGACGAGCTGAGCCGGCAATCGGCGCACAGGGCGCCGCCGGAAGCCACATGAAAGGCACCGTGCGGGCCGGGCCGGCCGCACCGGGCGCACTCCCGCAACGCCGGGGCCCAACCGGCCAACACCATGGCCCGAAGCAGGAAGGCGTCCAGCACCAGCGTCGGCACCCGGGCCGGCTCGGTCAGGGCCCGCAACGCCGAGACCGCCAGCAGGTACAACCGCAGCGCCGGCTCCCGCTCCTCGGCGGCCAGCCGCTCGGCGGTCTCGGCGATCGCCGTGGCGCAGGTGTAGCGGGGGTAGTCGGCGGCCAGCGTCGCACCGAACGGGTCGAGGGTCTCGGCCTGGGTGACGATGTCCAGATTCCGGCCGGCGTACAACTGCAGGTCGACGTGGCTGAACGGCTCCAACCGGGCCCCGAACTTGCTGCGGGTGCGGCGCACGCCCTTGGCCACCGCCCGGACCTTGCCGGTCCGGCGGGTGAGCAGGGTGACGATGCGGTCCGCCTCGCCGAGCTTGGTGACCCGCAGCACCACGGCGGAGTCTCGGTAGGCGGGCACCTGGTCATGGTGCCACCCCGATCCGGCCCCATGGTGCAAGCTCGCACACGACTGACGACGGGCCGCGGCAACGTTCACGGTCCCTTCACCCCGAGGCAGCCTCCGGGCCCCTGGCGCGCACGGAGAGCGATCCGGGGTGCACTAGCCTGAGGAGGGTCGATCGGCGACCGTTTCGACATCCATCTGACCGATGACGACTCCCGTCCCCCGCGTGACCGACGTGAACTTGCAGCTTGAAAGGTGGATTCATGAGGGAGGCTTGCCGACCGAATCGTCGACACAGCGGCGTCGCGCCCGGGAGGGCCGCAGAGCCTGCGAACGGCCCGTCGGGGGCGGCGGCATGAGGGACGCTTGCCGACCGAATCCTCGGCACGATGCGCCCGGCGTCCCGGGGGCGGCGGCATGACGCCCACGGTCCGGACGGCCCGGCCGGAGGATGCCGACGCCTTCGCGGCCTGCCACCTGGCGTGCTGGGAAGAGGCGTACGGCACGTTGTGGGGCGCGGACCGCTTCGAGGGCATGGACGTCGCCCGGCTCGCCGCGCGCCGACGGAAGGAGATCGAGGCCGGCGTCGCCGACCACTACCTGGTGGAGTCCGGCGGCGAGGTCATCGGCATCGCCATCGCCGGTCCCACCCGCGACGAGGACCCGCAGACCGACCGTGAGCTGTACGCGATCTACGTCCGGGAGGCTCACCAGGGCACCGGGCTGGCGGATGCGCTGCTGGCGGCGGCGATCGGCAACGGGCCGGCAACGTTGTGGACCTACCGGGACAATCCCCGGGCGGCAGCGTTCTATGTGCACCACGACTTCATCCCCAACGGCGCCGAACGCACCGATTCCGAGGGCATCCTGGAGATCCGGATGGTCCGCCGCTGACCTGGTCGGGTGGCATGCTGGCTGAATGAGTCGGGTCACCGTCCGGACGCCGGTCGTCCGCTATCGCGACGGCTCCTTCAGCCACCGGCCGGACACGGTGGCCGGCGAGGAGCCGCTGGAGATCCGCATCGGCGGCCAGCCCTTCACCACCACGATGCGGACCCCGGGCGCCGACATCGAGCTCGTGCACGGGCTGCTGCACGCCGAGGGCATCATCGCCGGCCCGGACGACGTGCGGTCGGCTCGCTACTGCACCGGGGTCGGGCCCGACGGCCGCAACACCTACAACGTCCTCGAGGTCGCGCTGGCCGACCCGGCCGCGCTCGCCCGGGTCCGTCCGCGACAGCAGGTCACCACCTCCGCCTGCGGGGTGTGCGGTGCCGAATCGATCGACGCCATCACACGGTCCGGCCGGTACCCGCCGGGATCGATCGTGCTGGCACCGGACTCGGTCAGCGCCCTGCCCGCGCGATTGCGCGCGCACCAGCGGACGTTCCGGTCGACCGGCGGGGTGCACGCGGCCGCCCTGGCCACCACCGAGGGGCTGGTCGAAGAGGTCCGGGAGGACGTCGGACGGCACAACGCAATGGACAAGGTCATCGGGGCCGCCCTCCTCGCCCGACGGTTGCCGCTGGCGGATCGCGCACTGGTGACCTCGTCCCGCGCCTCCTTCGAACTGGTGCAGAAGGCCGTGCTGGCCGGCGCGGGCATGCTTATCGCCGTTTCGGCGCCCTCCTCCCTGGCCGTGCAGTTGGCCCAGGAGGCCGGGCTGACGCTGATCGGCTTCACCTCGGCATCCGGGTTCAACATCTACTCTGGTGCGTGGCGAATCGTCGGAGCGACCAACTCGGTCGGATCGGGAGCCCAAGGTGGTCCGCCGAGTAACCCGATCGGACGCGTAGTATCAGGGCGACGGCTCAGGTCTCCTGGCGGCTGTGTCCATTGGCGGCCTCACAAGTGAGGCCGACTAGGATCCAGTCTGCCCAGTCCGGTTGCGTCCGTAGGAGTGAACCCATGCGGTCTCGTCATGCCCTCACCGCCGCGCTGGCCCTCAGCGTCGTCACCATCCTGACGGTCGCGGCATGCGGCTCATCGGTTCAGGGATCGGCCCAGGTGAACACGGCGGCCGCGGAGTCGGCGACGTCGGCGCAGACCACATCGGAGCGCACCAGCCGGACCTCGACGGCCGCGCCCACCGACCTGTCCGACCTGAGTTCCATGCTCAACGACCTGAGCACCGAGCTGTCCGTGCCCACCGACCTGTCGCTGCCGTCCGACCTGACCTTCCCCACGGAACTTTCCGACCTCACCGACATCCCGGGCTACAACTCCGACTGCCTGAGCGTCTCGTTCGCGTATCTGGGTATCGGATTGGCCGCGTTCGGCACGCTCGGCGGCCAGGGCACGTATGACGCGGCCGACTTGAAGAAGTCACTCGACGAGTTGACCGCGAGCGTCCCCGCGGAGATCGCGGCCGACGTCCAGGCGTTGAATGAGGTCGCCGCCGAGGCGAACGGCAAGTCACTGGCCGAAGCGGGCCAGCTGTTCGAAAGCGAGAAGTTCACCACCGCGAGCGACAACATCTCCAAGTGGCTCGACGCGAACTGTGGCGGCAGCTGACCGCAGGGAGGACGAAGGCCCCGGACCCGCTACGGGGTTCCGGGGCCTTCGTCGTTCGTCTCGGCAGTCTCGGCGCGGGCCGCGTCAGGCCGACTTCTCCCGCGGGGTGCGCTTGGGCGCCCGCGGCACGATGGTCGGGTAGACGTTGGACCGGACGGTCTCGGCGCTGACCACGACCCGTTCGACGTCGTCGCGTCCGGGCACCTCGTACATGGCCGGGAGCAGAACCTCTTCCATGATGGCGCGCAGCCCACGGGCGCCGGTCCCGCGCAGGATCGCCTCGTCGGCGATGGCGTCGAGTGCGTCGGTCTCGAACTCCAGCGCGACGCCGTCCATCTCGAACAACCGCTGGTACTGCTTGGACAGCGCGTCCCGCGGCTCGGTGAGAATCTTGACCAGCGATTCCTTGTCCAGGTTGGTCACCGAAGCGACCACCGGCAGCCGGCCGATGAACTCGGGAATGAGTCCGAACTTGATCAGGTCCTCGGGCATGACGTCGGCGAACACGTCGGACCCGTCGATGTCGAACTTGCTCCGGACCTCTGCGGCGAAGCCCAGGCCGCGCCGGCCGACGCGCTCACCGATGATCTTCTCCAGCCCGGCGAACGCGCCGGCCACGATGAACAGCACGTTCGTCGTGTCGATCTGGATGAATTCCTGGTGAGGATGCTTGCGGCCGCCCTGCGGCGGCACGGAGGCCTGAGTGCCCTCCAGGATCTTCAGGAGGGCCTGCTGCACGCCCTCCCCGGAGACGTCCCGGGTAATGGAGGGGTTCTCGGACTTCCGGGCGATCTTGTCGACCTCGTCGATGTAGACGATGCCGGTCTCAGCCCGCTTGACGTCGTAGTCGGCCGCCTGGATCAGCTTGAGCAGGATGTTCTCGACGTCCTCGCCGACGTACCCTGCCTCGGTCAGCGCGGTGGCGTCGGCGATCGCGAACGGCACGTTGAGCATCTTCGCCAGCGTCTGCGCGAGGTAGGTCTTGCCGCAGCCGGTGGGCCCGAGCATCAAGATGTTGGACTTGGCCAGCTCGACGGGCTCGGGTCCGCGATCCGGACCGGCCTGGATCCGCTTGTAGTGGTTGTAGACCGCGACCGACAGCGCCTTCTTCGCGACGTCCTGGCCGATGACGTACTGGTCCAGGTACTCGCGGATGGCCGTCGGTTTGGGCAGTTCGTCGAGCTTGACCTCGCTGGACTCCGCGAGCTCTTCCTCGATGATCTCGTTGCACAAATCGATGCACTCGTCGCAGATGTACACGCCGGGGCCGGCGATCAGCTTGCGCACCTGCTTCTGGCTCTTCCCGCAGAAAGAGCACTTGAGCAGGTCGCCCCCGTCACCGATGCGCGCCATGAGACCTCTCGATCCGTCGTGTGCCAGTCCTCGGTAACACCTGCAGGACCCCATTCTCAGTACTGCCGCGACCGCATTGACGTTACCTGCCGGACACGCACCGGTCCCCGGTTTGACGGTCACGACACGAACACTTGCGGGCTCGTGTGCTGGACCGACCCCGGCCGGCGGCCTCCGACCGGCGGCATGGCACCGATGCCAGTACGGCAAGGCACTGCCTACCAGAGTATCGGGCTGAGCCGACGGCGCCAGGGGCAATATCACCCGACGGGAACCGGCACGACCGACCGCCGGGGGCCGATGGCCCTCGGGTCCCGGTCAGCCCAGCTTGCGGTAGTTGAGGACCTCGTCGATGAGGCCGTAATCCTTCGCCTCGGCGGCCGTCAGGATCTTGTCCCGGTCGATGTCCTTGCGGACCTCCTCCGGGGTCTTGTTGGAGTGCCGGGACAGGATCTCTTCGAGCGCCGAGCGCATCCGGCCGATCTCGTTGGCCTGGATCTCCAGGTCGGAGACCTGGCCGTACACGCCCTCGGTGGCCGGCTGGTGGATCAGGATGCGGGAGTTCGGCAGCGCCAGGCGCCGTCCGGGGGTCCCGGCGGCGAGCAGCACGGCGGCCGCCGACGCGGCCTGGCCCAGGCACACCGTCTGGATGTGCGGGCGAACGAACTGCATCGTGTCGTAGATCGCCGTCATCGACGTGAACGAGCCGCCCGGCGAGTTGATGTACATGATGATCTCGCGGTCGGGATCGGTCGACTCCAGCGTCAGCAGCTGGGCCATCACATCGTTGGCGGACGCGTCATCGATCTGCACGCCGAGGAAGATGATGCGCTCCTCGAAGAGCTTGTTGTACGGGTTGGACTCCTTGACCCCGTAGCTCGTCCGTTCGACGAACGACGGCAGGATGTAACGGGCCTGCGGCATCGACAACGCGTTGCCGTGGGCCGCGCCCAACGGCATCTGGTGGCCGGGCTTGTTCACGGTCGTGTCTCCTTCTGGACGGTCCGGCTGGCCCGGATCACTTCTTGCCGGACTGCTCGACGGCCGCCTGCTCCTGCGGATTGGCCCGGCTCACGACCTGGTCGATGAAGCCGTACGCCAACGCCTCCTGCGCGGTGAACCAGCGGTCGCGGTCCTGGTCGATCTCGATCCGCTCGATCGGCTGGCCGGTGTGCAGGGACTGCAACTCGGTGAGCTCCCGCTTGGACTTGGTCAGCATGTCCGCCTGGATGGCGATGTCGGCCGCGGTGCCGCCGACCCCGGCGCTCGGCTGGTGCATCAGGATGCGGGTGTGCGGCAGCGCGGACCGCTTGCCCTTGGCCCCGGCGGTGAGCAGAAACTGACCCATCGATGCGGCCAGGCCCATGGCGGTGGTCGCCACGTCGGGCTCGATCCACATCATGGTGTCGTAGATCGCCATGCCGGCGGTGACACTGCCGCCCGGCGAGTTGATGTACAGGGTGATGTCCCGCTCGGGATCCTCTGCCGCCAGCAGCAGCAACTGCGCGGTGATCTCGTTCGCGTTGGTGTCCCGCACTTCCGAGCCGAGAAGGATGATCCGCTCCCGGAGCAGCCGCTCGGCCACCGAATCGGACAGGGACATCGGTGTGCCCGCCCGCATCATCGGGTCGGCCAACCCGGGAGCAATGGCCTCCAGGCGCTGCACGGCCTGCAGGGCCCTGGAGACAGGGGGATGACGATCGCTCACGGAATGCTCCTTTGTCGACTGCCCGGCCGGGTGCGGTTGGGTGGTCATGAATCCTGCTGCCGCCGACCGCGCCACAGCGGCCGCATCGGGGACATCACCCGACAGTAACGACCGCCGGCGGCCGACCGATGCCCGGTCCGGCGCTGTTCGCTGACGGCGTGACCAGCGGGTGCGCAGCCGGCGCGGGTCCTGCCCGCGCCGGCCATGGCGCGGTCAGGCCTTCGCGCCCTCGTCGCCGTCCGCCTGGCCGGTTTCCTGCGCGATCTCCTCGGCCACGAGCTCCTCGGCGATCTCTTCCGCGAGTTCTTCGACGACGATCTCCTCAGCGATCTCCTCAGCGATCTCCTCGGCCAGTTCCTCGGCGACCTCGTCCGCGACCGCTTCTTCGATCAGCTGTTCCTCGACCTCGGCCTCGGCCAGCTCGGCCGCCTCGTCGGCGAGCTCGACGGCGTCCTCGTCGACCTTCTCCAGGCCGAACAGCTCGGCGACGTCCAGCACCTCACCGGAGGCGTTGGTCACCGTCGCCTGCTCGACCGCCTGGGCCAGCGCCTTGCCGCGGCGCACCTCGGCGAAGATCGCGGCGAGCTGGTTGCCCTCCTGGATCCGCTGGAAGTACTCGTCCGGCGACATCCCCAGGCGCTGCGCGTTGAACAGCACCCGCTCGGTGAACTCGTTCTGGTCCACCCCGACCTGGTTGGCCTCGGCCAGCGCGTCCAGCAGCAGCTGCGCCTGCACCGCCTTCGTCGCGCTCTCGCGCAGCTCGGCGTCGAACTCCTCGCGAGTCTGACCCTCCCGCTCGATGTGCGCGTTCAGTGCCTCCTCGCTGTGGTCGAAGGCGTGCACGGCGTCGTGCGCGCGGGATTCGAACTCGGCGTTGACGATGCCCTCGGGCGCGGGGACGTCGGTGATCGCCAGCAGGGCGTCCAGCACCTTGTCCCGCGCCTCGACGCCCTGCTCGCGGTTCTTCACCCGGCGGATCTTCTCGGCCAGGTCCGCACGCAATTCCTCGACGGTGTCGAACTCGCTGGCCAGCTGGGCGAAATCGTCGTCGACCTCCGGCAGCGTCCGGTCCTGCACGGCCTGGACGGTGACCGTCACCTCGGCGTCCTGGCCCGCGTATGGCCCGGCGACCAACGTGGTCGAAAAGGTCTTGCTCTCCCCCGCGGCCAGCCCGATGATGGCGTCGTCGATGCCGTCCACCAGGTCGCCGGCGCCGACCCGGTAGCTCAGGCCCTCGGTCGCCGCCTCATCCAGCGCCTGGCCGTCGACCTCGGCGGCAAGGTCGACGGTGACCAGGTCGCCGTCCGCGGCCGGCCGCTCGGCGGGCGTGGTGGTGGCGAATCGCTCGCGCAGGGCCTCCACCTGCTCGTCGATGTCCGTCTCGGCGACCTCGACATCGTCCACCGAGACGGAAATGTCGCCGAGGGCGGGCAGGGTGATGTCGGGCCGCACGTCGACCTCGGCGGTGAACGCAAGCGCGTCGCCGTCGTCGATGCGGGTGACCTCGATGTCGGGCTGCCCCAGCACCAGCAGGTTGGCCTCGCCGACCGCCTCGCTGTACTTCGCCGGCACTGCCTCGTTGACCACCTCGGACAGGATGGTGCCCCGGCCGAGGCGCGCGTCCAGGATCTTCGCCGGCACCTTGCCGCGGCGGAAGCCCGGGATGTTGACCTGCCCGGCCAGGGCCTTGTAGGCGCGATCGAAGTGGGGCTTGAGCTCGTCGAACGGAACCTCGACGGTGAGCTTCACCCGGGTCGGGTTCAGGTTTTCGACAGTGCTCTTCACGTGCAGTTGCTCCTCGGACGGGCGGGTGACCGGCGTCGTCCGGGTAACGGACGCCGGGGCATGCCGGCAAGCACGAGCCCGGCGCCAGGAATGCGCCACGCTGCCGCAGTGCGTTCGAGGGCGGACTGCCCGACCGCGGCGGCACGGCCGCGTCACGGCCGTGCTGCAGGCAGAGCCGCGGGCCATTCTAGGGCAGGACGGAGAGGCGGAGATCCACCGACCGCGTTCCGGGTCGGGGTGACAGGATTTGAACCTGCGACATCCTGCTCCCAAAGCAGGCGCGCTACCAAGCTGCGCTACACCCCGCGGCCGCACCGTCGACCGGTGTGACCGGTCGAGGGTACGACGTGCGTTAGCATTCTCGTGCACCCGCCACCGGCCGGTGCACGGCGGGCGTAGCTTAGTGGTAAAGCCTCAGTCTTCCAAACTGATGACGCGAGTTCGATTCTCGTCGCCCGCTCCGCAGCGTCCCGGCTCAGAACCGGCGGAAGTCGCGGCGCCGCTCCCGGCGGCGCATGCCGGACACGGACACCGGGCTCAACGGACGCCCGAACGGATCGATGAACAGCGACACCGCGCCGCCCTGCGCCGGCACCGCGCCGTCGAGCACCTCGATGGAGTAGGTGATCGAGTCGTCGCCGGCCACCGGGTCGCGCAGCACGACCACTGCGTCTTCCGGGGTCTGGTCGCCGGGCTCGACCCAGGACAGCACGGCGTTGGGCGGGTCCGCCAGGAAGCTGTTGGGTCCCTGCGACCACATCTGAACGAACTGCTCCGTCGTCAGATGACCCACCACCCGCTGCGGCCGGTCCGAGAAGTAGAGCGTGGACGGGCTGAGGCCATGCAGGGTCAGGGTGCCATCGTCGCTGGAGACCGACCGCGCGGTATGCACGAACATCTCCTCCAGCAACGCCGAAGACGGGGTTTCGGGAGCTTCGGGAGCTTGAGTCATGGCGCGCCTCCGTGGTTTTCGATTCGGGTCCGGCAGTGGCCGGCCCGCTGGGAGCCAGGCTGGCACCGCCGGGATCCCGCTCGCCTCACCCGACCTGGACGGTCCAGGGTCGGAGTCCGATGAGCCTGACGCGGGAACCGCATGAATCCGGCCCGCCGGCCGGCACGGATCGCATCCCCGGCCCGTTGCGGACATCGCGAACGCGTTGGTCGCCACCGGGGTCCGCGGTCCTCCACGCGGCCACGTCGCGCTCGGGGACGCGACACAACTCTGCCCACCCGCATTGCACCCTGGCGATCGAGCCGCAGGTGGGAGATCGGCGGCGCATCCCCTCCCGCCCGGCGACGTCGCAAAGGAGCGAGACCGGGCCCGGGTGATCCTGGACCGGCTCGCAGCGTCGCCGCTGTTCAAAGGGCACTGTCGGACACGTGTGGGATGGTCTGAGCATGACGATGGCGGTGACCACCCTGGACGACGTGCAGGACGTCGCCGCGACGGTCGCCGCCGGCCTGGACCAGCTGCTGGACGCCGAATACTACAAGCTCCCCGGCGGTGACCTGCTGACCGCGGCCCGCACCGTGGAACACCTGGCCCGGCAGGTGTACGCGGTCCAGGTCGCCGTCGCCGGCGAGATCGACCTGGCCCACCTCGCCCACACCCACGGCCAACCCAGCACCGGGGTCCGCACCGCCCACACGGTCCTCCCCCAGGACGCCATCAGCGGCGGCGAAATCCCACCCACGCTCCCCGAACTCGGGAACGCGCTGCGCGCCGGCGCCGTCGGCGCCGAACAGGCCTGCATCGTGGTCAAGACAATGAGCCGGATCCCCACCGACCTCGAGCCCGGGATCCGCGGCGACGCCGAAACCACCCTCGTCGGCCACGCCCAACACATGGACCCGATCCACCTGGGCCGGGTCGCCGAGAAACTCCTGGACACCCTCGACCCCGACGGCGACTTCGAACCCCGCGACCCGGCCGACCACGCCGAACTGACCCTCGGCCCCCGCGACGCCCGCACCGGCCTGACCGGCATCACCGGTCGCCTCGACGACCTGACCGTCGCCGCGTTCATCGCCGCCACCGACCCACACGCCGCACCCCACCCGGACACCGACGGCATCAAGGACCCACGATCCGCCGCCACCCGCCGCGCCCACGCCCTGAGCACCGTCCTCGACGGCTACCTGACCGCCGCCGCCGGCCCCACCCAGGCCGGGGAACGACCCCACATCACCATGACCATGCCCTACGACACCCTGACCGGCCGGCTCGGTCAGGCGACGCTGGACGCCACCGGCACCACCATCGGCCCCGCCCAGGCCCGGCGGCTGCTGTGCGACTGCACCATCATCCCCGCCGTCCTCGGCGCCACCAGCGAACCCCTGGACATCGGCCGCGCCACCCGCATCTGGCCCACCGGCCTACGCCGCGCGATCACCCTGCGCGACAAGGGATGCGTGTTCCCCGGCTGCGACCGGCCCGCCCGCTGGTCCGACCTGCACCACATCCAGTTCTGGATCAATGGCGGACCCACCAGCCTGAACAACGGCGCCGTCCTGTGCGGATACCACCACACCCTCATCCACCAGGGCGACTGGACCATCCGAATGGGCAACGACGGCCACCCCGACGTCATCCCACCCACCTGGATCGACCCCCACCAACAACCCCGCCGCAACACCCTGCACCGACTGCGCCAATGACCCTCCGCCCACCGCATCACCCTGCGCCGGACGGGCACCCACGTTGCCCCGACCGCCCGCCGACGCCCGCTGGGGGGCGTGCGGGCGTCGTTCGCCCGGCCCGGTGACAAGGCAGATTCTCGCCGCGCCCATCGTCTACCTGGCCGGCGGTGGCGGGTAAGGGCGAGATGGGGAGCGGGGCAATTCCGGCCAGAGCAGCGGCAGACGGCGCTCCGACTGACCGACTGCGGCACGAGATAACCATCGGGCTGAGAGGGCCAGGAGGTCCGATCGGGCCGACAGCAGTGGCGTCGATCCCGGCGGCTCAGCCGCAGCGCAAGAGCACGACCGAACGCGGCCCGATCAGCACCGAACCGTCCACCTTGGTTCCGGACCGGCCCGGGTCGAAGCTGTCGGACTCGATCACCGCCGGCGCCGCGCCCGCCCAGCCGAGGAAGAAGGTCGCCGGCTCCCACCATGCGTTGATCAGCACCGCCAGATCGTCGTCGAGCAGGGGCGTGCCGTCGTCGGCCAGGTCGGCCTCCAGCGTTCCGGACAGCACCATCGCAATGCTCTTGCCCTCCGGGTTCGTCCAGTCGGAGCCGGTCATGGCGGCGCCGTCCGGCCGGAACCAGCGCATCGCGCCGGGATCGATCGGGTAGCCCCGACGGCGGAGCGCCGGATGCGCGTGCCGCAGGGCAATCAGCGACGCGGTGAAATCGCACAGCGACGCGTCGACGGACGACCAGTCGATCCAGGTGATCGGGTTGTCCTGGCAGTACGCGTTGTTGTTGCCGCCCTGGGTGCGGCCCAGTTCGTCGCCACCGAGCAGCAACGGCACGCCGCGTGCCAGCAGCAGGGTGGACAGCAGGGCCCGCCGCTGCCGATCACGCAGAGCGGTCACCTCGGGATCCGTCGAGGGTCCCTCGACGCCGCAGTTCCACGACCGGTTGTCGTCGGTGCCGTCCCGGTTGTGCTCGGTGTTCGCCTCGTTGTGCTTGTGGTCGTACGAGACCAGGTCGGTGAGGGTGAACCCGTCATGCACGGTGACCAGGTTGATCGACGCGTCCGGCCCGCGGCGGCGCCGCCCGTACAGGTCGGACGACCCGGCCAGCCGGGTGGCCAGGTCGGGAAGCAGCCCGTCATGGCTACGCCACAGGTCGCGCACGGTGTCCCGGAACCGGCCGTTCCATTCGCTCCACCCGGGCGGGAACCGGCCGACGTCGTAACTGTCCCCCTGCCCGACGTCCCAGGGCTCGGCGATGAGCTTGACCTGTGCGATCACCGGGTCCTGCCAGACCAGATCGAAGAACGCCGCGAGCCGGCTGAAGGATCCGTCCTGCCGGGCCAGGCTGGGCGCCAGGTCGAACCGGAATCCGTCGACGCCCATCTCGGTGACCCAGTACCGCAGCGAGTCCATGATCAGCCGCAGGCAGGTCGGATCGCCCACGTTGAGTGCGTTGCCGCAGCCCGACGTGTCGACGTACCGGGACCGGTCATCGGGATCGAGCCGGTAGTAGGCGGCGTTGTCCAGGCCACGGAAGCTGATCGTCGGCCCGCTCGCGTCGCCCTCGGCGGTGTGGTTGTAGACGACATCGAGGATCACCTCGATGCCGGCCTCGTGCAGCGCGGTCACCATGTCCCGGAATTCGGACACCTCGCCGCCGGGTCGGCCGGCGCGGACCGCCGCCGAGTATCCCGCGTGCGGCGCCAAGTAGCCGATGGTGTTGTAGCCCCAGTAGTTCGTCAGCCCGCGCGCCGCCAGGAACGGTTCGGAGACGTGGTGGTGCACCGGCAGCAGTTCCACGGCGGTCACGCCGAGCCGGCGCAGATGGCCGACCGCCGCCGGGTGGGCCAAGCCGGCGTAGGTACCGCGCAGCTCCGGCGGGACGTCGGGGTGCCGGGCGGTGAAGCCCTTGACGTGTATCTCGTAGATCACCGAGTCGTTGAGATGATGATCGGGTCGCGGCCCTCGCTCCCGCCGATCGCACGGTTCGACCAGCACGCTGCGCGGCATCACGGGTGCCGAGTCGAGCGCGCTCGGCTGCCCGGGGTCGTCCACGTCGTAGCCGTACGCGGCCGGCCCAAAGGTCACCGACCCACTGATCGCCCGTGCGTACGGGTCGAGCAGCAGCTTGTTCGGATTGCTGCGCAGGCCGGCGTCGGGGTCCCACGGACCGTGCACCCGGAAGCCGTACAGCTGCCCGGTGGCCAACCCGGGCACGAAGGCGTGCCAGATACCGTCGTCGCGCCCGGGCAGCGGCACCCGGGTCTCGGCGCCGTCCGCGTCGAACAGGCAGAGGTCGACGGCGTCGGCCGCCGCCGAGTAGACGGCGACGTTGGCGCCACCGTCCCGCAGGTGGACGCCCAGCGGGAAGGGTCGGCCAGGGCGGGCCCGAACGTCCATGCCGCGAAAGTTACCGCCCGTGAGGCGTGTTGTCGCTGCGTAATCTATGGTCAGCGTGGCATCTACCCCGGTCAGGGTGATGTCGGGATATTTTGCGTGCGTCAGGGTTGGGGGCCTGGCGACTTCAGGCCGCCAGCCCGCCGGCGCCGTCGGGCCTGACTCGTGTCATTTCCTGCCTCTACGCCGCCGCGTCAGCCGGAGCACATCAATGGATCAGTTGGACCTGGCCCGGATCCAGTTCGCGACCACCAGCATTTACCATTTCCTTTTCGTCCCGATCACGATGGGCATGGCCATCCTGGTGGCCGTCCTGCACACCCGGTGGTTCCGCAAACGGACGCCCGAGCTGAAGCGGATCTTGCGCTTCTTCGGTGGGCTGATGCTGATCTCGATCAGCGTCGGGGTGGTGACCGGCCTGGTGCAGGAGTTCCAGTTCGGCCTCAACTGGTCCGCCTATTCGCGTTTCGTCGGTGATGTCTTCGGCGCTCCGCTGGCCATGGAAGGGTTGGCCGCGTTCTTTCTGGAGTCGACGTTCCTGGGCCTGTGGCTGTTCGGCTTCAATGTCCTGTCGCGGCGTCTGCATCTGTTCACCGCCTGGATGGTCGCCGTTGGTGCGTGCCTTTCCGCGTTGTTCATTATTGCCGCCAATTCCTGGATGCAGAACCCCCGCGGGTACACGATCAACCCGGACACCGGACGGGCCGAGCTCACGTCGATCGGCGACGTGTTCACCAACCCGGTCTTCATCTGGGGCTACGTCCACGTGCTGCTCGTCGCGTTGATCTTCGGGGGCGGCATGCTGCTCGCGGTGTCCGCCTGGCAGCTCCGCCGGCGCCCGGTAACCACGCCCGCGGCCACCAAGCCCGCGGTCGCCACCCCTGCCGAAGCTTCCGGCCCGGGGCCGGCCACCGGCACCCCGGCCTCGCCGTTCCTGGCCACCGCGAAGCTCGGCCTGCTCGCCCTGTTGATCGGCAGCGTCCTGCAGTTCCACGTCGGCGGCCAGCTCGGCATCAACGAGACCACGTACCAGCCGATGAAGATCGCCGCCGCGGAGGCGAACTGGACCACCTGCCAGCCGTGCTCGTTCTCGATGCTGCAGATCGGCGGATGGACCGCGGACGACCCGCCGACCAAGATCATCGAGATCCCGCACCTGCTGTCGCTGCTCGCCACCGGCACCTGGAACGGCGAAGTGCAGGGCCTGACCCCGCTGAACGAGCAGTACCAGCAGCAGTACGGCCCCGGTGACTACGTGCCCAACGTCTTCATCCAGTACTGGTCGATGCGCGTGATGGCCTACCTCGCCACCCTGGTCGCCCTGTTCTGCCTGTGGGGGCTGTGGTTGTGGTGGCGCAAGAAGCTCGCCACGTCCCGGGTCTTCCTGTGGGTGGCCAGCTGGATCATGATCACCCCGTTCTTGATGGCCACCGCCGGTTGGCTGCTGACCGAGAGCGGCCGGCAACCGTGGATCGTGCAGGGGCTGATGCTCACCCGGGACGGCCTTTCCGGGTCGGGCAGCCCCACCGAGATCGTGATCAGCCTGAGCATCGTCGTCGTGCTGTACACGGCGCTGGGCGTCATCGCCGCCATCCTGATGCTCAAGCATGCCCGGCGGCCGCTGGCGGATCAGTCCGACGCGAAGACCCCACCCGCGGACACCGCCCCGGCGGCCCCGTCGTTGACGTACTGAGGACGGTAGCGATGAATCTGCCCACCGTTTGGTTCGTGATCGTCGCGTTCTTCTGGACCGGGTTCTTCGTGCTGGAGGGGTTCGACTTCGGCGTTGGCGCCCTGCACAAGATCGTCGGTCGCACCGACACCGAACGCCGGGTCGCCATCAACACCATCGGGCCTGTCTGGGACGGCAACGAGGTCTGGCTCATCGTCGCCGGTGCCTCGATGTTCGCCGCCTTCCCCAATTGGTACGCAAGCTGGTTCTCCGCCCTGTACCTGGCGTTGTGGCTGCTGCTGGCCGCGCTCATCGTGCGCGGGGTGTCGTTCGAGTTCCGCGGCAAGTTCGCCGCCCCGGCCTGGCGCCGCACCTGGGGCTGGACGCTGACCGTCGGCTCGCTGCTGGCGCCCCTGCTCATCGGGGTCGGCCTGGGCGACCTGCTGGCCGGACTGCCGATCAACGCCGACGGCGACTTCACCGGCACGTTCCTGGACCTGCTCACCCCGTTCGGGCTGGTCCTCGGCGTCACCCTGCTGACCCTGTGCCTGCAGCACGGGTGTGCGTTCCTGACCCTGCGAGCGACCGGGCCGGTGCTGGACCGCGCGCACGCGCTGCTGCGCCGGCTCGGCCTGCCCGCGGCGGCGCTCGTGCTGATCGTGGTGGTCTGGATGGTGGTGCTGGCCGGACCCGGCGGCTGGGGCATCCTGGCCGTCGCCGTCCCCGCCGTCGCCGTCGTCTTGGCGGCGGCGGCCGGGCTGTCCGGCCGGTCGGCCGGCATCATCTTCGCGGCCACCGCGGTGACGATCGGCGGGGTGGTCGCGGCCCTGTTCGTCTGCCTCTACCCCACCCTGCTGGTGTCCTCCACCGACCCGGCGTATTCGTTGACCGTGGCGAATTCGTCGTCGAGCCCCTACTCGCTGCAGGTCATGACGATCGCCGCGGCCGTCCTGGTGCCGATCGTGCTGCTCTACCAGGGCTGGACCTATTACGTCTTCCGGCGCCGGGTGACCGCCGGTCCGGCCGCCAGCACCGCTGTCGCGTGATCAACGAAACCCACCTGAGGAGAACTGCATGACGACCGCGATCATCGTGGGCGGCGGGATGGCCGGCGTGGCCTGCGCGTCCGAGCTGGCCGACCACGACGTCGACGTGACCCTGTTCGACCGGCACAACTACACCCAGTTCCAGCCGCTGCTCTACCAGGTCGCCAGCTCGCAGCTGCCGGCCGAGGACGTCGCCCGGCCGCTGGCCACCGCGTTCAAGGAGCAGGACCGGGTGGTCACGGTGACCGCCGAGGTCACCGGGATCGACCTGGCCACCCGGACCGTGACGACCACCGACGGCGACACCACCGCCGACTACACCGCGGACTACCTGGTCGTCGCCGCCGGGTCGCAGGCCAACTTCTTCGGCGTCCCGGGCGCGGCCGAGCACTCGTTTCCCCTGTACACCGTGCCGGACGCGCGCCGGTTGAGGTCGCACCTGCGGGACCGGCTGCGGTCCCTGTGCACCCCGGCCACTGGGGCCGACGAGGCCGGCGGGGCCGGCGCGGCGCAGGCGCCGTACACGGTGATCGTCTGCGGGGGTGGCCCCACCGGGGTGGAGACCGCCGGGGCGCTGGCCGAGCTGTTCTCCGCGCTGGCCGACCAGGGCCGGCTGCAGGCCCCGGCCACCGTCCGGCTGGTCGACCACGGCCACGCCCTGCTCAAGCCGTTCACCGACAAGTCGCATGCCTACGCCCTGGAGAAGTTGACCGAGAAGGGGGTTGAGGTCACCTTCGGTGTCGCGGTCAGCGGCGTGCAGGCCGACACCGCCACGCTGTCCGACGGCACCACTGTCGACACCGACACGGTGATCTGGGGCGGCGGCATCTCGGGGCCGCCGATCCTGAGCACCGCTGGCGTGACCCTGGGCCACGCCGGGCGGCTGGACGTGGCCGCGGATCTGACGGTCCCCGGGTGCCCGGGCGTCTACGCGATCGGCGACGCGGCAAACATCCCGGACGGCGACGGCCATGCGCTGCCGCAGCTGGGCTCCGTCGCGCAGCAGTCGGGCAAGTGGGCGGGCAAGAACATCGTCGCCGAGCGCAAGGGCGCGGCCCGGACGCCGTTCCACTACCACGACAAGGGCATCATGGCGATGATCGGCCGCAACGCGGCCGTCTCCGAGATCGGCAAGCACCGGCACCACGTCGAAGGGCCACTGGCCTACGTCGCCTGGCTCGGCCTGCACGCCGTGCTCCTGTCGGGCATGCACAGCCAGGTCGACGCCTTCCTGAACTGGGCCGACGACTACTTCCACCACGACCGCTCGGCCGACCTGGAACTCGACGACTCCGTCGGGCGCATCGCCTGGGCCGACGACGCCGCCGACGCCCCGAAGCTCTAGCAGACCCCTCACCGGCTCCACCCGCCCACTCGGCCCGCCGCCGCGCCGAACCCGACATCTGCTCGTCCGGCGCGACCGCCGCCGCCCGGACGCACCCACCTGGAGGCAGCGTGCCCGAAAACGGCGACTACGACGTCATCATCATCGGCTCCGGCGCCGGGGGCGGGACGCTCGCCCACCGGCTGGCCCCGTCCGGCAAGCGGATCCTGATTCTGGAGCGGGGCGACTGGCTGCCCCGGGAGGTGCAGAACTGGGACGCCACCGCGGTGTTCGTCGACAACCGGTACGTCTCGGCAGACACCTGGTACGACAAGGACGGCACGGCGTTCCAGCCGCAGATCCACTACAACGTCGGCGGTGCCACCAAGCTGTACGGCGCGGCGCTGTACCGGTTGCGGGAGAAGGACTTCGGCGAGCTCGAGCACTTCGATGGGATCTCGCCGGCGTGGCCGGTGCCGTACGCCGACTTCGAGCCGTACTACACCCGGGCCGAACAGCTCTACCAGGTGCACGGGCAGCGCGGCGGGGACCCGACCGAGCCACCCAGCAGCGCCCCGTACCCGCACCCGCCGGTCTCGCACGAGCCCCGCATCCAGCAGCTGTTCGACGACCTGCAGCGGACCGGCCTGCACCCGTTCCACGCCCCGGCCGGGATCATGCTGGACGAGGCGAACATGGCCTACAGCAGGTGCATCCGCTGCGCCACCTGCGACGGCTTCCCCTGCCTGGTCCACGCCAAGTCCGACGCCGAGGTGGTCGCCGTCCGGCCCGCGCTCGAGCACCCGAACGTCACCCTGGTCCGCGGTGCCGAGGTGATCCGGCTGGACACCGATCCGGCCGGCCGCTCCGTCACCGAGGTCGTGGCGATCGTCGACGGGCAGCGCGAGCGCTTCACCGGGTCCATCGTGGTCGTCTCAGCCGGCGCGGCCAACTCGGCCAAGCTGCTGCTGCGCAGCGCCTCCGACCGGCACCCGAACGGGCTGGCCAACGGCTCGGACCAGGTCGGCCGCAACTACATGTTCCACAACAGCCGCGCCTTCCTGGCCATCTCCAACGAGCGCAACGACACCCGGTTCCAGAAGACCCTCGGGGTGAACGACTTCTACTTCGGGGACGAGGACTTCGCCTTCCCGATGGGCAACATCCAGATGGTGGGCAAGAGTTCGGCCCCGATGTACCGGGGCGAGAAGCCGCTCGAGACCGCCCTCGCGCCGACGTTCGCCCTGCGCGACGTGGCCGTGCACGCCGTTGACTTCTGGCTCTCCACCGAGGATCTGGCCCGGCCCGAGAACCGGGTGACGCTGGCCGCGGACGGCAACATCACCCTGGCCTACACCCCCAACAACACCAAGCCGCTGGACGAGCTGTACCACCGGATCAAGAGCCGGCTCAACCACCTCGGGCTCAATCCGCACCACCTGATCCCCCGCAACGCCTACATGGCCAACGACATCCCGATCGCCGGCGTCGCGCACCAGGCCGGGACCTGCCGGTTCGGCAGCGATCCGGCCGACTCGGTGCTGGACGAGACCTGCAAGGCGCACGAGCTGGAGAACCTCTACGTGGTCGACACCAGCTTCTTCCCGTCGATCGGCGCGGTGAACCCGGCGTTGACCGCGGCCGCCAACGCGCTGCGGGTGGGCGATCACCTGCTCGACCGGCTGGGCTGATCGGTGCCGGCGGGGGGTGCGCGCGGCGCGGCCCGGGGATCCTCCCGGGCCGCCGCCGTCCTGGTCTACGCGGCCGGGCTGGTCCAGGGGCTGGCGCTGGTCTGCTTCCCGGCCGCCTCGTCGGTGCTGACCTCGCCGGCGGGGTACGACCTGTCGGCGTCCCAGTACGGGCTGATGTTCGCCCCGCAGGTGGTGCTGGCGATCACCGCCGCTGCGCTCACCCCGGTCTGGGCCGCCCGCTGGACCCTGCAACGGGTGCTGACGGTGGGGCTGGTGGCCAACCTCGTCGCGATGCTGACGCTGGTCGCCAGCCAGTTCTCGGCGCCGTCCACGACGGCCTTCCTGATGCTGCTCGGCGCCACCGGTGCCCTCGGCCTGGGCTTCGGCAGCTGCGTGTCGGCACTGAACACCTTCGCCGCGGCACTGGCGCCCGGCCGGGAGGACCGCAGCGTGCTGACACTCAACGTCCTGCTCGGGCTGGGCACCGCGCTGGC
>JBGALY010000039.1:0-42109 GCA_044223435.1 Nakamurella sp.
GGCCGGACCACCGGCCGGCGGCGCAGCCCCCGCGGGGACCCACCCCGCGACGTGCGAGCCGACCTCCAGCCCTCCCCGACCACCCGAACCGCGACCTAGCCCATCGAGGACCCGCCGTGCTGATCAACGTGATCAACCCGAACACCACCGAGTCGATGACCGAGAAGATCGGCGCCTGCGCCCGAGCCGTCGCCGCCGCCGGCACCGTCATCCGCCCGGTCAACCCGACCATGGGCCCGGCCTCCATTGAGAGCCATTACGACGAGGCCCTCGCGGTGCCGGGTCTGCTCGAGCAGATCGCGCGGGGCGAGGCTGCGGGCGCCGACGGCCATGTCGTCGCCTGCTTCGGCGACCCCGGCCTGGACGCCGCCCGCGAGCTGGCCCGCGGTCCGGTGATCGGCATCGCCGAGGCGGCGATGCACACCGCCGCCTTCCTCGGCCGCGGGTTCAGTGTCGTGACCACGCTGGGTCGCACCACCGGCCGGGCCTGGGAACTGGCCCACCGCTACGGGATGGCCGGGTTCTGCCGGAACGTGCGGGCCTGCGAGATCCCGGTCCTCGACCTGGAGATTCCCGGCTCCAACGCCCGGGAGACGATCACCCAGGAGTGCAAGCGGGCTGTCGAGGACGACGGCGCCGACGTCATCGTGCTCGGCTGCGCCGGGATGGCGGACCTGTGCCGGTTCATCACCGATCAGGTCGGGGTGCCGGTGGTGGACGGTGTCGCCGCCGCCACCAAGACCATCGAGGCGCTGGTCGCGCAGGGGCTCGCGACGTCGACCCGGTCGGAGTACGCGGCTCCGCCGGCCAAGGACTATGTGGGTCTGCTGGACCAGTTCACCGTCCACCGGTGAACCGCCCCGCCCCCGTGGGGGCGACAATGACCGGATGGTTCCTGCCGCGGTGAACGTTCCCGATCCGGCCCGGCGCCCGCCGGAGTCCTCGTCGTTGATGGGTATCCTTCGCGCCGAACGGGCCGGGCTCTCCCAGCAGGCGATCCTCACCGAACTGCGCCGGGCGATCCTGTCCGGCGATGTCGCGCCCGGCACCGCGGTGCCGGTGGACGAGGTCGCCGAACTGTTCGGCGTCAGCCGGATCCCGATCCGGGAATCGCTCAAGACACTCATCGGTGAGGGCCTGGTCGATCACCAGCCGCGCGCGGGTTACACGGTGGCCCGGCTGACTCCCCAGGAGTTCCGCGAGCTGTACATCGTCCGCGGTGTGCTGGAGATTGCGGCCCTGTCCGCCGCCGTCGACTCGGCCGGCCCGGACGACGACCGTGCGGCCACCGAAGCGCTTGACCTGCTGGACCGCGCGATGCGCGAGCAGGACTACCGCGCCTACCAGCGGGAGAGCCGGCACTTCCACGAGGCGCTGGCCGCACCGTGCCGGATGCCCCGGCTGATCCACATGATCGAGTTGGTCTGGAACATCACCGAACCGATCCAGCCGATGGCCCATATCCGGCAGCGCGACCGGGACGAGCTGCACGGCGAGCACCGCGAGATGCTGGACGCGTTCCTGGCCCGGGACCGCAGCAGGCTGCTCGCGATCACCCGCCGGCACATGGACGAGCTGGAGAGCACCGTGTCCAACCTGTCCGCGACGGGCCTGTTCGACCCGCCCGGCGGGTCCGGCTCCGGCTCCGGCTCCGACTGACCCGACCGGACCCGGGACCGACTGGCTCATCCGCTGCCCACAAGCTCCCCGGCCCGGCCGGATTCCTCCTCGGCCAGGCCCCAGGGGTCGTCGTCGAGGTCCGGCTCGGCCGGCAGATCGAGGACATCCGGGTCGGCGCCGGTCGACCCGGACAGTGGCGCACCCGGCGCGGGCGTCGCGGTTCCCGCCGCGCCCACCGGCGTGTCCGGAGCGCCTTCCGCGAAGACGTCCGGCTGCTTGCGGACGATCCGGTTCCCCACCTTGCCGACGTCCAGGCCGATCGTGTCCGCCTTGACCTCGGTGAAGAACTGGGTGATCCCCTGCTGATCGGGGAACCGGCGGGTGGAGATCCGCCCGGTCACCACCACGGGGTCGCCTTTCCGCACGACGCCCAGCACCGCTGTGGCCAGCCCCCGCCAGCACAGGACGCTCACGCCGAATTCGTCCCCGTCCACCCACTCCTGGCCGGCCCGGTCAAACCGTCGCTCGGTTGCCACGACCCGGAAGGTGACTCGGTCACCGGTAGCCCCGGAGGACAGCTGCGGGTTCGTCCCCACCCGCCCGACCAGTGTGATCGATGCTGCGTGACTCATGTGGCGCCCCTGTCGTTGTCGGGCCGGGATGGCCCCGGCGGTTACCGACGACGCTGCCAGTCGAGGCCGCCCTCCGCGACGGCCGCACCCCGGATGTGGATAAAAATCGGACATGTGGACCAATGGGCGGGTCAGTGCCCGGTGCGTCCGTTGGCGTGGGCGGCGAACATCCGATCGCCCGGATCGACCGGAGTCCCCGGCACGAAGGAATGATCAGAGCGCGTCGAACGGTGCGGCGTACCGGAAGACGCCGGTCGGCGGCGGATCCGGCGCCAGCACCAGCGCCTGGAAGTGCACGCCCCACGCCGGATCAGGCGCTCCGATTCCCACCTCGGCGGCCGGCCGAAAGCCGAACCGGCGGTAGAAGGCGGGATCACCGAGCAGGACCAGGGCCGTCTCGCCGGCCTGCCGGGCCCGGTCGATCAGCGTGGTCAGCATGGCGCGCCCGACCCCTTGGCCCTGCCGGTCGGGATGCACCGATACCGGGCCGATCCCGACCAGCCGCCGCCGGACGCCAGCCGGATCGGTGAGCGTCCCCTCGCTGCTGGTCAGCTGACCGATCACCCGGCCGTCCTGCTCCGCGACCAAGCACAGATCCGGGATCCATCCCGGGTCGCGGCGCAGCGCATCGTTGAGCCCGACCTCGGCCACCGTTCCGGCGACCGTCGGAAACGCGGCCGCGATGACCGACTGCACCGCGGCGGCGTCGGCGGGCATCTCCGGGCGGACCAGGAGCGTCACGGCCCGTCCGCTCCAGCTCCCGGGCCTCGACCGTCCCGGTCGGCCAGCTGGGCCAGCATCCGGTTGTACGCGTCGAGCTCCTCGTCCGCGGCGCGGTCACCCTTCCGATCGGATCGCGCGGCCTCCCGCTCGTCGCTGCGCGCCCACTGAGCCAGCAGCGCGATCAGCACGATGATCATCGGCAATTCGGTGGCCCCCCAGGCGATCGCTCCGCCCAGCCGTTCGTCGGCGACGAGGTCGGGCACCCAGGGCAGTGCCAGACCACCGAAATAGTCGGCGGCCATGGCGCTGTGCGTGTTCATCAGCGCGAGGCCGAAGAAGGCGTGGAACGGCAGCGCGCCGAGCAGCATGGCCAGTTTGACGAACGGAGGCAGCCGTCGCGGTGCGGGGTCGACTCCGATGATCACCCAGTAATACAGGTACCCGACCGTCAGGAAGTGAATGCCCATCCAGACGTGCCCGACGTGCGAGGTGATCATCACCTCGAACAACGACGTGAAGTACAGCGAGTAGAACGACGACACGAACAGCACGAACACGATCAGCGGGTGCGTGATGAACCGCATGAACCGGCTGTGCATCACCGAGACGATGCCCTCCCGCAACCCCGGCACCCCGTCCCGTCCGGCGGCCGGCAGGACCCGCAGGGCGAGCGTCACCGGGCCGCCGAGCGCCAACAGGATCGGTGCCACCATGCCGAGCACCATGTGCTCGATCATGTGCAACGAGAACTGGGCGACCGCGTACCGGCCCAGGCCGGAGGAGGTGGCGACGAGCACCATCGCACAGCCGACCAGCCAGGCGGTGGTCCGGCCGGGTGGCCAGCGGACCCCCTGCCGCCGCAGCCGCCGCACCCCGATGACGTAGACGACGGCGGCGACGATCGCCGCGGTCCCCAGCAACCAATCGAACCGCCAGTCGACCAGCAGCGCCCCCACGGTCGGCGGGCCGGTCAACGGGAACCCCAGGGCCAGCTCCAGATCGGACGGTGCCGCTCCGGTCGGCGGCGGGGTGGCCGTCCGGGCCAGCGCGGACGCGACCCCGACGGTGGCCGCCATGATCAGCACCTCGACCACGGCGAGCCGGATCAGCGGCCGCCGCTCGCCCCGCGCGATCGCCGGCAGGGTCTTTCGCCGGTGCACGTAGCCGATCAGGCCCAGGCCGATCAACAAGCCCGCCTTGACCAGCACGAGCCGCCCGTACGCGGTGGTCCACAGATCGGACGGGTAGCTGATCCGCACCCAGGCGTTGCCCAGGCCCGAGAGAGCCACCGCGATGAAGGCGCCCAGCGCGATACCGGAGTACCGGCGAGCGACCACGTCGAGGTGGTTCACCCGCTGCCGGGCCAGTCCGAGGAACGCGACCAACCCGCCGACCCACAGGCTGATGCCGACCAGGTGGTAGATCATGCTGTCGACCGCGACGTCGTGCGAGCCCGACGAGGCCGAATGGCCGGAGTCGGCCTGCGGTACCAGCGCCGCCACCGCCAGCACCAGCAGCACCGCCGCCCAACCCGGGTGCAATACCGCCCGGGCCAGGATGGCGATCAGCAGGGCGATGATGCCGGCGATCAGCGCCGCCCGCACGCTGTTGAGGACCGAGATCCCGTTGATCACCCAATCCGCGGACAGCGACTGGTCGACGGGCCGGCCCAGGGTGTCCGACAGGATGAGCGGGATCAGCGCAAACGACCCCACCGCCCAGACGGTCGCCGCCAGCGAGGCCGCCTTGATCGCGCGGTAACCGCCGACGTCCAGGAACCCGTTGCGTTGGGCCGGCGCCAACCAGGCCGCACCGAGCAACCAGCCGACCGTCACCGCCGCGGCGAGGTCGACGATCGCCTTGACCGCGGGCAACGCCAGTTCGGTGAACCGACCGGCGGTCGGCAGGCCCGGAATGTCCACCCGGGCCGGCACGATCGCAGCCAGCGCGGCCGCGACACAGCCGGCGACGACAACCGCGGCGACGACAACCGCAGTCACCGACCACGGGTCGCGTCGCTGCTCGGCGGGGCCGGCCACCGGCTGCTGGTCGGTCTGTTCGCTCGGTGTCACGTCACCGGCGTCGGGCGACGTCCACTTCGGCACGCACTCACGATACGTCCCGACCGGCGCGCGCCGGTGTGGCGCCGCCGGTCGACCGGCCGCCGTGCCCGTGCTCCGACCCGAGTGACCTCGGATGTGATGTCGGGTCGCCGTGCTCGGACGATTCGCGCTCGGTCGTCACCGGACCGGAGCCGGGGGTGACGGTCGGCCATCCCGTCACGAACTCACCGGGTGGGCGACCGGTCGACCCTGTCGGTCACTCCCCGTCCTCCGATCGGACGACAGCAAATCGGCCCGGACGGTCGTCCCGCCGGCCCGAGGTTCGGACGGACAGGAGGAGCCGTCCGGATGGGCAGGTGTCGATCCGGCCGTCACCTCACGAGGACATCAACATGTCCACCATCACCACGAGCAGCGCAACACACTGGCGCCGGCCGGGCTGATCATCGCCGTCTCGATGACGACCATCGACCAGACGATCATCGCGCTGTCCGGCCCCACCATCGAGACCGACCTGGTCGGCCAGGCGGCCAGCGGTCCGGATGGGATGGCCGCCGCCCGGGTGCTCAGACCGGAACTGGTCCTGATGGACCTGCGGATGCCGGGTGGGGACGGGGTGACCGCGACCCGGGAGCAGACCGACCAGGACATCCTGCGGGCGGTGGAGGCGGGTGCCACCGGTTACCTGCTCCAGGACATCACCCCGGACGATCTGGCCCGCGCCGTGCGGGCGGCGGCCCGGGGCGAGACCGTTCTCGCGCCATCGGCCCAGGGCGCACTGCTACAGCGGATCCGGCAGCCGGCGGGCGGCCACCCCCGCCCTGTCCGCGCGGGAGATCACTGTGCTGGGCCTCATCCGCTGTTCGCACTGACCATCCCTTGACCATCCTCCGGGATGGTGTACTGTCGGTCGTGTTGGAAAGGACGGAGCCATGGCCGAACCGGAGAAGACCGAGAAGATCACCATCAATCTCGGTCTGGTCGATCTGGGTGAGATCGACCTGCTGGTCGGCGAGGGCTTCTACGCCAACCGCACCGATTTCATCCGCACCGCGATCCGGCGCCAACTGGAATCCCGGTCGGACGCGGTGAAGGAGACCGTCGAGCGCCGCACCCTGGCCCTCGGCACGGTCCGGCTGGACCGCGCGCAGCTGGAGTCCCTGCGCGCGGCCGGACGGACCGTCGAACTCAGAGTTCTCGGCCTGGGCATCGTCGACGACGACGTGACCCCCGAACTGGCCCTGGCCACCATTGAAAGCGTCGAAGTACTGGGCGCTTTCCGCGCGTCCAGGGCGGTCAAAACCGCCCTTGCTGCGCGCACCCGCTGACCCGAGGCCGGGTCTGCGCCCACCGGATCGACCACGACCCGGAGAACGCCTGCCGCACTCCCGCGGCTGTGGCGACCCCAAAGCCTCCGACAGGAGAACCATGTCCACCACCTGCTCGTCGCTGCCCGCTGCGCTGAACCGCCTGCGTGACCGGATGTCCGGTTCGCTGCCGCACCCGGACCCGGGCGGTTCGCTGCCCGATCCGACCGGGATCCTGGCCCAGCTGGGCCTGACCGGCGCCCCGCCGGACCACCCCGACGACGGCACAACAATTGCATCGCAGCGTTTCTCGCCGGCTGGTCGGCAACCGATCGGCACCCTGCCGGGTCGCCGGCGGCCGACCTTCACACTGCCGGACCTGAACCTGCCGAACGGCGGACGACCCGATCTGCAGCTGCCCAACCTGAACCTGCCCGGCCTGGACTCGCTGCCCGGTTCGTTGGCCGGCTCGCTGCCCGGCTCGTTGGCCGGTGGCCTGGCGGGCGTCCGCGACGAATCGGCGCTGCGGGACGCCGCAGCGGCCGGTGGCGAGCTGCACCGGTTGACCTACCAGGGCGCGGACGGCAGCCGGGACTACCTGCTGTACGTGCCGACGGGGTACGACGGGCAACCCGCCCCGCTGCTCGTCATGCTGCACGGCGGCACCCAGACCGCTCTCGATTTCGCCGCCGGCACCGGAATGAACCGGCTCGCCGAGCAGCGCGGGTTCCTGGTCGTCTACCCCGAGCAGAGCCGTCAGGCCAACCCGAGAGGATATTGGAACTGGTTCCGCGCCGAGGATCAGACCGCCGGTTCGGGCGAACCCGCCATCCTCGCCGGCATCGTCGATCAGATCCGCCACGACTACGAGATCGATTCGGGAGCAATATTTGTCGCTGGCCTCTCAGCCGGTGGGGCGATGGCCGCGGTGCTGGCCGCCACCCACCCCGACCTGTTCTCCGGTGTGGCCGTGCACTCGGGCCTTGGTTACCGCGCAGCGACCGATCTCCCGTCGGCGCTCGCCGCGATGCAGGGTGGGGGCCGGCCGGTCGCCGGACCACAGCCGGTCCGCACCATCGTGGTCCACGGCACCGACGACCACCTGGTCGCCCCGGTCAACGCCGATCAGATCGTCGACGCCGCGCGCCGCGGCGCGCCGGCGCTCACCCGGGAGCGCACGGAGCATCCGGGCTCTGCGACCGGTCGCGGGCACGTCGTCGACACCTTCCGCGACAGCGACGGTGTCGCCCAGGTCGAAGCATGGCGGGTGCAGGGTGGCGGCCACGCCTGGTTCGGCGGCCATCCCGCCGGCAGCTACACGGACCCGACGGGCCCGGACGTGTCCGCCGGCGTGGTGACCTTCTTCCTCGATCGGCGCTGAGGGCTCTTCCTCGATCGGCACTGAGGGCTCGCCCAGGGCCGGCGTCGGACCGGTCAACCGGTCCGGCTCCGGCACACCCTCGGTGTCACCCCCGCGCCCGCCTTTGGGCAGGTCGACGACCGGGGACGGTCGATCTTCACCCGGACCGATCGGTGCGTTCACAATGAGGTGAACTCGGGCCGGCCGTCCGGGTCCGGCCGAGCGGAGGAACCCCTGGTGCGCCACACTCCCCGCTTCCTGATGACCGATCCCACCGAGGTCAAGCGGCTCATCCGCGCCCACCCCTGGGCCACGTTCGTCTCCCCCGCCAGCACCGGCCTGGTCGCCTCGCACTACCCGGTGCTGCTTGCTGAGGCCTCGAACGACCCGCCCGAGAAGATCAGCATCGTCAGCCACTTCGGTCGTCCGGACGAGGTGCTGCACGAGCTCGGGCAGCATGAGATCCTGGTCATCATCCAGGGTCCGCACGACTACGTCTCGCCCAGCTGGTACGCCCCCGGCGACCTGATCCCGACCTGGAACCATGTCACCGCCCACCTCTACGGCGTACCCGAGATCCTCGACGACGACGAGAACTACGCCGTGCTCAGCCGGCTCACCGAGCACTTCGAGCAGCACCAACCGCACGGGCGGAGCCTGTCGGCGGACGAGGCCGGCACCCGGCGCGCCGCGAGGGGCACGGTCGGCCTGCGGATGCTGGTCACCCGGTTCGACGCCCGGGCCAAGCTCAGCCAGAACAAGCCCCCCGAGGTCCGTGGGACGGTGACCGCCGAGCTCGCCGGGCGAAATCCGGCACTGGCCGCCGAGATGCGCCGGGTGCGCTGACCCCACCGATCCCGACAGCGCGGATCACTGCCGGATGATGCCGCGGAATTTCACCTGCCAGGTGTCCGAGGACGTCTCGGCGTCGTTGTGGCAGACGTCGACGGTCTTGCCCAGGAAGGTGAGATCGATGTCGGCGAAGGTTCCGATGGACACGTTCGGGAAGTCCCTGCCGAAGTACTTCGCGCCCACCACCCGGTTCGGCTCGTAGCGCTCGTCCATGGTGACGGGCTCCTTCCGGTGTCCGTATCGGGCCTTCGGGTCCCGATCGAGACCGTCCTCGTGAAACGTGTTCTCCTCGAGGCGCTGCCCGCCGAACATCGTGCCGCCGACGTCGGCCGGGTCACTGCCGTCCTTGTTCGACGACGACAACATGTGGCCCTTGACGAATTGGTGGTATTCCCCGCATTCGGCCGCGCAGAACGAGGTCTGCGGCCGCCGCGCGAACAGCGGCGTGTCCTTCCATTCCACATTCATCTCGAACCGTTCACCCACCGACCCGAATGGCTGGTGCACGATGCCGCTGCGGTTGGCCGGGACATCCTTCGACTTCAGGCAGGCCGATCCGATCGGCACGCTGTTCACATCGCACGGCACCGGCCCGTCAGCGCCCTGAACGGCCGGATCGGCAAATGCCTCCGTGCTCGCGAAGGCCTGCCGGTTCGGTCCGTCGAGTACCGCGGGGCACGGGGGTAGATCGGGTGGATTCGGCCCCGGCGCCCCACCCAGTTCGTCCATCGCGCCCAACGTGTGCCGACCGACGATCCCATCGGCCGACCCGGACGCCGTGGCCGGGCGTTCGGCGGGGTGCGCCTGTTGGAAATCGCGGACGACGCGTTGGGTCTCCGAACCGAAGATGCCGTCCAGCCGACCCGTCGGGCCGGTCGACCGGGGCATCGGATGCCCGTCGGCCACCAGCGATTCCTGGACCAACCGCACGGCCTCGCCCTGCTCACCCACCCGCATGACCGGCGCGTTGTCGAAGGCTGCCTGCAGCCGAGGGTTGCCGGCCAGCCGCGGCGAGAGGAGATCTCGCTCCCGCTCCTGCGCAGTGAGCCGCTGCAGGACACCCGCGACGGCCGCGTTGCCGGCGGTGCGCTGCAGGTCCAACACGCCCGCCAGCGGTCCGGAATGCCCGGTCGGCCGACTGCCGCGACCAAACGACGGTGCGTCGGGGATTCGCGGCCGGGCGGTGCGCGGTACCTGCGTCATGCGGTCCCCCCGTGGATCGGGCACGGTGTGCGGTCGAACCCGACCTCCAGGGTAAGCCCGAACCGTCGCCGGCCGGGCAGCAATCATCGGACCGACATGGTGGCCGCCGCCCGCGGTCAGTGGCCGTGCGTCGCGGCCTTGACGACTTTCGCGACGGTCAATCCGACTGCGCCGATGATCGGGATCACCAGCGCGAGCACCGCGACGGTGTTCGGCCGGAACCGCAGCTCACCGTCCCGGATGCCGTATGCCCCGAGCGGGATCGCGACGCCGCCACGGCCCCCTCCGGCACCGAAGCGGCCGGATTCGTCGAGGGCACCGAATCCGTAGGTGACGAAAGCAACCGGGACCAGTTCGACACCACCGACCGTCCGCGCCGGTCCGTAGGCGAGGCCGATCCCACGGTCGGGAACCCCGGCGGCCAGGCGTTCGGTGGTGGTGGCATTCGGGGCGTCGGCCTGGGTCACGTCGATCTCCTTGAGTTGGGGCTTCAACCGACAACGGTGCGCTTGGTGACCCCGGCCGTCAGCCTGGCCGCGGTCGGTACGACCGCGATGGCGGCAAGGCGGCGGCGCCGGGTGGGCATCGCGCACCCCTTTCCTCCGGTCAGGGGTTCGATGGCTCCGTGGCCTGCAGCGCGCGGATGACAAAGGCCGCCGCCGGAACCGGCCGAGCGACGAAGGTGGCGTGGCTGCCGTCGATCTCGTCAACCGTCGCGCCCATCCGGGCGGCCATGGCCCGCTGCGCCGCCGGGGAGATCGCGTTGTCCCGCGTCGGGATCTGGAACCAGGTAGGACGGGCGCTCCAGCCTTCCGCGGAGAGCGGCTCGCCGATCGCCGCGGCGGCGAGCGGGCGCTGGGAGACCGCCATCATCCGGGCGACGTCGACCGGGACGTCGGCGCAGAATGTCTCGCGGAACTGTTCCCGGTCGATCAGCAGGTCGGGCCCACCGACCGCACCGACCGCCTCGTACGACGTCGGGCGGATCGTGCCGGCCAGCAGCGACGGCGGGTACGGCTCCTGGACGCTGGCGCAGCTCTCGCCGACCCCGGGGGCAAAAGCCGCGAGATACACCAGTGCGACGACGTTGTCCAGATCCGCCGAGGCCTGGCTGATCACCGCCCCGCCGTAGGAGTGACCGACCAGCACGACCGGACCGTCGACGGCGGCCACCACGCCGCGGATGCTCGCGGCGTCGGTGGCAATGCCGCGCAGCGGGTTCGGCGGGGCTACGACCTCGAAGCCGGCGCTCTCGAGTTCCCGGACGATCCCGGCGAAACCTGAGGCGTCGGCGAAGGCGCCATGGACCAGGACCACGGTGGGATGCGGACTGCTCACTGAGGTGCCTCCTCATCGGGCGGCGACGGTGCCGGCTGGTCCGAGACCGGTGCGCTGGCTGCGGCCT
This sequence comes from Nakamurella sp., assembly GCA_044223435.1. Lineage (GTDB taxonomy): Bacteria > Actinomycetota > Actinomycetes > Mycobacteriales > Nakamurellaceae > Nakamurella. The sequence goes on from JBGALY010000039.1 coordinate 11,166, forward strand.
GGAAACTACTGGCCGGCAGTGGAGACCTTGTGGACAGCGACTGGAAGGTCGCGGCCGGTCCCGCGCAGACCCACCGAGGCCGCGTCGCCGGGCGTAGCGTTCCCGCCGCGGAGGTGTTGCGGTCGAACGCCGGCCCGCCGAGCCGATCGACGGGTGTCATCTCGCTCCAGCGCCGCGGCCTCATCGCGCGGCGGTCATGGAAGGCGGCGGTGTGGAACAGCTCGGCGGTCGGCATGGGTTGCGCCCGATGACCGGGCGCGACCCGGACGAGCCGAATCGGGCCGCCAGTCCGCTGGAACTGCTGTTCGACCTGTCCTTCGTCGCCGCGTTCAACCGAGCCGCCGACGAGGCAGCGCATTTCCTCGCGGAGGCACATGTCGGCACGGCCATCGTCGGATTCGTCTTCGTCTCCTCGACGGTGTGCTGGGCCTGGGTGAATTTCTCCTGGTTCGCGTCAGCCTTCGACACCGACGACTGGTTCTTCCGCCTGACGACCATGGTCCAGATGGTCGGTGTGCTGATCCTGGCGCTTGGCACCCCACCGGTGTTCGAGTCGATCGACGCGGGAGAACCGCTCGACATCGGTGTCATGGTCACCGGGTACATCGTCATGCGGACGGCGATGCTCCTCCAATGGCTGAGGGTGGCCCGGCAGGATCCGCCGTGCCGGCGGGCGGCGCTGACCTTCGCGGCGACCATCGCGATCGCGCAGGTCGGCTGGACCGCTCTGGCGGTTCTGCACCTGCCGCTCGGCGCGATCATCCCGGTGCTCGTGGTGTTGTACGCCATCGAGCTGGGGGGACCGATCATCGCCGCATTGCTGTACGGCCTGCCACCCTGGCACGCCCATCACATCGCCGAGCGGTACGGGCTTTTCCTGATCATCACGATCGGTGAGGTCGTGCTCGGCACCATCGCGGCCGTCTCCGCGGTGGTCGTCCGAGCGGGCTGGAACGTCGAGGCGGTGATGGTGGTGGTCGCCGGGATCGGGCTCGCCTTCGGCCTGTGGTGGAGCCTGTTCCTGGTGCCCTTCGGTGACCTCCTGCGCCGGCATCGCCGTCGCGCCTGGGTGTGGGCCTACGGCGGAGTCGTGGTCTTCTCCGCCACCGCGGCCATGGGTGCCGGGCTGCACGCCGCCGCCTTCGTCGCGGGCGGTGAGGCGGCGATCGGCGTGACCGGCGCCGTGGTCTCGGTGGCCGTCTCGGTACTCGTGGCCATGGTGGCCGCATTCGCGATCTACGCCTTTCTGGTGCAGGCGATCGACTGGTTCCACCTCATGCTCGTGGCCGGTTCGGGCGCCGTGCTCGTTCTCGCGGTGGCCGTCGCCGCCGCAGGTGCCGGCCTGGGCCCGAGCCTGCTGCTGGTCATGCTTGCCCCGGTGGTCACCGTGGTGGGCTACGAGACGGTCGGGCATCGACGGATGGCGCAGATGTTGCGACGGGTGCTCGGGTGACCGCGTCGCCCGATCCTGGCCCTCATCAGTCAGGAGGGTGTCCAGCCGGCCTTGAGCTCGCCCAGGAATGCCTCCGCGCGGCGGGCGAACAGATGAGCGCCTCGTTCGGTCGACACCGCCAGAGCCCGTTGAGCTGCCGAACTGACCAACGCTGTCGGGACGCCCCGGGCCAGCATGAGTCGCGCCCGCAACAGCAGGAGCAGACCCTCGGGGTAGCGCTGACCGTAGCTGGTGAAGTGCCGATCGACCCGGTCCAGGGCCGCCGAGGCCTCGTCCAGTTTCCCGGCGATCAGCCACATTTCGGCCACCAGGCAGCACCAGGTAGCCAGCCCCGAGCGCGGCGGGTCCTGCAGCCGCGTGGCGATGATCTGCTCGGCTTCCGTCGCCATCTCCGACGGCCGTTCGCCCAGCACGGCTCTGGCCCAGCGCAGTCCAAGTCGCTGGTAGCTGCCGAGAAACCCGTAGGACCATTCGGGATCGATCGAGATCCCGCGGCCGGCCGCGGAAAGCACACCGGCGGCGTCCCCGGCCAGTGCGCCCATGGCCACCGAAAACGTCGCCCAGACCGTGATCGCGTACGGGTCGTCCTCGGCCGCCTCGTCGACGTCGGCGAAGATCCGGCGAGCCGTGTCGAGGTCCCCGTGCAGGCCGGTGGTGAAGGCAGACCAGACGGGCCAGAGGAGTCGCAGATCCCGTCGAAGCGGCCAGGCGTCGGCCACGGTTTCGTCCGACGGCACCGCCCGGTTGGCCTGGGCCAGGTACCGCGAGGCCTCGTCGATCTGCCCGATGTCGGTGTGATGAATCCCCCACGCGGCCCAGCCGTAGGACTGCCCCATCGGGTCGGCGGACGTCTCGCCGAACTGCCGCAGCCGGCGGGCGAGCCGCCCGGCCTGCACCAGGGCGATTCCCTGCGAGTACGCGCAATATCGGGAGAACAGCAGGTCGGCCGCCTCACGATCCCGACCCAGCGCCCGCGCCAGCCGCTCGGCCCGCTCGAGCGGTTCCAGCGACGCGCCGACGTAACCGGCTCGCATGCCGATTGCCGCGATCAACTGGGCGAGGGCGTCGAGTTCCAACGAGGCCGGCCCCACCGCACGGGCGATCTCCACCGCCTCCTGCAGATGACGTTCGGCGCCCTCGAAGCCGCCCTTCGCGGCGGCGGCACGGCCGGCCCGGACGAGCGCCTGCACCGTGCGGGTGGGGTCGGCCAGCGGCCCGGCCGACCACAGGTGATACGCGTACGACTCGGTGGACAGCTCACGCGCCAGGCCCAGGGCGTCCAGCGCGTCGGCGACGTCGAGATGCAACTTCGGGCGGCGGCTCACCGGCGTCGCCTCGATCACCGCTTCCCGGACGAGGTCGGGCGCGAAGCGAAAGGTCCGCGGATTCGCCGGATGTGGGCCGATCAGGCCGAGCTCCTCGACCGTCTGGAGCCGATCGAGACAGCTTTGCTCATCGACTCCGCCGGCCCGAGCCACCACCCCGAGATCAACGTCCATGCCGGCCAGGGCCGCGACCTGGAGGATGGCCACGGCCCGATCGTCGAGGCCGCTCATCCGCTGCCGGACGACATCGCGCACCGTGGCCGGCACCCCGAGCCGGCTCGCTGCACTGTCCCGGCGACCCATCTCACCGACCAGAAGGCGGGCCAACTCCAGGACGAAGAACGGATTGCCGCCGGCGCGCTCATGAACGGTTCGAACGGCCGGTTCCGCTAGGGCCGATCCGACCTCGTGCTCGACCAGATCGACGGTTTCGCCCGGCGACAGTGGCTCCAGCCGGAGCCGGCGATGGTTGACCACACGGGAAATGCCCGCGAGCATCCTGACCAGTTCCGCGCTCGGTGCGGGGGCGCGAGTGCGAAATGCGCAGACCACGGCCGTGCGTCCCGGCATCCGGGCCACCAGATGCTCCAGCAGCTGCATCGAAACCTGGTCCGCCCATTGGATGTCGTCCAGAACGATCAGGGTCGGGCGCTGCCCGGCCAGCGCCGAGATGACGGCGGTGACCCGCTCGAACAGCCGGAACCGGGCACCGGTGTCCGGCAGCACCGATGTGCCAAACACATCGCCGTCCGGCGTGATCAAGGACTCGACGTCGGCGGTGAGACGGGTCGAACGGGTGGCCGGCGGCAGGGACCGGAGAATCGATCGGGCGATCTGCACCCACGGCCACAGCGCCGGAGTGCCGTCACCCTCCACGCATCGCCCCCAGACGACGATCATTCCCCGCCGCCCGGCCTCGACGTCCAGCGCTTGGAGAAGTCTGGTCTTGCCGATGCCCGGCTCCCCTTCGACCGCGGCGATGCCCGATCCTCCGGTCAATGCCGATTCCACGGCCGTCCACATCGTCGCCAGCTCGTCCCGGCGCCCGACCAGAAGCCCGGGCACCGGCCGATTCGGACTGTCGGCTCGGATCCTTGGTGCGGGCGGCGGCCGGGGTGGGTCCAGCAGGCGGCGATGGGCGGTGCGGAGTGCATCACCGGGCTCGATGCCGAGCTCGTCGACGAGCCGGGTGCGCATCGCCAGGTACACATCCATGGCGGCCGCCGGCTGGCCGGCGGCACCGAGCGCGGTCATCAGGTGCGCATGCAATTGTTCGTGGAATGGCTCGATCGTCGCCGCGGTGCGCAGCGCCGGGAGCACCCGCTCGGGCTCGCCGAGGGCGAGCGCCAGCCCGGTCGCGGTCGCGCAGGCCTGCAGGAATTCGGCGTGCAACGGCGCAAAGATCGACGTCACGGAGGTTCTCCGGTCGATGCCCGCGCCCGCCGGGCCGGCCCAGAGGGCCAGGGCACGCGCATACGCATGGAGGGCGGCGGCATCGCGACCATCCCGGTGATCGGTCTCGGCCTTGTCCACCAGTTCTCTGAAGTCGGCCAGGTCCAACGTATCCGGGCCGGCGACGCAGACGTAGGCAGCACCGCGGCGGTGGAGGAAGCTCCCGGCTCCACGCGCGGGTAGCGCGGGCTCCAAGAGGCGACGCAACGCGCCGACATATCGCTGGATCGTGTTCAACGCACTCGGCGGTGGCGTCTGCCCCCAGATCACCTCAGTCAGCTCGGCCGTCGTGGTCGGTCGGCCGGCCCGCGCCAGGAGGACGGCCAGCAGCTTCGCCTGTTGCTGGGGTCCGGCATCCAACTCCACCCCGTCCCGCCATACCCGCAGTGGTCCCAGGATCTGCAACCGCACGCCGACCGGTCCCCTGGCCGCGGCCGTCGGGCTCGCTGCTCGTCCTGTGTCGGCAGGCATGCGTGGTCCTTCTCGCGGAGCGGCCACCCTTCGACGAACCGCTGTCGATCAGCATCCTTGCAGCGGGCCGTTCGTGACGGAACACGGCCGGCGGGTGCGACACCAGGACGGTTCTTGGGAATCGGCGCGACCGGCTCCCGCGGTCGGCATCCTGCTGCACCACATCCTGTCGTCGCAGGTTGGCGAACAGTTGCCCCGCCCCGCCGCGGGCATCGTCGGGATCCGATGGCTGCGGGCGTCCGCGTCGAACAGGGCGGAGACGCAGATCCAGCCCCCGCCTCGACCGCCTGCGGCCCCGGCCCGGTATGAGGTGGCGCGTCCGGCGTGAGAATGGTCTTCGAGGGCTCCCTCGAGTCTGCCGTTCTGGACGCGGTGGTGTCGCTCTCGCCAAGGCCGACCTGCACCAAGCGCGCCCGGCAGGATTCGAACCTGCGACCGGAGGATTAGAAGTCCTCTGCTCTATCCAGCTGAGCTACGAGCGCCGGAGGTTCGAGCGTAACGGGTCCGTGAGGATTCCACGGTCAGGCGTCCGGTGTCCACCGAGTGTGCAGGAAGTGGCCCCCCCCCCCGGGGTTGGGGGGCACTTCCTGCGCACTCGACGGCCGCACGCCGCGCATCGCGGGGCCGGATCAGCTCCGCTCGGCCTGCCCGCGCCGCCAGTAACCCATGAAGGCGACCTGCCGCCGGTCGATCCCCCGATCGGTGACGACGGCGCGGCGCAGGGATTTGACGACTGCCGCCTCCCCTGCCATCCACGCGTAGAACGTCTCGCCGGACGCGTCGGGGCTCTCCCAGAGGAGCGCGTCGTCGACGTCGATGTCCTCGAGCAGTTGTTCACCGGCGGCTCGGACGGCGTCGAGCAGGCGAGCATGTCCGTCCAACCAGGCACACACGGCCGGGCGAAGCAGGTCGCCGTGCGTGCCGGCGCCGCGGGCGAGCCAATGCAGGCGCGCGGTGGCGGGCACGTCGACCGGGAGCCGGTCCGCCGGGTCCGGCACCTCGACGAACGCCCGCACGGTGACGTCCGGCCGACCGGCCAGCGACTCCAGGATCCCCGCGATGGCCGGCGCGGCGGTCTCGTCGCCGGCCAGCAGCAAGCGGGTGGCGGCGCCGGGCCGGAAGTCGATCCCCTGGTGCCGGTCGGGACTGCGGGCATCGGGGCCGACCAGGATGATCTCTTCGCCCGGCTCGACCGCCCGCAACCATCGCACGGCCGGACCCGGTTCGCCGTGCGCGCTCTCGTGATCGACCAGCACGACGTCGACCGCGCGGTCCCGGGGGCGCACCCGGCGGACGGTGTACGTCCGCAGCGCCGGCCGCCGGCCGTCCGGCGCGCCCCGCCACCGGTCGTACCAGTCGGGGCCGCCGACGTCGTCGAGCTGACCCGACCCGGCCGGCAACAGCAGCTTGATCCGCTGGTCCAGTCCGTCCTGGCCGAGCTCGTGCAGGTCGGGTCCGGTGAACGTGACCTGCCGGAACGACGGCGTCAGCCGTTCGACCCGGTGCACCCGCACCCGGAACGGCCGGTAGGCCGGGCGGCCGGGTACGACCACCGGAGTCTCGTCTGCGGGTAAGGTTTGCATGCCCTAAGTATGCAGGCCCGCGTCGATGCCGGTTCGCACCGGCGTGCTTCGATGGGTCATGAGCCACTCCATGGTCACCGAGACCGTCGAGACCTCCGGCTACGACGACACACCCGTCGAGGCGTACCTGGCCCGGCCGGCCCCCGCCGGCCGACGGGGCGGCGTCGTGGTCATTCATCACATGCCCGGCTTCGATCGGGCAACGAAGGAGATCGTCCGCCGGTTCGCCGAACTGGGCTACGACACGATCTGCCCGAACCTCTACCACCGCGAGGCACCCGGCGCCGATCCGGACGATGCCGCGGCCGCCGCCCGGGCGTCCGGCGGAGTGCCCGACGACCGCCTGGTCGGTGATGTGGCCGGCGCGGCCGGCTACCTGCGGGCCCTGCCGACGAACAACGGCCGGGTCGGCGTCATCGGGTACTGCTCCGGCGGCCGGCAGGCGGTGCTGGCGGCCTGCCGCCTGGACGTCGACGCCGCCGTCGACTGCTACGGCGCGTTCGTCACCGGCGCGCCACCGGAGGGTCATCCGCTTCAGGTCCGCAACCTGGTGCCCTTGCTCGGCGACCTGCGCTGCCCGCTGCTCGGCTTGTTCGGCAACGACGACCGTTTCCCGTCGCCGGCACACGTCGACGAACTGGAACGGCTCCTGCGGCAGCACGGCAAGCAGTTCGAGTTTCACCGCTACGACGACACCGGACACGGGTTCTTCGCGGTGAACCGTCCCGGCTACCGGGTGGCCGCCGCCAACGACGGCTGGGACCGGATCGCCGCCTTCTTCGCCGCCCACCTGGCCGGGGAATGACCGTGTGCACCTACGCGACAGCGGTCGCCGACATCACCGGAAGCGCGAAGGGCCCCGGCGGACAATGGTTTACCGTCAGCCGGGTCACCGCCTACTTCGATCACCCGGTGCACGCGATGGCCGAACACACCCTCAACATCGACGTCGCCGATCCGTCCCGAGGGCCGGCGGCCCGCATCGCCCTCGAACTCTCCGCGGCGTCGGCCCGTGACCTGATGGCCGCGATCCAGGCCGCGCTGGACGCGGTGCCGCCCGAACTCGCCGAATGAGCCCTACCCCGCCCGATCGGGGCGGGGCCGGTGAAAGTGGCGGGTATCTCATAGGAGTACCCGGCGGCCTCTCGAACGTCCATCCCGACGGTTGCACCATGGACGGAGGCCGGACGCGCCTGCGGCCGGCGTGAGGATGTGAACGACATGTCGCTGACGCACGACGAGCAGCATCATTTGCATGAGATCGAGACGTACCTTCGCTCGTCCGACCCGGCGCTCGCCCGCCGGCTGGACCCGTCCTTCGACCCCGCCCGCGATCGCAAGGTCGTGGTCCGGTGCGTCCTGCTGCTCCTGCTCGGCACGGCGATCATGGTCGCCGGGGCCGCCGGAGTCACCGCGCTTGCCTCCTACGGCACGGTGTTCGCCGGGCTGGGCGTCGCGCTGATGGCGCTGGCTCTGCGTCGACTGCGCCAGCTGAACCCCCCGCCGGTCGCCGGACCCGGCCGGTAGCCGGCCGCAGGGATCAGTCTCGGGGATCAGTCAACGATCGGTGAAGTCGCGGTTCGGTGAAGTCGCCGCAGCACCAGCGCAATCTGCAGGCGGAGCCGCCCACCCGGGTCGCCGATGGACCAGCCGAGCATCCGTTCGGCATGAGCGAGACGTTCCTGCAGCGTGGAGTGGTGCACGTGCAGCGCCGACGCGGCCGCACGCAGGCTCGACTGTTCCGCCACCGCCGCCACTGTCGCCAACAGCCACGGGTGCTCGCCGGCCCATCGCTCAAGCCCGACGACGTCGGGGTGTTTGACCGTCTCCGAGCCGACCGCAGCGGCCAGCACCAGCAACCCGCCGGCATCCTGCGCATCAACGACCCGCGGTCCCGGGTCCGCATTCGTGCCGGCGGCGGTGAGCCGCAGCGCCAGCCGCGCGGCGACCGCGGATGCGGCTAGCTCGTCCGGTGTTCCGGGCGGCCCGATGCCGGCCCGCCCGACGATGGCCGTGGGAGGGTCGGCCGACTCGATTCGCAGGCCAGCGGGCGACGCGACCGCTCGGACCCGGGCGGTCGGCGACAGGTGAAGCCGCCGGGCGGCGGCTGACCGGTCCGCCGCCAACGACGCGGGATCGACCAGCGTCACGACGTCGGCATCGTCCCGGTCGTGGGTGACCCGGCCGCGAGGACCCTGCCGGGTCGATCCGATCGCGGCCGCGGCTCGCTCCAGAACCATGGCGTCGATCGGATGCGCCCCGCCACCGCGTTCCAGCCACAGCTCGCCGTCCCGGCCGACCGGGGTCCAGGGCCAGTCGGGATCCCGCGGGCCCGGCGTCCCGGCCACCCCGCCGGCCCCGATTCGTACCCGGATGTGCTGCCCGGGATCGACGAGCGCGGCCGGACAGGCAGCCAGGATCGCGGCGCCTCGAACGATCGCGGACACACCGGCGCCGTGGGCAACCAGATCGTCGAAGTAGGCGATCACCCGGAGCGCCGCCCCGGCCTCCGGGTCCAAGGCGTCCAGCCGGATCGTGAGGTCGCGCATCGGCCCAGGATCGCAGGCCGATCAGAGCGCGAACAACCGTCGCAGCCAGACGTGCCGTGCCGCGCGGGCGTCCTGGGAGACGGCCGCGTCGGGTGCCATGATGTCGAAGCCGTGGAACCCGCCCGGCCAGACATGCAACTCGGCGCGCCCGCCGGCCTGCCAGATCCGGCTTGCGTAGGTGACGTCCTCGTCCCGGAAGGTCTCGGCGGAACCGACGTCGATGAACGCGGGCGGCAGGCCCGACAGGTCGGTGGCCCGGGCGGGAGCGGCATACGGCGACACCGCGTCGGTCGCCCGGGCGGCACCCAGCAGTGCGTCCCAGCCGAAGGCGTTGTCGGCCTGGTTCCACACCCCCAGACCGGCCATCTGGATCGCGGACGGGGTGTCGTTGCGGTCATCGAGCATCGGGCACAGCAGCATCTGCCCGAACAACGCCGGTCCGCCACGGTCGCGAGCCAGCAGGGCGACGGCCGCGGCCAGCCCGCCGCCGGCGCTGGCCCCCGCGATGACGATCCGGTCCGGGTCGATGGTGAGTTCGTCGGCGTGCCGGGCGGTCCACACCAGGCCGGCGTAGCAGTCCTCGACCGGAGCGGGGTGCGGCGCTTCCGGTGCCAGTCGGTATTCGACGGACACCACGGCGGCGCCGATCGACTGCGCCAGATTGAGCTGATCGTCGAGGCCGGTGCGGTTGTCACCCACCACCATGCCGCCGCCGTGCGTGTGGAAGATCGCCGGAGTGGGCGAGGTTGCGGAGGCGGGCCGGCAGATCAGCAGGGCCACGTCGGGGGCGCCGGCCGGCCCGGGCACCGTGCGCTCCTCGACCAGGAAAGCGCCGTCGCGGGAGAGGGTCTCGTTGTCCGGCGGTTCGAATCCGGGGATCCCGGCGCGCATCTGTTCGAGGGTGTCCGGGCCCATCGGCGGCATCAGCTCGTTGATGATGCGCAGGACGGGTGCCACCTCCGGGTCGAACGGCGGCGGCGGACCGACGGGGTTGGGCACGACCACCGGGGCGGCGGACGGTTCGGCAGTGAGCGTCATGGGCGACTCCGATGTCGTGGGGTGGCGGGTGGATCCATCGTCGGTGGGGCGATCGACGGATTCGACCGCCACGCGGCGGTCGCTCCCCGCCATGTGGCGGGTGGCGCCACCGGCGCGTTCCTACAGCCAACGGGGCGCGACCACCGCCTCCCCGGTGCTCGACGTCACTTCGCCGCCGCGGCCGGACGCCCACCGGGCCAGCTGCGCCGCCGTGCCGGTGACCGTCCGCGGGCCCGCGGCGGCCAGCCCCGGCACCACCCGATCGGTCGGTGCCAGGGTCAGCTCGTCGGCCGCACCCGACCGCGCCCACCAGGTGGTGATGTCCACCAGCAGCCGATCGACCAGGTCGGCCGGGAAGTCCTCGAAGCGCCCGTCGCTGCCCAGGTCGACGGCGTGCAGCCAGACCTCGCGGACCCGCATCCACGGGGTGACCGACACCGGCACGGTTCGACCCTGGGCGGTGCGGACGGGGGCGTCCCAGCGGTCTGCGGGCAGGCCCTGCCAGGCCGCGGACAGGGCCGCCGACTCGGCCCGATGCTGCTCCCGGAGCACGGCCGGCGACAGCACGGCGCTCTCGTCGATCTCGGCGTCGCGGGCGGCGGTCGACGGGTACATCGGGGTTTCGACACCGGTGTGCGCCCAGTGCACCAGGCGGCCCAGCGCCCGCGCGTTGAGCCCGACGTGGGCGACGACGTGCCGCCGGTCCCAGCCGGGTAGCAGCGACGGACCGTCCAGATCGTCGTCGCTCATCCCGTGCAGGAGCCCGTCGTAGTACTGGGTCCCCCGCCGGACCAGGTCGAGATCGGCCGTCACGGACGGATGGAGTGCGGGCATGCCCACCACCCTGCCACCGCGACCCGGTCAGCCGGCCACCCGGCTCCGGGTCGCCCCGGTGATCACCGCGACCAGCACCACCAGCACCCCGGCGGTCACGTACAGCGGGGCCGGAATGAACGTGTCGGCCAGCACCAGCACCGCAGCGATCGAGGTTGCCCACGGAATGATCCGCGGGCGTCCCGGGTGCGCCCGCAGGATGGTGACGACGATCAGGAAGATCGCCACGGGGACCGTGGTCAACGACGCCGACAGCGGGTAGCCGATGCCGTGGGTCTCGTGCTGCTCGTAGGCGACGGCGACCACCAACCCGGCCCCGACCGCCGCACCGGCGGCGAACAGGAAGTAGTGGCCGTAGCCCCACAGGAACGCGGCCCGGGCCGCATTCATCACCGGGGCCGACTCGTGGTCGAAATAGATCCACCACAGGCAGAACATCGTGACGATGGCGGCCACCGCCATCCCGATGATCGTGGACGACGCCCCGGAGGTCGTCAGCGCCTCCTGGAAGGCCAGGGTGGCCGCGGTCACCGACTCACCCAGCACGATGACGGTGAACAACCCGTACCGCTCGGCGATGTGGTGCGGGTGGTAGGTGGTGGCAGCCGGCCGTTCGGCGATCACCGGCACCGACAGTTCCAGGATCGCACCTACCAGGAAGGCCGCCAGGAGCCACCCGCCGTGCGGCAGGAACAGCAACAGCACCCAGTACACCTGCACCATCGCGACGCCGACGGCGTACCGGGTGGCGGTTCGCCGGTGCGCCGGGTCGGCGGCGGCGGCCCGCAGCCACTGGGTGACCAGAGCCAGGCGCATGATCACGTAGCCGATGACGATCACGGTGAAGTCCTGGTCCGCGAACACCCGAGGGATGCCGGCGGCGATGACCAGTGAACCGGCGATCTGCACCAGTACCAGCACGCGGTAGGGCACGTCGTCGGTGTCGTAGGCGGAGGCGAACCAGGTGAAGTTCATCCACGCCCACCAGATGGCGAAGAACGTCATCAGATAGGCCACAACGGCCGAGCCGACGTGGTTCTCGATGAATCCGTGGTCCAGACCCGCCGCGGCCTGGGCGACCGCGACGACGAAACACAGGTCGAACAACAGCTCCAGGGGCGTGGACACCCGGTGCGCCTGACCCGGGTGCCGGGCCCGCATGGGGACGTACCAGGGCCGTGCGTCGATCTTGCCGGACATGTCGCGGAACCCTAGTTCTCCCGATCGGCTCTAGCGATCACCGGGTCCGCAAGCAATTCCATCCTTGTTGCTGTCCAGCCCCAACGGGTCACCGCCGGTCGCGTCGACCGCGATCCCGGCCGGCAACAGGGTGCGGGCCTCGGCACATGTCCAGTAGATCGACATGTCCGCGCCGGAGCCGTGCCCGGCATGGCTCGGGGGCGTCTGCGGCAAGCAGGCCGTCCCGCCGCCGTACCCGGCGACGCAGCCGTTGGTCAGGCCGTGCGCCGGGAGCACCTCGGTCGGATCCACCCGCGGCGCCGGCTGCAAGGTGATATCGGCGGCCTGCTCCTTGGTGCCCTCGTTGACCCCGGCCGCGTCGGCGTCCAACCACGGGTCGGCAGCGGCCGACGGGGCCGCGATCGGTGCGACCGTACCGGCCGCCCCGCCGGCCGCTTCGGCCAGGCCCACCTGGCGCCGGTTCGCGGCCGGGGCCCGCGGATCGTCCGGGGGACTCGGTGGCGCCGTGACCACCGGTACTCCGGCAGGCGCTGCGGTCTCGTGGGCGGCGTGCTCGTGCGCGCCGGAGGTCTGGGCGGCCGTCGCTCCGATCGTGTCCGGCGATCCGGCGGCCTCGGACGACCCTGCCGGGTCGGCACCGGGCCGGGCGGTCGCGCCGGCCAACACGGCCGAGGCCTCGGTGCCGTGCCGGTGCGCGTCACGATCGCCGCCGAACCCGAACCACAGCACCGCCACCGCGAGCACCCCGATGGCCAGCACGGGCACCGCAAGCCAGCTTCGCTTCATCTCGCCGTCCCTCCGGGGGGGACGGCACCGGCGCCGTCGCTCATCCGACCATCACCCACCTGGCCACCGACGGAACTCCGGTGGAGTCCAGCACGGTGAGCATGTACGGCCCCGGTGGCAGCAGGTTCCGGTTGGCCGGCACCGTCGCCTGCCGGGTGGCTCCGCTGCCGGTGATCGGCAGGTCGACCAGCCGCGCGTTGGTGTCCGTCTGGTGGGTCGCCGACGACGGGGCCGTCAGGGATGCCGCGACGACGTCGCCGGTGACCGCCAGGTTCAGCTGCTGCCCGTAGCCGGCAGTGGTGGCGGGCACGGTGACGGTCGGCCGGGCGCCCTTGAACAGATACGGCGGCGAGTAGACCGAGATGCGCAACTCGAACGAGTTGTCCATCGGGTTCGAGCCGAGCACCGCCACCCGCCCGTCGGGCAACAGGATCGCCGACGAGTGGTAACCGCGCCCGATCGGGTCGTCGGCAGTGTCGATCCACCGGTTGCCGACCGGATCGTAGGTGGACGACGAGGCCACCTCGGCGCCCCGGTTGCCGTGCGCCCCGCCGGTGGCCAGCACCGTCCGGTCCGGCAGCGTCACCAGGTTGATGTAGGTCCGGCCGCCGCCGGGCACCGTCGGCGCCGGCGTATACGTGGGGCTCGCCGCGTTGAGGTTGATGACGTCCACCAAGTCGGTGCCGTCGGCGTACTGCTCGGTGTTCCCGCCACCGACGATCATGACCTTCTGGTTCTGCGCCGGTGGCAACAGCACCGAACCGGCTTGGTCGCGCAGGTTCGGCTCCCGCAACCCCGGGACGTCCGCGACCTGGGCGGTCCGCCAGTCGTAGATGCTGGCCCCGGTGCCCGGCCGCTGGTTGCCGAAGGTGTGGCCTCCGCTGTAGAACATCCGGCCGTCGGCCATCAGGAACATGTGCGGGTAGGTGCCCCAGTAGGTCCAGGTCTGCGGCACCTCGTTCAGTTGAGCCCGCCTGCCGCCCACACGTCGCCGTTTCCGAGTTTGGTCAGCGTCGGATACCAGTGCGCGTCGGCCATGTCCGAGATCTTGGTGAACTTCATGGTCGCCGGATCGAACACGTAGCTGAACTTGGCGCCCTGGAAGTTAATCGCGCCGCCCGTGCCGGGGAAGTTCGCCGTACCCCCCGCGATGAGCACCCGCCCATCGGCGAGAGTGACGTGTCCCGAGCAGAACATGTCCTCGGGCACGGTCAGGTTGGTGAATGTGTTGGCCCCTGGATCCCAGACCGCCGCCTTGAAGGTGCCGGCCCGAAACTGATCGGCCTGATTGCCCGATCCGGCGATGAGCAGCAGGCGACCGTCCTTGAGCATCGTGGAGTGGATCGTCCGCAGCGGCAACTGGGTGTCAGAGACCGTCCACTTGCCGACCACGGCCGGATCGGTGGGGTCGTCCGTGGGCTGATCGCCGTGCAGCTGAAAGGAGTAGCCCGTGGTGTCCAGATCGCCGTTCGCGTAGATCGACACCCCGAAGCTCACCCGGTCGGTGTCGGCCGGGATCGCCGGGGTCGCCACCGTGACGGACGACCAGTCCGGCGACACCGGCAGCGACTGCGGGTCCATCCAGTACTGCCAACCAGCCGGGGTGTGCCGGAACAGGGTGATCGACTGGCCAACGGCCGTGGACCGATACTTGACCGAGAAGTCGTACACCTGTCCGGGCGTGACGGTCGGCGCGCAGCCGGCCGCCTCGCCCGCGATCAGCTTGTAGTCCCCGGACTGCCGGTTGGACATGGAAATCCGCCATGAGCGGCCGGTCGCGCCGGCCGGCACGTCGTCGATCAACTGTTGGTCGATGGAGTTCTGCCCCCAGCCGACCATCTGGAAGCAAGTGGGCACCCCTGCACCGGCGGACAGGTCGCCGTTGGTCGCCAGTTGCGTGCCCGGGTCCGGCGTCGTGCCGACCGCCGCGATCGCATAGTCGTCTGTGACGACGGTGCCGTTGCCGACGATCGACAGACCAAAGCTCAGCTGATCCGTCCCGGCCGGCAACGGCGGCGTCTCTACTTGCGCTTGGGTGAAGGTGTCCGCCGCCGGCAGGGTCTGGAGGTCCGTGTAGTACGTCCAACCCGCCGCCGAGTGCCGGAACAGGGTCAGGTTCACCTCACGCGTCGAGGTGTACCACACCCCCAGTTGGTACTGCTGCCCACCGACGACTGCCGGCGCACACCCGGCCGACTGGGTCTGCAGTAACTTGCGGTCCCCGGACACCCAGCCGGTAACCGTCATGGATGCGGCGCGCCCGCTCCCGCCCCGGCCGGTCACCGCACTCACCGACGAAGTGTGCGAACCCCACCCATAGTCGCTGAAACAGGTGAAGGCGCTGGGACCACCGGCCGACAGGTCACCGTTCGGAACCCCGTTCACCGGAGTCGCCTGGCCGGCCACCTCGGCGATCGAGTAGTCGTCTGTGACGACGGTGCCGTTCCCGACGATGGACAGACCAAAGCTCAGCTGATCCGTCCCGGCCGGCAAGGGCGGCGTCACCACCTGCACCTGGGTGAAACTCGTGGCGGCCGGCAGCGTCTGCAGATCCGTGTAGTACGTCCACCCGTCCGCTGAGTGCCGGCTCAAGGTCACATTCACCTCGCGGGTCGAGGTGTACCAGACTCCCAACTGGTACTGCTGCCCCGCAACGACCGCCGGTGCGCACCCAGCCGACTCGGTCTGCTGCAGCTTGCGGTCACCGGACGCCCACCCGCTGATCGTCAACGACGCCGCCCGGCCGAACCCGCCCCGGCCGGTCACCGCACTCACCGACGACGCGTGCGAACCCCACCCGTAATCGGTGAAGCAAGTGAACGCGCCCGGGCCACCGGCCGACAGGTCACCGTTCTCGATCCCGTTCACCGCGGCCGCCTGACCAGAAGCGATCGGGCCGAACAACGGCAGGCTCAGCACGGCGACGAGCATGACGGCGATCCGTTGCCCGACCGACACGACGCGAAGGGAGCGCGGACGCCTGCTCACGCCGCGAGCGCCCGGGCCGGGAGCAGGACGCGGAGGATCGTCGACCGCAGGGGCGGCCGACGAGACGGCAAGCAGGACATATGAGACTCCGACCATAAAGGCACTGTTCGGTGACGAAACCCGAATGAGCGCGATAGCAACGGATAGTGATGTGGGCGCAGTCCAGGATCGTCAGATCGGCCGCGTTGCCCCCGCCTGATCGCGCTCAGGCCGAGAATAGTCACGCTGCGACAGCCGGCCGGTGCCGGATTCCCCGATATTTACCAAGTCGTAACTGTGAATGCGGCCGAGATCACCCTTTCGGACCGACAAGGGACACATGACGGATCCGCGCGGTCCCACCGAGCGGCTCCAGTCCCTCAGAAGCCGCCGAAGTCACCGCCACCACTGAAATCGCCGCCACCGAAGTCGCCGCCACCACTGAAATCGCCGCCACCGAAGTCGCCGCCACCGCCCATGTCACCGCCGTCGTAGCCGCCCTGGTCGCCGGCGTAGTCGCCGCCCCCGTCACCCGCGTTCCCGGCATCGAATCCCGCGTCGTACCCGGCGTCGTAGCCACCCTCCCAGGCACCCATGCCGGCCATCCCGGAGAACAGGGTGGACGCGACCAGGTAGGTGCCGACGCCCCAGGCGCCCGCGACCAGCGCCGGCTTCCACCAGGGTTCGGAGTACCAGCCGCGCGGCACCGGCCGCCCGGCGACCATGCCGCCCGGGTAGTAGTGCGCGGTGCTGCGGCCCGGATTGGGCGAGGCCTCGTACTCGTGGCCCTCGACGTTGACCCGACGGTCCTCGGTGACCGCGCCGGCCTGCTGCTGACCGGGGATGGCCGGCAGGTCCGGTCCGGGATCGAGCCCGAGCGAGGTGCGGGCGGCGCGCACGTAATAGAGGCCTTCGAAGGCGGTCTGCTGGGCCAACCGGTACTGCTGCACCGACCTGGCCTGCTCCACCTGGGAGCCGGCGGCGGTGTACCGCTCGGACGCGTCGGCCAGGGCCTGCTTGGCCGCCGGATCGTCGCGCGGGTCCAGTGCGTACACCTGACCGCCGAGCCGCTCGACCCAGCGGCGAGCCTCGGCCTGCGCATCTTCTATCGAACGGGTCGCGGTCACGTTCCGCTGGCGCATGTACCACACGCCGGCGACCACGATCGCGGCGATGATCACGATCCACAGGAGCGAGTCCACGTCAGTTCCCTTCGGTCGCCGGCGGCGCGGATGTGCGCCGGTCTTCCCTTCGGGCAACGCCCCGAGTTGTCGAATCGTTCCGCCCGCTCATCGGCGCCGTTTGCGGGTGCCGAAGATGGATCGGCCCAAGGAGCTGCCCAACGAGCTGCCGAGGGAGCGCATGAAGGAGGTGACGGCGGGGTTGCCGAGCACGTCCGTGAGCCCGCCGCCCGCGTCGCCCGGCGGTGTGGGCGCCGGCCGATCGCCGGAACGACTGTCGGTACCGGGGGTGAGGGTCGGCCACCCGTCGGCGCCGATGACCGGTCCGGCGGGTCCTGGTGCGGCCGGCGGTGCCGCGGGCGGGGGCGCGACCGGCGGGGCGGGCGGCGTCAGCCGAGCGGTGAGCATCTCGTAGGCGGACTGGCGGTCCACGTCCGGCCCGTACTTGGCGGCCAGCGCAGAAGCGGCGACCGCGGCCCGCACGGAGGTGTCCGGGGCCGGAGCCATCAGCGTGCGCGGGGCGCGGAGCCGGGTCCAGGCGACCGGCGTCGGGGCACCTCGCTCGGACAGCACGGTGACGATCGCTTCACCGGTGCCCAGGGCGGTCAGGGCAGTGGACAGGTCGTAGTCCGCCGTCACCGGATAGGTTTTGACGGTGGCCTTGAGCGCCTTCTGATCGTCCGGGGTGAAGGCGCGCAACGCGTGCTGGATCCGGGCGCCCAGCTGGGATAGCACCGGGCCGGGGACGTCGGTCGGCAGCTGGGTGCAGAAGAAGACGCCGACGCCCTTGGACCGGATCAACTTGACCGTCTGCTGCACCGCCTGCAGGAATGCCTTGGACGCGTCGGCGAACAGCAGATGTGCCTCGTCGAACAGGAACACCAGCTTGGGCCGGTCGACGTCGCCGACCTCGGGCAACTGCTCGAACAGCTCGGCCAGCAGCCACATCAGGAAGGTGGAGAACAACGCCGGGTTGGTCTGCAGGCCGGCGGCCTCGAGCAGGGAGACGATCCCGCGCCCGCTCGCGTCCGTCCGCAGCAGGTCGGCGACATCGAGCTCGGGTTCGCCGAAGAAGCGGTCGCCGCCCTGGGCGTCGAGGTTGGTCACGGCCCGGAGGATGACCCCGGCGGTCGCCTTGGACACTCCACCGAGGGCGCGCAGGTCGGCCTTGCCCTCGTCGCTGGTCAGGTGCATGACGACGGCCTGCAGGTCCTTGAGGTCGAGCAGGGGAAGGTTCCGCTCGTCCGCCCAGTGCACGATCAGCCCGAGCGTGGATTCCTGGGTCTCGTTGAGGCCGAGCACCTTGGACAACAGGATCGGGCCGAACGAATCGATGGTGGCCCGGACCGGAACCGCGGTGCCCTGGCCGTTGAGCGAGAGCAGCTCCACCGGCACGCTCGCCGGGGCCCAGTCGTCACCGGTATCGGCGGCGCGCTGGGTGATCTTCGGGTTGGCCTCGCCCGGCACCATCAGCCCGGTCAGGTCACCCTTGATGTCCGGCATGAACACCGGCACCCCGGCCACGGATAGCTGCTCGGCGATCAGTTGCAGGGTCTTGGTCTTGCCGGTGCCCGTCGCGCCGGCCACCAACCCGTGCCGGTTGAACATGGACAGCGGCATCCGCACCAGGGCCGCCGGATCGGACACGTCGCCGATCACCACCGATCCCAGGATCACCGACGGCGCGTCGGTGTCGTAGCCGTGCGCGATGCGCTGGGCGGCCGACCCCTGGCCGGCTGACGATGTGGTCATTCCGCCCCTCCCCGTTGCTCGGATCCGGTTTCAGCCTGTCGTTGCCGCCAACGCCGCCAACGTCGGCAAGCTCGGTGGTCAACAGGTAGTACAGCGCTCCGGCGGCGACCACGCCCGATCCGACCGCGACGACCATCCTCGGCCACCGGCTGGGCAGGCCGAACGCCAGCAGCACGGTCAGCACGCCGAGCTCGGTGGTCGCCGCAGGAACGACTTGGGCTCGGCCCACGGATTGCCGTTGAGGGTGAACAGCAGACCGGCGGCGAACAGCCAGGCGACCTTCTCGCCGCCCGTGGCGGTCGACCGCCACAGGCCCAGCACACCGACCACCAGCAGGGTCGCCAGAAGGGCCAGCGCGGCGACGGCCAGCACCTGAGATCCACTGTGCACCGGGACCGCGTTCGCGAGCGCCTCCCACACGCCGGCCTGCGAACCGGTGGCGTTCATCCGGACCGTTGCGGCAATCGGCAACTCGCCGAGCCGGATCCAGCCGATCACCTGAGCCGCGGCGAAGCCGCCGATGGCCGCCGACCCGGCGACCAAGCCGGAGCCGACCGGGCCGGTCCGGCCGCCCCGGCGCCATCGTTGCCAACATCCGGCGACCACCAGCCCGGCAGCCACCAGCAGGGTCGTCTCCCGGGTCAGCGCTGCGGCGGTCAGCAGCACTGCCGCCCACGCCGTCCGTTCCGCGCGAGCCGCCAGCAGCCCGCCGAGCACCAGCGCCGCCGCGACCAGCTCGGACAGGTCGTGGGTGAGGGAGTACGCGAAGCCGGGCCAAAGCAGAAAGGCCAGGCCCCAGATGCGGTGCAGTCCACTGCGCCGGGCCAATTCGGCACCGATCATCGCCAGGGCGACCAGTGCGAGCAGGTTGACGGTGAGCAGCGACCACGGAACGGCGCTCTCCACTCCGCCCGACAGGGTGGATGCCAGCAGCGGGTACCCCAACCGGGTCAGGCGCATGCCGGGAACGTCCAGGGTGATGCCGGCGGCGGTGTGCGCCGTGGAAAACGGATCGATGGCCAGCCGGTAGAAGAACTGACCGTCGAAGCCGTGGTCGGCCGGCAGCACCGCCAATGTTCCGGACGTCAGGCCGGGGTCGGTCCAGGGCGGCGCGGCATGGACGAGCACCGACGCGTCGAACCGGACAGCGATGAGCACGGCGACCGCGAGGACCAGCGCGGCCGCGAGGGCGATGCCCAGGACCGTACGGGTGGTGTCGAGCCGGCGGGCGCCGGAGGGGCCGGTCGCTGTCACCGCCCGAGCATGCGGCATTCGGCCAGTGAACCGGCGGCGCCACCCCGACCCACGGTGAATGTTGCCCGGTCCGACTACTGTCACTATCCGTGAACGATCGTCTGGTGTGGGTGGACTGCGAGATGACCGGCCTGGATCTGCGGTCGGACCGGCTCATCGAGATTGCTGCGCTGGTGACCGACAGCGACCTGAACGTCCTCGGCGAGGGGATCGATGTCGTGATCCACGCCGATGACGCCGCCCTGGCGGCCATGCCCGAGGTGGTGACCGAGATGCACGCGAAGTCGGGGCTGACCGAGCGGGTTCGCGCCTCGACCGTCACGGTCGACGAGGCCGAGCAGCTGGTGCTCGACTACATCCGCCGGCATGTACCGGAACCGAAGTCGGCGCCGCTGGCCGGCAACTCCATCGCGACCGATCGGGGGTTCATCGCTCGGGACATGCCGCTGCTGGACGACTACCTGCATTACCGGATGGTCGACGTCTCCAGCATCAAGGAGTTGTGCCGGCGCTGGTACCCACGGATCTACTTCGGTCAGCCGGCGAAGGCGATGTCTCATCGCGCGCTGACCGACATCACCGAGTCCATCCGGGAGTTGGCCTATTACCAGGGGACCGCGTTCGTCCCGGCGCCCGGACCGACCGGTGATCAGGTGCTGACCGTGGCGACCGAGGTGACCGCCCGCTACGCCGAGCAGGTCGCGCACCCGCCGGGCGGCATCGTGGTCCAGGGGCCCGCGGACACCCTGTAGACTCCTCCCGGTCCGTGCGCCGCTCATGCGGTGCGCAGGTCGCGGTGAGCGTAGCTCAGTTGGTAGAGCTCCGGCTTGTGGTGCCGGCGGTCGCGGGTTCAAGTCCCGTCGCTCACCCCACGTTCGACGAGTCGCCTTGCGGCGCGATCGCTGTCGAAGGGTCGGCGCTCGGTGCGCGGCCGGCGTCCGATCCACCGATCAGCGGCGGTCGGTCCGAACGCCGTGGCTCACACCAGCGGT
The DNA here is from genome assembly GCA_044223435.1 of Nakamurella sp. Classification (GTDB taxonomy): domain Bacteria; phylum Actinomycetota; class Actinomycetes; order Mycobacteriales; family Nakamurellaceae; genus Nakamurella. The sequence continues at coordinate 32,003 of JBGALY010000039.1, forward strand.
TTGACCGCGGTGCTCGCGGGACGCCGGGGGCCGGGCAGGCTGGACCGGCCGTGGTCGCCCGCGCGTCCATCGCGCTCGTTCGACGCCCGAGCCGACGGACGCCAGCCCGGCGGCAGGGATTGCATCAGCACTTTGATCGCGCCCATGTGTCGCGCGTACGAGCACTCGTCGAGTCCCATGTCGCCCCCTATCACTCCCCGATTGCCGACCGTACGGACCGATCGGGCCGGCCAACAAGGTCGGTCACGCTGCCGCGCTCAACAACCACCCGGTCATCATCCCATTACTCAACGCAACGAGGACTTCGCCCCCTTTCGTGTGCCCCCACCGAGGGATGCCCCCCGCACGATGGGGGCATGCGACACCCCGCATTCGTCGAGCCGACTCGACCGGGCGATGTTCATGCCTTCGGCTGGGTCACCACCGGCGCCGGTTCACGGCGCCATGAAGTAGTCCATTCCCATCGCGGCGCGCACCCGGCCCAGCACATCGCCGGCGAGCGCGGTGGCTCGGGCGGTGCCGTCGACGAGCACCCCGGTGAGGTATCCGGGGTCGGCCAGCAGCTCGGCCCGTCGCCGGCGCACCGGTGCGAGGGTGTCGTTCACCGCCTCGGTCGCCCGGCGCTTCAGGTCGGCCGCTCCCCCGTCGCCGATGTCCGCGGCGACCTCGTGCGGATCCCGATCGGTGAGCTCACCGATGATGGACAGCAGGTTGGCCACCTGCGGGCGGGTCGCGGGTTCGAAGGTGATGCGGCGGATGGAATCGGTCTGCGCTCCCCGCACGATCGCTGCGGTCCGATCCGCGGTGTCACCCAGGCCGATGGTGTTGCCCCGCGTCTTGGACATCTTGGCGCCGTCGGTACCGAGCACGTTCGGGGTGCCGGTCAGCAGCGGCTCGGGCCGGCTGAACACCGGGCCGTAACGCTCGTTGAACCGGCGCGCGATCAACCTGGCCATTTCCAGGTGCGGCAGCTGGTCCCGGCCGACCGGCACGACCGTGCCGCCCACCCCGAGGATGTCCGCCGCCTGGTGCACCGGATAGGTCAGCAGCAGGCCGCTCAGCGGACGCCGGGAGGCCAGCGCCTCGGCCTTGACGGTGGGGTTGCGGCGCAGTTCGGCGTCGGTGACCAGGGACAGGAAGGGCAGCATCAGCTGGTTCAGCGCGGGCACCGCCGAGTGCGGAAAGATGACCGTCCGGTCCGGGTCCAGGCCGGCGGCCAGGTATTCCGCGACGAGGGTGCGGACCCGGTCCCGGAGCGGGCCGGGATCGGATCGGTCGGTCATGACCTGGTAGTCGGCGATGACGACGACGACCGGCACGCCGAGCTCCTGCAGGCGCACCCGGTTGGCCAGCGTGCCCAGGTAGTGGCCCAGGTGCAGCGGTCCGGTCGGCCGGTCGCCGGAGAGCACCCGGAAGGCGCCGGGATCCGCGGCGATGCGGTCGTCCAGGGTCCGGGCGTCCGAGCCGGGGGCAGGCGCGAGGGCAGGGACGGGGACTGTGGTGGTGACGGCGGCGGTCATGGCGGGCTCCTTGGGGGAACGAGGCGCCGCCACGACGGTCGCCCGCGTTCACCGGCAGGAGAGCGCAAGGGGTGAGGGATCCTCGACGACCGCGAAGCGGCGGCCGGAGGTCGGGGACATCACGGAACGCCGTCAGGCGCTCCGCCACCAGTGCTGGTGCGTGGTCGTGGACCGGGATGTCATGCGTGCACGGTAACAGCAACGAGCGGCCCTGCGCACCCGGGATTGTTCGGATGTCACACGGCCGCTCGTGGGAATGCTGCCCGGCTGGACTCCGGTCGCCGTGCCGTGGCTGCCCGGCACGGCGACCGGAAGACTGGTGGTACTACCCGCCGCTAGCCACCACTGACCACCGCGGGGAGCCGTTCGGACTCCTCGTCGGTGAACAGCCGCGACCGGATCAGGAACCGTTGTCCGGTCGGCGATTCCACGCTGAACCCGCTCCCCCGCCCGGGGACCACGTCCACCGTGAGGTGCGTGTGGCTCCAGTACTCGAACTGCGATTCCGACATCCAGAACGGGATGGGTTGCGCCAGGCCCGCATCCAGCTCGGCGAGCCGGACGTCGGCCCCGCCGACCCGGAACTCGCCGAGCGGGTAGCACATCGGAGCGGACCCGTCACAGCATCCGCCCGACTGGTGGAACATCAGCGGTCCGTGCACCTGCGTGAGCTCGGACAGCAATGCCACCGCCTTCGGTGTGAGGGCCACCCGGGCGACCGGTCCGGGCGTCGCGACTGCGCCGACCGGCCGCCCCGAATACTCCGACATGTCCTGCGGCATCAGAAGAATCCGACGGCGCTCTGCGCGTAGGACACCAGCAGGTTCTTCGTCTGCTGGTAGTGGTCCAGCATCATGTGGTGGTTCTCGCGGCCGATGCCGGACTGCTTGTACCCACCGAAGGCGGCATGGGCGGGGTACTGGTGGTAGCAGTTCGTCCACACCCGACCGGCCTCGATCCCGCGCCCGACCGAGTAGGCGGTGGCGCCGCTGCGGGTCCAGACGCCGGCACCCAGGCCGTACAGCGTGTCGTTGGCGATCTTCAGGGCGTCGTCCTGGTCGGCGAACGAGGTCACCGCGACGACCGGCCCGAAGATCTCCTCCTGGAAGATCCGCATCGAGTTGTCGCCCTCGAAGATGGTCGGCTTGACGTAGAAGCCGCCGGCCAGCTCGCCGCCGAGCTCGTTGCGGTAGCCGCCGGTGAGCACCTTGGCGCCCTCGGCCTTGCCGATCTCGATGTAGGACAGGATCTTCTCGAGCTGATCGTTCGACGCCTGCGCACCGATCATGGTGGTGGTGTCCAGCGGGTTGCCCTGGACGACCTTTTCGGTGCGGGCGACCGCGTCGGCGAGGAAGTCGGTGTAGATCGAGCTCTGGATCAGCGCGCGGGACGGGCAGGTGCACACCTCGCCCTGGTTGAGCGCGAACATGGTGAAGCCCTCGAGCGCCTTGTCGTAGAACGCGTCCCGCTGCGCGGCGACGTCCTCGAAGAAGATGTTCGGGGACTTGCCACCCAGCTCCAGGGTGACCGGGATCAGGTTCTCCGACGCGTACTGCATGATCAACCGGCCGGTGGTGGTCTCACCGGTGAAAGCGATCTTGCGGATCCGCTTGGAGGACGCCAGCGGCTTGCCGGCCTCCACCCCGAAGCCGTTGACGACGTTGACCACCCCGGCGGGCAGCAGGTCGCCGATCGTCTCCATCAGCACCAGGATCGAGGCCGGGGTCTGCTCGGCCGGCTTGAGGACGACGGCGTTGCCGGCGGCCAGTGCGGGGGCCAGTTTCCAGACGGCCATCAGGATCGGAAAGTTCCAGGGGATGATCTGGCCCACGACGCCCAGCGGTTCCTGGAAGTGGTAGGCCACGGTGTCGGCGTCGATCTGCGAGATCGAGCCCTCCTGGGCGCGGATGGCGCCGGCGAAGTAGCGGAAGTGGTCGATGGCCAGCGGAATGTCGGCGGCCAGGGTCTCACGGACCGGCTTGCCGTTGTCCCAGGTCTCGGCGACCGCGATCTTCTCGAGGTTCTGCTCGATCCGGTCGGCGATCTTGTTCAGGATGACCGAGCGCTCGGCCGGCGAGGTCTTGCCCCAGGCCGGAGCGGCGTTGTGCGCGGCGTCCAGAGCCAGATCGATGTCCTCGGCGGTGGACCGGGCGACCTCGGTGAAGACCTGGCCGGTGACCGGGGTGACGTTCTCGAAGTACTGGCCCTTGACCGGCGGAACCCACTCTCCACCGATGTAGTTGTCGTAGCGGGGCTTGAAGGTGACCTTGCTGTCCGGCTGTCCCGGAGCTGCATAGACCGTCACATCGACCTCCTCGTCGGTTCGACACGTCCCATCCGGGCCGTGCAATGGAGGGAACCGTAGAAGCGGCATGGTTGCGCCAACGTTGCGAACCGGTGAGCCCGATCACGTGACCGGCCCCACTGCCGGCGAACCATTCCACCGCCAGCCTCGTATCACCGTGCGCCGGGCACGCTCCTGTCCGGACACCGCCAGGGGGGACTTGATGACTGTCTCGACGGGATCGACGGCTGCACCGGTTGCCGCGCGCCGACTGATCGGCCGCGACGCCCGATTCGCCGCGCGGGCGTTGGATGCCGGCGCCGTCGTGGCGCATGCATTCGCCAACTTCTACGCGATCACCACCCGCGCCGACGAGGCAATGGTGCGCCGGGTGAACCTGATGAAGGGCCGGCCGCCGACCCAGGTCGGCAGCATCACTGCGCCGCCGAACGCGATCCGGGATGTCTGGGACTTCGGGGGGTTGCCCGCCGGGCTCACCCGGCGGCGCATCCTGCAACTGGTCGATGCATTCTTCACCCTGGGGCCGTTCGGATTCCGCGGACCGGCCGCCGCCCACGTCCCCGCGCACCTGACTCTCCCGGACGGGCCGATCACCACCACGCAGGTCATCGCGCCCGGCTATGCCTGCGGGAGCAGCACCTTCCTGGCCGCCGCGATGCGCGCCACCGGAGACGACTTCCTGTACATCACTTCGGCCAACCGGTCGCGGCACGTCACCGGCGCCGACGAGTCCCCCGCGCACTGGCGTGCCGACGGCCTGCGGGCGGAGTTCGGCGACGAACCCGGGTTGCTGATCCTCGAGCACGACGACGAGGCGGTCGCCCGTGCGCGGTACCCGCGGTACCTGCCGATGTCCACCACGATCCTGGGGTTCCACCGGGTCGAGCACGTGGCCGGGGACCGGCGGCCGCATCTGGTCCTGGAGCGGCACGGATCGATGCCCATCGAGGACGTGCGCTCCGTGCTGGCCGATTTCGGGTTCGGTCTGGTGCTGGGACCGACGGCCACGACCCGGTTGACGGTGCGTGACTACGCGTCTCGGTTGACCGACCGATGAACCGCGGCATCGGGGACGACGGCGCCGCCGGACCCTGACCGATCCACTCAGCGCCGAACCGGCGCGCCACCCAGGTCCCGCTCGATCCTGAGCAAGTGCTCGATCAACACCGGCCGGCTCGACGGGGGCGCCAATCGGACCGCGTGCCGCCAGACCAGGACGTCGTCGCGGCTGCACGGGCGGTTCGCGAACTTCAGCACGGCCGGAACGTGGCCGGAACCGAGCACCGCGGCGCGGACGTCACGGTGCAACCCGTCGCGTTCGGCCTGTACCTCGGGTGACTCCGACGACGGCAGGATCGGCCCGGGGTAGGCATCGACCGCGGCCGCGACGTCGCCGCGGACCAGGGCGTTGCGGACGGCGTCCACGTCGGTGGCCAGATGGGTGGTCAGCCGGTACGGGCGGCCGGACAGTCCCAACTTCGGTAGCAGCGACCGCAGCCGGCTCAACTCGGCCCGAACGGTGACCGCCGGCACGTCCCGCTCGTGCAAGGCAACCGCCAACTGGTCGGCGGTGTATCCGGCACGGTGCCTGGCCAGCAGGAACAACAACTCCGAGTGCCGGATCGACAGCTCGGTGCCGCCCGTCGGGTCGGTCTGGGTGGCCAGCCGCGCGCGGTCCCGGCCGAGCACGCTCAACCGCCAGTTTCCGGTCAACGTCGGGGTGGCCGACGTCGACCGTCGGGCCGGCTTGGCCTCCCGGAGGGTCAGCGCCAGCATCCGCAGTTCGGTTTCCGCCGCCGCCGCCGCCGCGCGGACCAGCCCCAGGACCGCCGGGGCGGCAACGTCGTCGCGGCCGGTCAGATCGAGGGCGCCGAGCACCCGTCCGGTGGACGGATCGTGGATCGGTGCCGCCGTGCACGACCACCCGGCGACGTTGCTGGCGAAGTGCTCCCGGGCGAACACCTGCAGGGCATGGTCCAGCCGCATCGCCGCCGCGGGGGCGTTGGTGCCGGCGGTCCGCTCGTCCCACCGGGAACCGGCGACCCAGTTCATCGCCTCGGCGCGGTCGCGCAGCTTTGCGTCGCCCTCCACCCACAGCAATCGCGCGTCCGCGTCGGCGACGACGACGATCGCGCCGGCCTCCTCCGCCTCCTCAATGAGCAGGCGCCGGATCAGTGGCATCACGGCGGCCAGTGGATGGGCCGACCGATAGGCCTCCAGCTCCGAGTCGAGCAGGTCGACCTCGGGCAGCACGCCGTCCGGGCTGACCCCGCTCGCGCGCGACAGACGCCAGGAGTCCGCGACCACCGGGCGGACCGACGCGACGTCACCGGTGGTCAGAAAAGCGTCGTAGGCCCGTTCCAGCTTGTTCCGCTCACTCAGGGCGTTGGAGCCGGTGGGCAGCGCGAGGAACGGCCCGGAAGCCGGGCGGCGCACGCCCGACTGGGCGGTCGCCGGTGGTCCACTCGCTGAAGCCATCGGTTCCTCCGGTGGGCGGGCAGCACCGTCGCAGGACCCGCAGCTGGTCCGCCCAGGGTACCCGGCGCAGGCAAGAGCCCGGTCGAGCTTCGCCAGGCCGACCGGCGCCGACCCGTTCGGGTGGATCAAGACTTCGGAACGAGGATCGTGACGGCCGTCACCGGCCGCCGCCGGCGAACCAACCAGCGAGACCGGGTCGAACGAGCCCTGAATCGACCGCAGGTTCGTCTGATGCAGATGAACCGGGTCGGGCTGATACATCAGCGGCGGCGTGGTGCAAACGGCCCACCCGAAGTCGATTCCGCAGGTAGATGTTCCGGGCCCGGTGACCTCGTACCGTCGAGGCAATCCGGTTCGCCGGTCGGCCACGCGAGGATGGATCCCGGATGAGGATGAGTTCGGTACGCCTTGGCCGTTGCCGCCATCCGTGGCCACGACATCGATGTCGCGCCGTCAATGTGTGCGCATCGACACGATCGTTCGCCGTGCCGCCGTCATGAAGGGTTGCTAGCGTGAACGGCGGGGGAAGTTGGCAACAGCGCAGTGCCGCTGGCCCGCATCGACGCCGGCCCGCCGAACCATTGGTCGAGCCGCAAGACGGTCGATCGGATTCGGCCTCAGCCCGGGACCGTCGACGTTGCCGTTTCGCATCGATGCTCGGGGCTGTGACGATCCCACCACCACCGCACCGACCGTGAATCAGCACCAGCTGCTGGCCGGCCAGCCAGGGAGACAACCGTTGGACATCCGCACAGTTCTGGTGTGCGACGACCGCAAGGAGATGCGGGACGCGATCGCCGGGCTCCTCGAGCTCCTGCCCGACCTCAAGTTGGTCGGGTCCGCCGCCGACGCCCGATCCTGTGCGTCCGGCGTCCGTGCATGGCGGCCCGACGTGTTGATGCTGGACGTCAACATCCCGGGCGGCGGGCCGGAACTGGCCCGCGAGGTCAAGGCCATCAACCCGACCATGCACATCGTGGTCTTCTCCGGCCGCGACGAACCGGCCGTTCGCGAACAGATGCTGGCTGCCGGGGCCGACCAGTACGTGGTCAAGACCGGACGGTTGAATCCGCTCCTGGCCGCGCTCCGACGGGTCACGGCCGAGCCCGCAGCTGGGCCGCCACCGTTGCCTGCCCAACGCGGTCCCGCCCCCGAGCGGCCACCCGCCTCCGGCGGTGCGCAGGGCGGTTCGGGCCCACCGCCACACCCGCTGACCAGCAGTTTCGTGTTGTGACCGGTGGCCAGGTACAGTAGTCGCCGGTCCCGGGGCAGCCCGAGATCACGCGCCATTAGCTCAATTGGCAGAGCAGCTGACTCTTAATCAGCGGGTTCGGGGTTCGAGTCCCTGATGGCGCACCACGTTTGCCCAGCCTGCTACTGCAGTACTCGGTCGAGTTCATCGAGCGCCCTCCTCTGGGTCTCCAGGTTGACGTGGCCGTAGACGTTCATGGTCATCTCCAGGGCACTGTGCCCGACGATCTCCATCACCGTGCGCGGGTTGACCCCTTGGGCCAGGAGCAATGAGACGCACGAGTGTCTCAGGGTGTGCAAAGGAACCGGTCGGATCCCGACGTCCTTGCCGAGTTTGGTCCAGCGACGGGATAGGTTCCGCGGTTCGAGCGGCGTGCCCACCTTGGTCCCGAAGACATACGGCTGAGCCGGCCCTCCGTCGGCCTGCTGCTTGATCCGATGGGCGGCCAGGGCCTCGCGGACGCCGGCCGGCAGCGGAACGGTACGCGTGGAGCGGCGGGTTTTGGTCGGCAGCTCGGTCAGTTTCCCCTCGACCCGCTGGACGCTCTGGGTGACGCTGAGCGTCCCGTCCTCGAGGTCGACGTTGTCCCAGCGCAGACCACAGATCTCGCTTCGACGCAGGCCGAGCATGAGCATGACGGTCCACATCGCATGGTCGTCGTCGCCCTTCGTCGCCGACAGCAGCTTGCGTGCCTCGGCGACGGAGAGTGGCTCCTTCGTCGTCGGCCTCGGCTTCTCGACACGCACCAGCTTGGCGACGTTGCGGCTGACCAGTTCCTCCCGGTAGGCATGTTCGAGGGCGGCCCGGATCGTCGCGTGGACGTACTGGATGGTGCGCGCTCCGACACCGTCGACCTTCATTCGGTCGATCATCAGCCGGACGTCCCGCACGGTCAGCGCGGTCAACCGCTTCCTGCCGATCCGCGGCACGATGTGCTGCCGGGTATTCAGGTCGTAGGAGCGCCAGGTGCTCGGCCGGACATGCTGTTTGATGTGCTGCAGCCAGTCGGCGAGGTAGGCCTCGACGGTCATGCTCGACACCGGGATCGGCACGTTCCGTTCGATCCGGTCGACCATCTCGCGGAGCTTGCGGTTGGCCTCCGTGCGGTTCATTCCGTACTTGACGATCTTGCGCAGATCACCGTCAGGCGTTGGTGCATAGATTGCCGCCACCCAGCGACCGTCCTTGCGCTGGAAGACGGTTCCTTCACCGTTGGCGTTCTTGCCGCTCACTCCAGGCCTTCTGTCAGCAGCCGCTGCGCGAACCGCCGCAGTGAATCGACCGGGATCCGGCGGAGACGGCCGATCTTGATCGACTCGAGTTCGCCGGTGCGGATCAGGTCGTAGACCTTGCACCGGCCGACCTTGAGGCTCTCGGCGGCTTCCTCCGCGGTGAGCAACGTCCGTTCCATCACCGACTCCTCCCTGTGCGCTGCGGTCGCCGCGCTGTTGGAGCAGCGTGAGCGAGTGTCGCGGGCCCGGTCGGCGCTCCGGCGAGAGAGGAGCCACGATCTGGACCGCTCGGTCCGAGGCCGGGGCCACCCTTCTCGGACCCGGCTTCGCACTGTCTTCCGTGCGTCCGTTATCCACAATGGCGGACCTTGAGGGACGTTCCAACCGCAATACTAGGATCTTTAGGGACGCTTTTGGCGTAGGATAGAGCCCATGGCGAACCAGCGGCTACGAAACGGACTCCTCGCCGCCGGCATCACTCGCTCAACTCTGGCCGAGCAGGTAGAGGTCGACGAGAAGACAGTCGAGCGATGGATCACCAGGAACCGGATCCCGCATCCGAACACCCGGGCTCGTGTCGTGCAGCTACTTGGTCAGGACGAAACCTACTACTGGCCTGAGCTTCTCGGCACCGAGCAGGCTCGGAACACGACCGAGGCCGAGCTGGTGACGATGTGGCCGACTCGCAGCTCCGTGCCGGGCGACGTCTGGACGGCCCTGTTCAAGCAGGCGACCACCGAGATCGATGTGCTGGTCTACTCGGGCGGTTTCCTGGTGGAGGCCTACGACCTGGTCGAGGTCATCCGGTCCAAGGAAGCCGCCGGCGTCTCGTTCCGCATCCTGCTCGGCGACAGCCGATGCGAGGCAGTCCGCCAACGCGGCCGCGAAGAGGGCTTGCCGACCCTGCCGGAGCGCTGTCGGTCGACCCTGGAGTACCTCGGTGAGGTAGCGGACCTGCCGGGTGTCCAGATCCGCACCCACCGGACTGTGCTGTATGCCAGCCTGTTCCGCTTCGACGAATCGATGATGGTCAACACGCACACCTACGGCGCCTACGCCGCCCGCTCACCCGTGCTGCATCTGCGCCGGGTGCCCGGCGGCCAGCTCTTCGACTATTACGACCGTGCCTACGAGCGCGTCTGGGCCGCCGGCGACGACGTGATCACCCGGTAGCCTCGCAGTATGGGCAAGCGAATCGACTACTTCGACGACCCCGCCGCGCCGCCGGCCAACAGCGTCAAGCCCAGCGCGACCGCGTTCGTGCTCCGCGACGGTGCGGTCCTGCTCACCTGCCGCTCGGACAACGGCAACTGGTCGATG
>JBGALY010000040.1:0-42202 GCA_044223435.1 Nakamurella sp.
ATCGTGGGCATCCACTCCGGGGCCTTGGTGTGCATCGCCCGGCGGGCCGCGGCGCCCCCCAGCGCCAGCAACACCACGGTCACGATCGCGACGATCAGCGCGTCCCGCCACATGAAGATCACCAGGACCGCGACGATGGCGCCGAGCGCCACGCCCAGACCCAGCCATCGGCCGATACCCCGCTTGGCCAGGAACCAGTACCCGCCCACGAGCACCGCGACCGCGCCGATCAGGCCGACCACCAGCAAGGTGATCCCGATCGCGCCCTCGGTGCCGATCAGCACCACGATCGCGGCAATCCAGGCGGCGAACGCCCCGCGGGCCATCCACCGCTGGGACGCGGTCGACGTGTGCTGCATGGTTTGCATGTTCTTCTCCGTTGCCGACCGTCGCGGGTCGAGCGGTTCGTGGCTGACCGGCCTCCCGACCGACCCGACCGGCCGACCGACTGGTTGCCGACCGGCCCCGTGCCGACCGGCGCCCGCGGACGTCCGCTCTACGATCATCATGCTGCCCTAGTCGGCCGGTCCGGTTCACCCGGCTCGAATGAAGTGCCGGCCGAACCCCGATCCGGACGATCCGGGCCGGACGCGGCTGTGACAGGCTGCCGGGCGGTGCAGCGTCACGCTGCCCCAGACCGGCCCCAGGCCCGCCCAGAGGGAGCGCGATGAGCACGGTTGCGGCAATCGCCCGCGTGGTGCCCGGCGTTGACATGCTGCGCGACTACCGGCCGGCGTGGCTCGGCAAGGACGTGACCGCCGGCCTGGTGTTGACCGCGTTGCTCGTTCCACAAGGGATGGCGTATGCCGAGCTCGCCGGCCTGCCTCCGATCACCGGGCTGTACACGACCGTGCTGTGCCTGCTCGGGTACGCCGCCTTCGGCCCGTCCAAGGTGCTCGTGCTCGGGCCCGACTCCTCGCTCGGCCCGATGATCGCGGCCACCGTCATCCCGCTGGTCACCGCGAACGGGGATCCCGGGCGCGCCGTGGCGTACGCGTCGTTGCTCGCCCTGATGGTCGGCGCGATCACCATCGCGGCCGGCGCCTTCCGGCTGGGCTTCATCGCCGATCTGCTGTCCAAACCGACCCAGATCGGATACATCAACGGCCTGGCGCTGACCATCGTGATCGGCCAATTGCCCAAACTGTTCGGCTTCTCGGTGAACGGCGACGGGCTGATCGCCGAGGCGACCGAGTTCGTCCGGGGCGTCGCCGACGGGCGCCTGGTGCCGGCCGCACTGGTTGTCGGATTGGGCTCGCTCGCGGTGATCCTGCTGTTCAACCGGTTCCTGCCGCGGATCCCGGGGGTGCTGGTCGCCGTGGTGCTGGCGATCGGCGCGGTGGCGGTGTTCGACCTGGCCGACCGCGGGGTCAAGCTCGTCGGAACGCTGCCCGAAGGGTTCCCGCCCTTCACCATCCCGACGGCGCCGTGGTCGGATCTCGGCCTGCTGTTCATCGGAGCCCTCGGCATCGCCCTGGTCTCGCTGACCGACACCATCTCGACCGCGAGTGCGTTCGCCGGCCGGCGTGGCGAAGACGTGGACGGCAACCGAGAGATGATCGGCATCGGCGCGGCCAACGTCGCCGCCGGCTTCTTCCAGGGATTTCCGGTGTCCACCAGCGGCTCCCGGACCGCCGTCGCCGAGCAGAACGGAGCCCGCTCCCAGGTGACCGGCTTGGTCGGGGCCGGCGCCGTCACCCTGATGCTGGTGTTCTTCCCGGGGCTGCTGCGGAACCTGCCGCAGCCGACGCTCGCGGCCATCGTGATCGCTGCGTCGATCTCCCTGGCCGACCTGCCGGGGATGCAAAGAATCTGGCGCCAACGGAGGTCGGACTTCGCGCTGGCCCTGGCCGCATTCCTGGGCGTCGCCCTGCTCGGTGTGCTGCCCGGCATCGCGATCGCCGTCGTCCTGTCGGTGCTGAACGTGTTCAGCCGGGTCTGGCGGCCGGACCGGGCGCAGCTGGGCAAGGTCGAGGGGCTCAAGGGCTACCACGACACCGAGAGCTACCCGTCGGCGGCGCAACTGCCCGGCCTGATCCTCTACCGCTTCAGCGGCCCGTTGATCTTCGCCAACGCCAACACGTTCCGCGACGACCTGCGGCGGTTCGCCGAAGCTTCCCCACCCCCGACGTGGATCGTGGTCACCGCCGAACCGATCACCGACGTGGACACCACGGCCGCGGACATGCTCGCCGACCTGGAGGTCTGGCTCAACGCCCGTGGGATCGACATGGTGTTCGCCGAGGTCAAGGACCCGGTCAAGGCCAAGATCGACAAGTACGAGCTGACCGCAACGATCGAGCAGAAGCACTTCTTCCCCACCATCGGCTCGGCCGTGCATGCCTACCGGGAGAAGACCGGGCTCAACTGGCCGGACGCGGACGAGGATGATGGCCCGGGCTGACGCCGCACGGCCGGCGAGCCCGGCGGCCCGGAGGGGGTGCAATGCGGATTGCTCTGGTGGCGAACGGTTCCCGCGGTGACGCCCAACCGCTGATGGTGCTCGGCGACGAACTGTCCCGGCGTGGCCACGAGATCATCCTCGGTGTCTCGCCGGATCTGGTGGAGTGGGGTGAGCGGGCGGGCCTGACGTCGTTGCCGGTGGGGCCGGACGCGCGGCAGTTCTTCGAGTCGCCGGACGGCCGGCGGTGGCTGGCCACCGGAGACGCGCGGGCGCTCACCCAGGCGCTCGGCAAGGCCATGCACGAGAACGCCGAACTGCTGGACCAGGACACCCTGCGGGTGTGCGAAGACGCCGACCTGATCGTCGCCGGGTCGCTGGGCGAGCACCGGGCGGCCTGCATCGCCGAGGCCCGGCGCATCCCGCCGATCTGCCTGCACTACGCGCCGGTGCGCCCGACTCGGGCCTATCCCAACATGTTCCTCACCACACAGCGCCTGCCAGGCCGGCGGAATCTGGCGACCCATTCGATGTTCCAGCGGATGTACTGGCGCAGCATGGCCCCGGACATCAACCAGTTCCGGGACCGCCTCGGCCTGGCGCCGGCCCGCACTCCGACGGCCGCTCGACTGGCCGCTGCGGGCGCGCTGGAGTTGCAGGCCTATCACCCCGCACTGGTGCCGGAGTTGACCGACTACTCGGCCAATCGTCCGCTCGTCGGCTTCCTGGGGCCGGACGATGATGTGGCCGAGCGCCTCGGCGAGTTGCTGGTGGACCCAGAACTCGACGCCTGGTTGACCCAGGGCGACCCACCGGTCTTCGTCGGTTTCGGCAGCATGCCGGTCATCGAGCCGGCGGCGATGCTGCACATGATCATGACGGCGGCCGAACGGATCGGCACCAGGGTGCTGGTGGGTGCGGGGTGGAGCAGGTACGACGCGCCGCCGGGAACGCAGGATCGGCTGCGGATCGTCAACGGGGTGCTGAACTACGCCGCCGTGCTGCCTCGCTGCCGGGTGGCGCTGCACCACGGCGGATCCGGGACGGTGGCGGCCGGTATCGCCGCCGGAATTCCGACCTTCGTCTGCTCGGTGGTGGCCGATAACCCATTCTGGGGAGCGCGCGTCGAGCAGCTGGGGGTCGGCGTCCATGAACGATTCGCCGACCTTGGTGCGGCGAACTTGGAATCCGGCCTGCGGCGGGCCCTCGAGGCGCACGTCGTCGCCCGCTCACGGGAGGTCGGGCGGTGCTGCGAGCGGATACCGAGCGGCTCGGCGGGCGGCCGACCTCGTCGAGGGCAGGCTCCCGGGCCGATAGCCCGATCCGACGGCCCACCACGGCCGCCACCCTCGAAGCGATGTGCCTCCGGATCAGTCGTGCTGGACGATCTCGAACCCGTTGCCGTCGGGGTCGCGGAACGTGAACATGGGCGGCACGCCGGGCCAGGTCAGCAGCTCGCCCGTCGGCACGCCGGCCGCGACCAGGGTTCGATGCAGTTCCGCGGCGTCGGTGGTGGTGAACCGGATCCCGATCTCCCGGCCCACCGGGGTCGCGTCCGACGCCGGAATCAGCGCGACGGACGTCCCGCCGCCGGGCGGTGCCACCTCGATCCAGCGTCCGCGGAGCTGCGGCATCGGCACGTCGACGCGAACGTCGAACCCGAGGAACCCCGAATAGAACTGCAGCGCCTGGTCCTGGTCGGACACGGGCACCCCGATCGTGTGAATCCCGTCGATGCGGCCGGTGACGCCCGCTGTCGTGTCTGTGCTCATGAAGCCCTCCGGTCGGTGCCGAGTGCCGGTCGCGTCCGTCGAATCGAGCGCCGCTCCGGTCCATGGTTCGACCGTTGTCGAGGGTCAAACTGATCGCATGTCGAACCGATCAACCGGCCGCAGCGGCGAGCGCGCCGATGCGCACTCGGAGGCTGCGGCGGCCGACTGGCCGACCGACCTACCTCGGCCGGCCCGTGAAGTTCCGATCGACGGCGGCTACATCGGCCGGACCAGCCGCGCCGAGCTGGCCGACGGGCGGAACGTTGTGGTCAAGCGGTGCCCGTATCCCGCCGCGCAGGAGGCCGACGGTCTGCGGGCGCTCGGCTCAGCCGGCGTTCCGGTGCCGGCCGTGCTGGGGGTCGGGTTGCGCACCCTGGTGCTGGAGCACGTCGCGGGCGACCCGGATTGGGCAGGCCTGGGCCGGGCCGTCGCCCGGATGCACCGGCACACGGCGGTCCGATTCGGCTGGGCGACGGTGAATTTCCACGGCCGCTTCCCGCAGGACAACACCTGGTCGGACAGCTGGCCGACCTTCTACGTGCAGCGCCGGGTCGCCCCGCAGCTGGCCCGCGCCGATCTGCCGGGCGACCTGCGGGTGCGGATCGAGGCGGCCTGCGCGGGCCCACTGCCGGCGCTGCTGCGCCCGGATCCGCCCGCCTCGCTCACCCATGGGGACCTGTGGCCGGGGAACATGATCGACGGCCGCTGGCTGGTCGACCCGGCGGTCGGCTATGCCGATCGCGAACTGGACCTGGCCTACCTGAGCCTGTCCGGCGACCTCCCGGCGGAATTCATGGCCGCCTACCGCGACGAGTATCCGATCGAACCCGATTTCGAGGAACGTCGGCCCGCACTGCTCCTGCACAAGCACCTGGTCAACGTGCGGCACTTCGGCGAGCGAGCGCTGCCCCGACTGCGGGCTCTGCTGGAGCACTACGGCTGGTAAGCGGACCCGATGGGGGCTCAGTGGGCGGTGAGGGCGCTGACCAATCCGGAACGCACCGTCCGCGCCCCGAGCAGCGGGATCAGGGCGCCGACCAGGTGGCCCAGCAGACCCTTGGCGTGCCGCTCCAGCCGCACCTGGACCTTGCTGCCGTTGCCTTCGGGGGTGATCCGGTAATCCCACCGCGACCCGGCGGCCCAGAGATTGGACTCGGTCGTCACCGCGGTGATGGTGCCGGCCTGGGCGTCCCAGTCGTAGCGCTCGCGCTCCCAGCCCAGTTTGTTGCCTTCCGTGACGTCGGCCCAGGTCTCCCCGACCTCATGCACGATCAGCGTGGACTGGTCGACGTTGGGAAAGGCCGCCGCCCGGCCCGGGCCGAAGTCGGTGAGGATCCGGAGGACTTCGGCCGGAGCCATCGCGGTGGTCACGCTGGTGTGGATGACGGGCATGGCTCGACGGTACGGATACCGCCCACCGTCGGCGACGGCGCCCGTCAGCGACGCTTACGCCGCCGACGGGTCGCGCCACCGGTCATCATGTCCGTCCAGGCGTTCATCATGTTCGTCTGCTCGCGTTTGGCCGACCGCTTGACCTCGTTCGTCGCCTGCCCCCGAGCGGTGTTCGCCACCCGGTTCGCCGCGCTCAGATACGCGCTCATGAAGGGGTTCTTGGCCATCTTGGTCTCCCGTCTCGTGTCGGTGTCTGGTGCCAACCCCGTCACCATCGTCGGGACCTCGCATCGAGTGTTCCCACTCGCGAAGGCCCCGACGCGGATCTCGCTGTGCCGCAGGTCACGTCCCCGTGGGCGGCATCGATCGGGCCGGCGCACCCGATACCTCCGCGGATCGCGGCGCATCGTTGGCGACCGGCGCGGCCGAGGCCACCTCGACCGGGGTCCCATGGTTCGCGACCGGCTCGGTCGCGGCCGGCTCCACCTCGTCGTCCGGCAGCGGCTTGAGCAACGACAGCGTGATGGACACGGTCAGCGCGACCACGATGACGCCCAGCGACACCAGTGACGGGATCTCGGGGATGGCCGGGTTGATGACCTTGTGCCCGGCCTGCAGGAACAGCTTCACGCCGATGAAGGCGAGGATGAACGCCAAGCCCTTGCCCAGGTAGTGGAACTTCCTCAGCATGCCGGCGAGCAGGAAGTACAGGGCGCGCAGACCCAGGATGGCGAAGGCGTTGCTGGAGTAGATGATGAAGGTGTTGTCGCTGACGGCCAGCACGGCGGGCACACTGTCCACGGCGAAGACCAGATCGGCCGCCTCGATGGCGACGACGACGGCCAGCAGCGGGGTGGCGATCAGCTTGCCGGCCTCGCGGTAGAAGAACTTGGTCCCGCGGTACTCGTCGGAGACCGGAACCAGCTTGCGCAGCAGCCGCACGGCGAAGCTCTTACCGGGGTCGACCGACTCGTCGTCGTCGCGCAGCAGCTTGATGGCGCTCCAGATCAGGATGGCACCGAAGACGAACAGCACGGCGGTGAAGGTGGACACGATCGCCACACCCAGCGCCAGGAAGATGCCGCGGAAGATCAGGGCGCCCAGGACGCCGTAGAACAGCACGCGGTGCTGGTACTCCCGGGGTACCTGGAAGTACCCGAAGATCAGGGCGAAGACGAACAGGTTGTCCACCGACAGGGATTTCTCCAGCAACCAGGCGGTGGTGAAGTCGATGGCGGCGCCGCTGCCCAGGGTGAACCAGACGACGACGGCGAAGACCAGCGAGAGGGCGACCCAGATCGCGCTCCAGATCGCGGCTTCCTTGAATTTGATGATGTGTGCACCACGATGGGCGAGCAGGTCGATGGCCAGCATGATCAGGACCACGGCACCGAAGGCGGCCCAGGCCCACAGGGGAACGGTCATGAGTTTCTTGACTCCGATCGGAACGTCACGGCGTCGGGGGTGGGTGCCGACCCACCCAGGATGCCGGCGATCGGGCTGCCGATCTACGGCAGTTCTCGGCCAAATTACCGCCCGATTTACTGCCGGCTTCCGGCAGTTTCAGGGGGTCCGGCCTCGTTCAACCCGAGCAGCCGGGCGCCGGTCAGCGCGGTGTGCAGCTCCAGCCGGTGCCGGGGATCGGCGGGATCGCGACCGGACAGCGTCGCGATGCGGGCCAGCCGGTAGGTCAGCGCCCGCACCGACAGGTGCAGCGAGCGGGCGGCCTCGGTCGCGTTCCCGCCGGCGGCGAAGTAGGCCTCGAGCGTCTCCAGCAGCGGGCCGGCGCCCCCTCGGGCGGCGGTCAGCGGGGCGAGGACGGCCGCCACCAGATCGCGCATGGCGGATTCGTCGCGGATCAGCACCCGGTACAGCAGCAGGTCGGCGGCATCGACGACGGCGTCCCCGGCGCCGAGCCGGCGCGCGAGGTCGAGCGCTTCCACGGCCTGGGCGTACGACTGGGTGACCCCGACCGGCCCCTGGTGCGCCTGTCCGACGCCCATCCGCCAGGGGCCGACGTCGACGACCCGCCGCAACCGGACCCCGGTCGGGGCCTCGGGCCCGCCGGGGGCACGAACGGGAACCGGGAGGACACCGCTCAGGGCGTCCACCACCTCGTCGATGGCCGCCCGGTCGGGCGCGGCGAACACGACGACCAGCGCGCCGTCCTTCGTGGCCACCAGCGCATCCGCATCGGCCTTACTGCCCAGCACGGACCGTTCCAGCATCGACGTCAACGGAGAAGCCTCGACGAACGGTCGCTCGGCCCGGACCACGGCGACGGCGTGCGGTCCGGCCAGGTTCAACCCGAAGGAGGCGGCTCGCTCGGCGAGTCCGGCCGCGGCCTGGGCCCCGCCCAGCAGCAGGTCGTCGACGAACGCCCGACGGGCCGCGGACTGCGCGGCGACCACCTCCCGACGAGCCAGCTGGTAGCCCTCGGTCAGGGCCCCGACGGCGTCGTCCACGGCCCGCAGCATCATCTCCCCCACCCGAACCACACCGGCCGGCTCGACCGTGGCCGCCATGACGGCCGGGAGGTGGGGCCAGAGCCGCCAGGCCGCCGAGAGGTGCAGGTCGAGCAGCGAGCGCAGGGCCACCCCGGCCTCCGCGGCCCGCCGGCCGCTCCGGTCGCACCGGCGCAACGCCGCCGACGGCAACCGTTCACCGGATACGGCGGCCGCCATCAGCGCGTCGGGGAAGTCACCCAGCAGCGCCGGGTCGACGTCGCCCGCGTCCCGGGCGGCGGCCGCGGCCACCGCCCGGATGATCGCAGACGGCACCGGCATGATTCGTCCAGGCTAGGTCAACGCCGCGACCAGCGGCGACACGCCCGTCGAGGGTCGCTCGACATCGGGCCGGACTGGTTCGTAGTCGCCGGACAGCAGCGGCGAGGAGATGAGCATGTCGGCCGTGGCCACGTGGCTGGGGCTCCAGCGGGTCCCAGAAGAAGATCATCAGGTCGATCTCACCCTCCGCGATCTTGGCGCCGATCTGCTGGTCGCCGCCGAGCGGGCCGGACAGGAATCGACGCACCGGGAGCCCCAGTTCGTACTCGAGCAGAGTGCCCGTCGTGCCGGTGGCGCACAGCTCGTGCCGGGCGAGCGTGCCGCGGTTGAACTCGGCCCAGGCGAGCAGGTCGACCTTCTTGTTGTCGTGCGCGACCATGGCGATCCGCCGGACCGTGGCGGGCATCAGGTCGGGCGGCGTCATATCGGGTGTGCTCCTCATGCGGTCGGCTGGTGCCGGTTCGGGTGCTTGCCCCGGTCAGACGTCGACGGTCCAGCCACGGAGGCGCCGCCAAGGCCATGTCACAGCCGATGCCCAATCATCTCGGACCCTCGAAGCCGCCGGCCGGACGGTCCGGAACTCTGCCGGACGATCAGGCTCGGCCGGATCTTCAGACTCCCCGACATCGTCGGAGAGTCCGGCGGGGCCGGCCGGCCGGACGCCAGCCGATCCCGCAGGCTCCGTACGGCCAGGCCGCCGAGCGCTTCGAACTCCTGCCGGACCGTGGTCAGCGGCGGATCGAAGAACGCCGACCCGGCCACGTCGTCGAAGCCGACGACCGCGACATCGTCCGGCACCCGGACGCCGTACTCCCGGAACGCGCGCAGCACACCCAGCGCCATCTCGTCGTTGGCCGCGAACACCGCGTCGGGCAGCCCCGCTCCGAGCAGCGAGATGGCACCGCGATAGCCGGAGGCGGCCGACCAGTCCCCCGGCACCAGGGTCCCTCGCACCAGCCCTGCCCGATCCAAGCGGGCCCGCCAGCCGGCCGCCCGGGCCGCGGCGTCGAACCAGTCCATCGGCCCGCTGATGTGCGCGACGCGCCGGCGGCCCCCGTCGATCAGGTGCCCGACGGCCAACTCGGCGCCGGCGAACTGGTCGACCGAGACCTGCACGACGCCAGTGCGCCCGGGCGCGTTGGCAATGACCACCGTCGGCAGATGACCGGCCGCCTCGGCCACCGCCTCGGCGGCGAAATCCTGCGGCGCGATCACCACGATTCCCTCGACCGCCTGGCCGACCAGGTGGTCGAGCATCGCCACCAGGCTCGGCCGGTCCTGGGTCCGGACGCTGGCGACGCTGACGAAGTACCCGGCGTCACGGGCGGCCGACTCCACCGACAGGAAGGTGCTGGTCGGTCCGAAGTGCGGCGAGCCAGTGGTGATGACACCGATGATCGCGGACCTGCGGGTGACCAGTGCGCGCGCCGCGGTGTTGCGGCGGTAACCGAGGTCGGTGATCGCCGCCAGCACCCGGTCACGGGTTTCCGGACGGACGTTCGGATGCCCGTTGAGCACTCGGGAGACCGTCTGATGGGACACGCCGGCCACCCGGCCCACGTCGTGCAGGGCCGGTGGCCGGGCCGGTGGATCCGGCCGGTCGGCCGGCGGATCCGACCGCAGATCGGCCGGCGGCCGGTCGGCGTCGAGGTCGGTCATGTCAGTTCTCCCCACCGCCCAGAGCCGTCCCGAAAGCCCTTGGTGAACGTTAACACGTCGTGACCGTCGGCCGGCGGGATCACGCCCGCGACATCGCGACCGGCCGACCGGATCCACGTCACCATCGTCGCCGGGTCACGGGGATATATCGATTCGGCAACGGTATTCGTGACGATCGAGTGCGCTTCGAGGATTGTGTCAATCTCTCGAACAATCTCGGTCCAGCTCTTGACGACCCACGTTGTGAACGCTCACACTAGGCCCGCGGGTCAGTCGATCCGCCCTCGCGACAGCCACACCGAGCAGGTCGGCCAACGACGGCAGGCGCGCCATCGCGCACCCTTGCCGGTGCTGTGGTCGCTCCGTCCGGCGGGCCGGCGATCGTCCCGGGTCCAGCACGCACCCGACGATCGTTTCCGGCACTTGCTGTTTCGAGGTCCTGCAGCGTCGGAGGAGTTCGCACATGCTCAAGAAGTCACTGGCCGCGATCGCTGCTTTGGGGGTCGCGGCCACCCTCGCAGCGTGCGGCAGTAGTGGCTCGTCCTCGTCGGGGACGACGTCGGCGGCAGCCAGCGCGGCGGCGGAGAGTTCGGCCGCGACCTCGGCCACGTCATCGGCCGCGGCCGGGTCGGACGCGCCGGCCGAGCTTCCCCCGATCGATCCGGCCGTGCTGGACGGCGCGGTCGTCGGCTTCGCCCAGGTCGGCTCGGAAAGTGGTTGGCGTAGCGCCAATACCGACGACATCAAGCGAGCCGCCGCGGAGAACAAGGTGGATCTGCAGTTCACCTCAGCCGAGGGCGATCAGGCCAAGCAGATCGCCTCGATCAAGACGTTCATCACCCAGGGCGTCGACGTGATCGCGTTCTCCCCCGTCGTCGAGACCGGTTGGGACGCCGTGCTCAACGAGGCCAAGACCGCCGGCATCCCGGTCATCCTGACCGACCGCGCCGTCGATTCGGATCCGAGCCTGTACAAGACGTTCATCGGTTCCGACTTCATCGCCGAGGGCGAAAAGGCCGCCGACTGGGCCAAGACCGAGTTCGCCGGCCAGGACAAAGTGAACATGGTCGTGCTCGAGGGCACCACCGGTTCCGCCCCGGCCAACGACCGCGCCACCGGCTGGAACAACGTCCTGGGCGACGACCCGTCGTTCACCGTGCTGGCCTCCCAGACCGGCGACTTCACCCGTGACGGGGGCAAGAAGGTCATGGAAGGATTCCTGGCCACCTACCCGGACATCGACCTGCTGTACGCACACAACGACGACATGGCGTTGGGCGCCATCGAGGCGATCGAAGCGGCCGGCAAGGTTCCGGGCAAGGACATCAAGATCGTCTCGATCGACGCGGTGAAGGCCGGCATGGAGGCCCTGGCCGCCGGCAAGATCAATTTCATCGTCGAGTGCTCGCCGCTGCTGGGTGACCAGTTGTTCCAGGCGACCAGCGCGGTCCTGTCCGACCAGGAGATCCCGGCCCGCATCGTCACCATCGAAGGCACGTTCAACCAGGAGCCCCAACTTCTCGGGGCACCCACCCGCACCGCCGCATCCGGCAGTCCCTGCCACCACACCCTTTCCATTCCATCCAGGACGGATCCTCTGATGCCACCCGATTCGAGCACCGGGACACCGGTTGTCGAGATGCGCGACATCAGCATCACCTTTCCCGGCGTCAAGGCGCTGCAGAGCGTCTCGCTGCGGCTGTTCCCCGGCGAGGTGCACTCGCTGATGGGCGAGAACGGCGCCGGCAAGTCGACCCTGATCAAGGCGCTGACCGGCGTGTACGCCATCGACTCGGGCACCATCACGGTCGGCGGCATTGAGGTCGGCTTCAGCGGGCCCGCGCAGGCCCAGGCGGCCGGCATCGCCACCGTGTACCAGGAGGTCAACCTGGTCACCAACTTGTCCGTCGCGGAGAACATCATGCTGGGCCGCGAGCCACGGCGCTTCGGCACCGTCGACTTCCGCAGGATGCGCAAACACGCCCGCTCCGTGCTCGAATCACTCAATCTGGACATCGATCCCGGCTCGATGCTGGGCACCCATTCGATCGCCGTCCAACAGCTCGTCGCCATCGCCCGGGCCATCGACATCGACGCCCAGGTCCTCGTGCTGGACGAGCCCACCTCCTCCCTGGACGTCAAGGAGGTCGCCGAACTCTTCACGCTGATCCGCCGGGTGCGCGAGCACGGCGTCGCGGTGCTGTTCGTGTCGCACTTCCTCGACCAGGTGTACGAGATCTCCGACCGGATCACCGTGCTGCGCAACGGGGAGCTGGTCGGCGAGTACCCGGTCGCGCAACTGCCACGACTGCAACTGATCTCGAAGATGATCGGCAAGGAACTGTCCGCCCTGGACGCACTCGAGGAGGGCACGAAGCGGGAGGCCGGACGGCCGGCCGGGACCGCCCCGTTCCTGCGGGCCGACCAACTCGGCCGCAAGGGCTCGATCCACCCGTTCGACCTGACGATCCACCCCGGCGAGGTCGTCGGCCTGGCCGGGCTGCTCGGCTCCGGCCGCACCGAACTGGCCCGCCTGCTCTACGCCGCGGACCGCGCCGACAGCGGCAGCACGTCGATCGGCGGCACCGTGGTCAAGCTGCGCGGCCCCCGCGCCGCGCTCGACCACAAGATCGCGTTCGCCTCCGAGAACCGCAAGGCCGAGGGCCTGATCGGCGACCTGACGATCCGCGCCAACATCGTGCTGGCCATGCAGGCGTCCCGCGGCTGGCTCCGGCAGATCCCGCGCAAGCAGCAGGACGAGCTCACCGACAAGTACATCAGGGCCCTGGACATCCGCCCGGCCAACCCGGAGGCGCTGGTCCGCAACCTGTCCGGCGGCAACCAGCAGAAGGTGCTGCTGGCCCGCTGGCTCATCGTCGAACCCGAGCTGCTCATCCTGGACGAACCCACCCGCGGCATCGACGTCGGCGCCAAGGCCCAGATCCAGCGGCTGGTCGCAACGCTGTCCGACGACGGCCTGGCCGTCGTCTACATCTCGGCCGAGCTGGAAGAGGTGCTGCGGCTCTCGCACCGCATCGCCGTGCTGCGCGACCGGCACAAGGTCGCCGAACTGGTGAACGAGGACATCACGGTGAAGGACGTCATGCAGATCATCGCCGCCGAGACGAGCCCGGGCGGGGTGGAGGCACGGCCGGCATGAAGAACGCCATGAGCCATCGTCTGTTCTGGCCCGCGGCCATCCTGGCCGCGCTGCTGCTGGCCAACCTGCTGGTCAACCCCACCTTCTTCGCCATCACCCTGATGGACGGCAACCTGTTCGGCCCGCTGGTCGACATCCTGCGCCGGGCCGCGCCGATCGTGCTGGTCGCGCTGGGCATGACGCTGGTCATCGCCACCCGGGGCATCGACCTGTCGGTCGGTGCGGTCGCCGCCATCTCCGGCGCGTGGGCCTCGATGTACATCATCGAATCCGGCGACCGGCTGTCGGTGCAGGTGGTGCTGACCGCGGTCGGCGTCGCGCTGCTGATGGCCCTGGTGGCCGGCATCTGGAACGGTTTCCTGGTTTCGGTTCTCGGCATCCAGCCGATCGTCGCCACCCTGGTGCTGATGACCGCCGGCCGCGGTTTCGCCCAGGTCATCACCTCGGAGAAGATCCTCTACCCGGACAACTCCCCCGCGTACAAGCTGATCGGCGGCGGCTACCTGCTGGCCGTGCCGTTCTCGATCCTGCTCGCCGGCGGCATCTTCGCGTTGACCGCCGTGCTGACCCGAAAGACCGCGCTGGGCACCCTGATCGAATCGGTCGGGGTCAACCCGGAGGCCAGCCGGCTGGCCGGCGTGCGGTCCCGGTCGATCACCTGGACCGTCTACATCTTCAGCGCGTTCTGCGCCGGCCTGGCCGGCTTGATGCTGACCTCGAACTCGACCTCCGCCGATCCCAACTCGATCGGCCTGTTCATCGAGCTGGACGCCATCCTGGCCGTCGTCATCGGCGGCACATCGCTGGCCGGCGGCCGCTTCTCGCTGGCCGGCACGTTGATCGGGGCGTTCATCATCGAGGCGATGGACGCCTTCGTGGTGATCGCCATCTCGCCGCGCACCACCGACGTGTTCAAGGCCTGCGTGGTCGTCGTGGTGTGCGTCCTGCAATCGCCGGACGCCCGGCGGATCCTGTTCGGGCCCTTCCGGCGGAAGGGTGGCAGGGCGACGCCGCAGGCCGCGCCCGTCGCGCCGAACCCGCCGCCGGCGGCCGACCGCGGCACCCCGGACAGCGGCACCCCCGGCACCGGGATCTCCACCCCCGCGACCGTGCCGAACCGAGGAGACCTTCGATGAGCACCGGAACCTCGCTCCGTGCCACCGCCGCCGAACCGCGGCGCCGGCCGCTGCGCCGGCTCGAGCAGTACTCGCAGGTCGGCGCAGCCGCGGTGCTGTTCGTGGCGCTGCTGGTGGTCGGCGCCCTGCTCTACCCGAACTTCGTGTCCGGGCAGGCGCTGATGGATCTGCTGGTCAAGAACGCGTTCCTGATCCCGCTCGCGGTCGGCATGACGTTCGTCATCCTGACCGGCGGCATCGATCTGTCGGTCGGCGCGGTGATGGCGCTGGGCACCGTTGTTGCCGCCACCCTGTTGCGGGAGGGCTGGCCGGCGTGGTTGGTCATCCCGACCGTGCTGGCCGTCGGCATCGTGCTAGGGCTGCTGGTCGGCGGGATGATCAACAAGTTCAACATCCAGCCGTTCATCGCCACGCTGGCCGCGATGTTCTTCGCCCGCGGCATGTGCCTGGTGATCACCGACCGGTCCATCGCCATCGACAACGGCTTCTTCCAGTGGATCACCCTGGCCAAGATCAACCTCTGGGAGTCCTCCACCACCAACGCCCGCGGCCGGGTCCGGGTCACCGACGTCACCATCACCCCGTCGGTGCTGATCGCTCTGGGCCTGGTGGTCGTCGCGTTCCTGATCCTGCACTACAGCCGGTTCGGCCGCACCGTGTACGCGATCGGCGGTAGCGAATCCTCCTCCCGCCTCATGGGTCTGGCGGTTAGCCGGACGAAGGTGTCGGTGTACGCGATCAGCGGCTTCTGCGCGGCCCTGTCCGGCCTGCTGTTCACTTTCTATACCGCCTCCGGCGACCCGGTCGCCGGTATCGGGTACGAACTGAACGCGATCGCCGCGGTCGTCATCGGCGGCACCCTGCTCTCCGGCGGCTACGGCTACGTCCTCGGCTCGCTGCTCGGCGTGCTGACCATCGGTGTCATCTACGCATACAAGGAATTCGACGGCGATCTGAACACCGGGTGGACCCGGATCATGGTCGGCGCGTTGCTGTGCTTCTTCATCGTCCTGCAACGAGTGATCGTTGCCCGACGTCTTCGATAGGACTCCCATGAGCATCACCGCGGACATCCGTTCCACCGTGCAGGATCTGCGCCGGTCGGTCAGCGAACTGCACGCCGAACTCCCCCGCAACGAGCTGGTGATCTGGACCGCCGGCAACGTCTCGGCCCGGGTTCCCGGGCGGGACCTGCTGGTCATCAAGCCCTCCGGGGTCACCTACGACGAGCTGACCCCGGAGGCCATGGTGGTCACCGACTTCGACGGTCGGCTGGTCGACGGCAACCGGAACCCCTCGTCGGACACCGCCGCCCATGCCTATGTGTACCGGCACCTGGACCGCGTCGGCGGCGTCGTGCACACCCATTCCCGGTACGCGACCGCCTGGGCGGCCACCGGCGAGCCGATCCCCTGCGTGCTGACGATGATGGCGGACGAATTCGGCGGGCAGATCCCGGTCGGCCCGTTCGCCCTGATCGGCGACGACTCGATCGGCCGCGGCATCGTGGAGACCCTGCGACACAGCCGATCCCGGGCTGTGCTGATGCGCAATCACGGTCCGTTCACCGTCGGCCGGGACGCCCGGGACGCGGTCAAGGCCGCAGTGATGCTGGAGGACGTGGCCCGCACCGTGTTCCTGGCCCGCCAGCTCGGCACGCCGCAACCGATCGCCGAGTCCGACATCGACGCCCTGTTCGCCCGGTACCAGAACGTCTACGGCCAGGGCTGACCCCCCGACCGGCTCCGGCCAACGACCACCGAATCCATCCACCGCCACCCGTCCGAGGAGACTTCGCGATGCCCGCTGCACCCGACCCCACCAAGGAGTGCTGGTTCCTGACCGGCAGCCAGAGGCTCTACGGCCCGGAGACTCTGGCCGAGGTGGCCGCGCAGTCCCAGCTGATCGCCAAGACCCTGGACGCCGCCGCCGAGATGACGGTGCCGATCGTCTGGAAGCCGGTGCTCACCGACGCCGATGCGATCCGCCGGGTGATGCTGGAGGCCACCAGCGACGACCGCTGCATCGGGGTGATCGCCTGGATGCATACCTTCTCCCCCGCCAAGATGTGGATCCGCGGGCTCGACGCGCTGCGCAAGCCCCTGCTGCACCTGCACACGCAGGCCAACGCCGAACTCCCCTGGGCCGAGATCGACATGGATTTCATGAATCTCAACCAGGCCGCGCATGGCGACCGGGAATTCGCCTACATCCAGACCCGGCTCGGCGTGGCCCGCAAGACCGTCGCCGGGCACGTCAGCGACCCCCGGGTACGCGCCCGGGTGGCCGGCTGGCAGCGTTCCGCCGTCGGCGCCCAAGCGATCCGCAGTCTGCGGCTGGCCCGGTTCGGCGACAACATGCGGGACGTCGCGGTCACCGAGGGCGACAAGGTCGAGGCCGAACTGCGGTTCGGCGTCTCGGTGAACACCTACGGGGTCAACGACCTGGTCGAGGTGGTGGACGCGGTCACCGACACCGCCGTCGACACACTCGTGGCCGAGTACGACGACACCTACCGGATGGCGCCGCGGCTGCGGGCCGGAGGCGAGCAGCGGGGATCGCTGCGCGATGCCGCGCGGATCGAGCTGGGCCTGCGGCAGTTCCTGACCGACGGCGGGTTCGGCGCATTCACCACCAACTTCGAGGACCTCGGCGGCCTGCGGCAACTGCCCGGTATCGCCTGCCAGCGATTGATGGCCGACGGCTACGGCTTCGGCGGCGAGGGCGACTGGAAGACCTCGGTGCTGGTGCACGGGGTGAAGGCGATCGGCGCCGGACGCGCGGGCGGCACCTCCTTCATGGAGGACTACACCTACGACTTCAGCGACGGCGGCGGCCGCATCCTGGGCGCGCACATGCTCGAGGTGTGCCCGTCGATCGCCGCCGACACGCCCTCCTGCGAGGTTCACCCGCTGGGCATCGGCGGTCGCGAGGATCCGGTCCGGCTCGTCTTCGACGCCGCTTCCGGCGCCGCGACCGTCCTCGGCCTGACCGATATGGGCGATCGCTTCCGGCTGATCTGCAACGAGGTCACCGTCGTCCCGCCGTCCCGGCCGCTGCCGAAACTGCCGGTAGCCCGAGCGGTCTGGCAGCCCAAGCCGGACTTCGCCACCTCCGCCGAGTCGTGGCTGCAGGCCGGTGGCCCGCACCACACGGTGCTGTCCACCGCGGTGACCACCGACGACCTGGTCGACTTCGCGACCATGGTCGGCACCGAGTTGCTGATCATCGACGAGCAGACCACGAGCCGCCGGTTCGCCGACGAGGTCCGCTGGAACCAGGCGTACTACCGCCTGGCCCAGGGCTTGTAGAGGCCGACCCGTGACCTCGGTGCACCCTGACTCCCGCGGCATCACCCTGCGGCACGGCGACCTGCGCGCGGTCGTCGTCCGGACCGGCGCCGCGCTGATCGACCTGCAGCACGCCGGCCGACCACTGATCGCCGGCCACGCCGCCGGCGAGTCCCCGGTCGGCTACCAGGGCGTGGTGCTGGCGCCGTGGCCCAACCGCATCAACGACGGCCGATACTCCTTCCAGGGTAGGGAATATCAGCTGGTACTGACCGAGCCGGACCGGGGCAACGCGCTGCACGGCCTGGTGCAGGACGTGCCATGGACGCCGGTCGACCACGCCGGTGATGCCGTCCGGCTGGTCCACCGGCTGCGTCCGACGCCCGGGTACCCCTTCGCGCTGGACCTGGCGGTCGACTACACCCTCACCGACACCGGCCTGTCGTTCCGGCTGACCGCCACCAACGTCGGCGACGACGCGGCCCCCTACGGCGGCTCGTTCCACCCGTACCTGGTCGCCGGCTCCGGCCGGACGGGCGTCGACGACTGGATCCTGACCTCTCCGGCCTCACGCTCGCTCGCAGTCGACCCGGAACGGCTGCTGCCCGGCATTCTCGGCACGGAGGCTCGGCTGGATTTCCGCGAGCCGACCAAGCTGGCCGGGGTCGAGGTCGACCACGCCTTCACCGACATTGCCTTCGACAAGAATGGTCTGGCCCGGCTGACGCTGGTCGACGCGGACGGTGTCGGCGCGTCCATGACGTGGGACCACAGCTGCCCGTGGCTGCAGCTGTGCATCCCGGGCGACCGCTTCCCCCGACTGACCCGACAGGCGCTCGCGGTCGAGCCGATGACCTGCCCGCCGGACGCCTTCCGCTCCGGCATCGACCTGATCGTGCTGGAACCCGATGCCTCGCACAGCTTCCGGCTGACGATCAGCCCCGTCACCACCACCCCAACCACCCGCGAAGGACGCAGATGACCACGACCGCGGCAACGGCGCAGGCGATCACGGAGGGCCGTACCACCCTGGGCATCGAACTCGGTTCGACCCGGATCAAGGCCGTGCTCATCGACGAGGACCACCGCCCGCTCGCCTCCGGCAGTCACGGTTGGGAGAACCAATTCGTCGACCAGCTCTGGACGTACTCCCTGGAATCGGTGTGGACCGGACTACGGGACTGCCATGCCGTGCTGGCCGCCGACGTCCGGCGGCGGTACGGGGTCGAGCTGACCACCGTCGGCGCCCTCGGGGTGTCCGCCATGATGCACGGCTACCTGGCGTTCGACGCCGCCGGCGAGCTGCTGACCCCGTTCCGGACCTGGCGCAACACGAACACCGGCCCGGCGGTGAAGGTGCTCAGTCCCCTGTTGGGACATAACATCCCGCACCGCTGGAGCATCGCGCACCTCTACCAGGCCGTGTTGGACGAGGAGGAGCACGTCGGCCGGCTCGCCCACCTGAATACCCTGGCCGGCTACGTGCACTGGCAGCTGACCGGTGAGCAGGTGCTCGGCGTCGGTGACGCGAGCGGGATGTTCCCCATCGACATCGCCACCGGGGGCTACCACCCGGCGATGGTCGCCGCCTTCGACGACCTGGTCGCCGGAACCGCGCTCACGGTCGGGCTGGCCGACCTGCTGCCGGCCATCCGCACGGCGGGCGAGCCGGCCGGCTCGCTGACCGACACCGGTGCCCGGCTGCTCGATCCGTCCGGCACGCTGCGGCCCGGCCCACCGGCCTGCCCGCCGGAGGGTGACGCCGGCACCGGCATGGTGGCCACCAACTCGGTGGCGCCGCGAACGGGCACCGTCAGCGCCGGTACCAGCATCTTCGCCATGGTGGTGCTGGAACGGGAGCTGAGCCGCGTGCACCACGAGCTCGACCTCGTCACCACCCCGGCGGGCGATCTGGTCGCCATGGCGCACTGCAACAACGGCGCCAGCGAACTCGACGCGTGGGCCGGCCTGTTCGCCGAGTTCGCCACGGCGGCCGGGGTGCCGCTGGACACCAACGCCGTGTTCACCACGCTGTTTCGGGCCGCCCTGGACGGCGCCCCCGATGGCGGCGGGATGATGGCCTTCAACTACCTGGCCGGTGAGCCGATCACCGGACTCGTGCAGGGCCGCCCGTTGTTCCTGCGCACCCCCGAGAGCGGCTTCGACCTGGCGACCTTCATGCGCACCCAGCTGTACGCCGCCCTGGCCACCCTGCGGCTGGGCCTGGACGTGCTGCTGCGGGACGAGGGAGTCCGGCTGGACAGCATGTTCGCGCATGGCGGCCTGTTCACCACCAAGGGGGTCGCCCAGCGGTTCCTGGCCGCGGCCATCGACACCCCGGTGTCCGTCGCGGCCACCGCGTCCGAGGGCGGTCCCTGGGGAATGGCCGTCCTGGCCGCCTATTTCGCGCGCCGGGAGCCGGGACAGAGCCTGCCCGATTACCTGGCCGGCACGGTGTTCGCCGGCACCGAACTGGACGAGGTGAAGCCGGATCCGGCCGACGTCGCCGGCTTCGACGCGTTCATGAAGCGCTACGTCGCTGCGCTGCCCGTGGAGCAGTCGGCGGTGGCCAGCACCTGAGAGCGACTCCGCCACCCACCGTGGCCACCCGTCCCGCCCAGCCACCCGAGAACGCCGGTCAGCCCTTCCTGACCGGCGTTTCGTGTTGCGCCCCCGACCCGTTTGGCCCGGAAGCGCCGAAACGTCTGGCCGGCGGGATCCGGTCGCACCCATCCGACGCACAGGTTTCCCCACGTCGTTGACACCCCCAAAGATCAGGGGGTGGCTTCATCGGGTCGGCTGTGTGTTAACGCTCACACAATCGAGGCGTCGATGGCGAACAACGAGGACGTCCCGGTCGGGGTGACCGTCAGGTCGGGCACCACCACCAAGTCCTTCCCCGCAGTCGCCCCGGACAAGAAGGCCTTCCACGCCTTCACGACCCGGCAGGCCACCGTGCCCGCGGGTGGGGTGACGGTGCAGGCGTCCGTGGTGGTCGACGGCGAGACCGTCTCGGTGACCAAGGAAGTCCCCTACGACGGCATCGCCTGCGACTCACCGTCAGCGATCTCGATGGCCCGCCCCCCTTCGAAGGGGCGGGCCATCGTGCTGTCCACCGTCCCACCGGGCTTCGCGGGGTTCGCTGATCATCTCCGCGCACCCACGCCCGACTGCCCCATTCAGCGCGGGTTTGATCAGCGAAGCGGTGTCAGCGAACCGGCGGGCGGCAGCGGCCGGCGCCGGTCTACCAGCGGTCGTGCACCAGCGGGCGGATCCGGCGGTCGTAGAGGGTGCCGATGTCCCGCAGCAGATCGTCGTTCAGCGGCGGGACGGCGGCGGCCGCGGCGTTGGCCCGGACCTGCTCGACGGTGCGCCCGCCGGGGATCACCGTCGTGACCCCGGGTTGCTGGATCACCCACCGCAAGGCGGCCTGCGCCGGCGTGACCCCGGGCGCGAGATCGGCGACCAGCGCGGCGAATTCCTGCGCGGCGGCCACCCCGGTCGGGTAATCGACGCCGGCGAAGGTCTCCCCCACGTCGAACGCCTCGCCGTGGCGGTTGTACGTGCGATGGTCGTCGGCGGCAAAGACAGTGTCGACCGTGTAGCGGCCGGACAGCAGCCCCGACGCCAGCGGGACCCGGGCGATGATCGCCACATCGGCCTCGACCGCGGCCGGCAGCACGTGCTCCAAGGGCTTGCGGCGGAACGCGTTCAGGATGATCTGAACGGATTGCACGTTCGGCCGGGCGATCGCGGCAAGCGCCTGGTCGCAGGTCTCCACGCTCACCCCGTAGGCGGCGATCAGCCCGTCGTCGACGAGCGCGTCGAGGGCGTCGAACACCCGGTCGTCATGAAAGACGGCCTCCGGCGGGCAGTGCAGCTGGGTCAGGTCCAGCCGGTCGACGCCCAGGTTGGCGCGGGACCGGTCGACCCAGCCGCGGAACGCCGCCGCGGTGAATTCGGCCGGGTCCTGGGGCACCCGCCGGCCCATCTTGGTCGCCACCGTCACCGCCACCTCCGGCCGACCGGCCAAGAACCGGCCGATCAGCCGCTCGCTGCGACCGTCGCCGTACACATCGGCGGTGTCGAAGAAGGTCACGCCCGCCTCGATGGCCACGTCCAGCACGGCCATCGCGTCCGCCTCGGTGACGTCACCCCAGTCCGCCCCGAGCTGCCAGGTGCCGAGGCCGACGGCGGAAACCGAACGGCCCGTCCTTGCCAAACCTTTCTGCTGCATGGACCATTTCTACCCGGGCGGCCGGCCCGCCCCGACAGGCCGGTGACGCCGACGAGCGGGAGGCGCGCGTGCGGACAATTCGGATCATGGCCGATCTGCCGGTGGCCGACATCGATGCGGCGAAGGCCTTCTACACCGACTTCCTGGGCCTGCGCACCGAGGAGTTCAACCTCGGCTGGGTGGCCCGCTACACCTCGCCGGACACCGGCGCCATCGTGCAGCTCGTCACCCACGACGCCACCGCCCCGGCCGACCCGGTCATCTCCATCCACACCTCCGACGTCGACGAGGCCTACCGGCGGGCCCAGCAGCGGGGCTACCGGATCGTGCACCCGCTGACCACCGAAACCTGGGGGGTGCGAAGGTTCTTCGTCCAGGATCCGGACGGCAACGTGATCAACATCGTTCAGCACGCCGACTGAGCCGCAGCCGGGCCTGGCCGGCGGGATCCAGCCAGGTGCCACGCTCATCACCACTGCGGCCGACGCCGCTGCGCGAGCGCCGTGCGGCAGCGGCGACGCCGGTACGCGGCAATTGCCGGCTACCACTGTGTCGGCCCGACCCGGCGCGGTCGCTGACCAGCGTCGATGCGAGCCCGGAGAACCTGGGTTCTCTACGATCACGATGGCGTGGTCCACCGCCGGACGAGGAGGCTTCGATGTCGTCGCCGGACCCTGCACGCCCACCCGGCATGTACGACGTCGCCCGCCTGGCCGGGGTCAGCCACCAGACGGTCAGCCGGGTCATCAACGCCCATCCGAACGTGGCCCAGGAGACGCGCCGGCGCGTCGAGGAGGCCATCCTGACCCTCGGGTACCGGCGCAACGTCGCGGCCCGCACCCTGGTCACCCGGCACTCGAACACCGTCGGCGTCATCACCGGCGTCTCGGTGGAATGGGGGCCGGCGATGGCGCTGGTCGGGGTGGAGCGGGCCGCCCGGGACGCCGGTTTCTACGTCAGCGTGGCCGGCCTGGACACCATCGAACCCGGCGGCGTCCGCGAGGTGATCGGCCATTTCGCGGACCAGGGGGTCGAAGGCATCGTGGTCATCGCCCCGGAGGCGGCGATGGCGCACATGGCGGAACCGTTCGTCACCGGCGTCCCGGTGGTCATGGTGGCCGCCGGCGCCAAGTCGGCCGACGGCGTGCACGTCACGGCCATCGATCAGCGACGGGGGGCCCGGCTGGCGACCGGCCACCTGGCCGACCTCGGGCACACCCGGATCGGGCACATCGCCGGGCCCGACCCCTGGTTCGATGCCATCGAACGGGTGCACGGCTGGCGGGACGAGCTGCGCGAGCGCCGGTTACGCCCGGGACCGCTGCTCCGCGGCGACTGGACCGCGGACAGCGGCTACCGGCTGGGCGGGCAACTGCTGCGGCGCGGACAGCCGCCGACGGCGATGTTCGTGGCCAACGACCTGATGGCGATGGGCTTCGTCCGCGCCCTGCACGAGGCCGGAGTCCGCGTGCCCGAGGACGTGTCGATCGTCGGCTTCGACGACATCCCGGGGGTCGGGTACCTCATCCCCGCGCTGACCACCGTACGGCAGGACCTGAACCGGCTGGGCCGGCAGTGCATCGACATGCTGCTGGCCCATCTGCAGCAGTCGCCCGCGGAGTTCCCACTGGTGGAACCAGTGCTGGTGGTGCGGGACAGCGCCCGGCCGCCGAGCTGACCGGGTCTCAGGCCCGGACGGTGGCCGGATTACCGGCCGCGGTGCGCCGGCAGACCTCGTCCCAGGGCGTCGGCGCCAGGCCCAGCACCTCCTGGGACCGCGCCGAGCTCATCACGTACGGCCGGCTGAACATGGAGGACAGTTCGGCGACCTCCCGCATCAGCGGGTTGACCAGGCCGACCGCCCGCAGCGCGGGCGCGGGGATCCCGCGCACCGGCACCGGGCCGTGCCCGGCCGCGGCCAGCACGTCGGTGATCGCCTGCCGCTGGGTCCGCGGCTCGTTGCTCGGCGCGTGCCAGACCCGCCCCCAGGTGTCCGGCCGGTCGGCCACCGCGATCAGGGCCCGGGCCATGTCGGCGACGTCTGTCCAGGTGTGCGGCAGGTCCGGCCGGCCGATCACCCAGGCGGTCCGGCCGCGCAGCACGGTCGGCAACTGGCGGGTGACGTGACCGTTGCCGCCGACGCCCGCGCCGACGTAATCCGACGCCCGCACCTCGACCGCGGTGATCCGACCGGCCTCGTGCCCGCTCCGCGCCTGCGCCCACATCGCCGCGCGCAACCGCCCCTTGTGATCGGTGGCCAGGTCCGGCTGCCCCTCGACCATGGGGGCGCCGGTCGGACCGTAGCCGTACAGGCAGGATGCGGTCACCAGGGTGGCGCCGGTGCGCTCGGCGGTCTGCAGCAGGCTCTCGGCCAGGGGCGGCCAGACCCGGTCCCAGGTCGTGTAGTCGGTCGGGTTTGCGCAGTTGAACAGCGACCGCGCGCCGGCGGCGACGGCCGTGAGCGCGTCCGCGTCGGCGGCGTCCACCGCCACCCGGCTCACCCCGGCCAGGTCGGGTCCCCGGCCGGAGCGGGTGATGAGGACGACCCGCTCGCCCCGATCCGCCAGTAGCCGCGCCGCGTGGGCGCCGATCGGGCCGGCGCCGACGATCACCATCATCTCGGACATTTCAGATCTCCGTTCTCGTTTGTGAGCACTGCTCTCGTATCGAGCACCAGTGTGCACCTGGGCCTCAGGCGATACAAGAGCGCTGCTCTCGATTGTTGCCACCGCTCTCATTCCTCTGGCAGACTCGCCGGTATGACGTCAGCGCCGCAGACCGCCCGCGCGATCGCCCGCCGCGAACTCACCACCGCGATCGTCGAGCGGGCCCGGCAGCAACTGGCGGAGGTGGGCCCGGCGCAGCTGTCGGTCCGGCAGATCGCCCGCGACCTGGGCATGGCGTCGTCCGCGGTGTACCGCTACTTCCCCAGCCGGGACGAGCTCCTCACCGAGCTGCTGGTCGTGATCTACCACGAGCTCGCGGACCAGCTGGAGCTCGCCGACGCGGCCGTCGACCCGGACGACCGGTCGGCCCGATGGCGAACCCTGGCCCGCACCTTCCGGGCCTGGGCCACGGCCGCCCCGCACGAATTCGCCCTCCTCTACGGGTCTCCCGTACCCGGATACGCCGCACCGCAGCAAACCGTCGCGCCGGCCTCCCGGGTCACCGGGGTGCTGGTCGCGCTCGCCGCGGCGGTGGACGCGGCCGGGGTCGATGCCGGTGCCGGACTGCCCGCCGGGGCGCACGACACGCTGAGCGACTTCCGCACGACCGTCGGGGTCGACCTGTCCGACGAGGTGGTGCTGCGCACGGTGACCGCGTGGGGCGGCCTGCTCGGTGCGGTCACGCTCGAGCTGTTCGGACACCTGCACCGGGCGGTGACCGACTACGACGCGCACTTCGAGCTCGTCATCGGGCGGCTCGATCCGGCCGGCTGAGCCGATGCCGTGATTGCCGTCACGAATGCGGGATCGGACGAGCGTCGCGGGCCTGGCTGGCCGCACCATTGGTGGTGTGACCGTTTCGTGACGTTCGGAGGATCAGCCATGCCGTTGTCGGAGGATGAGAAGAGCCGTCTCGACGAGATCGAGGCGCACGTCCGGGCCACCGACCCTGCCTTCGTCCAGCGCCTGCGCCAAGCCGACCCCGACCGTCAGGCCCATCCGTCGCGGCTTCCGGCTCCTGCTCGAGTGGTCGATCCGGCGCGTCAGTACAACCGGCGGCTCCTGCTCCTGAGCTGCCTGCTGTTCGTCAGCGTCTCGCTGCTGTCCAACGGGCTCAGCGCGGCGCACGGGCTGATCTCCCTGGGCACCGTGGTCGCGGTCGCCGGCGGCATCCTCACCGGCTGGACCACGGTGCTGCTCGTCCGGTTCCGCCGCGCGTACCGGACCCGACCCGCCTGAGCCGGCCCGCCGGCCGGATCACTCCGATCGCCCGTCACCGCGGTCCGTGCGTTCGTCCGTGTCGGCGAGATGTTCGACCAGTTCGTAGCGCCGCCCGTAGGTCTGGATGACCGAGACCACAACGGCGGCGATCGGCACGCCGATGATCGCGCCGATCGGCCCCCAGATCGCCGCCCCGACGAACACCGCGGCCAGCGCGATCGCGGGATTGACCTCCATCGTCCGGCGGGAGATGCGCGGGGTCAGCAGATACGTCTCGATCTGCTGGTACACGATCGCGAACAGCACGATCCACACGGCGTCGATCGGCTGGTCGGCCAGCGCGACGATCACCGGTGCAGCCACCCCGATGTAGGTGCCGATCACCGGCACGAACTGGGCGGTGATGCCCGCCAGCAACGCCAACGGCAACCAGCCGGGCAGTCCGAGCGCCAGGAAGAACACGCCGTGGAAGAACGCCGAGAGGGCGGCCAGCACCACCTTCGAGGCGACGTACCCGCCGGTCTTCTGCTCGGCGATGTCCCAGACCTCCCCGAGGATCAGCTGCCGGCCCGGCGGCAGCCACACCGCGACCTCCTGGATCAGTCGCGGGCCCGCCGCGGCGATGTAGAACGTGAACACGGCCACCGTCACCACATCGAAGACGATCGACACCAGCGACCCGAGGTAGCCCAGGGCGCCCAGGGCCAGGTCGTTGGCGACCCCTTGGATCTGATCCGGCTCCAGCTTGAGCGTGACCAGGATCTGCGCGGGATCGAGCTGGAGGCCGAAGGTCGAGTTCAGTTGGGCAACGATGCTGTCCACGGTGGCCGGCGCGGATTGCACCAGCTGCGCCACCTGGTCGAACAGCATCTGCTCGAAGACCACGACCAGGCCGACCACGATCAGGACGACCGGTACGCCCACCGCCGCGGTCGCCCGCGTCCGGCGGACCCCGCGGCGCAGAAACCAGCGGATGGCCGGCTCCAGCGCGATCGCCGCGAGCCAGGCCAGCAGGATCAGGAACAGGAAGTGCTGCACGACCCCGACGACCCAGGCGGCGACCAACCAGATCGACACGATCACCAGGATCCGGATCGTCGCCGCCTGAATCTCCCGTTGATCCAGCGAGATCCGGATCCGCCGGGGGCGGGACGGCTCCTCCGGCTGCGTCGCCGCGGCCGCCGGCGAATGATCGGAGTGCTCCCCGGCGGCGCTGCCCGGCGCGGGATCCGAGCCCGGTCCCGACCGGCGGCGGCGCCCCAGATGCGGCGTCACGGCGCGACCCGGCCCGCCCCCGAGCAGGACCCACGACCGGATCCCGACCTGACCGTGCCCGGTGTGCTCATCGCGCCTCTCCCATCGCTCGACCGTGGGCACCTCCAGTCAACCCCTCGGCCGAGGATGTCGCGCCACCCGGGGTTCGGCCCGGTCGACACGGTGCGACGGTCGCCGCAGTGGCGATCGGTTGCCGACATCCAGGTGCCGACATCCAGGTGCCGGCCTCGCAGTCGGCCGGCGGGCCGACCGCGACGAGGTCAGGAGACCTCGACGACGACCTTGCCGCGAGCGCGTCCCTCGCCGACCCGGGCGAGGGCGGCGGGCACCTCGTCGAGGGGGACGACGCGGTCGATGTGGATGGTGACCCGCCCCGCGGCGACCAGGTCGGCCAGCGGCTCGAAGTGGGCCGGGCCCTGCTGCACCGCCAGCACCCCGATCGATCGGCCGGTGAGTCGCCCGAGCACGGGACCCATGGTGGCCACCCGCAGCAGCGTGCCCATCGACGCGCCCGCACACCGGTACCGGCCACCCGGCGCCAGCGCCCGCCGGTAGGCGAAGACCGACCGGTGCGCCACCATGTCCAGGATCAGATCGTACGGACGCCGGGTGCGGGTGAAGTCCTCCCGGCCGTAGTCGATCACCTCGTGTGCCCCGACCTGTCGCATGAAGTCCTGCTTGGCGGCATTGTCGACCCCGGTGACGTGCGCACCGG
Organism: Nakamurella sp.; assembly: GCA_044223435.1. Taxonomy (GTDB): domain Bacteria; phylum Actinomycetota; class Actinomycetes; order Mycobacteriales; family Nakamurellaceae; genus Nakamurella. The sequence continues at coordinate 27,711 of JBGALY010000040.1, forward strand.
AGTCCGCACAGAGCTGGATGGCGAAGGATCCGGACCCGCCGCCCGCGCCGTTGATCAGCACCCGGCTGCCCGGCCCGGCCGTCCGCACGCCCTGCAGCGCGATGGCTCCGGCCTGCGGGATGGTCGAGGCCTGCGCGAACGTCAGCCCGGCCGGCAGGAGGGCCAGCGCCGACTCCGGCGCGATCGCGTACTCGGCGAAACCACCTTTGAGTCGTAGATTGTCGCCGTACACCTGGTCGCCGACCCGGAAGCGGGTGACTTCCGCGCCGACGGCGTCGACCACACCGGCGATGTCGGACCCGAGGATCCGCCGGGCCGGGCGGCGCAGCCCGCCGATCCGGGCGTACGCCGGCGACCCGCGCAGACCTTCCCAGTCGCTCAGGTTCACCGACGTGGCGGCGACGTGCACCCGCACCTGATCCGCGGCAGGCGCCGGGATCGGGAGCTCGGCCAGCCGCAGCTCGTCGGGGCCGCCGTACCGGTCGTACACAACTGCCCTCACGCCAACCTCCCTTCCCCGGGTCGCCGGCCGGGCCCGTGACGCCCGGGAGCCGGCCGGGCCGGTGCGGTGATCATGCCGCCGGCCCGATGGCTCACACTCACCGGGTGTCCGCGCTCGCGAAGCTGTCCCTGAGGAACCGGGCCCTCGTCGCCCTGGTGACCGTCGTCATCGCCGTCTTCGGGCTGTTCGCGATGCGCAGCCTGCAACAGGAGCTGGCGCCGTCGATCTCGTTTCCGCAGGCCGCCGTCGTCACCTCCTATCCGGGGGCGGCCCCGGAGGTGGTCGCAAACGACGTCTCCGATCCGATCGAGGCGGCGATCCAGTCGGTGCCCGGCCTGGAGCAGACCACCTCCACCTCGAACACGAACTCGTCGCTGGTCACCGCCCGGTTCACCTACGGCACCGACATGGCCGCCGCCGAACAGAAGATGACGCAGGCGATCAACCGGATCAAAAGCACCCTGCCGGACGGCGTCGACCCGCAAGTGGTGACCGGGTCGTTGGACGACCTGCCGATCGTGCAGTTCGCGATCACCACCGCGAATGCGAGCCCGGGCCTGGCCGACGCCGTTCGCGGCACCGTGCTGCCCGAGCTGAACAAGATCGACGGGGTCCGGTCGGCCGACCTGGTCGGCGCGGTCGGGCAGCGGGTGACCATCACCCCGGACCCGGCCAAGCTGGCCGCGGCCGGGCTGTCCCCGATGGCGATCCGGACCGCGTTGCAGCAGAACGGGATCCTGCTGCCCGGCGGGGAGATCACCCAGGACAACCAGACCCTGACCGTCAGCACCGGCACCCGGCTGACCTCGACGCAGGACATCGCCGGCCTGCCGCTGCTGCCCACCACCTCGGCCGGCACCGGTCAGGGCGGCGGCGGTCAGGGCGGCGGCGGTCAGGGCGGCGGTCAACAACAGGCGCCGCCGATCAGCACGATCGGCGACGTCGCCGGCGTCGAACTGACCGACAATCCGGTCACCTCGATCTCCTATGTCAACGGCCAACCGGCGCTGACGGTGGCCGTCACCAAGCTGCCCGACGCCAACACCGTCGCCGTCTCGACCGCGGTCAAGGGCGCGTTCCCCGACCTGGCGGCGACGCTGGAAAGCGCGGTCGGCCAACCGGTTACCTTCACCACCGTCTTCGACCAGGCGCCGTTCATCCAGCAGTCCATCGACTCGCTGGCCACCGAGGGGCTGCTCGGCCTGGTGTTCGCGATCCTGGTGATCCTGGTCTTCCTGATGTCGGTGCGGGCGACCCTGGTCACCGCGATCTCCATCCCGACCTCGGTCCTGATCACCTTCATCGGGTTGCAGGCATCGGACTACACGCTCAACATCCTCACCCTGGGTGCCCTGACCATCGCGATCGGCCGCGTCGTGGACGACTCGATCGTCGTCATCGAGAACATCAAACGGCACCTGGACACCGGGCAGGACCGCAACGACGCCGTGCTCGGCGGGGTGCGGGAGGTCGCCGGCGCGATCACCGCGTCGACCATCACCACGGTCGCGGTCTTCCTGCCCATCGCATTCGTAGGCGGCATCGCCGGCGAACTGTTCCGGCCCTTCGCGCTGACCGTGACGATCGCCCTGCTGGCCTCGCTGCTGGTGGCGCTGACCATCGTGCCGGTGCTGGCCTTCTGGTTCCTGCGGCCGCAGGGCCACGGACGCCGGCGGGGCCGGCACGAGCAGCCGCTCTCCGCGGTCGCTCCCGACGAGGACGGCCCGCCGACCCGGCTGCAGCGGGGCTACCGGCCGATCATCGAGTGGACGCTGCGGCATTCGGTCCTCACCCTGGTGTTGGCCGTCCTGGTGCTGCTCGGCACGTTCGCGCTGGCCCCGCTGATGAAGACCAACTTCCTCGGGCAGAGCGGGCAGAACACGTTCACCGTCACCCAGCAGGTCGCCGACGGGGCCAGCCTGGACCAGCAGCGGGACACCGGGCTGGAATCGAGCACGGCGATCGCCGCGGTGCCGGGGGTGCAGACGGTGCAGATGACCGCCGGCCGGTCCGGGAACACGCTGCAGGCCGCGTTCGGCGGCGGCGGGGGCGCCACCATCATCCGGTACTCGGTGACCACCGACGGCAGCGCCGACCAGACCGCGGTGCAGCAACAGGTCCGGGACGCGCTCGGGGCGATCAGCGACCCCGAGGGCATCACCATCGGCGCGGGCGGCGGATTCGGCGGGAACACCGCGATCGAGGTCGACATCAAGGCCGGCTCCGGGCCGGACCTGACGACGGCGAACGACGCCGTGGTCGCCGCGCTCTCCGGGCTGCCGGAGGCGTCGCAGGTGTCCAGCAACCTGTCCGCGTCCCGCCCGTACGTCGCGGTCACCGTCGACCGGCAGAAGGCCGCCGAAGCCGGACTCTCCGAGGTTGCGGTGGGCACCGTCGTCGGCGCCGCGCTCCAGCCGACCTCGATCGGCACGGTGGCGATCGACGACCAGTCGCTGACCGTCTATCTGGCGGTCGCCGATCCGCCGACCACGGTCGACGAGCTGTCCGACCTGCCGGTCCCCACGGCGCGGGGCGAGGTCAAACTGTCCGACCTGGCCACCGTGCAGCAGGCGCAGGGCCCGGTTTCGGTGACCGCCGAGCGCGGGCAGCGGACCGCGACGATCACCGTCACCCCGGCCGGGGACAACTTGGGCGCGGCCAACTCTGCGGTGCAGACCGCGCTGAACGGGGTGACGCTGCCGACCGGGGTGACCGCCGAGCTGGGCGGGGTCACGGCCGACCAGGCGGAGGCGTTCAGCCAGCTCGGCCTTGCGCTGCTGGTCGCGATCCTGGTGGTCTACGTGGTGATGGTTGCCACGTTCCGGTCGTTGCTGCAGCCCCTGCTGCTGCTCATCTCCATCCCGTTCGCGGCGACCGGCGCCATCCTGTTGCAGATCGTGACCGGGGTGCCGTTGGGCGTGCCGTCGCTGATCGGCGTGCTGATGCTGATCGGCATCGTGGTGACCAACGCGATCGTGCTCGTCGACCTGATCAACCAGTACCGGGTCGGCGGCATGACGGTGCGCGACGCGGTCGAGCACGGCGCGTCCCGCCGGCTCCGGCCGATCCTGATGACCGCGCTGGCCACGATCTTCGCCCTGCTGCCGATGGCCCTGGGCATCACCGGGCACGGCGGGTTCATCTCGCAGCCGCTGGCCATCGTCGTCATCGGCGGTCTGCTCTCCTCGACCGTGCTGACGCTGGTCGTGCTGCCCACGCTCTACCACCTGGTGGAGGCGTTCCGGCAGCAGCGGCGGGACCGGAAGGCGGGCCCGTCAACAAGTGACGAGAGCAGCGAGACGGCCGATGCCGAAGCGTCGGTCCCGGCCCGCTGACCGGTCACTCCCCCGTCAGGCCGTCGATCGCCTCGCGGAGCAGGTCGGCATGCCCGTTGTGCCGGGCGTACTCCTCGATCATGTGCACCAGCACCCAGCGCAGGCTCGGCGTGCTGCCGTCCCGCAGCGGGCGCCGGGCCACGAACTCCAGCCCACCGGCGCGCAGCGCTTCGGTGGTCACCGCCCGGGACCGGTCCTTGGCCTGCGCCCACCAGGTGTGCAGGTCGGCCGGGACATTCGCGTCGGCGATGCGCCAGTCCCAGTCCGGGTCGGTGTCCCAATCGACCTCCTCCCACAGCGGCGGCGTCGGCCGGTCCAAGAGCACGCAGGTGAACCAGTAGTCCTCGACCCAGGCGAGATGGGTCAGCATGCCGCCGAGCGTCATCGCCGACGGCTTGAGCGGCATCTGCAACGCGTCGGCATCCAGGCCCGCGCACTTCCAGGCCAGCGTCGCCCGCTGAAACTCCAGGAAACCCAGCAGCGTGGCCACCTCACCGGCGGCCATCGGCGGCTCGGGCCGGCCGTGCTCGTCGACGACGCCGGCCGTCGTCAGGTACTCGCTCATTTCCCCACCCCTCCGCGAGGCGATCCACGCCCGGCGGCCGCGCCCCGCGGTCGGGCCCGCCGGTGCCCGTCGTTCGCTCGGTCGCGCTCGCTCATGCCTTCGACCCTACGGGCGCCCGCTCGGCGGATCGGCGCTCGGGCGCGCGCGTCGTGCCCTTTCGGACCCTGCGGTCTGACCGAAAGTACAACCCAAGTGCGGTGCCGCCCGGGCCGCTTCGGCCGCTCAATGGTGGGTATGGGGAAACGTCATGGGCTGGCGGAGCCCGGGCCCCGACGGCGCGCCGACCGGACCACGGACGCGGGGCCGACCGAACCGGACGGGCGGGCCGGCGCCGCCGGTCCCGCCGCCCGGTCGCTGACCCCACGATCGGCGTTGGCCCTGCAACGGCGAGCCGGCAATGCCGCGGTCCGGACGCTGGTGGCCGCCGGCCGCGGGGTCCAACGCGCTCCGCTCGATCAGGCCGACGACCCGCAGGGCTACACCCAGGCGGGCGGCCGGAAGATCGCCGGCACCGGCACCACCCGCCTCGTGGTGACCGGACTGAAGTACGGGGTGACGGGCGGGTTCGCCGGCAGCTACGGCAAGCGGACCAGCGCCGAGGCCACGATGACCAAGCAGAGCCCGGCCCACACGGCCGTGGTGATCATGCCGGAGAAGGTTGCCGCCGACCGGCCGGTGCAGGTGGTGCTGCACTTCCACGGCTGGGGGTTCCGGTCCGGCAGCGACGCCCAGGACCCCTACGCCGGCTACACCGTGGCCGCCGGTGGACCGACGTCGTCGCAGGGTGCCAAGGGCACGGTCCGGGACGTCGACCAGGAGCACTGGGAGCAGCAGATCGGCGCGATCGCCCGGGAGCGCGGAACCGCGGGCGCGCAGATCGTCGCCGTGTTGGCGCAGGGCCGCGGGCCGTCCGACTTCGGCGACGTCCCCACCTTCGACTATCTGCAGGACGTGTTCGCGCACGTCCCGGGACTGGCGGCGATCAAGGACTTCACGATCGTGCTGTCCGGGCACAGCGGCGGCGGCAGCACGCAGGTCGCCCCCAAGGTGACCGGCGGTGACATCCGCGGAGCCGACCGGTCGACGCTGCCGGCCGCCGGCAAGGGCAAGGCGCCGATGCAGCCCTCCGACCTCGTCGTGCTGTTCGACGCCGAGGGCATCGAGTCGGTGACCGGTTGGATCGAGGGCCTGATCCAGGGACTGGCGAAGTCGGCGAAGAGCGACTCCACCGCACCGGCAGCAATCGCGGCATCGCCGAAATTCCGCGGTTACTTCGCCACCCGTGGCAGCTACTGGGCCCGCTATCAGGCCGCCGCCCAGCGCCTGGAATCCGCGCTGGCGTCGGTCCCGGCAAAGTGGCGGGACCCGGACGGCGCGGACCCGACCGCAGTGCGGGTGCGCGACCTGTTCCGGTTCGTCGAGGTGACCGCGGCGGGGGTGAACCACGAGCACGTGATCAGCGGTGGGCAGGGCGGCGCACCGGAGGCCGGGTCGCTGGCCGACTCGCTGCGCGCCTCGCTGGACCCGACGATCGACCGGGCCCGCGCGTACAACCCGAAGGAGGGGGGCAAGCGGCTGGTCGCCTGGCAGAAGGAGGTTGCCGCGTGGCGGGCCGCGCAGGCGGAGAAGAAGCGCAAGGCCAAGGAGGCCGCGGACAAGGCCAAGGCCAAGGACTCCGGCCAACCCCCGCCGGCACCGGTGCAGAAGCTCGCGGCCGGTGGACCGGCCGTCAGCCCGGTCCACCGGGTGCCGGACCGGCTCGGTGCAGCGGCGCCCGTCCCCGTCCAGCGGGCGGCCTGGAAGGCCAGCAGTGCCACCACCGAGTACGCGCTCACCGCCGACGACAGATCGCTGCTGGCCAGCTCGACCGCCGATGCGCGGCAGGCGGATCGGACCGCACTGACCAAGACCGCGCTGCGCCGGTTGAACAAACTCGCCGCAGCGGAGAAACGGAACCGGCTCAAGCCCGGGGAGGACAAGGAACTGGCCGACCTGCGGACCCTCAAGGACCGGGTCGAGACGACCAACCGGGCGCTGGGCCGGCAGGACGTCGAGGAGGTCATCGCCGCCGCCGGGCTGGGCACCGTCGCGCAATGGTTCGGCGACGTGCAGCAGGGCAGCTTCCTGGGCATCCCGCTGCGCGTGCACACATCGCTGGCCGGCCGGCTGACCACGGCGGAGACGGCGCTGGTCAGCGATGCGACGGTGAACCCGGGCAAGGCCAACGCCCAGGACCTGGGGCGGACGCTGAACATGTACGCCTCGACCAGCGACCTGCGGCAGCCGGCCAAGGCGGTCGGCGGTACCAGCCTCAGCATGCACACCTTCGGCCTGGCGGTCGACCTGAACTACAAGGGCAACCCGTTCGTCGGCAATGCCGGCAAGCTCGCCCCGGCCGTGATCCGCCGCGCCACGAGCCTGGTGCTGGGCACGCCCACCGAGGTGACCACCGACCTCGGTGACGCGGCCGCGTCGTTCACCGCACTCCAGGCGGCGTCCGACGCGCTGAAGACGTACCTGTCCTACCGGGACCCGGCGAACCGGGCCGCGCTGACGGCGGCGGTCACCGGGCACAGCGGTGCGTCCGGCGAGCCGGCCGGCGTCGAGGGCTGGCTCAAGCAGATCGAGCAGGACCACGCGGACCTTTCGGCCGGCGGCGACTTCGACAAGCACAAGCCGCCCGAGGAGGGATTCCTCGACCTGGACCGGTCGGTCGTGTCGGCCCTGACCGGAGCGGGGCTGACCTGGGGCGGCACCTACCCCGGGGCCAAGGACCTGATGCACTTCGATCTGCGGCAGGGCGACGGCGCCAAGATCCAGGCCGCGCGGACCGCGCATACCGCCAACCGGTGAGGCCGGACGGCGGCACGGGTGGCCGGCGGGGCGGACCTTACGAAATGCTGACGCGCGGAATCCGGTCGGCCGCCGCCGTGTTGTGATCGGTGGCAACGACATGTGCAACCACGAACGAGAGGAGCCATGATGGCTTCGACGCAGACCGCCATTCTCGCCGGCGGCTGTTTCTGGGGGATGCAGGACCTCATCCGGCGTCAGCCCGGCGTGCTCAGCACCCGGGTCGGCTACTCGGGCGGCGAGGTGCCCAACGCCACCTACTACAACCACGGATCGCACGCCGAGGCGGTCGAGATCGTCTTCGATCCCACCGTCACCAGTTACCGGGACCTGCTGGAGTTCTTCTTCCAGATCCACGACCCGACGACCCGCAACCGGCAGGGCAACGACGTCGGCATGAGTTACCGATCGGCGATCTTCTACCTCGACGACGAGCAGAAGCGCGTCGCCGAGGACACCATCGCCGACGTGGACGCCTCCGGCCTGTGGCCCGGGAAGGTGGTCACCGAGGTGACCCCGGCCGGCCCGTTCTGGGAGGCCGAGCCCGAGCACCAGGACTACCTGCTGCGGTACCCCAACGGCTACACCTGCCACTTCCCGCGGCCGGGCTGGAAGCTGCCGCGCCGGGCGTCGGTGGGCTGAGCCGGCCCACCCGAGCCGCGCCAGCGGGACGGATTCTGCCGAGTTTCCGGCCGCTTCCTGCTGGCGGGTGCGCGTCGTTCCGGCTCACCTCGCCGGCTTGGCACGATGACACCGTGACGGCGACGGGCATGGACAGCTGGGACCACATCGTGGGGCGGGCGAAACCGGCCAAGGGTGAGCGGGCCGCGACCGCACAGCGCCTCGACGAGGACGAGGTGGTGGTGGGCCGCCACCCGGCCACGGCCGTCCGGCAGTCCGACGACGGCCGGGTGGTGATGGAGGGGTCCGTCATCGCCGTGGTGACCGATCGCCGGCTCATCCTGCTCCACAGCACCGGCGGTTTCCGGCCGCAATGGAGCGCGCTGACGCTGGGGTTCGGCCAGCTCGAACCGCCGATCGAAGCGGACGCGACCGGCGCGCTGCACGTGCCGACCTCCGGCCGGCGTGGCTATCTCGTCGATGCCGCCGGGCCCGATGCCGACCGATTGGCCGCCACCCTGTCCCCGGCGTTGACCCGCTACCGCCGGGAGCGGATGGGCCTGCCGGACTGACCGTGCGCCCGTCGCTCAGAGTTCGACGCGCTCGTTCTCCCCGCCGTCGTACCGCTCGCCCGTCACCTTGGACTTCACCAGGCTGATGACCGAGGCGATCCGGCCGCCCGGGGTGTCCCAGTACTCGGCCGACTCGCCGTTCACCTTGATCAGCACGACCGACGGGTCCTCCGGGCCCTGCGGCAGCCAGGCCTCGACCCACCCGTTCCACAGCTCGCGGTTCCTGGCCTTGTCGTCGACGATCTCGGCGGTACCGTCGATCGAGATCCAGGTCGAATTCGAGGTCAGCGTGACGCCCACGTGCGGGTTGGCGGCGATCTGCCGGACCTTCCGGGAATCCCGCTCGGCGAAATACCAGAGATCGCCGTCGAACTCGACCTCCTGCTGCCCCATCGGCCGGCTGGTGAAGGTACCGTCCGCGTCGACCGTGGTCAGCATGCCGATCCGGATGCCCTTGGTCAGCTCGGCCACCTTGCGGACGTCGTCGCCGACGACATCGTTGTCTGCTTTGGTCATGTTTGGTCCTCTCGCACGATTGTCGGGCCGGTCCCTGGATCGTTCCGATGAGGTACCCGAACGGGCCGGGCCGAACCGTCGCCGTCACCGATCGCCGATTTCACTGCTTCTGTCGAATCTGCCGGCGCCGGCCCGTCTGAAGGGTGCACGGTCGCGATGGGCGCGGCCGGCGGAGCGACAGGAGCAGTGATGGGTACGTTCGCGCTGATCTATTCGGGTGGCTCGATGGCACAGACCCCGCAGGAGCAGCAGGCCGTCATGCAGGCCTGGAACGAGTGGTTCGGCTCCCTTGGCGACGCGGTGGTGCAACCCGGTAACCCGTTCGGGGCGTCCGCCTCGGTGTCCGGCGACGGTGTCGGTCGGCCCGGGACGCTCGGCGCAACCGGTTACTCGGTGATCCGGGCCGGCTCGCTGGACGAGGCAACCGGGTTCGCCAAGGGCTGCCCGATCATCGCCCACGGCGGCGGGGTCGACGTCTACGAAGCCCTGGAGATGTAGGCAGGGTCGCCCGCGGGTGCCGTGCAACCGAACGTGGTCGTTGTTCCGTCCCCTGCACCATGGGACGGCAACGAACTCGTTCGGGACGATGGCTGATCGGGGCGGTGGTGGTCGTCGGCGTGCTGGTGACGGCCTGCGGCACCCCGGCGGGGACGCCGGGCGCGCCCGACGGCAGGACGATCGCGTCCGGGCCGGTGCTCACATCGACGGCGGACGGCGGCGGGGACCCCAATGCCGCCGGCCGGTCGCTGGCCACGGCCCGCCCGTCCTCCGCAGCCCCGGCCGGGGGTGCCGCGGCCGCCGGTGGCGGGACGGCGATCTGCGCCAACGAGACGCTGACCGACTCGATGACCCGAGCCGTCGCCGACGGCGCCTCGGTGGTGCTGGCCACCGGCGGCTTCACCGGCACGGTCCGGCCGGCCGACGGCGAGATCGCCGTGCCGTACAGCGAGGTCGCACTCACCGATGCGTCGACGCTGGCCGGCCCGGAGCTGGCGACGCCCGGTTCCTTCTGGGTGTACGGCGATCTCGCAGCCGGCGGCAACGGTGCGACGACGGGCGAGACGTCGTCGCTCTGGGCCCGGGGTGGGCGGCTGATCGCGGTCGTTGATCCGATGGCGGGCGGGTCCGACCTGCCCGGCCCGGTGATCCGGGTGGCACCGGTCGTCGGCGACGACGTCGTGATGGGCTGGGTCGGATGCTGGTCGACCCAGGGCGTGCCGTCCCGTGACTTCGACGGCACGGTCGACCTTTTCGACGACCACGGGCTGCATCCGACCGGGATGCAGCTGTCCGCGGTCAGTCTGGACGACTTCCGGTCGGCGCTGCCGGCCGGCTGAGCCCCGCGCAGGTGCGGGGTCGGACGTGAGTCAGGCGACCGTCGAACCGGCCGTCAACCGGTCGAGCAGCTCACCGAGCTCGTCAGGAGTCGACGCGGTCCAGCGCGCGGTGCGGCACTCGTCCGGGGTGCCGTACCCCCAGGTCACCAGGACGGTCGGGATGCCGAACCGCGCGGCCCCGAGCACGTCATGGCTGCGGTCCCCCACCAGCACGACACCGGGCGTGCCGCCCATCTCCGGCGGCGCGGGCGTCCGGCCCAGCCCGCGCAGCGTGTGCGCGATGACATCGGCCTTCTCGATGCGGCTGTCGTCGTCGCTGGCGCCACCGATGAAGGCGAACGGACCGTCGATGTCGAAGTGGCGCAGGATCTGCCGGGCCATCCGCTCGTTCTTCGACGTGGCGACCCCCAGGGTGACCCCGGACGCGGCCAGGTGGCGCAGCAGGCCGGGCAGGCCCGGGTAGACCGCGTTCTCGGCCCAGCCCTGCGCGTCGTACCGCTCCCGGTACGCGGCCCGGGCCCGGAGCACGTCCGCCTCGTCCAGGCCCAGCCGCCGGAAGGTGTGCACGATCGGCGGGCCGACCACTCCCCGCAGCGACTCGTCGTCGGGCGGGGGCGCGCCGACCGTGGCCAGGGCATGCCGGAAGCAGTCGACGATGCCGCGCGCCGAGTCGGTGATCGTGCCGTCGAGGTCGAACAGAATGGTGTCCATCGCCCGACCACGGTAGCCGGGGCGCGTCGCGAACCCGCGCCCCGCACCGTCGACCCCGCGCTGATCTGTCAGTGTTGGTGTGCCCGGTTCTGCTGGGTCAGCGGTGGGCAGAAGATTGCCATATGCCTCCCGATTCTGTTGCCGCAGGTGGCGCTCCGATGCCGGCGGGCGGCTGATTCGCTCGACCGGAAGGGCCCGACCGACCGCCGGACCCAGGGGTGGGGTGGCGCCGGTCAGCTGGGGCAGCGGGCGGCGGTGGGTCGCGCGGCTCGCCGGGTCGCGCATGGATCCGAACCAGTCGGGTGGTCCACCCCGGCCCAACCGGAAGTCCACGCGGTCCGGGGTCAGCCGCGGCTCGGCCGGACCCGGACCCCCGGCTTGATCGGTCCGGCCTGCGCCATCGCGATGGCGTTCCGGCGTTGGCATCCCGGCCGCCCGGCCATTGCCGTCGGCCACGCCGCTCATGCCCACGGTCCGCCCGGACGGTGCCCGGCCCCCGGCCCCTCACCCGCCAGGAGATCGTCGAACTGCATTGCGCGCGGTGGGCACGAAACCGCGCATCCTGCATCTGCCGCAACGGGTACTCCTCGCCGGTGCGGCACTCGTGCGGCCGGTCCACCCGTGGCCGAACCAGGTCACCGACTTCGACGCCCGCGGGCTGACCACCCCCTCGTCGCCCGCCGAGCGGCCGGCGCCGGCCGGCCGACCATTTCGCCGAGGTGGTCCGTTCCGGCTGAGCACCGGAGGCCGTACTCTGGATGCCGGCGGGCCTCACGCCCAACCCCAGACCGGTTCTCCACGCGGGCCGGCGACGCGGGGCAAAGGGGACTTCGGGAGCCTCGAGGCGCTGCTCGGCCATCATTGTCCGGATGATCTTGGCTGTTGCGGCCCGCGGTGCGTGGAACCGTCGGCCACGGAACGCAGCCGGGAGGGTCCGACCATGACCGTCGGCAAGCAACTCAAGGCCCGCATCCGCGAGCGGATGGCCCGCACCGGGGAGCGGTACTCCGTCGCCCGCGCCCACGTCGTCGGCACCACCGACCCCGGGCCCGTGGTGGACGCCGGGTGGGCCTTGCGCGGGGGCACCGACCCCGACGCCGCGGCACTGGCCAACGTTCTCGCCCACCAGGGCGTGACCGGGCCGCACGGACCGCTGGACGAGGCCCTGCTCCTGGTGGTCGGCGGGCTCGGCGCCGGCTACATCCTCTGGGAGTTCGAACGGGACGCGAGCCGCGTGGTCGTCCTCGGCTTCACCCATTCCTGGCAGTACTACGACCGGCGGCTCGGCGCCACCGCCGACCGGCTTGGCCTGGACGTCACCTGGTCCCGGACCGGCGGTGCCACTCGAGCGGCCGCCGGACTGGCGTCGACCCTGGCCGCCGGCACCCCGGCGATCGTCTGGCCCGATCGCTATCACCTCGGCTTCTGGAACCTCCCGCCGTTCCTCGACGGCCACGGCGGCCACCCCGTCGTCGCCTACGCCGTCTCCGGCGGGCGGGTGCACGTCGACGACCGCACACTGGCCCCGTTGACGGTGCCGGTGGCCGATCTCGACCGGGCCCGGGCCCGGGTCGGCAGCTACCGCAACACCATGCTGGTGGTCCGGTCCCGCGACACCGCCGTCCCGGCCGACCGGCTGCGCGGTGCGGTGCGCGGCGGGCTGGTGGCCACCACCGAGCAACTGGGCGGCACGTCGACCTCGTTCGCGCTGCCGGCCTGGCGCAAGTGGTCCAAGCTGCTGGTCGACCCCCGGGCCGCGAAGGGCTGGCCGACCGTGTTCGCCGACCGTCGCGGCCTCCTGCGGGCGCTGGCCGGGGTGTGGGAGGCCGTCGAGCCGGCCGGGATGACCGGCGGGCACCTGCGCGGGCTGTTCGCCGACGGGCTCGAGCAGGCCGCCGCCGTGCTCGACGAACCCGCGCTCCTCGCCCAGGCGCAGCGCTGGCGGGAGATCGCCGATCGCTGGCACGATCTCGCCGAGACCGCCCTGCCGAAGGACGTTCCGGCCATCGCCCGGCTGCGCGAGTTGACGGCCGCGATCACCGCGTCGGTCATCGAGGGTGACGCCGCGGCCGGCGACCGGTCGGCCGCCGCCGACGAGCTCTGGGCGTTGCGCGCCGAGCACGCCGACGCTCCCCCGCTGACGCCCGACGAGGTCGGGGAAATCCTCCGGGCGATGAGCGAGCAGCTCGCCGGGATCGTCGATGCCGAGTCCGCGGCCGTACGGCAATTGGCCACCCTGGTCGCGCGGCCGGACTGATCGGCCCGGTCAGGGTCGCCCGGTCCTGATCAGCTCAGCCAGCCCTCCCGGCGCGCGATGGAGGTGGCCTGGCCCCGGTTGGCGGCGCCGAGCTTGGTGTAGATGTTCTTGAGGTACCACTTGACGGTGTTGACGGTGACGTTCAGCGCGGTCGCGATCTGCTGGTTGCTGCGGCCGGCGTCGACCATCCGCAGGATCGACTGTTCCCGGGCGTTCAGCCGGCCCGCCGCCCGCCCGTCGGGGGCCCCACCGCCGGCGACGGCGGCCGTCAGCCGAGCCAGGCCGGGCACCGCGCCGAGCCCGGCCGCGTCCGGCCGATCGGTCAAACGGCCGACCACCACTCCGATCTCGGGCCCGCCATCGACGAACGTGCGGAGCAGTTCGGGCGGCGCCTGCGTGACCAGGTCGACGAGCAACCGCTCGGCGGCCAGGCACCGGGCCGCTCGCTCCAGTGCCGCCACCAGCTGCACCGACGCGGTGACCGCGGCCCACCGCTGTCCCTGCCGGGTCAGCTCGGCGATCAGCTGCTCGAGCAGGGCCACCGCGCCGTGGTGATCCCCCTCGGCCGACCGGACCGCGGCCAACGCGGCGGTGCGGATCTGGTCGATCGTGGCCCCGATCCCGCCCACGTGCGCCGAGCCGTCGGGCATGCCCTGGGCGACCCGCCGCGCCTGCGCGACGTGCCGGCCGGCGAGCAGCATGCGGATGCGTTCGGCGGCCACGGCCGCCTCCAGCCGGGGCAGGTCGAGCCGGGTGGCGACCTTGCCCCCTTCGGCCAGCAACGCAGCCGCCTCGGCGCCGGCACCGCGATGCATGGTGATCCGGGCCAGCACGACGTAGCTGGCGATCATGAATTCGACCACCCCGCTCTCGGCGCCCAGTTCCCGGCTCTCCTGGAGCAGCCGCTCGGCCTCGTCGATGTCCCCGCTCTCGTACAGCAACTCGCCCAGCAGGGCGCTGGCCAGTTGCGCCGCGTGCGATCGGCGACCGGCCGAGGCGCGGGCGAACTCGACGGCGTCGGCCAGGTGGCCGCGGGCAACGTCCAGGTCGAGCTCGGCGGCCGCGGCGATCCCGTCGAAACACCGCCCGTAGACGTCGGCGAACGGGCCGACCGTGCGGTCATGGAATCGGCGCGCCCAGCGTTGACGGTCCCGGGCCGCCCGGAACCGCATCGAGTGGATGTCGCAGAACGACTGGATGTTCGCGCCGACCCCGACCACCCA
>JBGALY010000041.1:0-40004 GCA_044223435.1 Nakamurella sp.
TAGGCGATCATCACGATGACGCCGGAGATGATCAGCAGGGTGCCGGCGTTGGACAGGTAGCCCAGGGTGTACTGGGTGGCGGTGGACGGCTTGCCGGCCAGGGTCAGGATGTTGCCGTCCGAGCCGGGCCAGCCGAACTTGATGTCGGTGCTGGCCAGCCAGGTCTTGAGCGGGGTGAACAGCTTGGCCAGCGAGAACACCACGATGACCACGATGTAGGGCAGGAACGCCATCACGGTGCGGCCGACGGTCAGCTTCTCGGTGGAGACCGCGGTGGCGGTCGGCGCGCCGCCGGTCGGGCCGCCGGTGGGCTCGACGTGCTCGGCCTTGGCGGCCAGGGCCAGCCGCTCGCGGGCCTCGACGGTGCCCTTGGGCTTCCAGAACTTGAGCATCACGACGACGGCGACCAGCGCGGCCAGCGAGGCGATGATGTCGGTCAGTTCGACCGAGATGTAGTTGGCGCTGATGAACTGGGCGATGGAGAAGGCGATGCCGGAGACCAGGGCGATCGGCCAGGTCTGCTTGATGCCCCGCTTGCCGTCGACGATCATCACCAGCAGCAGCGGCACGAACATGGCCAGGATCGGGGTCTGGCGGCCGACGACCGCGCCGATCTCGTGGTAGGAGATGCCGGTCAGGTTGCCGGCGGTGATGATCGGGATGCCGATCGCGCCGAACGCGACCGGGGCGGTGTTGGCCAGCAGCACGGTCGCCGCGGCCCGCATCGGGGAGAACCCGAGCGAGACCAGCATGACGCCGGTGATCGCGACCGGGGCGCCGAACCCGGCCAACGCCTCGAGCAACCCACCGAAACAGAACGCGATGATGATGCCCTGGATCCGGGGATCGTCCGAGATCCGGTTGAACGCCGTCCGCAGATCCTCGAACCGGCCACTGATCACCGTCAGCTCATACAGCCAGATCGCGGCCAACACGATCCACATGATCGGGAACAACCCGTACAGGATGCCCTGCGAGGCACCCAGCAGCGTCAGATCCACCGGCATCCCGAACGCCAGGATCGCCACCAGGATCGACGCGGCCAGCCCGGCCAGCGCGGCGAAGTGGGCCTTGGTCTTCAGCACGCCCAGGAAGATGAACACCACAGCCAACGGAATGATGGACACCATCGCCGTCAGGAAGACGCTGTCACCGACCGCAGTGATGTCGGGCTGATACGGGGTCGCCATTGAACCTCCACATGGTGGGAAAATCTCGGTCGTGCGCAAACGATGTGACGGGTGGGCAGATGTCCGGAGACCGCTGCTCATGGTGTCCGGTGATCAGATTGCGGTCCACTTGAGATGTGCTGCCGGCCTATGCTGATTCCGCATCCCGGGCATGCAACCTTCGAAGCGTGGTCGATGGCCGTGGGTGCTAGTCGCCGGCGACCCCCCTGATGCCCTCCGGGACGGCCGGGCTGAGTCCATGGCCGCCGACCAGATGGTGGGACAGCCCGGCGGCAAGGTCCGCCAGCGCCGCGGCGGCGTGATGATCGGCCAGCCACGATGCGAACAGCGGCGCCGTCATCGGACCGGTGGCTGTCGTGACCGCCACCGGGACCAGGTCGAAGGCGGGGTCTGCGCAGCCGACGGCCACGCCTCGCCCGGCGGCCGCATGGGCCATCGCGACCGGCGGGCAGTCGTATTCTCCCGCCGAGCGGTAGACCAGCCCTTCCTGGGCGGCGGCCCCATCGATGATCTGCCTGACGTTCCGTTTCAGGTTCGGAAGAATCAATTCATGATTGACAAGTTCGGCCAAGGTCACCGACCCGCGGTCGGCAAGGTGGTTGGCGGCCGGAACGAATGCGTGCACGGTGCGCCGAGTGAGAACCGAGACCGCGAGATGTCCGGGCGGGATGTCCTCGTCCACCACCAGGTCGGCGTCCGCGTCCAGTGACTCGTAGACCTGCCCCTGTTCGACCGAACGAACGGCAAGCGGAGGTAGGTCGGGCGACGCGGCCGCGATGAAGGGAGCCAGCACGTCGTAGGCGGTCACCGCGGACGCGGTGATCTGCACCGCGGTGATAGCACCGCAGGCGATGTCGCGAGCGAAGGATCGAACGGCGGTCGCCGTCGCCAGCAGGGTGCGCGCCCGCGGCAGCAGCTCCCGTCCCGCCGAGGTCAGGACCAGCCGGCCGTCCACGGGTCGGAACAGGACCAGTCCGATCTCGCGCTCCAGCCGGTGGAGCTGACGGGAGAGAGAAGGCTGGCTGGCGTAGAGCTCCTGGGCGGCGGCGGTCACCGAACCGGCCTCGGCGACTGCCACGAAACAGCGCACCAGGCGTAGGTCCACCACTTCCTTGAGTCCGGCCGGGAGCGACCGCCGACCACGAGAAGGCCCTTGTCCCATGCCCGCCTTAGAGAATGAGTGCGCAGGCAGAGCTGGCACTGTCGACAGTGGGACAGGTTTTCCGGCGGTCAAGGTCGGCACAGGGAGCCCTCCTACAGGCGATGAACGTCGTTGTTGCGGGCCGGTGGGGACGTGCGACTTGCTCGGGGACGGTGGGTGAGCTGCTTTGGTCTTACCAAAGCATGGGCTAACCATAGAACACGCCAGGGCGCCTGTCCAGGGTCTCGGCGGGTTCAGTCCGGAATCGGCAGTCCGGCGTCGGTGGCCCGGCAACCGTGGCCGCCGACCACAACGACCACAACGACGCCAAAGACGAATAGCCGCTCTTGCTTTTCCAAGCATCGACCTGCGCCGACGCGACCCTACGGTTTGTCTACCAGCGACTTTCCGAAGGGAGCACCGATGCTCATCGCCCTCGGCTGCGTGATGATCGCAGTTTTCATGTATTTGATTCTCAGCAAGAGAATCGTCCCGGTGATCGCATTGATTCTGGTGCCGATCACCATGGGCCTGGTCGCGACCGGCCTCGGCATCGCCGAGGACGTCGAGGGCGGTGTCACCGGCGCCATCATGAAGGCCGTCAAGGACTTCGCGCCGACTGCGGCGCTGCTGTTCTTCGCCATCATCTACTTCGGCCTGATGATCGACGTGGGACTGTTCGACCCGCTGATCCGCTTCATCCTGCGAGTCGTCGGCAACAGCCCGGTCAAGGTCGTGCTCGGCACCGCCCTGCTGGCCGGCGCGGTCTCGCTCGACGGCGACGGCTCGACCACGTTCATCATCACCGTCTCCGCGCTGCTGCCGATCTACCGCCGGCTGGGGATGAGTCCGGTCGTGCTCTGTGTGGTCGCCAACCTGGCCAACGGTGTGCTCAACATCGTGCCCTGGGGCGGACCCACGATCCGGGCCGCGACGGTGCTCAACGTCTCGCCGTCCGAGCTGTTCAACCCGATGGTCCCCGGCATGATCATGGGCATCCTCACGGTCTTCGTGCTGGCCTACTTCCTGGGCCGTAGTGAGAAGAAGCGTCTGCTCAAGTCGGGTCTGACCCTGGACACGGTGGCCGCGGAGTTGCGCGGCGGCAGCGGTGGCGGCACCGGCACCGCGGTGCTGACCGGTCCGGGCGCCGGCGGCTCGACCGGCTCCGGCTCGGGCTCGGGGCCGGTCGGCGGGGGCGACTTCCCGCCGGTCCCGCCGGCCAACCTGAACCTGACCTCGATCGCCCGCTCGCAGCTGGCCGTCGACGAGGAGACCGAGCATTCCGACATGGAGGACGGCCTCGACCCGAACCGGAAGACCCTGCGGCCCAAGCTGATCTGGTTCAACCTCGCGCTGACCGTCGGGCTGCTGGTCTGCCTGGGCCTGGACAAGCTTCCGCTGGCCCTGGTGTTCATGGTCGCCGCCGCAGTCGCCCTGGTGGTCAACTTCCCGAAGCAGAAGGACCAGGCCGAGCGGATCACCGCGCATGCCACGTCCATCGTCTCGGTGGTCGCCATGGTCTTCGCCGCCGCGGTCCTGGTCGGCGTGCTGTCCGGCACCGGCATGGTCACCGCGATGGCCAACGGCATCGTCTCGGCCGTCCCCGAACCGCTGGGCCCGTACTTCGCCGTCATCACCGCCATCCTGTCGATGCCGCTGACCTTCTTCCTGACCAACGACGCGTTCTACTTCGGCATCCTGCCGATCCTGTCGCAGGCGGCCGGCCATTACGGGATCTCCCCGGTCGAGATGGCGCAGGCCTCGATCATCGGCCAGCCGGTCCACATGACCAGCCCGCTGGTGCCGGCGATGCTGCTGCTGATCTCGCTGGCCCGGGTCCAGATGGCCGACCACCACAAGAAGGTCATCTGGCGGGCCGTGGTCTGCTCGATGGTCATGCTGGGCACCGCCGTGGCCCTGGGGGTCATCCCGGTCGGCTGACCGCGCCGGTGGCTCCCGGTTCCCCAGACCACCGATCCTGCCCCGGGCCCGACACCTTCCGCCGTCGGGTCCGGGGCAGCTCCACCCGACCGTCCGGACCATCACCGCACCTGCCGGGACAGTGCCGTCCCCCTTGCCTGACCGACCGCCGATCTCGACAAGGAATGACATGACCGTCACGCACGAATCCACTGCCGCATCCGCCATCCATGCCGCCACCACCGACGACGACCCGCAGGAGAGCCGCCGCCAGCAGGGGCCGCTCGCCGGGTACCGCGTCATCGACGCAGCCACCGTGTACGCCGGCCCGCTGGCCGCCACCATGCTCGGCGACTTCGGCGCCGAGATCATCAAGGTCGAGCACCCGACGGGCGACTCCGCCCGCACCCACGGCTGGCGCAAGCACGGCAAGGGCCTGTGGTGGAAGACGTTGGGCCGCAACAAGCGGACGGTGACCGCGAAGCTGTCCGACCCGGACGGGCGTGAGCTGTTCCTGGACCTGATCCGCACCGCGGACGTGCTGATCGAGAACTTCCGGCCCGGGGTCTTCGAGAAGTGGGATCTGTCCCCGCAGACGTTGCACGAGATCAACCCGGATCTGGTCGTCCTGCGGGTGACCGGGTTCGGCCAGGACGGTCCGTACGCGCAGCGACGCGCGTTCGGCACGCTGATCGAGGCCATGAGCGGCCTGGCCCACATGACCGGCGACCCCGACGGGCCGCCCACCCTGCCGCCGTTCGGCCTGGCCGACGGGGTGTCCGCGCTGGCCGGCGCGTATGCGGTCACCATGGCGCTGCTGCACAAGGAGCGCGGCGGCCGGGGCCAGGTGATCGACCTGTCGCTGCTGGAACCGCTGCTGCTGATCCTCGGCCCATCGCCGTCGGTCTACGACCAGCTCGGTGAGGTGCCCGGCCGGCATGGCAACCGGTCGCCGAACAACGCCCCGCGCAACACCTACCTGACCAGAGACGGCCGGTGGGTGGCCGTCTCGACCAGTTCCCTGTCGGTGGCCGAGCGGGTGCTGACCCTGGTCGGGCACCCCGAGGTGATTGCCGAGCCGTGGTTCGCATCGGCCGGCGAGCGGGTCGAGCACGCCGACGAGCTCGACGGCTACGTCGCCTCTTGGATCGCCGCCCGGGACGAGGCCGAGGTGGTGGCCGAGTTCAACCGGGTCGGCGCCGCGCTCGCCCCGGTGTACACCGTGCACGACCTGATGAACGACCCGCACGTGATCGAGCGGGACATCATCACCACCGTCGACGACGAGGACTTCGGCCGGATGAAGATGCAGAACGTGATGTTCCGGATGTCCGCGACACCCGGCGGGATCGACTGGACCGGGAGGGATCTCGGCGCGGACAACGAGGAGGTCTACGTCAAGGAACTGGGCCACGACCTGGACCGGATCCGGGCCCTGCGCGACGCGGGCGTGCTGTGACGGCGGGCCCCCCCACCGGTTCCCGGCGCGGGCCTGGTCCGCGGGGAACATCCGGCGGCCCGGCGCGGCCGGTTGTTCCCCGCACCGGTCAGCCCCGCCGTCCGCTTTCCCGCCCCGACCACGCCGATCGCAAGGGTGCAGCCGTGAACCACGATTCGAGTAGTCCGACGAGTTACCTGTTCGTGCCCGGCCACCGGCCGGACCTGATCGCCAAGTCCCGCCGATCCGGCGCCGGTGCCGTCGTCATCGACCTGGAGGACGCCGTCGCGCCGGCCGACCGGCCCGCCGCGCGGCTCGCGGTCCGGGCCGCACTGACCGCCGAACCGGTTGCCGGTCAACAACTGTGGGTCCGGATCAACGCCCCGGGCAGCGCCGAGGCGGAGGCCGACCTGGCGGCCGTCGGCGATCTGCTCACCCATGCCCGGGTGCCCAAGGTCGACGATCCCGCGCAACTGGACTGGGTGGCCGCCCGCGCGCCGCGGCTCACCGCCACCCTGCCGGCCGTCGAATCGGCGACCGGGCTGCTCGCCGCCCCGGCCGTCGCCGCCCACCCGCTGGTCGTCCGGCTGGGTCTGGGCGGCGTCGACCTGGCCAACGACCTGGGCTGCGACGGCAGCGCGGCGGCGCTGGCCTATCCCCGGTCGGTGCTGGTCGTCGCGTCCCGGGCGGCCGGCCTGCCCGGCCCGGTGAACAGCGTGTACGCCCAGTTGGATGACGCGGACGGTTTGCTCGCCCACGCCCGGGCGGCGCGAGCCATCGGCTTCGGGGCCCAGTCGGCGCTCACCCCGCGCCAGCTGCCGGCGATCCACCAGGTGTTCGGCCTCGCCGCGGACCGCCTGGTCTGGGCCCGTGAGGTGCTCGGCGCGTTCGAGGCGGCGGGCGGTGCGGCCTGCCGGACCGCCTCCGGCGAGTTCGTCGACCTGCCGATCGCCCAGGAGGCCCGGCGCATCCTCGCCGCCGTCTGACCGCGGTCGATCATGAACGGCACACCCTCATTCCTCGCGAATCAGGGCGTTTCGATCACGATCAACCCGCTCGGCGTGCGCGGCCGGAGGTCGTGGATCCAGTCGTACCAGAAGTAGGATTGAGGGCGTGACGGCCGGATTTGAGAAGCACTCCGTATCATTGCCCGCGGAATTGTCGGAGGGGGTTCGTTCCCGGGTCGGAGCGCGTGGTTTCTCGGCCTACGTCGCGCAGGCGGTGGCCCGGCAGTTGGAGTGCGATGCGCTCGATGACGTGTTGACCCGGATGGAGAGCGAACACGGGCCGGTCGACGAGGACGAGGTTCTGGCGATCATGCGGAGGCTGACCGGATGATCGTCCGGCCGCATTCCTTCCTGCTCGATGCCGAGGCCCTATCGGCCCTGGCTGTTGCCGACCGACGAATGCAGGCGTGGGCAACGGTCGCTCGCCGCAGCGGATCCAGCCTGCATGCGTCAACCCTCACGCTGGCCGAGGTGACCGATGGCCGGGGCCGGGATGCGGCGGTGCACCGAGTGGCCAAGGCGCTGCGGCTCATCGAGGTGACCGAGCAGATCGGCTGCGCCGCCGGCCGGCTCCGGGCGGCGGCCGCAACAGCCCGGCGCAAGCCCCGCGATCTCACCGTCGACGCGGTGGTGGCGGCGACGGCCCTCATGCTGACGTCGCCGGTCGTCGTGTTGACCTCGGATCCGCGGGACCTGCGCCTGCTGCTGGCCGAGACGACGGTCCGGATCGAGGTCATCGAGAGGTAGACGCGGGGCGCGGCCGATTCAGACCAGCCGGTAGAGGCGCTCCGGCCGCCCGGTCTTGCCGTATTTCAGGCGCACCTGCGCCACCCCGGTCTGCTCCAGGTACTCCAGATAGCGGCGCGCGCTGACCCGCGAGATGCCCACCCGCTCGGCGCATTCGGTGGCCGATAGGGCCTCGTCGGCGCGCAGGGCCCGGCGCACCAGATCGGCGGTTTCCCGGCTCAGCCCCTTGGGCAGGTCGGGCCGCCGGCCGGGCGCACCGCCGACCCCGAACAACCGGTCGATGTCGCTCTGGTCCACCTCGGCGATGTCGAGCACCGCCCGCGCCTTGCGGAAGTGGTCGAGCCGTTGCGCCAGAGCGCTGTACTCGAAGGGTTTGACCAGGTAGGACATGGCCCCGCCCTGCCAGGCGTCGCGCACGGAGTCCAGTTCCCGTTCGGCGGTGACGACGATGACGTCCACCTCCGGATGGTCTTGCCGGGCGATCCGCAACACCTCGAGCCCGCTCATGTCCGGCAGGTGCACGTCCAGCAGCATCAGGTCGGGGCCCACCTCGGCCAGCTTGGCCAGGGCGTCGATTCCGGTGTGTGCGACCCCGGCGACCCGGAAGCCGTTCTGGGCCTGCAGGAACCGGCTGTGGATGCGGGCGACCATGAAGTCGTCGTCGACGACCAGAACCCCGAATTCCGGCTGCGCCGCCGTCATGTCCGCTCCCGTTCCCGTTGTCCGGCCGTACCGCTCACGGCGCCGGCACCCGGACTCGCGTCGTCGTCGACCGGGCGCCGCCCCAGCACCGCGGTGAAGACTGCGCCGACCGCGGGGAGCGAGTCCTGGCCGCTGTGCACGCCGACCCAGCCGCCGCGGCGCAGGCAGATCATCCGCACCAGCGACAGGCCGACGCCCCGACCGCCCGCGACCGTGGACGACTTGGTCGAGAATCCGCGCGCGAACACCAGGTCACTGGCGTCCCCGGGTACTCCGGGCCCGCTGTCGGAGACCACGATGCGTACCTTCGCCTCGTCGGAGACGACCTCGACGGTGACGGTGGCGTCGGCCGCATTCGCCACGGCGTCCAGCGCGTTGTCCACCAGGTTCCCCAGCACGGTCCCGACGTCGGTGGACAGCTCGGTGTCGAGCCGGTCGCACCGGGACTCGGGGGACAGCTGCAGCTCCACCCGCGACTCGGCGGCCAGGCTGGCCTTCGCGATCAGCAGCGAGGCCACCGCCGGATCCTTGATCAGCTCACCGATCGTGGTGTCCATCCGGGCCCGTCGAGCGGTGATGGTCGACAGGTACTCGCGCAGCTCGTCGTACTCGCCCAGTTGGGCCAGCCCCGAGATGATGTGCAGTTGGTTGTCGAATTCATGGGTCTGCGCGCGCAGCGTCTCGCCGACGCTGCGGGTCGCGCCGAGCTGGCGCTGCAGCGCGATCAGATCGGACCGGTCGCGCAGCGTGGTGACGGTGCCGATGTCCTCGCCCTTGCGGCCCTCCCGGCCCGGGGTGCGGGCGGTCCGCCGGTTGGCGACCAAGACGCGGTCCCGGTGCAGGACGACGACGTCGGCCCCATCCGCCCGGCCGCACAGCACGTCGGCGACGTCCGGCTCCAACCCCAGCCCGTCCACCCGGCGGCCGACGCAGTCCTCCGGCAGATCGAGCAGGTCGCGGGCGCCGTCGTTGGCGATGGTCACCCGGCCGGCCGGGTCCACGCCGACGACGCCCTCCCGGATGGAATGCAGCAGCGCCTCACGCTGGTCGGTGAGGGTGGCGATCTCGGCCGGCTCCAACCCGCGGGTCTGCCGCTTGATTCGCCGGGCGAGCAACCAGGATCCGGTCAGCCCGGCCAGCGACGCCAACCCGAGCAGCAACGCGACCTCGGGCACGTCGCTGGCCAGGGTGGTCAGCGCGCTCGGGTACTCCTCGCCGACGAAGGTCAGCCCGACCAGGGTGGGGTCGACGGCGTTGCCGGTGGGGCTGACGAAGACCGGGGTGCTGGCGGCGATCAGGTCGTTGCCGGCCAGGGTGAGGTCCCCGTCCCAGGCCCGGCCGGTCCACGCCTGCTGGTCCGGCAGGGCCAATTCGCTGCCGATCAGGGTGGGGTCGGTAGCCGCGACGATGGTCCGGTCCGGGTCGGCGATGACGACCACCGACGTGCCCGACTGGATCCGGGCCGATTCGACGATCGGGGCCAGATCGGCTGCCGCCGTCGGCGCGCCGATCCGTTCGCGGACCGCCGGATTGGCGGCCAGGCCCTCGGCCGCCCCGAGGATGCGGTCGGCGGCGCTCGTCCGGAACTGGGCCTGCGACTGGCGGGCCGACACCACCGCGGCGACGATCAGCACCAACGCCACCACGACCAGCTGGAGGACGAGGAACTTGCCCGCCAGCGTCCGGGGCAGCCAGCGTCGCATCAGGCGAGCCTCCCTGCTCGAACGTCTCCGGGTCCGTCGAACCTCCAGTCAAACCCTAGGGCGTCCGGCAGCCGGTGCGCTGGTGACCACAACGACCAATAGGTCCGTTGCGACCGCAACCGCTCGTGGACCGGGGTGCGGCATGCCACGCTGAGGGCGGGAGGCTCACCGTGGGCAGGTCGATGCGCGCGACCGCGTGGCTGCTGGGCTGCCTGCTGCTCGTGACCGGTTGCGCCGCAGGTGGCTCGGGCGGCGGCGTCGACCGGTTCCGGATCATGGTGCCGAACGTGCCGGGCGGAGGGTACGACGTCACGGCGCGCACCGCGGTGTCCATCGCCGAACGGGCCGGCCTGCTGGACGACCGGGCCGCGGTGTTCAACCTGGCCGGCGACCAGGGGGTGATCGGGCTGACCCGGCTGCTCGACGAGTCCGGCAACGGCCAGCTGGCCATGATGATGGGCCTGGGTGTGGTCGGCGCGACGATCGCCACCGGCAGCGACCATCGGGTCACCGACGCGACGCCGATCGCCCGGTTGCTCGAGGAGCCGGAGGCGGTCCTGGTGCCGGCCGGCTCCCCGCTGCAGGACATCGACGACGTCGTGCGGATCTGGCGGGCCGACCCGTCCACCCTGGGCATGGGCGGCGGGTCGGCGGTCGGCGGTCCCGATCACCTGATGACGATGCAGCTGGCCCAGGCGGTGGGGATCGACCCGCGGGTCGTGCGGTACGGCACGTTCGATGGGGGCGGTGCCCTGCTGCCCGCCCTGCTGGACGGTCGCATCGACGTCGCGGTGTCCAGCGTGGTCGAGTACACCGAGCAGATCCGGTCCGGTCAGTTGCGGGTGCTGGCGGTGTCCGGCCCGGACCGGGTGCCCTGGGTGGACGCGCCCACCCTGAGCGAGTCCGGCATCGACCTGGTCTTCACCAACTGGCGTGGGGTGATCGCCCCTCCGGGTATCTCCGACGCCGATCGCACCCGGCTGGTCCGGTTGTTCGACGACCTGGAGCGGACCCCCGAATGGCGCGACGCGCTCGCCGAGAACAGCTGGAACTCGGCGTTTCTCGACGGCGACGAGTTCACCGCGTTCCTGCAGTCCGAGGACGAGCGGGTGCGCGACTCGCTCGCCGAACTCGGCCTGGGGTGATCGCTGGGCCCGTCCCCCTTTCTTGAGTTGATCATGGGATTTCTCCCCTTTGAGTCCACGTCGGCAATAAGGGAGGAAAGCCCATGATCAACAGCAGGTGGGGGAGGCCAGTTAGGTCCAGCTGGACCGATCTCGAGCAGCCAGTAAGTCGGCGCCGGCCCGGGCGGCGTCGCGGTCCTCATAGCGGTAGAGATCGCGCGGGGACCAGAAACTCTCGTTCAGATGCCGACGCGCGGCGCGATGGTGGGACCAACGACGCAGGAGCGAGTGCTTTGTCATGACACCACTGTGCCGCTGACTGGCTATTGATTACAGTGCCAGATGCGCAATACTGGACCGATGAGCGAGGCGTGCCGAGCGAATCAGTTCCATTGCCGACGGGTCGGCCGAGCCGGACCGGCCGAGCCGGTGAGGCGTTCCGGGAGGGCGACACGATGAGCGAGGCGTGCCGAGCGAATCAGTTCCATTGCCGACGGGTCGGCCGAGCCGGACCGGCCGAGCCGGTGAGGCGTTCCGGGAGGACGACACGATGACCGCGCCCATCGTCTCGGCGACCCGCCTCACCCGCGACCTCGCGCAGTGGCGCGACCCGGGCCAGCGACCTCGGCCGGCCTTCCGGGCCCTGGCCGAACGCATCAGCGTGCTCGCCCAGGACGGCCGGCTGCCGGTCGGTGTCGCGCTACCCGGCGAACGCGATCTGGCGGCCGCCCTCGACGTCAGCCGCACCACGGTGGCCGCGGCCTACTCGCTGCTCCGGGAGCGGGGCTACCTCGACTCCCGGCAGGGTGCGCGCAGCACCGTCGCCCTGCCCGAGGACGTGTTGGGCAGCGCCGTCGGATCCCGGTTCGGACCGGTGGGTGAGACGGCGAGCGGCATCGTCGACCTCTCGTACGCGGCGCCGGCCGCGCTGCCGGCGGTCGGTGAGGCGTATCGGGAGGCCGTGGGCCGGCTGCCGGAGTACCTGGCCGGACACGGGCTGGGCGTCGTCGGCCTGCCGCGGCTGCGGCGGGCGATCGCCGACCGGTACACGGCACGAGGCGTGCCGACCCGCCCCGAGCAGGTCCTGGTCACCCATGGCGCCCAGCAGGCGATGACGCTGGTGATCGACGTGTTCACCGCGCCGGGCGACCGGGTGCTCGTCGAGCACCCGACCTACCCGCACACCCTCGAGGCGATCGCCGCGGCCGGCGGCCGGGTCGCCCCGGTGCCGTTGATCACCGACGGGGGATCCCCGGGCTGGGATCTCGACGGCATCCGGGCGGCCGTGCGGCAGCTCGCGCCGAGCCTGGCCTACCTGCTGGTGGACCACCACAACCCGACCGGGTTGGCCCTGGACGAGGCCGGCCGCCGGGCGATCACCGCGCTCGGCCGGTCCGCCCGGATGACCGTGGTGGTGGACGAATCCCTGACCGAGCTGGCCCTGGACGCGCCGCTGGCGCCGCCGATGGCCGCCTTCGGCCCGGTGATCAGCATCGGCAGCGCCTCGAAGCCGCTCTGGGGAGGGCTGCGGATCGGCTGGATCCGGGCCGATGAGGCGACGATCGTCCGGCTGGCCAACGCCCGGGCGCCGCGCGATCTGGGCGCCCCGCCCCTGGAGCAACTCGTCACCGCCCTCCTGCTGGCCCAGCTCGA
This sequence comes from Nakamurella sp., assembly GCA_044223435.1. GTDB lineage: Bacteria > Actinomycetota > Actinomycetes > Mycobacteriales > Nakamurellaceae > Nakamurella. The sequence goes on from JBGALY010000041.1 coordinate 12,626, forward strand.
CGAGCTGGCCGGGCAGCGCGTCGCGCAGTTGCGCACGCAACGCGCCGCCATGATCGCGGCGCTGGCCGAGCAGTTGCCGCAATGGCGGTGGGTGCCCGGGCCGGGCGGGCTCTCGCTGTGGACGCAGATGCCGCTGCCGGTCTCCTCACGGCTGGCCGCGGCGGCGGCCGGGCACGGGGTGACGGTGACCGCCGGCCCCCGGTTCGGCACCAACGGCGCGTTCGAGCACTGGGTCCGGTTGCCCTACGTGCACGAACCCGATCAGCTTCGCCTGGCGGTGTCCGGCCTGGCGGCGGCCTACCGCGCGGTGACTGCCGGGTCCGGCGCGGGCCTGCGCGAGCCGTCCGTCATGGTCTGAACGGCCGGCCGGCTCACCCCGACGACGAGATGTAGTCGATCAGCTGGTCGTGCTCGGTCTGCAGCTCGTCGACCCGCAGCTTGACGACGTCACCGATGGACACGATCCCGGCGAGCCGGCTGCCGACGGTGACCGGCATGTGCCGGAATCGCTTGTCCGTCATGGTGATCGCCAGTCGACGCAGCTCGTCGTCGGGGGTGCAGGTGACCACATCGGTGGTCATGAACTGCCGGACCGGTGCGGTCAGCAGAGCGGTCCCCAACGTCGCCAGCGCGCCGACGACGTCCCGCTCACTCAGGATGCCGCCGACCGTCACGCCGTCCGCACTCACCACCACGGCGCCGATCCGCCGGCCGTGCAACATCTCGACCGCCTCCGCGATCGTCGCGTCCGGGTCGATGGTGGCGACCGCGGTGCCCTTCCGGTCCAGAATGTCCTTCACCCGCATGTGCGCTCCCACGAATCTCGGTTTCATCGGCCGCGGTGTCATCGAGAAATTCTGATGAGACCACCGAGCGTAGTCGGTCGGTCCGATGAATTGAGTGATCCGGCGACGATTCAATAATTCCGGTGCGATCGGTCAGCAATGGTGCACAATGCTCCGCAGAATTCAACAAATGTCGACACGAGCCGAAACCCATGGAGGTGGACATGCCGGCCGGCGCCCTGGACGAGGCCATCGGCGCGACCGTCGCGGCACTGCGGCAGCCCGCCTACCGCCACTTGCTCGGCGTCGGAATCATTCTCGATGGTCAGGAGCGCTCCTGCGGCATGGCGATCGATCGGTTGACCGATGTGTTCTCGGTGACCAAGCCGGTCGTGGCGCGAGGCGTGCGCGAAGCCATGCGACACGGACTGTTCACCGGCGATGACGACCGGATCACCGCGCCGGACAGCCGGTGCCCGCCGACGATCGGCGATCTGCTGGCCATGACCCAGCAGTGGCGCAGCGAGCCGGACATGGATCGGATCGAACAGAGCGGGCAGGACCCGCTGCCCGGGATCCGGGCCGAACTCGGCTGCGGACGGGCGGCCGGCCGGTACGTCAACGCCGGGATGCACCTGCTGATGCGCGAACTCGACCTCAGGACCGGGTCCGCCCGCTCGTTCCTGGAAGAGACGGTGCTCGCGCCCGCCGGGGTGCCCGACTACCGGTGGGAGGCCGACCCCACGGGCGTGCCCTGGGGGCATGCGCACCTGCAGCTGAGCGTCCGCGGCCTGCTCGGGTTGGGGTCGGCGTGGCGACGGGCGTATGCGGCCGAGCTGGACGGGGAGCCGACGACAGCGCCCATGGCTCCGGAAGGGCTGCCCTACGCCGCCGGGCTGTGGTTCGGCGCCGATGTCATCATGGCCGCCGGCTGGGGCGGTCAGTGCCTGATGATCGGCCGGCGCTCCGACCTGGTGGTCGCCACCCTCGGCGAGACGGGCTGGGATCGGGCCACGAACCGCGACCGACTGCCCGATGGCTGGCGGTCCGGCCGCGAACTGTTCGAGCGGTACCCGCTGCCGGTGTTGCTCGGCGCCGACCCCGGGGAAGCCGCGCACACCGGCTGACGCGGACGGGGCAGCGGGTGGAACTCGTCAGGTCCCACACCGGCACCCGGGCCCGGCACCCGTGACCGTGCCCGATCCGTCATCCTGGTCCGATGGACTTGCGCAGCCTGGAGTATTTCGTCGCGGTGGCCGAGGAGCTCTCGTTCACCCGGGCCGCCCAGCGCTGCTACGTCACCCAGCCGACCATCAGCGGGCAGGTGCAGGCACTGGAACGGGAGATCGGCGAGGCGCTGTTCGACCGGTCCTCCCGGGGCATCGGGCTGACCGACGGCGGGCGGACGCTGCTGCCCTACGCGCGCCGCTGCCTGGCCGCCGTCGAGGATGCCAAGGCCGAGTTCTCGGCCCGGGCCGGACTGCTGCGCGGCGCGCTGCACATCGGGACGGGCGGCGGGATCGAGCACACGACAGTGCCCACGCTGCTGGGCCGGATGCGGCAGCGCCACCCGGGCATCGAGGTTCACGTCACCGAGGCGACCAGCGCACCGCTGCTGGACATGGTGCTGCAGGGCCGGCTCAACGCCGCGGTGATCGCCCGGCCGGCCGAGCCGCTGCCGGCGGTGATCACCGCATCCACGATGTTCACCGACCGGCTGGTGGCGGTGTTCGACCCGGCTGCGATCGAGGTGCCCGACGATCCGGTTCCGCTCCGGACGCTCGCGGGCGAATCGATCATCAGCTACCCGCGGACCAGCGCGCTGCGGTCCCGGCTGGATGACGAGGCGGCCGGCAGCGCAGTGGCGATCGAGGTGAACTACGTCGCCAACGACGTCCGGCTCCAGCTCGCCTTCGCCCGGGAAGGGGTCGGCGTCGCGATCTGCGCCGGGTCGGACCCGGCGCTCGCGGACGTCGCGGGGATGACCGTCCGGCCGATCTCGCCGCCGATCGTCTTCGACAAGATCCTGATCTGGCGCAACGACGTCACGCCGTGCGCTCCGCTGCGGGCGTTCCTGCAGCTGTGGCGGGACTTCCGGGCCGCGGACGAGGAGGTCGAGAAGTCCGCCTGACCCAGGGCTTCGGCCCGCCGTCCCCCGGGGTGGGCGCCGACGGGCCGGCTCCGACGGTCAGGACCGGATGAACTCCAACAGGTCGGCGTTGATCACATCGGCGTGCGTGGTCGGCATGCCGTGCGGGAAGCCGGGATAGGACTTGAGCGAACCGTTGGGCAGCAGCTGCGCCGACAGCGGACCGGAGTCGGCGTAGGGCACCACCTGGTCGTCCTCGCCGTGCATCACCAGGACCGGGATCGTCACCGCCTTCAGGTCCTCGGTGAAGTCGGTCTGGGAGAACGCGACCACGCCGTCGTAGTGCGCCTTGGCCCCACCCGACATGCCCTGCCGCCACCAGTTGGCAATGATGCCCGGATCCGGCTCGACGCCGTCCCGGTTGTAGCCGTAGAACGGGCCCGACGGGAACGACCAGAACAGCGACGCCCGGTTCGTGGCAACCTGCTGCTGCAACCCGTCGAAGAACGACTTGGGTAGACCGCCCGGGTTGCTCTCGGTCTGCACCATGATCGGCGGTACCGCCGAGACCAGCACGGCCTTGGCCGCACGGTCGGCGCCGTGCCGGGCCAGGTAGTGGATCACCTCGCCGCCGCCGGTCGAGTGGCCAACGTGCACGGCGTCGTGCAGGTCCAAATGGTTCACCACCGCGGCGAGATCGTCCGCGTAGTGATCCATGTCGTGCCCGTCGGCGACCTGCTCGGACCGGCCGTGGCCGCGCCGGTCGTGCGCGACGACCCGGAAGCCGTGGCCGAGGAAGAACATCAGCTGCGAGTCCCAGTCGTCCGACGACAGCGGCCAGCCGTGGCTGAACACGATCGGCTGGCCCGATCCCCAATCCTTGTAGAAGATCTCGACGCCGTCGCCGGTCACGATCGTTGGCATGTGCGCTCCTTGAACAGTCCCGGCGGCCGGATCGCGAACGCCGGGCGGATGTGGTCATCGGGAGCGTAGAACGCACCGGCACGTCCTCGCCGACGCGGTCGATCGGCTTCCCTGATGGGGTCATCGACACGGCCTATCACCGCCGGTCCGTGACTCGTTCGGTCGCTACTGCAGCACGATCAGCAGGATGATCAACGTGATCGCGATGACGGCCATCACCACCGCGACGATCCACCACCAGTCGAAGCCGGGTGCCGGCGCCGGTTCCGCAGCCGGCTCCGGGGCCGGCTCGAACATGATGAGCGGTGGGGGGGCCGGTTCCGGCTCGGGAATGTCGACCGGGTGCAGGGACAGCGCGCAGCGCACGCAGATCTGTGCGGTGGGGGCGTTCGGCTCCGCGCAGTGCGGGCAGATCAGGGCCGCGGTCGCGGCCCGTCCGACGGTGCCGGGCAACCGGCGCAGCGAGGCCCCGGTCTCCTGATCCTCCGGGACGATCACCGTGCCCTTGGCCCAGAACAGCGGGAAATCGCAGTTGCGGCAGAAGTCCTCGGCCGACCGTCGGGCCATGTTGACGGTGGCCAGCTGGCCGCACTCCGGGCAGGTGACCACGTCGGTCGCGGTGGCGGTGCGCTGGTCGGGCAGGGCCGCGACCGGCGGCGGCTGGTACCCGCGGGTCAGCAACGGTGGTTCGTCGGCGTCCACCACGAGTGGCGCGGGCGCCGGCCCGGCCGGGGGCTCCGGTGGCGGGGCGACGGGCGCCCGCGTCCCCGGCGGCGCGGACATCGCCGCCAGGATCCGGGTGACATCCGGATCGTCGGACGTGATGCCGGTGACCCGTTCGCTGGTCATCGATCGTCCTCCACGGTCGACAGGGCGCGCCGGCCGGCCACCCAGAGCTCCACCCGCACGTGCGCGGGCACCTCGTCGCGCAGCAGTGCGACGAACTCCTGATCGGTCAGGTGTCCGGTTCCGCCGACCTCGATCCGGACCCAGGCGACGTCGTTCGGCGCCTCCCCCTCCCGCCACACCCCGCCGCCGTCGTCGATCGTCGCCGGCCCGCCGGAGAGCATCTGCACGAACTCGCGCAACCCGTCCACCGTGCCCCGCCGGGCCAGCGAACGCGCCGACGAGCGGACGATGAGCCGCTGCAGATCCTCGGGCAGCGAGGCGTCGACGGAATCCACCCCGATCCAGCCGGCCAGCGTCTCGAGCATCGGCACCGGGGTGACCGTGACGTCGGCGACATGCTCCACCGTGTCCGCGTCGTCCAGCAGGGTGGACGCCAGCTCCTGGAAGATGCCGACGAACCGCACGAAGAAGTCGTGCTGGGCCATGCCGACGGGCAACTGGTCGACCAGCCATCGCGGATGCCGCGCCGGCCGGCTGACCCGCATGCCCCGGCGGACCGGCACCCGGACTCCGGCCACGCCGACCAACGGATGGGTGGACACCGCGACCGCGGTCGTCGGGGCGTCGGCCGGCGGTGCCCCGGGCAGCGGCGAGGCGCGATCGCCGGGACCCGGGTCCGGCCCGGGAGCCTGGCTCATCGAACGACCACCCGGTGGTTGCCCGACAGGAACAGCGAATGCCGATCCAGCCGGATGACGTCACGCCCGGCCCCGATGCGTTGCCGGGTGCGCAGGTCGAACTCGTACAGCTGCACCTCGTCGACCCGGTCCACACCCTCCACGGTCTCCAGCAATTGGGCGATCGCCGCGGAGTTCAGATCGACGTCGAACAGCCAACCGGCCCCGTCCGCCCCGCCGGTGAGCGGGTTGATGTAGCGGGTCAGCTCGTCGATCGCCCGTTGCCGGACCAGGGCGAGCGGCCGGCCGGGCGGCGCGTGCACCAATGCCGCCACCGAGACCCCCTGGTAATAAGGGGTTCCCACCTCGATGGCGGTGCCGACGATGCGGTGCCGGTCCAGATGCTCGGTGATCCGCCGCATCAGCGGAGCGGCCAGCGCGTAGTCGTCGAGTTGCTGGGCCTTCGGGTCGGTCCGCACGGCGGGCACGACCAGCAGCCGCACCGGCCCCCGGCCGGTGGCCGAGGGCAGGCAGCGGGCCCGGGCAACCTCGACCGAGGACTCCAGCGTGAGCCGTTCGAAATCGCCGGCGGTGACGGCCCGTTGGCCGGTCCGCAGGGTCAGCGGTCCCCGGGCCTTGGCCTCGGCGACGGTTTCCGCATCGACCCCGCCGGCGGCCGCGCGCAGGTTGACGCAGCCGGAGATGAACGGCACCGACGTGCGCATTGCGGTCAGCGTGCGGGCGCCGACATTGCCCGCCGCGCCACCCCCGAACCGGTATCCGGTGACCGCGATCTCCGAGCCGTCCCGGGGGATCATGCCGTGCTGGCGGACCGAACCGTCGGCGTATCGGATGCGCGGGCCGAACCGCACCTCGCCCGAGGCGGAATCCCACACGAAGTGCCGGTCGGCCGGCCCGGACCGGGAGAAGTCCTCCACCTCGGTCCATTCGCTCGAGCCGTCCGGCCCGGATACCCGCACGGACTCCCCGCTGCGCCGGGGCAGGATCGGCGGGAAGCTGACCCGGAATTCCTGGCCCGGGCTGCCGTCGGACCGGCCGAGGATCTCCGCCGGCGAGGGCGAGGCGTGCTCGGCGCGCACGGTGGCGCCGATCGTCGCGGCCCGGACGTCGTCGATCCGCGGCGCCGCCTGGTACATGGGCTGGCCGGCCCGCGGCGCGATCAGCCGAACCCGCAGCCAGAAGGCGCTGGTCTCGCCCAGGGTCAGCGCCTGATGCTCGTTCGGCACCATCAGCACGATCTCGCCGGACCGGTTGAGCCCGCCCGTGGTATCGGTGAAGATGTCGGTGCCGATCCAGGCCTCCCCGTTCCACACCTCCCAGAGCAGCGGGGGTCGGAGCGGATCGACGCCGATGCCCTGGGCCACTGCCGACACCGACAGCCGCAGCGCGACCCCGGCCAGGGATCTGGCGAAGCCCAGCAGCAATGCGTCCCCGGGCACCAACGCACCGGCGGCGTCGACGGTGCTGAAGCAGGTGACGGAGGAACCCTCGTAGCGCAGATCGTCGATCACGTCGGTGAGCCGCTCACCGCGGGCATCGGTGGTCACGGCGGCGACGAGCTCGGGAGGCCGGATGTCGAGCCGGTCGACGGTGGTGAACACGATCGCCCGGTCGGTGATCGTCTCGCGGGCGGTCGTGACCTGCGTGCCTTCCGGGACGGTGATCACGGCGTCCTGGGCGGCGGACAGCCAGAAGGTCACGTCCGCCCGGGCCACCGACGGCGGGAACGGCTCGATCCCCACCAGGTTCAGGAAGTGCACGTACAGCCGGTCGGGGACCTGATTGACCCGGTAGAGCACCATCTCGCTCATCCAGGCGAACAGCTCGATCAGCGCCACGCCCGGGTCCGACAGGTTGTGGTTGGTCCACTCGGGGGTGTAGCGGGGGATCAGGCGCTTGGCCTCGTCCACGATGTCCTGGAACGTTCGGTCATCCAGATTTGGTGCCGGCAGCGCCATCTCAGGCCTCCTCGTGCGGGATCACGTAGAACGGGAAGACCAGGTTGCGCCGGTCATTGGTGGCCCGGATCCGGTATCCGATGGTGATGGTGACCAGGGCGGCGTCCCGCGGATCGGGTACCGGATCGACCCGCTCCACCTCGATGCGGGGCTCCCACTGGACCAGGGCGTCCCGGACCGCCTGCGCCATCAGCCCGAGCACGTTCGCGGTCACCGGCTCGAACAGCAGATCCCAGATGCGGCAACCGAACTGGGCGCGCATCACCCGCTCGCCCGGCGCGGTTGTCAGCACCACCCGCATGGCCGCCTCGAGGTCGTCCGCGCCCTCGGTGAGCCGGATCGAGCCGGTGTGGTCGACCTGCAGCGGCCAGAAGAAGCCCCGCCCGATGAACGATGCCTCGGGGCGGGCGGGATCTCGGGACATCGCGCCCGCCGGGACGATCTCAGACATCGGTCACCGTCATCAGTTCACCGCCACCATCGCGCCCTTGATGGTCATCGCCCCGCCGGCCGACACCTCGTTCGTGGCCGACGCCTTGATCGCGATCTGGGTTCCCGACGTCTCGGCCTTCACGCTCGCCTTGGTGGTGACGTTCACGCCGGACACCTCAATGTCGGTGTCGGCCTTCAGCGTGATCTTCTTGCCCTGGATGGTGATCGAACCGTCACTGCCGATGGCGATCGAGGAGTTGCCCGACTTGATCGTCATCGGCTTGCCGGCCGGTACGGTCGCCTCGAACTTTTCCTTGCCCAGCACGATCTGGTGCTCGGCGCCGGCCAGGGTGAAGCTGATGTGCTGATCGGTGGCCGCGTCGCCGTCGCCGAACTCGAGGAAGTGCCCGGCCCGCGAGGTGATCCGGCGCTTGTTGACCTTGCTGTTGGTCACGCCGAATTCGGCGGGCACGTCCTGCCCGTTGAAGACCCCGCCGAGCACGACCGGTCGCCGGACGTCGCCGCCTTCGAAGCCCACGATCACCTCGTCGTTGATCTCCGGGATGAACGTCGCCCCACGCCCGCTGCCCGCGCCGAACGTGACGACCCGGGCCCAGTTCGACTCCAGCTGGTCGCCGGCGGCCTTGTAGGCGACCTTGACCTCACCCGGCGATCCGTTGGGATTGCCGACCTTGGTGACGACGCCGGTGACGATGCCGTGCCGGCGAAAACTGGACGCCGTCTCGCCGGACAGAGCGTCGACCAGCGACACCGGTCGACGATCGCCCGCGGTGAACCGGGTCGCGAAACCCCGCCGGTTGTAAACGTGCTCGATCTCGGTCACGTGGTAGCTGCCCGAAGCCGGCCCGGCCCCGGTGATGGCGACCGTCGCCCCGGGAACCACCGACGGTTCCACCTCGCGGGTCGTGGCCTTCGCGGTGACGGCGCCGGCGGTCCAGCGGCCGGCCAGCCGGTTGGCCAGCACCTCGGCGTCGGACTGATCGAGCGGCACCTCGGTGGCGGTCACCGTCTTCGCGCGCTGGGACAGGTCGCTCGCCGTGATGAAGGGCTGCACCAGGGACGCGACATCGGTGGACCCGGTGGCCCGACCGTTCGCGGTCACCGCCTGCTTGGTCTGCGGCCACCAGCCGTGCACCACCGGTTCCGCCGGGTGCAGTGCGCTGGCCTTGACGGTGAAGCTCACCAGGGTGGGGTCGTCGCCGAACCCGAGCGACGCGACCGGCTGGCCGTCCGCCGGGGCGGCGACCACCAGGGTGGATTCCGCGACCCACCAGTCGTTGCCGGTCCGGTCGGCGATCTCGGTGATGAAGCCGAAGTCGCTGTCGGACTGCATGAGGTAGTCCTGCTGGACGGTCAGTGCGTCCGTGCCGCCGCGGTTCTCGTAACTCAGGCCCTGCTCCCGACAGATCTGGGCGATCACCTCGGTGTAGGTGATGGCCGCGAAGGTGCGGATCTTCGCCCCCAGCGTGAGCTTGTAGGCCAGATCATCGACCACGACGGTGAACTCGGGCTGACCGCGGTCCATCGTGAACTCGACGCCGGTGACCTCGCCGGCCAGCAGCACCGTGCCCGCGCCGGCCTTGATTGCGACCTGCGTGCCGATGCCGAAAATTCCGCCGGCGGCAAGGGTGTGGCCGGCATCGTCGAAGCGCAGCACGGCGCGGCCGGGCAGCCGCAGCGCCCGGGTGATCCGCAGCTCGATCAGCGATCGGAGCCGGTTCGCGGCCAGCGGCGATCCGTTGACGTCGATCACCGGGGCGATCCGGTTGATCTGCAGCGCGACGGTCATTGCGGACCCCCCGGGATGGAGAGCAACTGCCCGGGCCGCAGGGCGAGCGGGTCGGCGACCGCGTTGGCCTGGGCGATGCTGCGCCACCGGGTGGAGTCGCCGTAGTACTTGGCGGAGATGCGGTCCAGGGTTTCCCCGGGCTGCACCCGGTGCACCCGGTGCGGGTTGGGCGTTCCGGATGTCGGGTTCTGGGGTCCGAACGCGTCGGACTCGGCGAACTGACGCAGGCTCAGATCGACCTCGGCCCGCAACGGCACGCCGGTCGCGGAGAAGTAGGTGAATCGCAGGGTCAGGTCGGTGACGACGGCCTTGAACGAGTGCAGGTTCCCCCAGTGGAACACGACGTACGGCGGGCGTGCGTTGTTGCTCTGCGCATCCGTGCCGGGTAGCGACGAGTCCACGTCCATCAGCTTGAGCACCTTGCCGGTGTGCTGGCCGACCGTCTGCCCGGTGTCGGTGGTGTCGAAGTGCAGGGTCAGCCGCATCTCACCGGACTGGGCGCCGAGATAGCGGACCTGGCCGACGCCCTGACCGCCCAGCGAGTCGGCCCGCCACGAGTTCGACCGCGACACCGTCAGTTCGGCCGGATTGAACATGCACGGAATGGTGTCGGGCCGGCCCTCGATCTCCAGGAACGCCTTCTCGGTGAGGGCCATCTCAGAACACCCCCGGAGTGAACCGGCGGCCACGGCGGGCCAGCTCGTCCAGCACCCGGTCCTCGAGCCGGTCGACGATGATGTCCACCAGTTCGTCCCACTCGCGCGGGGTCAGCGCTTCCGCGACCTGCTGCGGTACGACGTCGTCCGTCGGCGAACTCACGGCTACCTCCCTCGATGTGGCCAACGCCTGGATGCCCCCAGAACCGTCGCCGGACGGGTCCGTGAGGCCGGCCCGCGCGCGGTCGAAGAGCGAGGGCGGGATCAGGTCGACCAGGCTGCCGCGGCGCGACGCGACATCGGTCGCCGCCACCGTCGGGTTCATCGGTCCCTCGACCTGACCGACCGCCGGAACCGGCATCGTCACCGGGCCGGACCCCCGGGAGCGGGCACCGATCGCCGCGCCGGTCAACGCCCGCTGGCCGCGCGCTCCGGTGAACGACCAGTTCGGGTCGGCGCTGAGCGGGACGTCCGGGCCGCGCCGGTCCCCGCCCGACCGGTGGGAACCGAGCCGTGGCGTGCCCGTCGGGGGCGCCGGCGGCATCCGCCGGATCACGCCGGCGATCGCCGCATCGACCACCGCCGCGGCCGGGATCACCTGCCGGAGCAGCAACCCGGCGACGTGGGCGGCCGCCGGTGGCCGGTCGGGGCCGGCCGGACCGGCCGGCTCGGCCCACGGCCGGGCGACGCCCCGGACGGCGGCCGCGGCGGGTCCGCCGGTCGGTGCGGCCGGCCCGCCGGCGTTCCTCATCCGGGCGGCCGGCCCGGCGGTCGGCACACCGAGCGCCGGGCCGGGGCCGGGCGACCGCCGCAGGGTGACCGGCCGGGCCGGGCGCTGATCCTGCGGGTCACGATTCCCGGCGACGCGGACGGGACGCCCGGGGGCGCCGGACGTCGCCGCGTTCGCCACCGGACTGATTGTCCGGGCGGCCCCGAGCGCGGGACGCCAGGGCGACGGTCCACCGGACGGCAGGACCGACCGGAGCGCCGCCGGCATGAGGCCCGGCCGGCTCCCGGACACCGACGTCACGGACGGGCCGTCGGCCGGCCGGCGGGCCGGCGACACGATGCTGCGGCGGGCGACGCCCCCGTCCTGGTCCGCCGCGGCCGGGAGGCGCAGGCGGGCCGTCGTGGTCAGCGCTCCACTGCCGGCGAGGTCGATCACGGCACCCGGGCCGGTGCGCGCGACCCCGACGTGAGTGTCGGCCCGGGCGACCGTCGGGTTGCCGTCCCGGTCGGTGGACCGGCGCGAGCGAACGCCGGCCGGAGCCCAGGTCTGGTCCCGTCGACGACCGGTGACCGCTGGTCCCGACGGCGCGCGCCGGACCGTTCCCGATGCCGGGACCGACACTGCGGCGGACCGGCGGACCGGCCAACCACCCCGGTGCACGATCGCCGGGGCCAGTCGGCCGGCCCGAGTCGTGGCGGCCGAGGCCGCGGGACTGATGACGAGAGCCGGGCGCGATCCGGCGGCCAGACCCGCGCGGATGCTCGACCGGGTGCGGTCAGTGACCATGCGCGGCCGCGCACCGGTGGCGGTCGGCAAGCCGGCCGCCGCCCATGAGCTCCCGAGCCCGGTCGCGATCGCCGCCGCCCCGCTGCTGCTCGGGACGCTCGGGAAGGCGTGTAGCCGAGGGATGTTCGCCGGTCGATGGGCGGCCGGCAGTCGCCACACGGTGCTGGCGCTCGGGGAATCGACGTTCGCGCGAGACCGACGGATGCCGCGCGATCCCGCCGGGCGCGCCGTTCCGGGGCCGGCCGTGATGGGGCCGGCCCGGCGGGGGCCTGCGGCGCGCACTGAGGGCGCGGTGGTGGCCGCCCCGACCCGGGCGGTGCCGATGGCCGGGGAATTCTCGGCGGCGCGGGACCGACGGACGTTCTCCGGCTGCCCGGTGGGTGCCGTCCGCGTCGGGGCGGCGCCGCGGCGCGGGACCGTGACGCTCGGCGCCGCGGGTACGGCAGGGGCCTGGCGTCCGACCAGGCCCGTCATCGACGGAGCCGGTCGGCGGATCGCACCGGCGGGCCGAATCATCGTGAAGGACCAGCGGCCGGCCGTGCCGTCGCCGGGTCCGGTCGCCGCCGACAGCCGGCCGAGCGACCGGCTCAGCGGCGGGGCAGTACCGATCAACGGGGTCGGTTCGATGAGGGACCTGAATGCATCCGCGGCCGGCTCCCGGTCACCCAGCCGGCTGCGCAGCCCCCGACCGGAACCCAAGGCCCGCCTGATCGCGCCCGCCGGAACGCCCAGCCCGCCCGCACGACCGGCGCCGACAGCGCCCGGCCCGAGGGTGGTCCCGGCCGGCTCGGTAGCGGGATCGCCCCCGAGCGCCGCGCTGCTCCGCTGGATCGGGTGGGTCAGCCGGATGCCGGCACGCTCGGCCGCCGCGACCGAGGGTGACCCGACGGTGTCCGGTGGTGCCTCGGTCCACCCCGACGCCAGGACGGAGGCTACGCGACGGAGGGTGGAGAACGCTCGGCCCGGCAACGCTCCCACCGGTGTGCCGGTGTCCGGGCCGGCCGGCGCGACCGGAACGGCCCGCCCCGCCGGCGCCTGTTCGGCCGGCATTGCCGACGGTGCCGCGGGAGCTGCCGGCGCCATCGAGGTGGCGGAAGTCGCCGACGCAGCCAGCGCAGCCGGCGCGGCCGGTGCCGAAGGTGCCGACGGACCCGCGGCTCGCGCTGTTGACCCGGCCGGCGCTGCTGACCCGGCCGGCGCTGCTGACCCGGCCGTCGCTGCCGGCGCCGCCGGCGGACGCGTGGTCGTCGTCGGGTCGGAGGTGGTCCGGAGACCGGACCGGTCGCTCGGCGCACTCGCAGGACCGGCCGGGGAGTGGGTCTGCCGGGCGATGTCGCGGGTGGGTTGCTCGTCCACTCGTGCGGGCTCGGCCTGCGGAGGCCGGCCGATCCGGCCCAGCCGCGGTGCGACCGGCAACCGGGCGGCCGAGCGCACGCGGGCAATGACCGACCGGCGGATCGAACTTCCGGACCATCCAGCCGCTGCGACCGCCGGCGCTGCGACGGCGTCGCCGTGATGGAGGCCGCCGTGATCATGGCCCTGGTCGGCCGGACCCGACGCGGGTTGCGACGCCAAGGCCAACGGCCGCAGACCGGTCAGGATCGGACGGCTGTCCGGCGACGGCGTCCCGGCTGCGCCCGCAGCCGCCCGAGCCGGGGAACCGGTGATCGCCGAACCGACCGGCGGCACCGTTGCCCGGCCCCCCGACCATCGTCGCCGGACCACCGACGTCGCGGAAGTGGTCGTCGGTGCGGCCCGCTCGGACGCGAACCGGAGCGACGTCGAAGCCGGTTGCCGGACGCCGGGGCCGACATCCTGCGTGGTCCGCGCTCCGGGCCGGGCCGCCGACTGCGAAGTGCGACCGGTGCGGCCCGGCTCGGATCGCCGAACCGGGACCGTCCGGTCCGGCACGGGGGAGCCCGGGACGTTGCCGGCCGACCCGGGATTCGGGTCGGCCCGTCGTCCGGCCCACCGGCGCCGGAGAGCCAGGACGGGCCGCGTCCAGCCGGCGGCCCGTGGCGGGGGCGGCGCGGTCCTCCGGCGGACGGGCCCGGCCGGGACCGCGGGGCTCGCGTTCGTCGGTGAGGGGGTGCCGCCCGCCGGCCCGAAGGTGTCCGACGTCGGGGTGGAGGCCGAACCGGCCGTGGTGCGGGACCCGGGCGCACCGCTGGGCGATGCCTCCGCGGTGCGACGGATCGAGGGCGTCGGGTCGGCGCCGGGCCCCGGCGGGCCGGGGGACATCACGGTGCTCCCCATCGATGGCGTGGGGGTGGGCCCGCCCGGTGCGGCGGTGGGGGAGCCGTGCGACGAGGTCGGAGAACCCGGCGCTGACGTCGGGCTGTCGAGCGGTCCGGCGGTCGCGTTGGGCGGTGCCGCGGGGGCGATGGACGAAACCGGCGCGCCCGGCGCCGGACTCGGAGCGCCTGGCGCCGAAGTCGAGATGCCGGGCGCCGAAGTCGAAATGCCCGGCGCCGGAGTCGGAGCGCCCAGCGAGGCGGAGGGGGTGCTCGCCGGCGCGGCGGGAACGCGGATCGACGGGTTCGGGGTGTTCGGCGGGCCGGCGGGCGTGCCCGGCGCCGTGGCCGGAGCGCCGGCGCGCAGCGGCGGGGCGGCGGCACTTGAGGGCGCGGTGCTGCGCCGGGCGACCCCCGCGGGGGAACCGGGAGGCGCGGCCGGGGTGCGTGGAGTGGAGGCCGCCGTGGCGGGACCGGACCGGGGGACGACCGTGGCGGCCGCGCCGTCCCCCGCCCGAGTCCCCGGCGGTGCACCACCGGCGGATGACGCGCGCCCCGGAAAACCTGGGGTCGCAGCCGGTGGGCCCGGCCGGGGGGTGACGAGCTTCCGCGCCGCCCCGACCATCGAACCGCTGAAGGTCACCTCCGGAATCCGGCGCACGGCAACGGGTTGACCCGTCATCGCCGACGAGGTCGTGCCTGGCGAGTGGCCGCTCAGGGACGGCACCGCACCGGCGGCCCGGCGGAGCGTGCGCGACGGGACCTCGACCACCGGCCACGTGACCTGGGGCTGGAATCCGTTGCGGGCGCGACCCCCCGAAGCGGCCGACCCGGCGGGCAGTCGCGGGCGGCCCGACGACGCCGGTCCGGTTGCGACCGGGGGCCGGCCCGGCCCGCCGGCCACCGGCGGGTGCTGCGTCGCGGCCGGACCGGACTGGCCCGGACCGGACAAGCCTGAGGCGCGTGCACTCGACGCGGGCACACCAGCGGCCGTGGTCGCGCCACTGGACCCACCCGGGCGCGCCGTGGACCATCCGGAAGCGACTGAACCCCAGGAATCCTCGGTGCGGTGATCGGACGGGTACCACCACAGCGGCGGCCGCACCGGCCGTTCGGCCCGCGCCGGGGCGATCGGTACCGGCCCGGCGAGACGACGCCGGATCCGCGGCGCCTGGCCCAGTCCCGCGGTGAATCGCATCGCGGCACCCGCGGTGCTGCCCAGCGCGGCCGGCCGGGGACGCACCCGGGGTCCGGGAAAGGCCCACCGGGACGCCAGCGAGCGGGCGAAGGCGGATCGGGCCGCCGGGCCGCCGGCCGCCGCGCCGGCCAACCGTTCGTCGCTCGCCGGGAAGTCGCCCATGTCGCCATTCACCGGCCCGGCGCCGAGCTGCGGAAGCCGTGGTGGGCGATTTCCAGCTCCTCGGTCAGCGGATCTTCGCTGGTGCTGCTGAAGCGGGGCCCGGTCCAGCGGATCGGATAGACGCCCTCCAGCGACCACGCCCGCAGCCGCGAACCGTTGCCGGCGACGGCCGTGATCGCGCCGGTCGACCGGACCAGCTTGTTCCCGGCGGCGGCGAAACCCTCGCCGGCGGTCTTGTTCATCCAGTCGAACAGTGCGTCGGCGTCGGTCAGGCCCCGGGTGAAGGTGATCGTCGGCCATTCGAGCCGGCCGGGCAGCCGGTGCACGAACCCGTTCTGGCCGCCCTCGACCACCTCGACGAACTTCGAACTCACCTCGAGTCCGACGACCGAGGCGAACAGGCCGATTTCGACGCCGTCGACCTCGAACAGGAAGCGCGACCCGAGCGCGAGGTCGCCGCCGAGATAGCGCGTCGAGTCAGGCGAACTCACGGACCACCTCCCAGGCTCGCTCGTTCAGGCCGGCCACCGCTCGGACCAGCCGAACCCGATCCATATGTTCCAGGTCCAGCAGTTCTTCCAGCGGCCAGTGCAGGTGGTAGGCCAGGTACGCCATCTCCTGCCACAGGATGTCGACCGGATACCGCAACATGGCGAATCAGGCCGGGACGCGGGGGATTTCCTCGATGCGAGCCCGCGGCATCGGCGGTGCCGCGGCCGGTGCGGCCACCGGGCCGGGCCCGTCGACGGGTGGCGTCGGATCCGGCACCCGCGGCGCCGGGGCGGTCACCCCGATCAGCGGCGGCGCCTGTACCTGGGTGGCCAGCAGCTCCTCGTACTCCTGCTGGCTGCCGAAGTTGATCACCCCGTAGAAGTCCTGCAGGAAGGCCAGATCGGCCGCGAACAGGCCCTCGATCTCGTGCGGGGTGACCAGATCCAAGGTGCCCAGCGACTGCACCACGCGAGCCAGGATGAGCACGGTCAGCCGAGGGTCGTCCGGTCCTTGCACCGTCGGGTCACGCAGCGGCTCGAGCTCGTCCCGCGCGGTGGCCAGCCGCATCCGGCCGGTCCGGTGCACCTCGCCGTTCCGGTCGACATACCCGCGCGGGAGCGTGAACTCGTACGCGGTGGTCAGGCTCACTTCACCCTCGCCAGGCTCTCAACGGTCAGTGTGATGGTCTCCTTGACCGGGTCGTTCGACTCGACCGACAGCTGGTCGGTGGAGATCTTGGACGGCCAGCCGTTGGTGAAATTGAACCGGGCGATCTCGGCGTTGGTCGAGTCGTACATCACGATCGAGCCGCTCTTGCGATTGTTGGTGCGGTCGGAGAGCAGGATGCCCTTGTCCCGGATGTCGTTGAACCAGCCCCACATCTTGTCCTGGGTCATGTCCGGGGGGGCCATCCGGACCAGCGACAGATCCGGCGCCTTGTTCGACTTGCCCAGCGTCTTGACGACCTGGACCTTGCCGTTGGCACCGGCCTGTTCCATCGTGACGACCTCCATCTCGATGTCCAGGCCGCTGACGCTGGACAGGATGGAGACGACCGATCCGTCGATCTCCAGGAAGAAGTTCTGGCTGACGATCGGGTCGGTGTTGATCAGTTCCGCATTGGGCATGCTGGCCTCCTGGGCTGAATGAGGTGATGGACGTCAAAGATCAGTTCGCGACCTGTTTGTGCTGGGCGATCCGGAAGACGACGAATTCCGCGGGCTTCACCGGTGCGATGCCGACCTCCACGATCAGCAGACCTTGATCGATGGACTCGGGTGGGTTGTTCTCGGCGTCGCACTTGACGTAGAACGCCTCGTCGACCGACTGGCCGAACAGCGCACCGGCGCTCCACAGGCCGCGCAGGAAGGCGTTGAGTGTGCGCTTGATGCCCTCCCACAGGGAGACGTCGTTCGGCTCGAAGACGGCCCACTGGGTGCCGTCCGCGATCGTCTTCTCGACCATGTTGAACAGCCGGCGCACGTTGATGTAGCGCCAGTCGGAGTCGCTGGCCAGCGTGCGGGCGCCCCAGATGCGGATGCCGCGGGTGCCGAACGGTCGGATGCAGTTGATGCCGATCGGGTTGAGCACGGCCTGCTCGTTCTGGGTCACGCCGTAGGCGACATCCAGGCAGCCGCGGATGGTGTCGTTCGCCGGCGCCTTCCAGACGCCCCGCGACTCGTCGGTGCGTGCCCACACGCCGGCGATGTGCCCGCTGGGTGGGATGAACACCTCGGCGTCGCCATTGACCCCGATCGGGTTCTCCACCTTGATCCACGGGTAGTAGAAGGCGGCGAACGCCGAGTCGTACATCGCGGTCTCGGAGCGCCAGTCCCGGATCTGCTGAGGAGTCATGCCGGGCGGGGCGTCCAGCACGGCCATCCGGTTGCCGTTCTGCTCGCAATGGCTGATCAGCGCCGTCTGCACGGCCTTCCACAGGTTCAGGTCGACGCTGCCGTCCTCCTTGGTGGCCGCGGTGATCAGGTCCGGCACCACCACGATGGTCACGTCGTCGGCCACGGCCAGCCCGTTGATGCCCTGGCGGGAGGACTCCGACCCGGCGAACTTCCGGCCGGTCACCGGGACCGCTGCGGGAGCGGCCTTCTCCAGCGGATACAGGCCGGGCTTGAGCAGCTCCAGCTGGCCCGACAGGTCCGTCTTCGACTCGAGCAGCACCTCCACCTTGATCTTGGTCGACGTGCCGTTGACGACGGTGGCGACATTGCGCTTGCCGCTGCCCAGGGTGAGGTCGGGGTATGACTCGACGACATCCGGGCCCTGCAGCACGTCCAGGGTGAACGGTGCCGGGCCGTCCTCGTCGGTGTCCTGGGTCACCACCCGCAGCGTGAGATCATCGTCCGGTTCGAGGCTTTCGACGGCCAACGGAAGGCCGAGCGCCCGATCGGCGGCCGGCAGCTGCCGGGTCGCGGGCTGGCCGGACGGCGCCGTGTTGGGCACCCGCACGATGTATGCCAGCGCGCCGCCATTGGCGAAGTAGCCGTAGACCGACAGCGGCAGCACCGCGCCGGGCGTGAAACTCCCGTACAGGGCCTCGAACTGGGACCAGCTCGTGACCAGCCGCGGGGCGAGGCCGTCCGGATCGCTGGGGTCGTCCGTCGGATGGCGTTCGGTGAATCCGACGAACGCGGCGACGGCAGTGGGTGCCGCGGCGAGCACCTTCTGGGTGGACGCCACTTCTTCGACGTACACACCGGGTGCGGCGTAGGTGGGCATCTGCACTCCTTGGGTTGGGGACCGGGCTGGACGAGGTCGGGGATCAGGCCGCCGTGGTACGGACGGCGCCGGGCATGGTGATGGAGATGGTGCCGGCGTACGCGCAGAAGCATTGCGAACCGGCCACCACGACGGGTGCGCCCCCCGCGGTCATCTGCGGGGCCATCGGCGTCCAGGGGGCCACCACCACCGGGACGCAGGGCATCGGTGTGAGCACGCCCAGCGCGGCCGCGGTGGCGGCGGCCACGGTCGGGTTCGCCAGGGACTGGCACATGCCGAACGGCGCAATGTTGGCCCCGGGGGCGATGTCGGTGATGTTGGCGAGCGGCCGGCCCTCCACGGTCGGCCGCGGCGCGACCACGTTCAGCGTCGACGGGGCCAGCCCGAACGAGCAGGTGATCATGGCGCCGGCGACGGCACAGGGCTTACCCATCGCTGGTCCGAACCTCCCGTCGACGGAGCACCGACCGGCTCACAGCTTGGACGCCTTGACCGAGGAGGTGAGCTCGGCGCCGGTCGTCGTGATGAAGCAGACGACGGAGCGATCGTTCTCCTGTTCCCAGCCTCGGGCCGACGGCACGAGGTAGGTGAAGAACAGCGAGGAGTCGAGATAGCTGATGCCGACGTAGTTCTGGAACTGTTCGGCACAGTTGGCGTCGGCCCAGGACTTCAAGGCGGCGTCGCCGGGAAATGCGTCGCCCTGGACGCCGGCCGGCGGCTGGTAGGCGACCGTGGCGTAGGCCTCCTGGCGATGCGGCCCGTCGCACGGGATTGCCGACAGCGTCGCGATCTCGGCCTGGATCTCCTGTTGGGCGGCGAAGCACTGGCCGATCTGGACGTTGAACACCGACACCTCGACGGGCTGCGGGCCGTCGTCCCCGCGCAGCCCGGAGAAGAAGCTGCACCCGCCCAGGCACAGCACCATGGCGCCGACTCCGACGGCGAGCCCGGCCAGGGTCGGAGTTCGACGGCGCAGCGTTGTCGCCACCGCGTCACCCCCGTCGGCCGGACCGTCGGACCCTGCCGACCCTGGTGCCGGCGTGTGCGTCGAGCCCACCAGCCGACCTGTCGGGACGGCATCGGGCGATCGCCCTATTTCAATCGGGCCCGCCGGGACCGCCTGTCGATACGCCGGTGATGACCGCCGGGACGGTCAGTTGTCGCCGAGGTCCATGTCGTCGTTGCCCGGCGCGGGTGGGTTGGCGCCGAGATTCCAGCCGCCCATGGCGGTCGTGATCCGGGCATTGCCCATGAGGTGTTCGAACGCATTGACGCTGCTCTGCTGGACGATTCCGGAGACCACCTGCAGGCGCTGCGCCGCCGGGATCTCGTCGACGAAGTCGACCCCGTGCAACTCGTAGAGCCGAGTCAGCGCACCCTGGATGCGGGCGACCGCGCCCGGGTTGAACCGCGGGTCGGCCGGTTGCCGGGCCAACCACCAACTGAACAGCTCCCGCGCATTCTTGCTCGCGTTGCAGTTGTTGTGCACCAGGTGAAGGTTGTCCAGGTCGTGATAGCGCTGCTCGAACAGCTGTCGATCGTTGGCCTGGATGGCATCGTCGCAGTACTCCTGCCAGTCGATGACATGGTCGACGCTGAGTTGTTCGATCGGCGACCACCGACCGCAGAGCACGCACTGGTAGGCCACGACCGGTGGCTCGCCGAAGATCGGTGACGGAACGTTCATCGACCGCCGGTGCGCGGACACATCGATGCGGACGGTCGCCGCGGAGTTGGCCTGCCCCCGCAGCCATGGCGGTCGCGGCTGGAAGTAATAGGCGGGGATCGCGGTGCCGGGGAGATAGACACCCAGCCCGTTGAACGATGCCACCGGTACCCGCCGAATCACCGCGGCCGGCCCGGCCCCGCCCGATCCTGCGACGCTGCGCCGGAGTCGATGCAGGACCGGCGGGGGCCGATCGTCGGATCCGGTCGGATCCCGGCCGGGCGGGGTCCGATTCAGCCCCGCCACCGGATACCCGTCCAACGACCGCCCGCCCTGCGCCCGGCCTGCCTCCGCCCGGCCGGCCGGGGCCGTAGCGGCATCGAGGTCCGCGCCGGGTGGGGATCGGTGATCCCGTCGTGCTCGGGCTGCGGCGTTCATGACTCCTCCGGGAGGGTGGGCGATCGTGCGAGCTCCGGTTCAGCCGACGGGATCCCGGAGCAGGCCGGTTCGGTAGGCCAGCGCGACCGCTTCGGCGCGCCCGCGCACGTCGAGCTTGCGGTAGATGCTCACGCTGTGGTGCATCACCGTCTTGGTCGACAGGAAGAAGTCGCTGGCGATCTGCGCGTTCGTCCGCCCGCTGGCGATCGCCGCCAGGATCTCCAGTTCGCGGGGCGTGAGGGCATGCGGGCCGATCCGGTCGCCGGCGCCGATGCCGCCCGGGTGACCGGCGCCGGCGGGGGCCGTGGATACCGCCGGGGTCACCGGGGTCACCGGGGTCACTGGTGTCACTGGTGCCGGGTCGAGCAGCCGGGCCGACGGTTCGACCGCAACCAGGGTGGGGGCGCCCGCGGTCAGTTCGCCGGCGGCACCGACGGCCGCCGGACCGTCGTCCCGGTGGGCGACGAGATGGGTCGAGACGTGGGTGGAGATGTCGGTGGCGATGCCGGTGGCGATGTCGGTGGCGATCCCGAGGGCCCACCCGGAGAGCCAGCCCCAGCCCTGGATGGTTGATTCGCCGGTCGGTGCCGGCTCCTGCCGGGCGTTCGCGGCGAAGGTCCGGCCGGAGTCGGCCACGACCGGCGCGGGCAGGGCCTGCTCGAGCAGCCGGGCGTTCCCCGCGATGGCGTCGACGGCCAAGGCCGCGTCGGCGTGCCGACCCAGCCGGCAGGCGAGGAAGGACACCGCCCAGGCGGCCGTCACCTCGGCCAGTCGGTCGTCGCAGCGGCGGGCCTCGCCGATCGCCTCGACCAGGTGCCCGGCCGCCGCACCGGGGCGGTCGAGTTCGATCAATGTCATGCCGAGCAGGTTCCGGGCCATCGCCATGCCCGACGCGTCACCGGCCGCGCTCAGTGCCGCGAGGTTGCCGGTCAGCAGGCGGTCGGCGCCGGCCCAGTCCCGACCGGCCATCAGGCTCATTGCCGTGAGGTTGGCGGCCCGGGCGGCCAACCGGATCAGGCCGCAGTCGGTCGCGGCGACATACGCCATGCGGGCCCACTGCAGGGCGAGCCGGTCCTCCGAGCAGCGGACGACCATCCAGCGCAGGAAGGCCCGGCGCAGCAGGAACATGCACGTCCAATAGGGGTCACCATGCTCCTGCGCCGCGCTCAGGCCGTCGGCGATCAACAGCCCGCACTCCTCGTACTCGCCCACCATCAACAGGCCGAGCACGAGATGGTCGGTCCAACTCATCCATTCGGACGGTCGATGCCGGTCGATCGCGGCGGGGCGAGCCGCGCGGATCGCTTCGATCCGGGTCAGATCGCCGGAGGCCACCGCGAGCCGGGCCCACCAGCCGAGCGCGAGCCGACGGGCTCGCGCCTGACCGGCCTCGGCATCGCCGCCAGCCGGTGGGTTGTGCGGATCCGGCGCGGCGTCGAGGAAGGTGCGGTACCACCCGACGCCCTCCGCGGGAGAGCCGCGCCGGCACCAGTACTGGCCGAGCTTCGAGGACAGCGACAGGCCGAGCGCCCAGTCGCCATCGGCCGCGCATCCGGTCAGCGCCTGTCGGATCGTGGGCATCTCCAGATCGATCCGGTCGAGCCACGCCGCCTCGTCCACCGAGGTGATGCCCACCTCGGCCCGGGCGAGCAGGCCAAGGCACCAATACGCGAGCCGGCGGCGGACCTGCGGCTCGTCGCCGGATGCCGCGAGCAGCTCGGCGGCGAACGCGCGGGCCACATCCGACATCGCGAACCGGACGGGTTCGGGGTCGGCGGCCGCCTTGACCGGCTCGATCAGATGCAGGTCGACCATCTCCGCGATGCCGTCGAGGACGTCCTCGGCCTCGCCCCCCGGGAGGGCGACGTCAGTTCCGGCCCAGGGCCCCGCCCCGTCGCCGGCGATCGCCTCGGCCGCGTCCAGGCTGAACGATCCGGGCAGCACCCCGAGTCGCCGGAACAGCGTCTGGTGGGCCGGTTCGAGCAGTTGATGGCTCCAGGCGAGGGTGGCGCGCATGGACAGCTGCCGGGTGGGCAGGTCGGCCGGACCCTTGGCCAGCAGGGTGAGCAGGCGTCGGTGGTTCGGCGAGTGCATCTGGGCCAGCAGCGCGGTGGGGGACATCATCCGGGTCCGCGCTGCCGCGAGTTCGACGGCCAGCGGGACACCGTCCAGGGCCCGGCACAGGGTGGCGATGGCCGGCCGTTGGGTGGCCAGGGCCTGCGGATCGGCACCCACCGCGACCGCGCGCGCCAGGAACAGCTCCACGGCCGGCCCATCGGGGGTGGACGGCAGCCCGACCAGGTGCAGCACCCGCTCGTGACTCAGGCCGAGCCGGCTCCGGCTGGTCACCAGGATGGTCAGGTGCCCGACCGCACCGCGGATCTCGGCGATCAGGTCGCTGATCTGGCCGACCTGCTCCACCGAATCCAGCACGAGCAACCGCGGGTCCTCGGCCGGCGCGGCGAGCGGTGCGTCCCGGAGGGCTCCGGTGGCCGCGTCGAACCGGCTCACCAGCAGCGGCGCGCAGACCCGGCGGATGGCCAGGGTCGCGCCGGTGCGATCCAGATCGGCCAGCGGCACGAAGTCGACCGGACGGGACTCCCGCCGGGCGACCTCGAGCACCACCCGGGTCTTGCCCACGCCGCCCTCGCCGGTGACGGTGACCAAACCGGGCGTCGCGACCATGGCACAGAGCCGGGCGACCTCCTCCTCGCGGCCGACCAGCGTGGGGTCGGTGGGTGGCAGAACGCGCGGCGCCGGAGCGACGGCGTCCGCCGGTGGGCACGTGTCGAGACTCATCGCTGTCTTTGCCCGTTCCTGATGGATCCGTGATCGAAAACACCTTTTGCTCCGACCGGACGAAGATTACGAGGCGAATGTCGACCGCACAACAAATGAGTGACGATCGCCGGGCCGTCGAGGCCGCCAATCGGGTTAACCGCGGTTCGCCGGCGCGTCGCTGGGGTGCTGCGGGAGATGCCGGCCGCCCTCTCGGGTCGGCGGATGCACCCGTTCGCGCGATCCGCGTGCGGGGTGGCGCTCGTCTCGGGGCCGTCGGTGTCCGGGGTGCGCGATCGCTTCGGCACGGGGGCGATCGTGCTGTGCGGGGCCGGCCCCGGGCAATGGACCTAGGTCGCCAACCGGGGCGACCGGTGACGCTCCGACGACGCCCCGAATCCGGCGTAGTGCTTGACGGATGCCGGTCCGCGGGTCACGCTAGTAGTCGACGTCGGCCATATAGCGGGTCGCGTCCTTCGGACTTCACCGTCCGCCGGCTCGCAGGTTCGGCGTTCTTCGGAGCGTTCCTCGTCGGCGTGAGGGTTGAACCCGGAGGAGACGTCTGGACAGGCGTGCCCTCCGGTGGTAAGCTACTTGTTTGCGCTGCCCTCTTTGTGCTGCCCGGATTCCTTCGGAGTCCCACCGTCGTCTCGCGAGGACCGGTTGGACCCCCTCTGACCTGGGCCGATACCGAGAGGTCCCGGCCATGTCCTGACCGTCCACGACGCCACCCCACGACCAGCACGACCCCTTGGTTCCGGCCGCTCGGCGGACGGCCGGAACCGGCCCAGTTCCAGCCCAGTTTCAGCGCAGCACAGATGTCCAGGCAGTGTCCGTCCCTGAAAGGACGAATCTTGGCAGTCACCAGCACGTCCAGGTCCACCGCAGGCAGCCTCAACCGGGTTTCCTTCGCCAAGCTCCGCGAACCGCTCGAAGTACCGAACCTCCTCGCCCTGCAGACCGACTCCTTCGCCTGGCTGGTCGGGGGCGCCGAGTGGCGGGCACGCCAGGAGGAGCCGACGCCCAGCGGGCTCGACGAGATCCTCGAGGAGATCTCGCCGATCGAGGACTTCTCCGGCAACCTCTCGCTGTCCTTCTCCGACCCGCGTTTCGACGAGGTCAAGGCGAACGAGGAGGAGTGCCGGGACAAGGACATGACCTACTCGGCCCCGCTGTTCGTCACCGCCGAGTTCATGAACGGCGAGACCGGCGAGATCAAGTCGCAGACCGTCTTCATGGGTGACTTCCCGATGATGACGAGCAAGGGCACCTTCATCATCAACGGCACCGAGCGCGTCGTCGTCTCGCAGCTGGTGCGCTCGCCCGGCGTCTACTTCGACAAGAACCTGGACAAGACCGCCGGCAAGGACGTCTTCAGCTGCAAGGTGATCCCGTCCCGGGGCGCCTGGCTGGAGTTCGACGTCGACAAGCGCGACACCATCGGCGTGCGCATCGACCGCAAGCGTCGCCAGCCGGTGTCGGTGCTGCTCAAGGCGCTGGGCTGGGACACCGAGCGGATCCGGGAGCACTTCTCCTGGTCGCCGGTCCTGCTGGCGACCCTGGAGAAGGACCACATCGCCGGGCAGGACGAGGCGCTGCTGGACATCTACCGCAAGCTGCGCCCGGGCGAGCCGCCGACGAAGGAAAGCGCACAGGCCCTGCTGGACAATCTGTTCTTCAAGGACAAGCGCTACGACCTGGCCAAGGTCGGCCGGTACAAGATGAACAAGAAGCTCGGCGTCGGCCAGCCGACGAGCGTGGGCACGCTCACCGAGGACGACCTGCTGTCCATCGTCGAGTACCTGCTGCGGCTGCACCAGGGCGAGACCGAGTGGACCCGCGACGGTCACACCCTGCCGGTGGAGACCGACGACATCGACCACTTCGGCAACCGCCGGCTGCGCACCGTGGGCGAGCTGATCCAGAACCAGATCCGGGTCGGCCTGTCCCGCATGGAGCGGGTCGTCCGCGAACGGATGACCACCCAGGACGTCGAGGCGATCACGCCGCAGACGCTGATCAACATCCGGCCGGTCGTCGCCTCCATCAAGGAGTTCTTCGGCACCAGCCAGCTGTCGCAGTTCATGGACCAGACCAACCCGCTCGCGGGCCTGACCCACAAGCGGCGGCTGTCCGCGCTGGGTCCGGGCGGTCTGTCCCGCGACCGTGCCTCGCTCGAGGTCCGCGACGTGCACCCGTCCCACTACGGCCGGATGTGCCCGATCGAGACCCCGGAAGGCCCGAACATCGGCCTCATCGGGTCGCTGTCGACCTTTGCCCGGGTGAACCCGTTCGGGTTCATCGAGACGCCGTACCGCAAGGTCGTCGACGGCGTGGTCACCGATCAGATCGAGTACCTGACCGCCGACGAGGAGAACCGCTTCGTCATCGCGCAGGCCAGCGCCAAGCTCGATGTCGCGACCGGCGCCTTCACCGAGAGCCGGGTGCTGGTGCGCCGCAAGGGCACCAGCGAGGTCGACCAGGTCCCGCCGGACGAGGTCGAGTACATGGACGTCTCGCCGCGGCAGACCGTGTCGGTCGCGACCGCGATGATCCCATTCCTGGAGCACGACGAGGCCAACCGGGCCCTCATGGGCGCCAACATGCAGCGGCAGTCGGTGCCGTTGCTGCGCTCCGAGGCGCCGCTGGTCGGTACCGGCATGGAGGCCCGCGCGGCCAAGGACGCCGGCGACGTGCTCATCGCCGAGAAGTCGGGCGTGGTCGAGGAGGCCACCGCCGATTACATCTCGGTGATGAACGACGACGGCACCCACCGCACCTACCGGCTGAACAAGTTCCGCCGGTCGAACCAGGGCACCAGCTTCAACCAGAAGCCGATCGTCGACGAAGGTACCCGGGTCGAGGCCGGCGACGTGATCGCCGACGGGCCGTGCACCGACGGCGGCGAGATGGCGCTGGGCAAGAACCTGCTGGTCGCGCTGATGCCGTGGGAGGGCCACAACTACGAGGACGCGATCATCCTCTCGCAGCGGATCGTCCAGGACGACGTGCTGACCTCGATCCACATCGAAGAGCACGAGATCGACGCCCGGGACACCAAGTTGGGCCCGGAGGAGATCACCCGGGACATCCCGAACGTGTCCGAGGAGGTCCTCGCGGACCTCGACGAGCGGGGCATCATCCGCATCGGCGCCGAGGTCCAGGACGGCGACATCCTGGTCGGCAAGGTCACCCCCAAGGGCGAGACCGAGCTGACCCCGGAGGAGCGGCTGCTGCGCGCGATCTTCGGCGAGAAGGCCCGCGAGGTCCGCGACACCTCGCTGAAGGTGCCGCACGGCGAGACCGGCAAGGTCATCGGCATCCGGGTGTTCAGCCGGGACGACGACGGCGCCGAGCTGCCCCCGGGCGTCAACGAGCTGGTCCGCGTCTACGTCGCCCAGAAGCGCAAGATCCAGGACGGCGACAAGCTGGCCGGCCGGCACGGCAACAAGGGCGTCATCGGCAAGATCCTGCCCGTCGAGGACATGCCGTTCCTGCCCGACGGCACCCCGGTGGACATCATCCTGAACCCGCACGGCGTGCCGCGACGCATGAACATCGGCCAGATCCTGGAGACCCACCTCGGCTGGGTCGCCGCGCAGGGCTGGCAGGTCGAGGGCGAGCCGGGCTGGGCCAAGCAGCTGTCCGACGAGGCACGGGCGGCCGACCCGTGGACCAACACCGCGACGCCGGTCTTCTCCGGCGCCTCGGAGGAGGAGATCATGGGCCTGCTCGGGGCGACCACCCCGACGCGGGACGGCGAGCGCCTGGTCCACACCGACGGCAAGGCCAAGCTGTTCGACGGCCGTACCGGGGAGCCGTTCCCGTACCCGGTGTCGGTCGGCTACATGTACATCATCAAGCTGCTGCACCTGGTCGACGACAAGATCCACGCCCGGTCCACCGGCCCGTACTCGATGATCACCCAGCAGCCGCTGGGTGGTAAGGCGCAGTTCGGTGG
>JBGALY010000005.1:0-191016 GCA_044223435.1 Nakamurella sp.
GACGGGCTGGGCATCGTCTTCCGCAAGGGCCTGCCGCTGGAGGACATGGAGTTCTTCCAGTTCCACCCGACGGGCCTGGCCGGGCTGGGCATCCTGATCTCGGAGGCGGTCCGCGGCGAGGGCGGCATCCTGCGCAACGCGCAGGGCGAGCGGTTCATGGAGCGGTACGCGCCGACCATCAAGGACCTCGCGCCGCGCGACATCGTCGCGCGGTCGATGGTGATGGAGGTCCGCGAGGGCCGTGGCGCCGGCCCGAACAAGGACTACGTGCTGCTGGACGTCACCCACCTCGGGGCCGAGGTGCTGGAGACGAAACTGCCTGACATTGCCGAGTTCTCGCGCACCTATTTAGGTGTCGAGCCGCTCGACGAGCCGGTACCGGTGTTCCCCACCTGCCACTACGTGATGGGCGGCATCCCGACCAACATCACCGGCCAGGTGCTGCGGAACAACACCGACATCGTGCCCGGGCTGTATGCGGCGGGCGAGTGCGCCTGCGTGTCGGTGCACGGTTCGAACCGGCTGGGCACCAACTCGCTGCTGGACATCAACGTCTTCGGCCGGCGGGCCGGCATTGCCGCCGCCGAGCACGCCGCCACCGCCGAGTTCGTGCAGGTGCCGGACGACCCCGAGGGCACCGTGGTGGAGATGGTGACCAAGCTGCGCGAGTCCACCGGCAAGGAGCGGGTCGCCGAGATCCGCACCGCCCTGCAGAACACGATGGACCTCAACGCGGCCGTGTACCGGACGGAGGCCACGCTCAAGGAGGCGCTTGGCGACGTCCGGCTGCTCAAGGAGCGGTATGCGCGCGTGTCGATCCAGGACAAGGGGCAGCGGTACAACACCGACCTGCTCGAGGCCGTGGAACTCGGCTTCCTGCTGGAGCTGGCCGAGGTGCTGGTGGTCGGCGCCCTGGTGCGGCAGGAGTCCCGCGGCGGGCACGCCCGGGAGGACTACCCGAACCGGGACGACGCCAACTGGATGCGGCACACCATGGCCTACAAGCAGGGCCTGGAGCTCACCGCCGACATCCGCCTGGACTACAAGCCGGTGGTCCAGACCCGCTACCAGCCGATGGAGCGCAAGTACTGATGACGATCGCAGCTGAGACCGGACCAGCGGCCGCGTCCGTCCAGGGTGCCGACCGCGCCGAACTGCCGCCGATCCCGGACGGCGCGGTGATGCTCACCGTCACCATCCAGCGGTACAACCCCGAGCTGGACGACGCGCCGCACATGGAGTCCTATCGGGTGCCCGCGCAGCCCGGCGACCGGCTGCTCAACGTCCTGCACTACATCAAGTGGTACATCGACGGCACACTGACGTTCCGCCGCTCGTGCGCGCACGGGGTGTGCGGGTCCGACGCCATGCGGATCAACGGCCGCAACCGGCTCGGCTGCAAGGTCCTGGTCAAGGACCTCATCGGGGACAAGCGCAACGAGGTCACGATCGAGCCGATCAAGGGCCTGCCGCTGCTCAAGGACCTGATCGTCGACATGGAGCCGTTCTTCGACGCCTACCGGGCGGTCAAGCCATTCCTGATCACCTACGGCAACCAGCCGACCCGCGAGTACGTGCAGTCGTCCAAGGACCGGGACCGGTTCGACGACACCACCAAGTGCATCCTGTGCGCCTGCTGCACCACCTCGTGTCCGGTCTACTGGTCGGAGGACGCCTACGTGGGCCCGGCGGCCATCGTCAACGCCCACCGGTTCATCTTCGACTCCCGGGACGAGGGGGCCCAGGAGCGCCTGGAGATCCTGTCCGACGCCGAGGGCGTGTGGCGCTGCCGCACCACCTTCAACTGCACCGACGCCTGCCCACGGGGCATCCAGGTGACCAAGGCGATCCAGGAGGTCAAGCGCGCGTTGATGTTCCGGCGCGTCTGAGAACGGCCGGACGGCCGGCTCCCCGGCCGGTCGAAAACGGGGTATTCGGACGAAACTCTGATCTCTCCGTTGAACAGCACTCGGCCACTCCCGGCCGGGCGCGGTTCAGCGAGGATCGGAGTGCCCGATGACCGACACCGTGAAGTCCCCGACGCCCGCACCGGCCAAGCGCGGGGATCCCCGCGCGATCTTCTGGGATTTCGTCGAACGCGCCGGCTGGTCGGCGGGGCAACAGTTCGTGGCGATCCTGCTCGCCGCGGGCACGGCCGGTTCGGTGCTGCAATTGCCCTGGACCTTGGCCGGCGCGATGGCCGCCGGAGCTGCGATCGCCTCGGTGGTCGGCACCGCGATCCAGTACCTGACCGGGCTGACCGGCCGGTCCTACCGGACCGACCTGGCGATCCGTCTGGTCAAGACGTTCCTGGTCTCCCTGGCCGCCTCGTTCGGCGCAAACGTGTTCAACGTACTGACGTTCCACTGGTCCGAAGCCCTCGGCATCGCCACTCTCACCACCCTGGGAGCGCTCGGCAAGGGCATGCTGGCCCGCCAGGAGGGGGCCGGGAACAACCCATCCACGCTACGACCCGCCATGTATGCGGCCCGCTAGCTGGCGAGGCCTCCGACGAACACGGTAAGAGGGCCCGAGACTCTCCCGGCCGGCGCCTGATCAGGGAGTCGGCACGATCGTCCCGGCGGCTCCGAAATACCCCTGGAACAGGAACCAGAAGTTTCGGATCCCGTAGGACGAGCACTGGTCGCCCTCCCCCGGGTAGGCGGCCAGGGACGCGGCGTTCGGCTGGTAAGGCGTGTAGTTGTACAGCGATGCCGTCGCGGTGTTGCGCATCGTGACCGGAGCGGACCCGCACTGCGGGTCCACGTCCCAGGCGATCTGGTAGGTCCGGCCGCTGCGGTAGGAGTAGTTCTCCGGCGAGACCCGGTACCGGGACCACTGTTTGGCCATGCCGGCGGCCTGAACGGTGAACCCCCGGTAGGCCGGATCGCAGGCGGCCGCGCCGTCGACATCGGGGCAGTGCCAGCCGAACGCCGCGTCGTAGTTCGCCTCGGTGGGCGCGGGCCGATCGAGCAGGCTCGATTCCTTTTGCAGGGTCACCAGCATGACCTGCGGGTTGACCCCGCAGGCGGTGGAGACCTGGCTCAGGATCGCCGCGGCGTCGAGATCGACACCGCCCGGGTAGGCCGCGCAGTAGGCGTCGGCCGGGCCAGGGTCCAGGGTCCAGGTGCGGGACGCGAGGCATAGCTCCCCGGTGCAGGCAACCCCCTGGACCGCGATGAAACTGCGGATCTGCGACTCGGACATCGCCGAGGCGTGATAGAAGACCTGGTCGGAGATGAGGTTGCCGGGGTCGAAGCCGCGCGGGGCGACACCGGCCCCGACGCCGGACCGGTAGGGCGCGGCCACGTCCCCGGTGGCCGGCGGGCCGGCCGGGTCGGGAGTCGGTGCCTCCCACGACGTCCGGAAGCTGGGCATCGGCCCGACGTCGAACAGCGGGCCGGTCGGGGACGGCGGGGCCGGCTGGGCCAGCACGTCGGCCGCCGCCGGGGTGCTGGCGGTCGCCTCGGTCCGGCCGACGGCCAGGGCGACGACGACGATGGCGACCACCAGACCGACGATCGCGACCAGGACGGACGCCCCACCCGGACGTCGACGGCGCGCCGGCACGGTCGCGTGCACGGCGCGCGCCCAGTCGTCAGCCCCCACAGGTCGACGGTACCGTCCCCCCTCGGCTCCGAACGAACCCTTCGGGACGGCCGGGCCGTTGCGCTGACGAGGCCCAGGGCGGCCCGCGGCATGACCGGGAGCGAGCCCGGGCGGTCAGCTGCACGGGCGGTCATTGGCCCGGCGGTCAGCTGCGCGGGCGGGCCGCCCAGTCGGCGGCCGCGGCCTCGCCGAGCAGTGCGGCCAGATCGGTGCCCGGGACGGCGGCCGCCGCCATCCGCAGCACCGTCGGCGGGGCCAGGCCGGCCAGATGCCGGATCGCCTGCTCCCGCTCCCCCGGCCGCCGGGGCTCGGTCGGTACGGCGACGGTCGTCAAGGTCGGCGTCGCCGCCGTGACATCGGCCAGCACGCGAGCGATCTCGGCCGGATCGCCGGCCCGCACGCCGGACGAACCGGCAAGTTCCTCCAGCCGCACCACCCGGGCGTAGACGGCCGGATTGCTGATCTTCACCCGCTGCCCGCTGATCAGCTGGCTGACCATCGGCGCGCTCAACCCGATCACCGCCGCCAGCCGGGCCTGGGTCAACCGGTACACCGCCATCAACCGGTGCAGCCGGTCCGACCAGCTCAACCCGTACAGGTCGACCTGGCGGGTGACGGTCGGCCCGCCGCCGGGGGGTTGGATTCGATCGGCGGGAGGATCGGCAGATCGATCGGCGGCGGCCACGACACCCCTCGGGACTTGCATCCTGGATTTGCATGTGCAAATGTTGACTTTGCTACTGCAAACATATCGGACGGAGAACTCCGTGTCACGATGCCTTCCCGCTCACCGGCGGGCCACCGCACGGTCATGGGCCCGCACCGGCGCCCTGGTCGGCGCGACGCTGCTGGCGGCGCTGCCGTTCGTCCCACCCGCCGCGGCCACACCGTCGACGACCGCGCCCGCGGCGGCGCCGGTTCCGGTGATGATCGTGCTGGACGCCTCGGGATCGATGAACCAGGCCGATGCTCCCGGCCCGCGGATCGACGCCGCGAAGGCCGCCGCCACCGACCTGCTCGGCACCCTGCCTGCGGACGCACAGGTCGGTCTGATGGTCTACGGCACGGGCACCGGCAGCACCGATGGCGAGAAGGCGGCGGGCTGCCAGGACGTCAAGACGCTCGCCCCGGTCGCCCCGCTGAACGCGGCGGCCCTGGCCACCCAGATCCAGGGCATCTCCGCGTCCGGCTACACGCCCATCGGCAACGCACTGACGGCGGCCGCCGACGCACTGCCGAACGAGGGGCCCCGATCGATTGTGCTGGTGTCCGACGGCGAGGACACCTGCGCGCCGCCGGCACCCTGCGACGTCGCCCGCGACCTGCACGGGCAGGGCATCGACCTGACGGTGCACACCGTCGGGTTCAGGGTCGACGCCGCCGCCCGCGATCAGCTCAGTTGTGTCGCCCAGGCCACCGGCGGCACATACAGCGACGCGGGGGACGGCGCCGGTCTGGCCCAGGCGCTCCAGGCCAAGGTCGGCTACGCCATCACCGGCTACACCACCGCCGGCACCCCGGTGACCGGCGCCGACCAGGCATCCGAGCAGGCGCCGCTGCTCACCCCCGGCCAGTACGTCGACACCTTCGCGGTGGGCGGCTCGGCGGACACCGCCTCCAGCGGGACCACCAAGTACTACACCGTCCCGGTCCGGGCCGGCATGCGCGCGTACATCTCGGCGACGCTGATCCCGCCGGACGACAACGTCGGCACCACCGACATTGTCGGAGTCGACCTGGACCTGCTGCGCAAGGATCTGCAGGATTGCCGGAACGAACGCGGATTCGAAGTGTTGACCGGATCCCAGAACAAGGCGCCGACCGCGGTGCTCGACGGACCCACCTTCGGCGACCCGAAGGCACCGTCCGCCTGTCCGACCGACGGCGTGGCAATCCTCCGGGTCGCCCGGATCGGCAAGGCATGGGCCGACCAGCCGATGGCGATGGAGATCGTGATCCGGATGGAACCGCCCGCGGACACCACCGGGCTGCTGCCCCAGGCCTCGAAAGGTGACCTGCTGCCCGCGCCCGTGCACGGCCCCGCCGTCGCGATCACCGGCGGGAACAGCTTCAACGACGCGCCGGTGCTGACCAGCGGGACAACCATCACCGACACCCTGATCACCGGCGAGAGCCGCTACTACCGGGTTCCGCTGGAGTGGGGTCAGCGCATGAGCTACCTGATCACCGAGGTCGGACCGGCGCAGCCGTCCCTGGGCTATGTCGGATCGACGGTCTGGGTCGACACGTTCAACCCGGTGCGTGCCCAGGTGACCCGGTCCCAGGACACGAGCGGTCAGTCCTGGTACAAGGACTCGGCCAGCGGCGACCCGTTCGCCGCGTCGACCGACTACCCGGTCCGCTACACCAATCGCAACGGCACCGACCAACGCGGCTTCGCCCTGGACGGCGACTACTACCTGCGGGTGAACGCCGACCGGCACGAGCAGGAACCGGCGTCGACGACGTTCCTGGTCACCGTGGTGGTCAGCGGCGACGTCGAGCCCGGACCGGCGTACCTGGCCGCCGGCTCGGTCCCGACCTCGGGCGGCGCCACCTCGGGGTCGGGTTCCTCGACGGGTTCGGCGTCGACGACGTCATCCGGCTCCCCGTCGAACCCGTCGGCTTCGGCGCCGCCGACCACCGTCGGTACCGCGCAAGGAACACCCCTCGTGGACGACCCGGTGCCGGGTTGGGTGTGGGCACTGGGTGGCGCGCTGGCCGCGGGCGTCGTCGCGGCCGTCGTGATCCTGGTGTCCCGGCGCCGGACCGCCGGCGGGCCGCCGAGCGCCGAGAGCGATCGTTGACCGGCCCGGCCCGGCTGCTCGGGGCCGTCACCGCCGCGCTGCTCGGCGCCCTGGCCCCGATGCCCGATACCCCGACCTCGACGCTCCCAGCACCGGTCTCCGCACCGATCTCCGCGCCCGCCGCGGTCCCGGACTCCGCGCCGGTCGCGGTCCCGATCGCCGCGCCGGTCGCGGCGCCGATCGCCGCGGCGGACGACCAGGCCGTCCCGGTGTCCGGGGCCGACCGGCCCGGCACCACGGCGCCGCGGCTGGACCCCGGCCGGTACGTCGATACCTTCTCCCGCGGCGGGATCGGCGAGTACGGCGCGATGGGCACGACGAAGTACTACGTGATCGACGCCCGGCCGGGCGTGCACCCCTACGTCTCGGTGACGTTGTCACCGCCGGACGCCGATCCGGCACCGGAGCAGCTGTTCGGCGTCGAGGTGACGCTGCTCGACTCGACCAGCGACGTCTGCACCGCCACCGCTGCGGACGACGTCCCGGTGCGGGGCCGGCATCAACCGGTCATCGCGGTGCTCAACGGGCCGGTCTTCGGTGATCCCGACGCCAACGCCTCCTGCCCGACCGACGAACTGGCCGTCCTCCAGGTGAACCGCATCGGCGAGGCGTTCGCGGATCAGCCGCTGGCGGCCGAGATCGTGGTGCGGATGGAGCCGCCGGCCGACCGGTCCGGCCTGCCCGGACCGGCACCGGCGGGCGCCGACCTCCCCGCCCCCGCCCACGGGACGCCGACCGACCTCGCCGGCGGCCGGTCCTTCGCCCAGGCACCGGTCCTGGTCAGCGGCGCGACCCACCACGACACCATCACCACCGGGGAGGACCGCTACTACCGGATCCCGCTGAGCTGGGGTCAGCGATTCGCCTACTCGGTCACCGAGATCGG
This sequence comes from Nakamurella sp., assembly GCA_044223435.1. Classification (GTDB taxonomy): domain Bacteria; phylum Actinomycetota; class Actinomycetes; order Mycobacteriales; family Nakamurellaceae; genus Nakamurella. The sequence goes on from JBGALY010000005.1 coordinate 7,303, forward strand.
CCCGGCCGACCCGCTCCTGGGCGCCGGGGGCGCGGAGGTGACCGCCGACGTGTTCAACCCGGTCCGCGAGCTCGACGGGTTCGCCAGCACCGGCAGCCTGTGGTTCGGTCCCGCACCGGGGGCCACGCTCGAGGCGGACACCGATTATCCCGTGCGATACACCAACCGGGACGGTGTGCTGCAGGCGGTTTTCGCCCTTGACGGTGACTACTACCTGCGGCTCAGCGCGAACCGCAGTGCCCAGCCGTCCCGCACGGATTTCGTGTTGACCGTGACGATCGACGGCCAGCCGCAGACCGGTCCGACCTACCTGGCGGCTCAGCCCGGCGACCCGTCAGTGCCCGCCGGGGCGTTGCCTGCCGGATCGTCGCCTGACGGTCCATCCGGATCTCCCGGAGCGGGATCGCCGGCCGGCGCGCCCACCGCGCAGGCCGACCCCGTCCGTGGCGGCGTGCCTGCCTGGGGCTGGTGGGCCGGGGCCGCGATGGCCGTGGCGGCGTCGAGCGGGCTGATCCTGGCGCTGCGGGCGCGGCGCCGGCCCGATCAGGCCGCTCGCCGGCGGTAGGCGCACGGCCGGATCAGGCCGCTCGCCAGCGGTAGGCGCCGTCGGCCAGGGTGCAGACCAGCACGCCGTCCGCGCCCGGCCGCCGATCCCCCTCCTGTTGCCAGGTGCAGGCGTCGCCGGCCTGCGCGTCGACGGTGCCCGGCAGCGTTGCCGAACCGGTCGGTTGTCCGGTTGTCGACGGCCCGGTGGTCGGTGGGGTGTTCGGGTCGCCGCCTCCAGTCCCGCCGATCAACCGCACGCCCAGCACGACGGCGACCACCAGGACCAGCCCGCCGGCAACCGCGGCCAGCAGCCGCCCGGGCCGCCGGCGCGGTCGGGAAGGTGCCGTCGCCGGCCCGGGGATGGCGGCCGCCCCCGGCCCGGCGGCGGATGCCGTCGCCGGCCCGGGAGCAAGCGCCGTCGCCGGTCCCGCGGGCGCGTTCCCGGGGGGCGCATTCCCGAGCGGCGCGTCCCCGAGCGGCGCGTCCCCGAGCGGCGCGTCCCACACGGGAGCGGGCGCGGCGGCAGTTGGCCCGGCATCCGGTGGAGCGGTGCGCGGGGCGGTCGGCGGAACGTCGATGACCGTCACCGGCCCGATGACGGGGGCCGGGGGTTCGCTCTGACCTGCCCCGGCCGCCAGCGCCGGCAACTGGTCCAGCACCTCCACGGGATCACCGCCGCGGGTGTGCGGATGCCGGTCGGACCGGGCGCCCGCCAGCAGGGCCGCGGCGGCGGGGACGTCCGGCGGTCGCTCGGCCGGGTCGCGCCGCAGGAGCGCATCGACCGTCTGTCGCAGGATCGGATCGCGGATCGAGTCGATGACGTCGACGGCCGGGCCGACCGGCTCCCCGCCCCCCAGCAGGGTCACCGCAAGCCGGCCGACCGCGTACAGATCGTGACGCGGGTCCGGCGGCACCCCGCCCACGAGCACCTCCGGCGGGAGGTAGCCGGGCGTTCCGATGACCATGCCGACCTGGGTCAGCCGGGCGTCCTGCCGGCTGATAGTGAGCCCGAAGTCGGTCAGCACCGCGTGCAGCGGACCGGTCCCGGTCACCCTCAGCAGCACATTGGCCGGTTTGACGTCCCGATGGATCAGCTCGGCGTCGTGCACGGCCGCCAGGCCCGCGAGCACCTGGCGCAACAGCGCGACGACGGTGCCTTCGGCCAACGGTCCATAGTCGCCGATGAGGGTGTGCAACGAGCCGCCGGCCACCAGGTCGCTGGCGATGAGTACCGTGCCGTCCTCGGCGGCCCAGCTGTAGGGGCTGACGATGTGCGGATGGTCCAGCCGGACCGATTGCTCGCGGACGAAGCGCAGCAGCTCGCCCGCATCGCGCTGCCGCAGCAACTTGGCCGCGCAGTACGCAGCCCGCCGGCGGTCGTAGGCCCGCCAGACGGTGCCCGAGCCGCCGGACCCGATCGGGTCGATGAGGGCGTAGCGGCCGGCAACGACATCGGTCATCGGTCCCGGCACCCCCGTCGCGGCATCGGCCGAGTATCCCAGCCCGGGCCCGATCGGCCGCCGGGGAATGACGGACGGGCGCCCACCGTTGTGACTGGCAGTATCGGAAAACACATCACCTCAAGATCCGAAAAGAACCGAAGGGACATTTCGTGGCCACGTTGGAGCTGACCAAAGAGAATTTCGAGACGACGGTGTCCGGTGACGGCATCGTGCTCGTCGACTTCTGGGCCGCCTGGTGCGGTCCGTGCCGTATGTTCGGGCCGATTTTCGAAGAGGCGTCGGACAAGCACACCGACATCGTGTTCGGCAAGATCGACACCGAGGATCAGCAGCAGTTGGCCGCGGCCGCCAACATCCGATCCATTCCCACACTGATGGCGTTCCGGGACGGTGTCCTGGTCTTCTCCCAGGCCGGCGCACTGCCGGCGCCGTCGTTGGAGCAGCTCATCAGCGCGGTGCGCGACCTGGACATGGACGACGTGCGCCAGCAGATCGCCCAGGCCCAGGAACAGGGCGCGACCGCCCGCTGACACGCTGCTCACGGGGCGGGCGATACCGTACGGCACGATGCCCGCCTCCCTGCCCCGGCGCGTCGCCCTGGTGGGGGCCGCGTTCGTCTTCGCCTCGCTGACCGTCGTCGCGCCCGCGGCGGCCGCCCCGAACACCGATCCGTATGTCCCACCCAGCGTCACCGTCGAGCCCCCGTCGACCGACGGATGCCCACAGCGGGACAAGCCGCCGCCTGCCGTCGACACGTCGGAGGACGTGCCGGACGGCCAGACCGCGCCCGAGCCGTTGCCGTTGCCGGCGACGCCGGTCGGCGGTTCGCAGTTGGGCGAGTGCGGTCTGGTCCTACCGGCGAATGCCCCGGCGCTGCCGTCCGACATCAGCGCCGGTGCCTGGCTGATCGCCGACCTGGACACCGGAGCGGTGCTGGCCGCGAAGGATCCACACGGCCGCTACCGGCCGGCCAGCACCCTCAAGCTGCTCACCGCGCAGGTCATGCTGACCAACCTGAAGAACCTCGATCAGATGGTCGAGGGCACCCAGGCGGACACCGCCCAGGACGGTACGCGGGTGGGCATCGAGGCCGGGGGCCAGTACAGCGTCAGGGACCTGATCTCGTACCTCGTGATGATCTCCGGCAACGACGCAGCCAACGCGCTGGCCCGCGCCAACGGCGGGTACGACAAGACCATCGCCGACATGAACGCCACCGCGAAGGCGTTGGGCGCGCTGGACACCCGGGCCGCCACCCCGTCCGGGCTGGACGGGCCGGGCCAGTCGACGTCGGCCTACGACCTGGCGTTGTTCGCGCGGGCCGACATGCAGACCGCGCCGTTCCCGGAGTTCATCGCCCGGCCGGACATCCGGGTGCCGGCGGCGGGCGGCGAGGGCTACATCGCAGCAAATGACAACCAGTTGCTCGCCCAATATCCGGGCGCGCTGGGCGGCAAGACCGGCTTCACCGACGACGCCGGCAACACCTTCGTCGGCATGGCCGGCAAGGACGGCCGGCGGCTGGTCGTCACGATGATGAACGGCACCCAGCAGCCCCGCCGGCAGTGGATGCAGGCCGCTTCGCTGCTGGACTGGGGCTTCGCCCTGCCGGCCGGCTCGGCACCGGTCGGAAAGCTGGTGAACTCGCTGGCCGAGGCGACCGGCGGGCCCTCCCCCACGCCGAGCCTGCCCGCGTCGGCCGCGGTCGCGGGCTCGGTGGCGGCCTCGGACGCCCCGGCGACCGGGCCGGCCGAGCCGACCGAGGCGGCGACCTCACCGACGGCGGGCGAGTCCTCCAGTGGCATCCCGGTCGCCTGGATCCTCGCCGGCATCGGCATCCTGGTCGTTGCCGCGGGCGTCGTGCTGCTCATCCGGCGCCGGCATCTGAACAAGAAAGCGATGTTTGCCGGCGACGCCACACCCAAACCCGAGCCGGCCGAGTCGACCGGATCCGCCGCACCGGCCAACGACACCGCCGAGCCGACCGATACCGCCGCACCAGCCAACGACACCGCCGAGCCCACCGATACCGCCCCGCCGGCCAACCACACCCCCGACCCCACGGATTCCGCTGAGCCGGCAGATGACCCCGAGCCGACTAAGGGTGCTGGCGCCGACCCGACCGAGGACGCTGCCAGGGAGACCGCCGAGCCAGCGGGCGACCCGAGAGCTCCGGCCGAGCCGGACACCGCGGACAACCCGGCCGACTCCGGCCGGGCCGACGAGCCTCGCTGATCAAACCCGCGGTTCCGCGCCCGAAACGCCCGATTCGACGCGGAATTGATCAGCGAAGCCGGCCGGAACAACCCGGCACGCTGATCAAACCCACGGTTCCGCGCCCGAAACGCCCGATCCGACCCGGATTTGATCAGCGAACCGTGTCGCAGCGCGGCCGGATTTGATCAGCGAACTCGCAGCGCGGCCCGGGTTCGACCAGCACCGGCGACCCCAGCCGGTCCCTGGCCAGGTCAAGCCCAGCCGGGTGGACGTCAGTCGCGTCGCCGCCCCGCCCCCCAGCCCACCGCAGCACCGACCCCGAGCATCGCCGCAGACCTGAGCCGGGACGACTCCTTGCGGACGATGAAGGTCGCTTCGGGCACTTCCGGCAGCGGTTCGTCGTCGGCGTCGTCGTGCACGTTGGCCGTCGCGACCCACGCCGCCACGAAGAGCACGAGTTGCGCGACCAGGTTGAAGAAGAACAGCAGACCGATGACGGGGCCGAAGATCGCCGCGGTCTTCGAACTGCCGGTGAACGCCGGCAGGATCGTGGTCAACGCGAACTTGAGGATCTCGAAGCCGACGGCCGCGATGATCGAACCGCGCAGCCGCGCCTTGAACGGCGATCGCTGATCCTTCGGCGGCAGGATCGTGTAGACCCACATGAAGATCAGCACGTCGGCGGCCATCGCGATGAGGATCGGCACCACCGTCAGCACCGGCAGCAGCCAGCTCACGTCGGACAGGCCGAGCCAGCCCAGGATGGTCCCGGCGAACTGGGCGCCGATCGCCGACAGGCCCACCGAGACGGTGACGGCCACGGCCAACCCGGCCAGCGCGCCCAGGTCCTTGATCGTGCCCACCACGAGGCTGTCCGCCGTGGCCTTGCCCGACTCGAACTTGCGGCCCCAGAGCGCGCGGATCGCCCGGCGCAGGTTGCCCATCCAGCCGATCCCGGAATACAGCGCGATCAGCAGACCGACGATGCCGATGCCCAGCGGGTTGGCCACCACGCTGTCGATGAGCGCAACGACCTGGTCGGCGATCCCCCCCGGCAGCAGCTTGGCCACCTCGTTCTCCAGGGTTGTCAACAACTCCTGGTTGTTCCGCAGAATGATGCCGGCGACAGAGAAGCCGACCATCAGGATCGGCACCAGCGACAGGAACGAGAAGTAGGTCATGGCCCCGGCGAACTGGCTGCCCAGCCGGTCGCCGTAGCGGGTGATCGCCGCGATGAGGTGTTTGACGCCCCGGCGGGACGCGATGCGCTTGCCCAGCAGGACGAGCCGGCCGACCGGAGGCGGGTCGGCCGGGATCGGTGCCTTTCCGATGGTGCGCTCCGGCGTGGTGACCATGAAACCTCCGGGTTGGGGGTGGTCGAGCGGGTGCCACTCGTCAGGTCTGTTCCCCGCGATGCGCCGGGCGCACCAGATCAGGGGGCGAACAGCCCGATCTTGTCGTAGACCGTGGCCGCGGTGACGCTCGCCACCCCACGGGCCTGCTCGGCTCCGGCGGCCAGAATCTTGTCCAGCTGGGCCGGGTCGGCCAGGAACTCCTGGACCCGGGCCTGGACCGGCTCCACGAACGCGGTGAACGCCTCGGCCAGGCCGCCCTTCAGGTCGCCGTAGCCACGGCCCGCGTACTCCTGCTCGAGCTGCGCGATCGGCACCTCCCGCAGCTCGGACAGCAGCCCCAGCAGGTTGGACACCCCGGGCTTGTTCTCCTCGTCGTACCGGATCTCCCGCTCGGTGTCGGTCACCGCCGATTTGATCCGCTTGACGCTCGTCTTCACCGGGGCCAGCAGGTCGAGCGTGCCGTTCGGGAGCGACTTGCTCATCTTGGCTCGGGGTTCGGTCAGGTCGTAGATCTTGGCGGTGGTCTTGAGGATGTACGGCTCGGGGACGACGAATGTGGGGCCGAACCGGGCATTGAACCGCTGGGCCAGGTTGCGGGTGAGCTCCAGGTGCTGCCGCTGGTCCTCCCCGACCGGCACGGCGTCGGCCTGGTAGGCCAGGATGTCCGCGGCCTGCAGGATCGGGTAGGTGAACAGACCGACGCTGGACCGGTCGGCCCCGCCGCGCTGCGACTTGTCCTTGAACTGCGTCATGCGGCTGGCCTCACCGAAACCGGTCAGGCACTCCATCACCCAGGAAAGCTGGGTATGCGCCGGCACCTGCGATTGCACGAACAACGTCGACCGGTCCGGATCGATGCCCAGCGCCAGCAGCTGCGCGGCGGCGACCCGGGTCCGCTGCCGCAGCACCGCCGGGTCCTGTTCGACGGTGATCGCGTGGAGATCGACGACGCAGTAGAAGCACTCGTGGGTGTCCTGCATCCGCACCCACTGCCGCAGAGCGCCCAGGTAGTTGCCGATGTGGAACGAGTCGGCCGTTGGCTGGATGCCGGACAGCACCCTCGGTCGGCGGGATGCGGCATTCATGGCGCTGATCTTGCCATCCGCCGTCCATCACGGACGCCGCCTGCGGGCCACGGAACCCGTCAGCGGTCCAGCTGCAGCCGGCGCCAGATGAGGATCAGCGCGCTGCCGAACGCCAGCGGGACGAGGGGCACCGCCGACAGGGCCGCCGCACTCGACGCGGACGGCTGCAGCGCCCAGAACGCGGGCGCGACGAACGGCACCCAGGCACCGACCTTGGCGATGGCGGCAATCTGTGCGACGGCCATGATGCCGACGGCAGTGGCGATCCCGGGCAGCAGGCCGCGGCCCAGAGAGGCGGCCCAGCCGGCCGGAACGGCGATCAGCGCGGTGAGCAGACCGAGTGCGAACTGGCGCCCCAGCCCGACGAGGTCGTCCCCGGACGGCCACCCGATGCCGAGGGCGACCCCGACGATGGGCAGCACGAGGGTGATCGCCACGCTGACCGCGGTTGCCCAAATCCCGTAGACGGTGAGCTTGGCGGCCGCGACCGTGCCCCGCCCGACAGGCAGGCCGAACAGTCCGGACACCGTGCGGTCGGCGAACTCGCGCCCGGTCAACCAGCTGATGCCCACGCCGAATGCGAGCAGCGCCGCCGCGGCGGTGACCTGGGCGGCCACCCCGATCAATGCGGGCCAGCCGCCCATCGCTGCGACCGGGCCGAGCTTGGCGACGATGTCGGCGTCGCCGGACCGGGCGGCGACCACGGAGACGCCGGCCAATGCGGCCACCCCGAGGACGAGAAGGCCACCCGTCACCCAGAGCACCCGGGCCGAACGGGCCTTGCGGGCCTCGACGTCAATCGCGGCCATCATCGTGTTCATCGTGCGGCTCCCGTCATGGCTCGCCGGGCGGCATCGTGCACGATCGCGAAAAAGGCCCGTTCGATGTCGACGCCGTCCGGATCGAGGGCCCCGACCAGGCGACCCTCGGCGATCACCGAGATCCGGGTGGCGATCCGGGCGACCTCGTCCAGGTGATGGCTGGACACCAGGACGCCGGCGCCGTCCGCGGCGCGGCGCAGCAGCGCCTCCCGCAGCAGGATGATGCCGGCCGGGTCCAGGGCGTTGGTGGGCTCGTCCAGGATGATCAGGTCCGGCCGGTGCTGCAGGGCGGCGGCCAGGCCGAGCCGCTGCTTGTTGCCCAACGACATCCGGCGCGCCCGGACGCCCGCGTAGCGGGCCAGGTCCAACTCGTCGACCACCGCATCGATCATCGGTCCGATCGCGTCGACCGGCACCCCGCGCAGCCTCGCCGCCAGCTCCAGGTTGGTCCGGCCATCCAGCTCGCCGTAGGCCAGCGGGTACTCGATCAGGGCGCCGACCCGGGCCCACACCTCCGGCCCGGCCGATCTGATCTCGGCGCCGAGCAACTCGATCCGGCCGGCATCAGGCCGGAGCATGCCCAGCATGAGCTTCATCAGCGTGGACTTGCCGGCACCGTTCAGGCCGACCAGGGCGTGGATCTCTCCCCTCCGCACGCTCAGCTCGACGTCGCGGACGCCGGCACCGCCGCCATACTCCCGGGTGACGTCGGACAGTCGCAGCGCCTCACGCATGGTCCGCCTCCAGCACGTCGAGGGCCCGCTCGATGGCGGTCGCCAACGTCCCGTCGCCGGCACTGCCCCACTGCAGCAGGGCGGTCATCAACGCCGCCATCACGGCGGCCGCGGCGATGGCCGCCTCGACGCGGTCGGCCCCGCCCGCGACGAGCTCGGTGCCGATCGCCGCTTCGGTGGCCGCGGTGCCGGCCCGGACGGCCGCAGCCAGGCTCGGCGTGGCGGCGACGATAGCCAATCGCTCGCGGACGTCGCCCTCTTCGGTGATCGGCACGCCGCGCCAGGCGGCCCGTATGCCCCGCACCGCTCGGGTCAGCGGTGGCAGGTCGGTGGGTTGATGCCCGATCGCACCGGCGATCAGCGGGTCATACGGGTCGTCGATCAGCAACTGGTCCTTGGAACCGAAATGCCGGAAGAAGGTCATCTCGGTGACGCCGGCCGCCGAGGCGATCTCGGCGACGGTCGTCCGGTCGTATCCCTGACGGGTGAACAGCTCAAGAGCGGCCGCCAGTAACCGGGCGCGGGTGCGCGCGGTCCGGCCGGTCGCCGTTGGTGAGGAGGTGGTCATGCTCAAATGTTAGTCACTAACATTCGGTTGGACAAGAGCCTATTCGTCCAGGGGTCGCAACTCGTCCGCATAGGAAACGGTCCGCCGGCGCAGCACGCCGCCCGGTCCGAGGGTGTACTGCCCCATCCGCCACAGCGGCGGTGAGTAGGCATGCACCGAGACGCTGCCCGGATCGCGGCCGGTCAGCCGGTGGATGTGGTCCGGGCCGAAACCGAAGACCTGGCCCGCCGTGACGTCGGTGCGGATGCTGTCGTCGCCGACGGACAGGTTGTGCTCGGTCAGCGCCCCGCGCAGCACGGCGACCGCGCCGGAGGAGATGTCGTGGTCGTGCCAGCCGGTGTCGTTGTCCGGCGTCCAGCACAACAGCCAGACGTCGACGTGGCTGTCCCGGTGCAGGCTGACGTAGTGCCGCTTCTCGTCGCTGAACGCGATGTGCGGCGCGAGCGGGGCCGGGTCCGCGGCGATGGCGCTGGCCAGCGCGACGAGCTCGTCGGGGTCCAGATCCCGGCCGGGCAGTGAGTCCAGGGTCAGGCTTCCGGCCTCGTCGGCCAACCGACGGGCGTGCCGGGCGGCGACGGTGGGACCGTCCACCCGGCCGGCGATCGTGGCGGCGGGGTCGGTGCCGGTTTCGGCGCCGAGGCCGGTGTCGGCACTCAGGTCGGAGCCGGTCTCGGTGCTGAGGTTGGTGCCGGTCGGGGTGCTGATGTCGGTGCTGGTCACGAGGGCTCTCCGGTCAGGAGTCGGTGCGGATTGGTCACGGTGAAGGCGATCCGGGCGGCCTCGCCCAGGTCGGTGTCGTACGGCGTCCCGTACGGGCGGTCGCTGCCGACGACGATCGGGTCGACACCCAGCGCGCGGGTCAGCGCGTCGACCCCCTGCCGCTGGTAGGACGAGGTTTCGACGAAGGTCAGCGGATCGACGTGGACGGGGTGGCCGGCGCGGGCCCGGAATCGTTCGTGCTGGGCGGGGGCCAGCCCGGCGCCGGCCGCGAAACACACGCGCAGGTGCGGGAACCCGGACCGACCGGCGACCAGCCACGACCACCAGGCGGCCTGCAGTTGGGCCGGGTAGTCCACCACGGCCGCCCACCAGGCCGGCCGCGGACCGGACGGCGACGGCACCGGGCCGGGGTGCACGAACACCGGCCGGTTCGCATCCTGGGCGACCTGCAGGACCTCGCCCAGCCGGTCGACGCCCGCCGGCGCCTGCCACCAGGTGGCCGGGATCTGCAGGCCTACGAACCCGTCGTGCAACCGGTCCTTGAGCGTGGCCAGGTCCGGGTCGTACCGGTTGACCGCGGCCCAGGCGTCGAAGTCCGGGCGGAGCTCGGCGACGCCCTCGTGCCAGGCGTCCAGCAGCGGCCGGGCCTCGTCCGACGGCAGGTCCTCGATGCCCAGCGGGCTGGACAGGCCCAGAGCGATCCGGCTCCCCTCGGCCGCGCGGCGGCGCCCCGGGTCGTGGTCGTGCGGGGGGACCGGGAACGGGGGCTCACCGGCCAGGTGCAGGGTCCAGCCGTCCAGCCAGGGCGGTTCGCGGCGGCGGCGCAACGCGTCGAGCAGGGGCTCCGGCCATAGGTGCTGATGGATGTCGAACGGGGGATGCGTCATGACGCGAATTCCTCGCGGGGTGGGTTGCCCGACCCCGGCAGCGGCCGGGTCGGCTGAGCGGTCGGCTCAGCGGCAACACATGGCGCTGGCGACCCGACGCAGGTCGACGTGCCGGCGGCGATACCCGCTCGTTCCGGCTCCGGTCAGCATGTCGCGAGGCTACCGTGGCCCAGCCTCGAAGGCCACCGGCACGCCGTTCGGGGCGCGGGACGACCTCGGTCGACCGCCGGGCAACGGCCGGCAACCCGCCGTCGAGCGACATCCTGGTAGGTTGCGCAGCTGACACGGGGTGCCCGCCGATCGGGCTGAGACCAGACCCGTAGCCACCTGATCTAGGTAACGCTAGCGAAGGGATGTCGCCATGGGCGTTCATGTCCTGTCCGTCGCCGGGTCCGATCCGTCGGGCGGTGCCGGGATCCAGGCCGATCTGAAAACGTTTGCCGCACAGGGTGTCTACGGCATGGCCGTGATCGCATCGCTGACCGCGCAGAACACCACCGGGGTCCGCGGGGTGTTCAGCCCGCCGGCGTCGTTCCTCGCCGAGCAGCTGGCGGCGATCTCCGACGACATCGCCGTCGACGCGGTGAAGATCGGCATGCTGGGTTCGGCCGCGAATATCGCCGTGGTCCGGGACTGGCTGGCCACGCATCGGCCGCCGTTCGTCGTGCTCGACCCTGTGATGGTCGCCACCAGCGGCGACCGGCTGCTCGACCCCGACGCCGAGTCCGCCCTGCGGGCCCTGCTGGAGTCCGCCGATCTGCTCACCCCGAACGTCGCCGAGCTCGCGGTGCTGGTCGGTGACGAACCGGCGCGCGACCTCGACGGGGCGATCGCCCAGGGCAAGGCACTGGCCTCCACCACCGGTGCCCAGGTGCTGGTCAAAGGCGGCCACCTGGCTGGTCCGGACGGTTCGGTCGGCTCGGACGGCACCGAACGGGCGGCCACCGACGCGCTGGTCGGCCCGGACGGATCGGTGACCTTGGTGCCCGGTCCGTGGGTGCCGACCGAAAACACGCACGGCACCGGGTGCTCGCTCTCCTCCGCGTTGGCCGCCCTGCGCCCGCAGCGGGAGTCGTGGGCGGCGGCCGCAGTGGAGGCCAAGTCGTGGCTGACCGGGGCCCTGGCGGCCGCCGACGGACTGGCGGTGGGCCACGGTCGGGGTCCGGTCGACCATCTGCACGCGCTCTTCCCGGCCTCGTTCTCGACGACGGTGTGGGCGCGGATTGCCCCGATCCGGGCGGCCATCGAGACGATGCCGTTCATCGCCGCATTGGCCGACGGGACGTTGCCCTGGCCGAACTTCCGCTTCTACCTGGCGCAGGATGCCTGGTACCTGCGCGAATACGCCCGCTGCCTGGCTCGGGTGGCCGCGCTGGCGCCCGACCAGGACGCCCAGGAGTTCTTCGCGCACTCGTCGGCTGCTGCTCTGGATGCGGAGATGGCGTTGCACCGGACGCTGCTCACCGCGCACGGCGAGTCTCTGGACGGGCTGGTGTCGGCCGCAGCGGCCTCCCCTGTCACCGCCGCCTACCTGGACCACTTGCACCGCTGCTGTGCGACCGGTTCGTACGCCGAGGCGGTGTCGTCGGTGCTGCCGTGCTTCTGGCTGTACCAGCACATCGGGGAACGCCTGGGTGAGCTGCACGCCGGGGCCGGTGCGGCCCACGGCGCGGGGGCCGATGCGGCCCACGGCGCGGGGGCCGATGCGGCCCACGGCGCGGGGGCCGATGCGGCCGACGGCGCCGCGGCCGGCGCTGCGCCGGCCGGCGCCACGGGTGCGGGTGCGGCGGGCGCCAACAGTGCCGCCCACCCGTACGCGGCGTGGATCGAGACGTACGCCGATCCCGCGTTCGCCGAGGCCACGGCCCGCGCGGTGGCGCTGGCCGACCGCGCGTACGCCGCCGCATCGCCGGCCGAACGGGCCGCGATGATCGCCGCGTTCGAACGATCCAGCCGCTACGAGTGGATGTTCTTCGACCAGGGCACGAGCCTGCCGGCCTGGCCGGTCTGAGCCCGGCCGGCCAGCCACGGCCGAAATCCGGTCCGAGGGACGTCGCACCGTCCGGGCGGAACGTCGCACCGTCCGGTCCACCATCGCGCCTTCCGGGTGGACGTCGCGCCATGTCGACGTGGCGCGGTGTTCGCCTGCGCGGCGCGACGTCGTGAACGCTCCCGCGCGAACGGCGCTGCGCCGGCGTCGACGTTCAGCGACCCCGAGTTTGGTCCCCATGCCCGATTTCCGTCCACATCCATCTTTCGCCCCTGGATCCGCCGGGTGCCGGCCCGCACAGTGGCCGGATGTTCGACTACTCCGACGCGGGCAGCCCCGATGATCCCGGTCCGGCCGAGGCCGAACCGGAGCTCGGCCAGCCGGTCCTGACCCATCGAGCCGATGGGCTCGCCCGCGGGTTGAACGTCGACGACGTCCAACGGCGGCTGGCTCACGGCGAATGGCAGGTCGTCAGGCGCGGCGTCTACGCGCGCAGTCCCGAGATCGCGAGTTTGACCCCGGATCAGCTGCATCGCCTACGCATCGAGGCCGCGCTTCCCCGGCTCGACGATCGCTCTGTCGTCAGCCACCTGTCAGCGGCGTGCCTGCACGGTCTGGATCTGCTGAGGCCACCCGGTCGGGTCGTGCAGGTGACCAGGCCGGGAGCGCGTTCCGGTCACCGCCGGCCCCAACTTCAGACCTACTGCGCCACCTTGGATCCGGATGAGATCACCACCGTCGACGGATTCCGGGTATCGTCGCTCGCCCGCACGATCGTCGATCTCGCCCGGGCCTGCGGGTTCGAACAAGCGGTCGTCGCCACCGATCACGCCTTGCGCACCGGCCGGGTGGAACGACCGGCGCTCACGGCCGCCGCCGACCGAGCGGGACGACGCAAGGGCATTCGGACGGCCCACCAGGTCCATCGCCTTCGCCGACGCCGGCGCCGAAAGCGTGGGCGAGTCCCGCAGCCGCGTTCTGATGATCCGCGAGGGCGTGCCCCGGCCGGAACTGCAGTTCCGGGTGCGCGGGCCCACAGGCGCCGTCGTCGCCCGCACGGACTTTCGCTGGCGCGGGTTCAACACGGTCAGCGAATTCGACGGTGCTCAGAAGTACGGTCGGTCCCTCCGGCCCGGCCAGAGCGCAGGAGATGCCCTGTTCCGGGAGAAGGTCCGCGAGGATCGGATCCGCGAGCTCGGCTTCCACGTCGTCCGTTGGACCTGGGGTGAGCTCGAGGACCCGGGCGCTCTGGCGGGAAGGATCCGGCGAGCGCTCGCCCAGAGCCGAACCAGGGCGGGCTGAGCACCGGGACCCAGCGCATCGCGCCACACCAGCGACGACCGCGCCATGTCGACACAGCGCGACGTTCGCCCCGGTGGCGCGACGTTCGCCCCGGTGGCGCAACGTTCGCGCAGGTCGCCAAGCCCGGGCGCCCGGTGGATGTCAGCCCAGGCGCTTGGCCAGGTTCTCGTCCAACGACACCAGGAAGTCCTCGGTGGTCAGCCACTCCTGGTCGGGGCCGACCAGCATGGCCAGGTCCTTGGTCATCTTGCCGTCCTCGACGGTGGAGATGATGACGTCCTCGAGCGTCTCGGCGAACCCGGTGACCTCGGGCGTGCCGTCCAGCTTGCCGCGGTGCTTGAGCCCACCGGTCCAGGCGTAGATCGACGCGATCGGGTTCGTCGAGGTGGGCTTACCGGCCTGGTGCTGGCGGTAATGCCGGGTCACGGTGCCGTGGGCGGCCTCGGCCTCCACGGTCTTGCCGTCCGGGGTCATCAGGACGGACGTCATCAGACCGAGCGACCCGAAGCCCTGGGCCACGGTGTCGGACTGCACGTCGCCGTCGTAGTTCTTGCAGGCCCAGACGTAACCGCCCTCCCACTTGAGCGCCGAGGCGACCATGTCGTCGATCAGCCGGTGCTCGTAGGTAATGCCGGCCTCCTTGAACTGCAGGATGAACTCGGCGTCGAACACCTCCTGGAACAGGTCCTTGAACCGGCCGTCATAGGCCTTGAGGATCGTGTTCTTGGTGGACAGGTACACCGGGTACTTGCGGGACAGGCCGTAGTTGAACGAGGCCCGGGCGAAGTCCCGGATCGAGTCGTCCAGGTTGTACATCGCCTGGGCCACGCCGGAGCTGGGTGAATCGAACACCACGTGCTCGATCGGCTCGGAGCCGTCCTCCGGGGTAAAGGTGATCGTCAGGCGGCCCTTGCCGGGGAACCGGAAGTCGGTGGCCCGGTACTGGTCGCCGTAGGCGTGCCGGCCGACGATGATCGGCTTGGTCCAGCCCGGTACCAGCCGCGGGATGTTCGAGATGATGATCGGCTCGCGGAAGATGACGCCGCCGAGGATGTTGCGGATGGTGCCGTTGGGCGAGCGCCACATCTTCTTGAGGCCGAACTCCTCGACCCGGGCCTCGTCCGGGGTGATGGTGGCGCACTTGACGCCGACGCCGTGCTTCTGGATGGCATGCGCGGCGTCGATGGTGATCTGGTCGTTGGTGTCGTCCCGGCTCTCGATACCCAGGTCGTAGTACTCCAGGTTCACGTCCAGGTACGGCAGGATCAGCTTGTCCTTGATGAACTGCCAGATGATCCGGGTCATCTCGTCGCCGTCCAGTTCGACGACCGTGCCCTCGACCTTGATCTTCGCCATCTGTCGCGTTCTCCCTTGTGCCGTCTGCCAAGCCTGCAACGGACCCGGCAAGGCTCGACACGGGCCCGACGTTGGTGCGAGATCTCCGCGCAGACCGTACCGTCAGCGGGGGGGCGGGCGCTTCGGCGGGTCGACGGATTGAGGCCCACGCCACGTCGCCCCGCCAGGCAGGGGGGACGGCATGGGCGCGGCGAGCACCGCCGGGGAGCGGAGCTTCTCCGGCGATCGGAAGGCGGCGTGGGAGGGGTTCCTGCAGAGTCAGGCCCGGCTCATGCAGCGGTTGGGGCACGAACTCGAGGAGGCCGGCAAGATCCCGTTGTCGACCTACGACGTGCTGGCCCAGCTGGCGGAAAGCGGGGGCCGGCTGCGGTTGCGGGATCTGGTCGACCGGGTCGTGCTGTCCCAACCGGGGCTGTCCCGCAAGGTCGCCCGCCTCGAGGAGGAGGGTCTGGTCGAACGGCTGCCGGACCCCGCCGACGGCCGGGGCGTGGTGGTCAAACTGACCCGCAGCGGCCGGGCAGCGTTGCGCAGCGCCGCGGTGGTGCACATCGCCGGGGTCGAACGGGTCTTCACCGATCGCATCTCCGACGACGAGGCCCGGGTGCTGGCCCGGGTGTTCGCCCGGCTGCAGGCCGGCTCGACGCTCTGACGGCCCGGGCGGTCGGCTGGGGGTGGCCCGGGCCGGCTCAGGGCAGGCCGATGGCGAGCGCCAGCATCGCGGCGCCGACCAGTGCGTAGAACCCGACGTCGAATGCCTTGCCGCGAACGGCCAGCACGCCGATGACGCGCTCGGACAACACCAGCCGGAGCAGCCCGGCCAGCAGCATGGCGAAGGCCAGCGCGACGGTCCCCCGCCGCCAGTAAGCCAGGGCGATCAGCACCAGGCCGAAGGCCACGATCGCCAGCACGATGGTGATCGGGACGGCCCGCACCAGCGCCCGGCTCGACGTCATTGCGCCAACGCCGCCTCGGCGGCCGCCACCACGTTGGTCAGCAGCATGGCCCGGGTCATCGGACCGACCCCACCTGGATTCGGCGCCACGAACGAGGCGACGGAGGCCACGTCGGGGGCGACGTCACCGACGATCCGGCCGTCGACCCGGCTGACCCCGACGTCCAGCACGACGGCCCCCGCCTTGATCATGCCGGCGGTGACGATGCCCGGCGCTCCCGCAGCGGCGACCACGATGTCCGCCTGCCGCACCAGCCCGGGCAGGTCCCGGGTGCCGGTGTGGCACAGGGTGACCGTGGCGTTCTCCGTGCGTCGGGTGAGCAGCAGGCCCAGCGGGCGGCCCACGGTGATGCCGCGGCCGATCACCACCACGTGCGCGCCGCGCAGGGGCACGTCGTACCGCCGCAACAGTTCGACCACGCCCAACGGGGTGCACGGCAGCGGGGCCGGGTGACCCAGCACCAGGGCGCCGAGGTTGTAGGGATGCAGGCCGTCGACGTCCTTGGCCGGATCCACCCGGCTCAGGATGGCGAATTCGTCCAGGCCGGTGGGCTGCTGCACCAGGAACGCGGTGCAACCGGGGTCGGCGTTCAGCTCGTCGACGACGTCCTCGACCTGCCGCTGGGTGCTGCCGGCGGGCAACTCCCGCTGGATGCTCGCGACCCCGATCTCGGCACAGTCCCGGTGCTTCGCCGCCACGTACCAGCGGCTGGCGGGGTCGTCACCGACGAGCACGGTCCCCAGGCCGGGGACGATCCCCCGGTCGGCGAGCGCCCGCACCCGGTCGCGCAGTTCGAGCTTGATCGCGGCCAGGGTCGCCCGCCCGTCGAGAATTGCCGCCGTCATCGATCGATCACGAACCGCATGATGTCATTCCCCGGGACCGGGTTCGGGCGCCACCGCAATCTCCCGGCCCAGTGTCGCCCCCTGCTGGAGCTCCAGCCCGTCGCCGCTCCAGAACTTGCCCGGGTCGTACCAGTTTCGTGGCCGATGGTCGGGCAGCAACCCCATTGCCTGGTAGGTGAGCGCGACGACCTCGGCGCAGTAGACCGTCTCGGCGTCCTGATGGAACCGGAACCGGCCGCCGGCCCAGCTCTTGGTCAGCTTCCACGTGCTCGGAAACGGCGCTCCGTCCAGCCGGGCGATCGTCCTGAGCACCGCGTCCTCCATCGCCGCAGTGGCCTCGGGGACGAGCTGGCGCAACCACGCTCGGGCGCCGTACCGGACGTTCCAGGTCGACACGGCATCCCGCAGGTCGTGCAACTGGACACCGCGCTGCCGCTTTCCGGTCCACATGTCCGTGAGCGACCGGCCGAGTTCGGCGTGCCACATCAGCGGGGGCAGATCGTCGATCACCACCGCCATGCCGACGTGATTGACCGGCGCGTTGGTGAGCGTCCGGATGGTGCGATCGGCCAAGGTCCGACCGCGAAACAGCCAGATGTCACCGGTGCGGGTGAGGTCGGCGGCCTCATCGAGCGTGATCGACACACGGGGCGGCCGTTCCGACATGCCGATCAAGATAGTCGGCCCGCCCCGACGCGGGCTCGGGCGGCCACCCGAGGGAACCCCGGTCCCGACCCGACCCGGCCGCCTGGGCGTCCGACAGGAACCATGACAGGGTATGCATCGTTGTCGCTTCGCAGCGCACGGATGTTTCGCCGGCGAGGGGAGTCTGGGTGTCTGGCCTGCCGACGCAGGGGACGTCCGATCCACGCCGCGGCCGGCGCCGCCCGACCACCCGGGGCGACGGCCACCTGCTGTTCCTGCGGGAGTTCGTCCGGGCTCCGCTGCGGACTGCGTCGGTGATCCCCAGCTCGCGCTCCCTCGCCGAGCACATGGTGCGGCCCCTGCAGCACCGGGACTGGCAGCAACGCCCTCCGGTCGTGCTCGAACTGGGCCCGGGCACAGGGGCATTCACCCGGGTGATCCAGGAGACCGCACCGAAGGGCACGCGGCACCTGGGCGTCGAGCTGAACCCGGCCATGGCCCGCCACCTGGCGTCCGAGTTCCCGCGGGTCGAGGTGGTCGTCGGGCCCGCCGCCGACCTGCCGCAGATGCTGCACCGACTCGGCGTCGACGGTGTCGACCTGATCATCAGCGGACTGCCGTGGCAGAGCTTCGCCGGCCCGGCCGGTCCGCGGTTGGTCGACACCATTGCCGGCTGCCTGGCTCCGGGCGGCACCTACACCCAGTTCACCTATTCCTGGACGAGGTGGGCACCGCCGGCCAGACGACAGCACCGGACGCTGCACGAGTCGTTCGATGAGGTCCAGATCTCCCGCACCATCTGGCGGAACCTGCCGCCGGCTTTCGTGTACACCTCCACCCGTCCCACCCCACCGGACCGCTGACCGGCCGGTTACGGTGACGCTCGTGCGGACCAAGGTGTGGAAATGGTTGGGCGTCGCGGGGATCGCCGGGGTGGCGGCCACCGGGGCCGCGCTGGTCGCCCGGGGGGAGCGGGAGCGCCGGGCATACACGCCCGAGGATGTCCGCGCCCGCCTGCAGGAACGGGCCGTGCAGCTCAGGGACGAGGACTCGGCGTAACCGGGTCGCTCCGCCGGCCCGACCACCGGCTCGCTGCCACGACCAGCGCTCCGATGCCGACCACCGCCACGGCGATGACCAGCACGTACAGCGCGACCCCGCCATATCCCCAGGGTTGCAGGTGCGGGTTGAGGAACGGGTACGGGTACCACCAATCGGCACCGGTGCGGAAGTCGTGCACCAGCGGCCCGCGGATGAGGGTGTAGACCACCCAGACCACCGGGAAGGCGACGATGACGCCGACCGTCGACCACGGCGCCACCCGGCGCTTCGGTGCGACGACGACGTCGAGCAGCAGGAACAGCGGTGCCCAGACGTGCAGGATCTCGTTCGACCATGGCACCGTGCTGCCCTGCGGGAGCGGGATGTTGCGCAACAGAAGGTTGTACACCAGCCCGGTGATCAGCATGTAGGTACTGACGCAGGCAAGCAGGACGGCGAACCGTCGCGGGTCGACCCGGGCCCGGGACAGGCCGATGAAGCCCCCGATGGTCAGTGCCACCGCCGCCCCGCAGTTGGACGCGATGGTGAAGAAGCTGAAGAAGTCGATGACCGTGGCCCCGATCGGCCAGCCGCGGTCGGCGGAGATCCCGACGCTACGGATCAGTTGCCCCACGACCGCGGCCACGATCGCCGCGGCCACCAGGAATCTGAATACCGACCAGGCGATGGCCCAGGCCCGCAGCTCCCGCACTCGATTCCTCCCGTCGGTGACGGCTCAGTCTCCGCCGCCGACGGCCAGCCCGTGCGCGGCGGCGAACAGGACGGCCTGGTCGATGTCGATGCGAGCGCCGGTCAAGGTCGCGCCGATCCACAGCCCGGCGTCGATCCGGGCGCCGCGCAGGTCGGCATCGGTCAGGTCGAGCCGCTCGGCGCGAGCGCCGGTCAGGTCGGCGCCGCGCAGGTCGCAGCCGGACATGATGGCCCGGACCAGGTTCGCCTCCCGCAGCCGCAGGCCGGACAGGTCGACTCCGGTCAGGTTCGCGCCGGCCAGCGACACCAGGGTCAGGTCGCAGTCCCGGATGGTCAGCGGCCGGGTGCGGCAGTCGGTGAACGTCGACCCGGTGAGCCGGCACCCTTCGAACGACGCCCCGTGCAACGCCGCCCGCTCGAAGGTGCAGGAGACGAAGGCGCTGGATCGGAACGAGCTGTCGTACAGCTCGCTCCCACGGAACCGGCACTGCGTGAACGTCACCCGGCGGCCGCGCACCCCGACCAGTGCGGCCTCGCTGAAATCACAGTTGGCGAACGAGATGCCTTCCAGCTCCTGGCCGGTCAGGTCGACTTCGGTGAAGTCCTCGTCGGCGTAGTCGGTCTCGACCAGCAGGAGCACCATCGGATGGTCAGTGGAAGAAGTGCCGGGTGCCGGTGAAGTACATGCTCACGCCACCGGCCGCGGCCGCGGCGATGACGTCCGGGTCGCGGACCGAACCGCCGGGTTGGACGATGGCCCGCACCCCGGCGGCGATCAGGATCTCCGGGCCGTCCGCGAACGGGAAGAACGCATCCGACGCAGCGACCGACCCACGAGCCCGCTCCCCCGCCCGCTCGA
Source organism: Nakamurella sp. (assembly GCA_044223435.1). Lineage (GTDB taxonomy): Bacteria > Actinomycetota > Actinomycetes > Mycobacteriales > Nakamurellaceae > Nakamurella. The sequence goes on from JBGALY010000005.1 coordinate 27,401, forward strand.
CCGCCAGCCGGGCCGAGTCGACGCGGTTCACCTGGCCCATGCCGATGCCCACGGACGCGCCGCCGGTCGCCAGCAGGATGGCATTGGACTTGACCGACCGGCAGGCCCGCCAGGCGAACGCCAGGTCGTTCATCGTGGCCTCGTCGACCGGCTCGCCGGCGGCGAGCGTCCAGTTCGCCGGATCGTCGCCGGGCGCGTCGATCCGGTCCCTGGTCTGGGCCAGCACGCCGCCGGAGATGGCCCGGAACTCCACCGGGTCCGGGGACGTGTCGGCCGGCATCACCAGCAGCCGGATGTTTTTCTTGCGGGTCAGCACCGCGACCGCCTCATCGGCGAAGCCCGGAGCCAGCACGACCTCGGTGAAGACGTCCGCGATCTGCTCGGCCATGGCCAGGGTCACCGGCCGGTTGGCCGCGATCACGCCGCCGAATGCGGACACCGGGTCGCACTCGTGGGCCAGCCGATGGGCCCGGGCGATGTCGTCGTCACCGCCGCCGGCGACGGCGGCGATGCCGCACGGATTGGCGTGCTTGATCACCGCCACGGCCGGATCGGCGAAGTCACCGGCCGCCCGCCAGGCCGCGTCGACGTCGACGTAGTTGTTGTAACTCATCTCCTTGCCGTGCAACTGGGTCGCCGACGCCAGGCCGGGCCGCCAGTGCCGGTACAACGCCGCGGCCTGGTGCGGGTTCTCCCCGTACCGCAAAGTCGAGGCCTTGTCCCAGGTCGCACCGGTGAAGTCGGGCCAACCGGGCGCACCGTCGACCGACCCGGTCGTCGCCGTGCCCAGGTAGGACGCGACCGCGATGTCGTAACTCGCGGTGTGCGCGAACGCCGCCGCGGCCAGCCGGGCCCGCTCGGCCAGGGTGAAACCGCCCTGCGCCAGCGCGGCCTCGATGTCGGGGTACCGGGCCGGGTCGACGACGATGGCCACCGACGGGTGGTTCTTGGCCGACGCCCGGACCATGGCCGGGCCGCCGATGTCGATCTGCTCGACGCATTCGTCGAACGAGGCGCCGGCCGCCACGGTCTGCCGGAACGGGTACAGGTTGACCACGACCAGGTCGAACAGCTCGATGCCCAGGTCCTGCGCCTGCCGCAGGTGATCGGGAAGCCGGGTGTCGGCCAGCAGGCCGCCGTGGATTGCCGGGTGCAGCGTCTTCACCCGGCCGTCCAGGCACTCGGGAAAGCCGGTCACCTGCTCGACCGGCGTGACCGGGAGCCCGGCCTCCGCGATCGCCTTGGCCGAACCGCCGGTGGACACCAGGGTCACCCCGGCGGCGTGCAACGCGGACGCCAACTCGATCAACCCGGTCTTGTCCGACACCGACAGCAACGCGCGCCGGATCGGCCTGCGCCCCTCGCTCATCCCAGAATCACCTTTCGTCCGTGCACCGCGTAGGGCGCCGCGGTCATTGCTGTCACCACGTCGACCAGCAACGACCGTTCGACGACCTTGATCCGCTCGTGCAGGGTGGTCACGTCGTCGTCGTCGGCCACCGGGACGGCCCGCTGCGCGACGATGGGCCCGGCGTCCACCCCGGCATCGACCAGGAAGACCGTGCACCCGGTCAACTTGACCCCGTGCGCCAGCGCGTCCGCCGGGGCCCGCATCCCGGGGAAAGCCGGCAGCAGTGACGGGTGCGCGTTGATGACCTTGCTGTCGAAGGCACTGAGGAAGCCCGGAGCGAGCAGCTTCATGAATCCGGCGAGCACCACCAGGTCCGGGGAGTACCCGCCGACGACCTCGGCGAGGGCCAGGTTCCAGGCGGCCCGGTCGGGGTGGTCGGCGACCCGGCAGGTGAAGGTCGGCACGCCGGCTCCCGACGCCCGGTCCAGCGCCCCGCACGCCGCCAGGTCCGAACCGACGGCCGCCACCCGGAACGGCTTGGGATCGGGCGCGTCGAGCAGCGCCTGCAACAGCGTGCCGGACCCGGAGGCCAGCACGACCACGTTTCTCGGCGGCACGGTTCTCGGCGGCACGGAGGGGAGGGGGACGTCGGGCACGGCTGTTTCGAAACTTCCTTCGGCGGGTCGGCCAGGGGCCAGGATCGGCCGGTCCAGGCTAGTCGGCCAAGCTTGCGAGGCCGCCATCAGGTGCGGTGGCCGAGCTCGCGGCCGACATAGGTGCAGTCGGGTGCAGCGGCCGAACCCCGCGGCCGCCATCAGGCGCGGTGGGAATGTCCGGCATGAACGCCCACCTCCATCGAGGTATCCGGGTCCTCGCTCCGACGCTCATCAGTCCGGACGAATACGGTGAATGTCAGCCAGGAACACCAAAGGGGTTGCCGACGTCATGACCGACCAGCCACCCGTCGCGCCACGCGGCCGGCACCGTTCGACCCCCACCCGCAACCGGACCCTGGTCATCGCGGGCGTCGTGGTGGCGCTCGTCGCGGCCGCCGGAATCGTCACCTGGTTGGTCCGGACGGGGTCATCGGAGCCGGCGAGCACGGCGTCGGGGTTTGCCTCGGCATCGGCGGGTTCGGCGCCGGCGACCCGGACGTCGGGTGACGCCGCCGGCTCCGGCTCCGCAGCGGCCCGAGATTGTGCGGTCGTCGGCGGCACGCTGACCGTCGCGGCGGCCCCCGATATCGCGCCGGCGCTGGCCGACGTGGTCGAACGGGGCCGGCTGACCGCGGCGGACTGCCCGATCCGAATCGAAGCCGTCGAACCCGGTGGGGTCGCGCAGAGCGGCACGGTGGACGCAGCGGTGTGGATCCCGGACTCCTCCATCTGGCTGGCCCGGGCGTCGGCCGCCGGACTGAGTGTCGACGATCAGGCCCCGTCGATCGCGACGAGCCCGGTGGTGTTCGCCCTGTCCGGTCAGGCGACGCAGCAACTCGCCGCCGCCGGACTGTCCTCCGACGTCGCCGGGATCCTGGCGACCCGGAAGACCGCGACCCCGATCCGGGTGGGACTGTCCGACCCCGAGGAGTCCGCGACCGCCGTCGCGGCGGTGCTGGCCGCCCGGGCGTCGGTGACCGGGGCGCCCGACGCGCGGGCCGCGCTCACCTGGGGGGTCCGCTCAAGCCCCGATGACCTCCCGGTGCCCAGCGACCAGCTGCTCGGCCGGTTGGCGGCCGATCCGGCCACCGCTCTCGCGGTCAGCGAGCAGGCCCTGGTGGCCCACAACGCGGCCGCGGCCGGCGACCCCGCGCATGCGGTGTACCTGGGCTCGGACGGTTTCGCCCTGGACTACCCGGTGGCCACGATCGGTCAGGACCCCGCGGTGCGGGCGGCGGCGACCGATCTGGCGACGGTGCTGAGCAGCGAGCAGGTGCGCGGTGCGCTGCTTGACGCGGGCTTCCGCGCGCCGGACCAATCGGCGGGCCCCGGGCTGACCGCCGACAACGGCGTCGATCCGGCTCATCGGGAGGCGGGAACGGCGCCGACCGCGCAGGCCGTGGACGATGCCATTCGCAGCGTGCAAGTGACCAACGAGCCGTCCCGGATGCTCGCCGTCATGGACATCTCGGGCTCGATGCTGGCCATGGTGCCCGGGACCAACGGTGCGGACCGGATCAGTCTGGCGAAGGACGCCGCGGCCCGCGGACTTGGTCTGTACCGGGCGGACAGCGACATCGGCCTGTGGGAGTTCTCCACGAACCTGACCCCGACCAGCGACCACCGGGAGCTCATCGGAATCAGTTCGCTCGGGCCGGACGGCCAGGGTGGCACCGGCGCGGCGAGGCTGGCCGCTGCGCTGAGCGGGTTGCAGGCCATTCCCAACGGCGGCACCGGCCTGTACGACACGACACTGGATGCGGTCCGGGCGGTGCGGGCCGGTTACGACCCGGATCGGGTCAACGCCGTGTTGCTGCTGACGGACGGGATGAACGACGACAACAACAGCATCACGCTCGACCAGTTGCTGAGCACGCTCTCGGCGGAGCAGGATCCGGCCAAACCGGTTCCGGTGATCTCGATCGCGTTCGGTCCGGACAGTGACGTCAATTCGCTGCAGCAGATCAGCAAGGCCACCGGCGGGGCAACCTACCTCTCCCAGGATCCACGTCAGATCGGCGAGATCTTCTTGGACGCCGTGGGGCAACGGCTCTGCCGACCGAGCTGCTGACGCGCCGGCAGCCGGCCCCGCCCCGCCCGAGTGTGCAGAAACGGTCCTCATTCTGCGGAATGAGGACCGTTTCTGCACACTGGGCGATCAGGGGGCCGGCTCGGCGTCGTCGTCGGGCGTCGCGTCCGCTTCGACCTGCGGTGGGACGGCCGACTCGTCTCGGTCGCCTCACGCTCACATCCGCCCCGGTCTTGTCGATGGCCTCGGCCACCGACCCGAACACCGGCTGCGCGCTGCCGTCGAAATCGACGGTGCTACCGGCCTTGCGGGCGTTCACCCCACCCACGATGTTCGTGCCGGACGCCAGCATCCGGCGGGTGTGCTTCGAACCCTCGGAGCCGGTCATGCCCTGCACGATGACCCGGGACTTTTCGGTCAGGAAGATCGCCATCGGTTCTCAAACTCCCGTGTTCGCGCTGTTCAGGGCGGCAAACGCCAACTCGGCCGCCTTGGCGGCGCCCGCGTCCATCGTCTGCGCCTGGATCACCAACGGATGATTCGCCTCGTTCAGGATCCGCCGACCCTCCTCGACGTTGTTGCCGTCCAACCGGACCACCAGCGGCTTGGTCTCCTCGTCACCGAGCATCTGCAACGCCCCGACGATGCCGTTCGCGACCGCGTCGCACGCGGTGATCCCACCGAATACGTTCACGAACACCGCGCGCACGTCCGGATCGGACAGGATGATGTGCAGGCCGTTCGCCATCACCTCGGCGCTCGCGCCGCCGCCGATGTCCAGGAAGTTCGCCGGCTTGACGCTCTGCCCACCCCCCAGCGAATACGCCTCCCCGGCGTAGGCCACCACGTCCAACGTCGACATGACCAGGCCGGCGCCGTTGCCGATGACCCCGACCTGCCCGTCCAGCTTGACGTAGTTCAGACCCTTCTCCTTCGCCGCGACCTCCAGCGGGTTCTCCGCCGCGGTGTCGGCCAGCGCCGCGTGCTCCGGGTGCCGGAAGTCGGCGTTGGCGTCCAGCGACACCTTCCCGTCCAGCGCCACGACCCGACCCTCGCCGTCCTTGACCAGCGGGTTCACCTCGACCAGCGTCGCGTCCTCGCCGACGAAGGTGTCCCACAGTCCGACGAGGACCTGCTCCACCTGGTCGACCACCTCGGCGGGAAACTTGCCCGCGGCGGCGATCTCCTTGGCCTTCTGCGCGTCGACGCCGGTCAGCGCGTTCACCGGGATCCGGGCCAGCGCGTCGGGACGTTCCTCGGCCAGCTGCTCGATCTCCATGCCACCTTCCTGGGTGGCCATGGCCAGGAAGGTCCGGTTCGACCGGTCGAGCAGGTACGAGACGTAGTACTCCTGCGCGATCTCGCTCGCCGGGGTGATCAACACCTGCCGGGTGACGTGCCCCTTGATGTCCAGGCCCAGGATGTTGCCCGCGTGCGTGCGCACGTCGTCCAGGGTGGCGGCGAACTTCACCCCGCCGGCCTTGCCCCGGCCGCCGATCTTGACCTGGGACTTCACCATCACCGGAGTGCCCAGCTCCTGCGCCGCGGCCACCGCCTCCTCCACGGTGCGCGCCACCCGGCCGGCCGGAGCCGGCACACCGTGTGCGGCGAAGAGTTCCTTCGCCTGGTACTCGTACAGATCCACGTCGTCTCCCTCGCCGGGGCGGTTGGTCTTGTGGTGGACCGGCGGGGACCGGGTAGCCCGGGCGCCGGAGACCGTCGAGGTCACCCTAGCGAGCAGGAGATCCCGCGTGAGGCGGTGTCGGTGAGACCTCACCCACGTTCGACCACCGACCGCCTCGAAGCGTCCCGTCGTAGGGTGGCCCGGTGGATGTCCGGGTCGGCGCATACGCCGTCATCGTGCAGGACGGCGACCTGCTGCTGACGCACTGGAACGAGAACGGCCGCACCGGTTGGACCCTGCCCGGCGGGGGGCTCGAGGACTTCGAGACCACCGAGCAGGCCGCCGTCCGTGAGATCCGCGAGGAAACCGGCTACGAGGCCGAGCTGCGCACCCTGCTCGGCGTGGATTCGCTCTTCCTGGAACCGGCGGACCGGATCGTGCCGGGCGCGGGCCCGCTGCACGCGTTGCGGGTGGTGTACCTGGCCCGGATCGTGGGCGGGTCGCTGACCCACGAGGTGAACGGCACCTCGGACGAGGCCCGGTGGGTGCCGCTGGACGCCGTTGGTGACCTGCCGACCCTGTCCCTGGTCCCGACCGCCATCGACATGCTCCTGCGCCGGCTGTCGAAACCGGACTCCGGCGGCTGACCCTGCCCGCGTCCCGCCCGGAACCGGGCCCTTGACATCGCGAGATCCATAGGGAATCAGCCGAGCCGGGCGCGCCGCGCAGCCACGGCGTCGCGCAGCCAGGTCACGATCTCCGCGGTCGGCGCACCGGGAGTGAAGATGCCGGTGACGCCGAGCGCGGCGAGCTCGTCCATGTCCTCGGCGGGAATGATGCCGCCACCGAACACGATGATGTCTGCTGCGTCGGCCTCCTGAAGTAGTTCGACCACCCGGCGGAACTGGGTCATGTGCGCGCCGGACAACACGGAAAGTCCCACGGCGTCGGCGTCCTCGGCGAGCGCCGCGGCGACGATCTGCTCCGGGGTCTGGTGCAGTCCGGTGTAGACGACCTCCATCCCGGCGTCCCGCAGGGCGCGGGCGACGATCTTGATGCCCCGATCGTGCCCGTCCAGACCCGGCTTGGCCACGACAACCCTGATCTGGTTCGCCTCCTGCATGGTCAGCCGCCCTTCGAATCGACACGCGCCCCGGATCCTCCGGAGGCCTGATCGTCCCGCATCCGATCCCGTGCGGCCCGGTCGCCGTCCGCCGGCCACGACGGGCGCAGCTCGATGCCGCCGGCCGACCGGGCGGCCACCACGGCCACGCACAGCGTGACGAAGACGGTGCCCAGGAGCAGCCAGAAACCGGTGGCCAGGGTGAACCCGGGCAGCGAGCGCACCGCACCGGGCACGAAAAGCGGCTGCGCCAACACGGCCGCCGAGCCCACCAACGCACCCCCGGCGGTCAGCGGGAATCGGGTGACGGCCCCAATCCACACACCCAGCAGCGCGCCGATCGCCAGCGACCAGAAGGCCCAGGTGTCCAGGTCGAGGCCACTGATCAGGGTGGGCGCGGAGGACACGCCCAACCCGCTGTAGACCGGCATCGCCAAGGACCCGAGGACCAGGGCGGTGAGGATCAGCGCGTTGAACCGCCGGGCGCCTCGCGAATCGGCCAGGCTCCGGTCGTCGACGACCTCGAGCGAGGCCTCCGCGGCCTGCCGGGTTGCGATCGCGGCGAACACCGCCGCGACGACCGCCCCCAGCGCCCCGACCACCATGAGATACCCGCCGGGTCCGACGGTCCAGGTATGGCTGGCCGCGCCGACCGAGCTGCTCGACGTGGCCGAGACCAACGAAGTGGCCCACAACGCCCGCCCGAGCGCGTAGCCGGCACCGGCCCAGACGACCAGCAACGCGGCCCGGCCGGCCCCCGTCGTCGCCGGGACCAGGGCGAGCACCGCGGCGACGGCCAGCGGAACCGCAGCGATCAGCAGGGGCAATGAGGCCGGGGCCAGCAGAACGCCGGCGACCTCGTCGGGCGGGGCTCCGTCCAGGTACAGCAGGGCGGTCTGCGAGGCACCGGCCAGCGCGGCCGCCCCGAGCAGTCCCACCGCGGCGGCCGTCATGGTCGACACGCGCGGGCCCGCAGAGCCTTCCCCTGTCGGGGGCCGCGGTCGGCCCCGGCCGGCGAGCAGCCCGGCGGCCGCAACCAGCACGGCGCCGCCGATCGCCCACCAGACGACCGGCGAGAGCCCGGTCGGAGCACCGACCGTCACCGCGACCACGGCCGTCAGAGACGGCACGGCAGCGGCCAGCGCAGTACCGGCGAGCAGCGACCGGGCGACCGGCGCCGGCAGGCCACCGGCGACGAGCACCACCGCGGCCACGGTGACGGCCAGCACCACCGCGGCGGCCAACCCGCTCACGCTCGTGCCGAACGGAAGCACCCGCAACGCCAGATAGCCGCCGGTGTAGGGCACATCGAGACTGCCCACCAGGAGCAGCACCGCCCCCAGGAACCCGGTCCCCAGCATCGGCAGATTCAACCGGCGCCTGGCGGGGGGTGCATCGCCCATTGCCTGGGCCACGGCGGACTCTTCGAGCGGTTGCGCCGGCGGTTCGTCGCGACCACCCGGGATCGGCTCCGGATCCGCCGCCGACCCGAACAGGACGTCACCGCGCAGCTCGTCGCCGGACCACAGCCGTCCGGCCAACCGGCGGGCCGCGAGCAGCCCGACCACCAGCATCAGCACATCCGCGGCCAGCAGCACCCACCCACCCGCACCGACCAGCAACGGCCGCGCCCGGTCGGTCGTCTCGACGAACAGCTCGGGTCGGGACACCCGGTCGGTCTCGGCGACCACGGCCAAGTCGGCGAGCAGTCGACTCAGCCCGATCAGGCCGGCTCCGGCCGTTGCGGCCAGCCCCAGGGCCGGCCGGACCAGGGCCAGCGTCACCGCGAGCAGGCCGGGCAGCACGGCCACCCAGCCGGCCGCGAGGAACGCGGACATCGGGGCGCCGTCCGCCGGGACGACCTGCCCGGCGAGGGGGCTGGTGGCGATGACCACCCCGGCGGCGAGCAGCAGCGACGCCAGGAGCACGGCGCCGGACCGTCCGTCATCCGCGGGCGATCGGCCAGGGCCGGTCATGAGACACCCTCCGCCGCGGCCGGGCACCTGGGTGCCCGGGCCGACACCTGCGGGGAGGGAAAGGACGTCACCAGGCGACCGTAGCAACTGGGGACGGCAGCCGGCCCGGACCGACGCCGGCCCGGGCCGGCGTCGTGGCTAGGTGCGGGACCGTCGGTGCCGTGGGTGATGATCGAGGGCGTGATCCCCGTCCTTGGCTACGCCATCCTCGCCGCGAGCCTGCTCCTGGCCCTGTGGACCGGGATCCAGGCCGGCCGGCGGCGGCCCACCTCGGAGGCGCAGATGGTCGGCGCCATCGTGGTCGAGGTCGCCCTGCTGAGCCAGGTGGTCATCGCGCTGGTCCGGCTGGTCGGGGGTGCCCCGCAGGCCGAGCCGGTGACGTTCGTCGCCTATTCGGTCGGCGTGCTGCTGGCCCTACCGCTGGGCTTTTACCTCGCCCGGGAGGAGCGGACCCGCTGGGGATCGCTGTGCCTGTGCTTCACTGCAGTGGTGGTCGCGGTGATGGTCCTTCGGCTCCTGCAGCTCTGGCAGGCCCCGGTTGGCTGAGCAGTCGACGGTCGAGCACGCCGATGGCGCCGAGGACGCGCCGCCCACCGGACCACGCCGCATCCTGATCGCGCTCTACCTGGTGTTCGCGGTCGCCGCCACCGCCCGGGGCATCGTGCAGATCGCCACCAAGTTCGATGAGGCCCCGCTGGCCTATGTCCTGTCGCTGCTGTCGGGCATCGTCTACATCGCCGCGGCGATCGGGCTGATCACCGATCGCCGATGGTCCCGGCCGCTGGCCTGGGTGGCCGTCGGCACCGAGATGGTCGGGGTCCTGGTCGTGGGGCTGCTGTCGATCCTGGACTCCACCGCGTTCCCGCACGACACCGTCTGGTCGCGGTTCGGTGCCGGCTACGGCTACGTCCCGATCATCCTGCCCGTCCTTGGGTTGATGTGGCTCTGGCAGACCCGCCCCGCCGCCCGGGACGACTGAGCCCGCCACCTGCGCTTTGTGGACAACCGCCGGGCCGTCGGGCGCTGTCCGTCAGGGTAGGGAGTAACAACCTCGGATCCTGGAGGGGACCATGACGACCATGACGGTGATGCCCCGTGGGACGGCGGAATGGACGGTCGACGACCTCGAACGGTTGCCGGACGACGGGCTGCAGTACGAGCTGCTCGACGGGATCCTGCTGGTGAGCCCGGCTCCGTCCGTGCGGCATCAGGTGGTCGCGGCGAACCTTTTCACGCTGATCCGGGCGTCGTGCCCGGACGATCTGATGACGCTTTTCGCTCCCCTGGATTGGCAACCGGACCGGCGCACCTCGCTGCAGCCGGACCTGCTCGTCGCCCGCCGGATCGACATCGAGGAACGGAACCTGACCAAACCGCTGGTGCTGGCCATCGAGATCCTCTCGCCGTCCAGCGGCCGCAAGGATGCCGTGCTCAAGCGATCCAAGTACCAGGACGCCGGCGTCGCGCACTGCTGGATCGTCGACCCGATCGAACCGTCCATCCTGGCCCTGGACCTGATCGACGGCGTGTACCGGACCGCCGGACAGGCCACCGGTGACGAATCGATCGCTCTGACCCGCCCGTTCCCGGTCACCATCCTTCCGTCCGCATTGCTCGGCCAAGCGTCAGATCCGGTCGAGCAACTCGTCGAGGTTCCGCCGGATCCGCTCGATCGGAGCCAAGGTCGGCGCGGTCGCCGCGGACCCCGGGCCGGACTCGGAGATCAGGAACGCCACCGCCGCCTCGGCCGACGGCCGCAGGTCGTGGCCGGTCTCCAACCTGACCTCGTTGCCGCATCGATCGAGATCTACCCGGCTCCCGATCGGACGATCAGAGCTTGGTCATCGGCACGCCGCCGATCAGCATCAACCGGACCTTGCCGGCCGCACCGAAGTCGATCGTCGCGGTGGCTCGTTGGCCCGCCCCATCGACCGCGAGAACCTTGCCCAGGCCGTACTTGTCGTGCGACACCCGGTCGCCGACGGCCAGTTCGAGAGCCGGCTTCGATCCCAGGGTCGGGTGCTTGCGGATCCCGGACCCGGCCGCGCCGGCCCGCGACGGCGAGCCCGAACCGAACCGGCTGGCCGTCACCGGCGCCGACCGGCCGGCGAATCCGGAGCCGCCGTAGCCGGCGCCGCCGAAACGGCGGCGGCCATAGCTGAAGTCGCCTTCGAAGTCGCTGTCGCCGATGAAACCACCGGCCCGGGCGTCGGCGTCGGTGCGCCGCCATTCGATGAGCTCGTTCGGGATGTCACCGAGAAAGCGTGACGCCGGGTTGGCGTTCGGCTGTCCCCACGCGGACCGCATCATCGCCCGGGTCACGTACAGCCGCTTCATCGCCCGGGTGATGCCGACGTAGGCCAGCCGCCGCTCCTCGGCCAGCTCGGTGTCGTCGGCCAGCGCGCGTTGGTGCGGGAAGATGCCGTCCTCCCAGCCGGTCAGGAAGACGACCGGGAACTCCAGGCCCTTGGCGGTGTGCAGGGTCATCAGGGTGACCATGCCGTCGGCCGAATCGGGCACCGAGTCCGCGTCGGCGACCAGGGACAGCTGCTCGAGCACAGCCAGCAGCAGCTCCCCCGCGTCCGGCGGCACGTCCTCGTCGGGGGCGTCGTCCACCCCCCCGAGGGCCGCGAGACCACCGCCGGCCGAGAGGGTTTCGGCCGTCTCGCGGAGCACGCTGACGAGCTGGTCCAGGTTCTCCAACCGGGAGTGATCCTGCGGATCCTCCGAGCCCTCCAGCTCGGCCCGGTAGCCGGTGCGTTCCAGCACCGCGGTCAGCAGGTCGGCGGGCTCCATGCCGAACCCGACCTCGGACCGCAGGCCGGACAGCAACTCACCGAACGACTTGAGCGAGTTCGCGGACCGGACGGCCAGCCCGGGGATGTCGTCGACGAGCTGCAGCGCCTCCCCGAAACCGATCCGCTCCCGCTCGGCGAACACCGACACCGACGCCTGCGCCCGATCGCCGATGCCCCGGCGCGGGGTGTTGAGGATGCGGCGCAGGTTGATCTCGTCGTCCGGATTGGCGATCGCCCGCAGGTAGGCCAGCGCGTCCTTGACCTCCTTGCGCTCGTAGAAGCGGACCCCGCCGACGATCCGGTACGGCATTCCGTTGCGGATGAACACGTCCTCCAGCGACCGGGACGCCGAGTTGGTCCGGTAGAACACCGCGACGTCACCGAACACCGCCTCGCCGGCGTCCACCAGCGCGTCGATCTCCTTGCCGATGAACTGGGCCTCGTCGTGTTCGTTGTCCCCGACGTAGCCGATGATCCGGGTGCCGTTGCCCTGCGCCGACCAGAGGTTCTTCGCCTTGCGGCCGACGTTGCGGGCGATGACCGAGTTGGCCGCGGACAAGATGGTCTGGGTCGATCGGTAGTTCTGCTCCAGCAGGATGGTCCGGGCCGCCGGGTAGTCCCGCTCGAACTCGGTGATGTTGCGGATGGTCGCGCCGCGGAACGCGTAGATGGACTGGTCGGCGTCGCCGACCACCACCAGCTCGGCGGCCGGCACCTCGCCCGACCCGTCCCCGACCAGGGCCTTGACCAGCAGGTACTGGGCGTGGTTGGTGTCCTGGTATTCGTCGACCAGCACATGCCGGAACCGCCGCCGGTAGTGCTCGGCCACCGCCGGGAACCGCTGCAGCAGGTGCACGGTCTGCATGATCAGGTCGTCGAAGTCCAGCGCCGAGGCGGCCTTGAGGCGCTCCTGGTAGCCCTGGTAGACCTGCGCGACGATCGTCTGCTTGTCGTCCTCGGCCCGTTCCAGCGCGGTCTCGGGGTCGATCAGCTCGTTCTTCAGGTTGGAGATGGCGGCCGCCAGCATCCGCGGCGGGTACTTCTTGCCGTCGATGTTCAGCCCGCCCGCCACCAGTTGGGCCAGCCGCTGCGAGTCGGCCTGGTCGTAGATGGTGAACGTGGTCTTCAGACCCAGGTGCGGTGCCTCGGCCCGCAGGATGCGCACGCACATCGAATGGAACGTGGACACCCACATCGACCGCGCCCGGCCACCGACCAGGTCGAACACCCGGTCCTTCATCTCGCGGGCGGCCTTGTTGGTGAAGGTGATGGCCAGGATCTCCCCCGGCTGGGAACCGCCGACGGCCAGCAGGTAGGCGATCCGCCGGGTCAGGACCCGGGTCTTGCCGGAGCCGGCTCCGGCCACCACCAGCAGCGGCGCCCCCCGGTGCTCCACGGCCGCCTGCTGCGGCGGATTCAGGCCTTCCAGCAGTTCCGCCGCCCGACGGTGGGCCCGCTCGGCCCGCTGCCGAGCGAGTTCGGCTGCCGACGGCGCGGGCTCGGCCAGGCCGAAGGTGGGGAGATCGAACAGACTCGTCATGACGGTGCTCACGCTACCCGCCGGCACCGACACTCCCGAGGCACCGCGCGGACCGCCGACTCGATCACCTGTTCGGGCGATCGAGCAGCGCTCGAGGGTTGTGGGCCGCCGCTGGTGACGGCCAGGGGTGGATGTGTTCTACTAGGAATATGTCCCGCCTCACCGACTCCCGTCGCGCGCCCGCGCGGCCCGAGTTTTTTTATGGGTACCGGATCCCGGTGCCCGTCCGAGGCTGAGCCACCCGCCCACGACGACGCCCCGAGGTCCGCCAGACCCGGGGCGTTTTTCGTGTCCCAGGCTCGCGGCCCGAGGCAAGGAGGATCATCATGACCAGTGCCCTGACCGCCCCGCAGCCCACCGCCCCGACCCTTCCGGTCCACCTGCGGACCCGATCGACCATCACGGAGCCGGCCATCGACGACAGTGGAACGCCCGAAGAAGTGCCCGTCCCGCAGAGCCAGGAGGGGATCGACGAGCTCCGGCTGGAGATCGACGAGATCGACGGAAAACTCGTCGAGTTGATCCTGCGTCGGACCGCGATCTCCCACGCGATCGGCACCGCTCGCAAGAGCCTCGGCGGCCCGAAGATCGTCTACAGCCGGGAGATGGCCGTGCTGGAGCGATTCCGTGCCCTCGGGCCGGCCGGCACCGACCTGGGCATGATGCTGCTGGCCATGGGCCGGGGCAAGCTCGGCCGCAAGTAGTCCGCCCGGCGGTGCGCATGGGCCGAGATCCACACCGGCAGCGTTCTTCGGCGGTCGACGTGGATGTCGCCCGTCAGACCAGGCGGCGGTCGGAGGCCCAGCGGGAGAGCTCGTAGCGGTTCGACTTCTGGGTCTTGCGCAGCACGCTGGACACGTGGGTCTCCACCGTCTTGATGGAGATGAACAGCTGGGCGGCGATCTCCTTGTAGGCATAGCCCCGGGCGAGCAGCTTGAGCACCTCCCGTTCCCGCGGCGAGAGCAGGTCGAGTTCGGGGTCGGCGACCGGCGCCGGCGCACCCCGGTCGGAGAACGCGTCCAGCACGAACCCGGCCAGTCGGGGCGAGAACACCGCGTCGCCGGCGGACACGCGGACGATCGCGTCGGCCAACTCCCGGCCGGAGATCGTCTTGGTGACGTACCCGCGCGCACCCGCTCTGATGACGGCGATGACATCCTCGGCGGCATCGGAGACCGACAGGGCCAGGAAGACCACGTCCGGAAACTTGGCATGCACCTGCTCCAGCACCGCGCGGCCGCCGCCGTCGGGCATGTGCACGTCCAGCAGCACCACATCCGGGGGTTCGGAAGAGATCCGGACGACCGCCTCGCCGACCGAGCCGGCCTCGCCGACCACGGCGATCCGCGCGTCGCCCAGGCCGGCCAGTTCGGCCTTCACCCCGGTGCGGAACAGGGCATGGTCGTCGACCACGAAGACGGTGACCGGTTGCGTCATGCGGTTGCATCCCCTTGCTGCTTGCTCGCGGCGGCGGCCGGCTCCGGTCCGGCGCCCCGGACCGGCACGGTCAACTCGACCTCGGTGCCGTTGCCCGGTGATGATTGCACCGATGCGGTGCCGCCGTGCCGCTCCATCCGACCACGGATCGACTCCGCCAGACCACGCCGGTCCGATCCCACCACGGCGGGGTCGAAGCCGACGCCGCGGTCCCGCACGAACACGCTGGCGGTGTCGTCCTCGATCTCGGCGTACACGCTGATCTCCTCGACCTGGGCGTGCTTGGCCGCGTTGACCATGGCTTCCCGGGCTGCCGCGACCAACGCATTGAGGTGCTGGTCCATCGGCGCGTCACCGACGATGACCGGCGTCACCGACATGTTGTAGGTGTCCTCCACCTCGCCGGCCGCCTCCGCCAGGCAGGCCGCGAACGTCTGATCGACCGGGGCGGCCTGCTCCCCCGGGGTCGTTGATCCGTACCCGGCGGCGTAGCCGGCCGGCCCGTACAACCAGGTGCGCAACTGCCGCTCCTGGCTGCGGGCCAGGCGCTGCACCTCCTTGCCGTCGCCGGCCTGCCGCTGGATCAGCGCGAGGGTCTGCAGCACCGAGTCATGCAGGTGGGCCGCGATCTCCGCGCGTTCCTTCTCCCGAATTCGGCCCTGTCGTTCGTCACCCAGGTCCCGGACCAGCCGTACCCACCAGGGAATGGTGATGACCGCGACGCCGACGAGCGTCAGCACGACGGCGAGCAGCGCCGATCGGACGGCGCTGAAGTCGCTCTGGCCGAGCGCGAACACCGACAGCCCACCGACCACCAGTACGCACCCGCCGACCAGCCGGAGCCAGGCGCCCTTGGACGGGCCGACGATGCCGGCCGCCGACCGGCGCCAGCGGGCCCGGCGGGCGTCATCGGCCTCCCGCCAGATGAACGCGGCGCCGATCGCGGCCAGGCCGAGCGGGCCGAGGACGCCGCCGAGGGTGTCGCCCAGGCCGAGCGCCGCGGCCACGATCATGATGGCCACCCCCACCGCGGCGATGCCCAACGCCTGCCGGCGCTCCTGCGGGCTGGCCGGCTGCGGGGCCGGCGCGTGCGGCGACGCCTGGGGGACGAAGATCCACAGCAATCCGTAGGCCAGGATGCCCGCCCCGGCCATCAGGGCGAGCAGGACGAATGCCACCCGCACCCACAGCACCCGCACGTGCAGGTGATCGGCCATGCCGCCGGCGACCCCGCCGAGGACGCGGTAGTCCCGACGCCGGGTCAGCTTCGGAATGCCGTCCACGGTGCGGTCGGCAGCAGCCAGCGCCTGAGCAGGCAGCGGGGCACCGGGCAGCGGGGCCGGCCCCAGGCCGCCAGATGCCGGCCCGACGGTCGCCGCCGAGGCCGATTCAGTGGCCGGTGCGGTGGCCGTTTCAGTAGCCGGCGCGGTGGCCGTTTCAGTGGCCGGCGCGGTGCCCGATGCCGGGGCCGATTCGGCCGGCCCGGTGGTCGGCCCATCGACCGGCACGACCGGGATCGGGCTGGTCGGCCTCCGGTCGGGGTCGGTGGCGTCCGACCCGCGAGCGGCCGGCGCAGCCGCGGCGGCCGGCGGGGTGGTCCCGGTCCGGTGGGCGCGGTGCAGCGCGGGCAACGATTTCACCTCTCCAGAGTCACACGTCGCGGCGTCCAGTGGTATGCGGGTTCACCCTGGAACCGCGAACCAGGGTGATCCCCGATGGTGCCGGACGGGTCCGGCGGAGCACTGTTGGGGACATGAGCGAGTCCAAGAAGCGCCCCGGAAAGGCAGCGGCATCATGAGTACGCATCAGGAACAGCCCGCCGCGCCCGGCGCCCCCGGCGGAGACTGGTGGTCCCGTCGCCCCCGGCGATCGGCTACCGACCGGAAGATCGCCGGCGTGGCCGGCGGCCTGGGCCGAGCGTTCGGGGTCGATCCGGTGCTGGTCCGGGTCGCGTTCGTCGTGCTGACCATCTTCGGCGGCTTCGGCCTGACCCTCTACGTCCTGGGCTGGCTGTTGCTGCCGGCCGATGGGGACGAGGTCTCGCCGGCCGAAGCACTGCTCGGCCGCGGTCGCTCGGCCACCGCGCCGGTCCTGGCGGTCGGCCTGGCCATCGTCGCGCTGATCGCGATCATGTCGATGTTCTCCTGGGGCCTGCCGTTCTGGCCGCTGGTCATCGCCGGCGTCGTGGTCGTGCTGATCGCCCGGAACAGGGGTCGCTCCTGCAGCACTCACGGCTCGAGCGCGACCCCCGGATCGGATCAGGCATGGGTGGACCAGTGGTCGGCGAAGGCGGCCGAGGCCGGTCGGTCATGGGGAGCCCAGGCCGAGCAGTGGGTGGCCCGTCAGCCCTGGTCGGGGGCGCAGGCCGACCAGCAGCCGGCCAACCACCAGCAGAGCCAGCAGCAGGCCCGGTCGCCGTTCGAGCAGCCGGCATTCTGGGACGAGCAGACGGCCGCCGGCGCGGACCCGGCCAAGGTGAACCTCCGCAAGGACGCCGGGCCCCAGCCGCACGCACAGCCCGGCGTCGGGCAGACCCCGTCGGAGCCGCAGCCTGCGACCCCGCCGTCCTGGGACCCCCTGGGCGTCGCTCCGTTCGCCTGGGATCTGCCCGAGCCGGCCGCACCGGCCGCCCCGCCGGCGCCCCGGGACCGGAACGTGATCGGTCGGATCACCCTGGCCATGGTCCTGCTGGTCGGCGGCATGGCCGCCGTCGGCAGCCTGCAGGGCTGGTGGGCGCTGTCCTGGGCCGGCGTGGCCGCGGTGGCACTGACCATCGTCGCGGTCGGCCTGCTCATCGCCTCCCTGCGTGGCCAGGGCCGGTCGTTGATCGGGCCGGGCATCTTCCTGTCGCTGGTGACCGTGGCGTTGACCGTCACCGGAATCAACGGGACAACCGGGTACGGCCAGCAGACCTGGGCGCCGACGACGGTGGCCGCCGCGACGCAGGACTTCGAGCTGAACGGCGGGCAGGGCACCCTCGACCTGCGCCAGCTGGACCTGCGGGCCGGGCAGACCGTGGATGCCGAGCTGACGGTGCGAGCCGGGCAGGCGACCGTGATCGTGCCGAGCGACACCGCGGTGAACCTCACCTGCACGGCCAACGCCGGGGAGATCGACTGCCTGGGTCAGCGCCAGGACGGCCTGCATCAGGAGATCACCACGACGCAGGACGGCTCGTCGGACAACGGCACCATCAACCTGACGGTGCATGTCGGCGCGGGCCAGGCGACGGTGCGCAATGGCTGATCGCACGCAGACGACGACCCGGCGTCGCGGAGTGAACTGGATCGGGCTGGTGTTCTCCCTGGTCTTCCTGTCGGTCGCCTCGGCCGGCTTCTCCGGAGACCCGTGGATGTTGCTCAACCAGTCGACCACATGGGTGGTGGCCGGGCTGGTCGCCGCGGTCGGCATCGGGTTGCTGGTCACGGCCCTGCCCGGGCGGGGCCGTCAGCGCAGCTGACCGGAGGTGCCGGCGGCGAGCTGACCGGACGCCCCGGCGCACCTGACCAGGATCCACCAACGGCCCCGCCGCCCGCCGGCGGGGCCGTTCGGCATCCGTCGATCGAACGCGCTGCGGCGCGCGCTTCCGGCGCCGCCGCGGGTTCAGTCGGGCCACGGCCGGTCAGCCGGACGCGACGGTCCGGTCCGGCCCGGGTCCGCGGCCCAGGACCGGCCGGGCGGCCAGCAGGGCCAGCGTGCCGAGGCCGGTCGCGACCAGCGCGACCACGGCCAGCGCCGCTCCCGACGCCGGATCGCCCAGCCCGACCAGCGGGGCGGTGACCGCGCCGAACGCGAACTGGGTCAGCCCGAGCAGCGCGGAGGCCGAGCCGGCGATCCGGCGGTGCCGGTCCATCGCGATCGCCGACGCGTGGGGCAGCGCGAATCCGACCGCCGACACCATGACGAACAGCGCGGCCAGCACCATCGGCAGACCCCAGCCGGCGGCGACGGTGACCGCCAGCAGCACCGCCCCCACCAGGCCCTGCAGCACGCCGACGGTGAGCAGGGTCAGGGACGTGGTCCGGCGCAGCAGGAGCCGCCCGAGCTGGGTCGCCGCGACGATGCCCAGCGCGTTGAGCGCGAAGCAGGCGCTGAACCACTGCGCGGACAGGCCGAACCGGTCCTGCAGCACGAACGGCGAGGCCGAGATGTAGCCGAACATCGCCGCGGTCACCAGCGACCCGGCCAGCACGCACCCCACGTAGCCGCGGTCCCGGATCAGGGCCGCGAACGCGGTCCGGGTGGTCCGCAGCCCCCCGGGCGACCGCCGGTCCGGCGGCAGGCTCTCGCGAACGATCACCAGCGAGAGCACGAGCAGCACGACCCCGATGCCGGCCAGCACCCAGAACACGGTTCGCCAGGTACCGACGCGCAGCACCTGCCCGCCGATCACCGGGGCCAGGATCGGCGCCAGCCCGTTGATCGAGGCGACGGCGGAGAAGAAGGCGGCCGCGGCCTTGCCGGTGAACAGGTCGGCGATGACCGCCCGCCCGATGACGATGCCGGCGGCCCCGGCGGCGCCCTGCACCAGCCGCAGGCCGATGAGCGCGGTCATCGAGGTGGTGAGCGCGCACAGCGCCGAGGCGACCACGAAGACGGCGACGCCGACGAGCAGCGGCCGCCGCCGGCCGAGCCGGTCGGACAGCGGCCCGGTGACCAGCTGGCCGACGGCCAGCCCGACGATGCAGGCGGACAGGGTGAGCAGCGCCGCCGACGAGGTCGAGTTCAGCTCGCCGGGCAGCTCGGGCAGGGCCGGCAGGTACATGTCCAGGCACAGCGGCCCGAACGCCGACAGCGCGCCCAGGGCGACGACCAGCCAGACCCGGGACCGGCCGCCGGCCGGGCCAGGGGGATCGTCCGGGGTCACTCCCACTCGATGGTGCCCGGGGGCTTGCTGGTGATGTCCAGCACCACCCGGTTCACCTCCGGTACCTCGCCGGTGATGCGGTTGGAGATCCGGGCGAGCAGGTCGTCGGGCAGACGGGACCAGTCCGCCGTCATCGCGTCCTCGCTGGACACCGGGCGCAGCACGATCGGGTGCCCGTAGGTCCGGCCGTCGCCCTGCACGCCGACCGAGCGGACGTCGGCCAGCAGGACCACCGGGCACTGCCAGATCTGCTCGTCGACGCCGGCGGCGGTCATCTCCGCCCGGACGATGGCATCGGCCGCGCGGAGCACCTCGAGCCGGTGCGCGTCGACCGCCCCGATGATCCGGATGCCCAGGCCCGGACCGGGGAACGGGTGCCGCTTGACCATCGCCGGGGGCAGGCCCAGCTCGGCACCCAGGGCCCGCACCTCGTCCTTGAACAGCGCCCGCAGCGGCTCCACCAGCTGGAACTGCAGGTCCTCGGGCAACCCGCCGACGTTGTGATGCGACTTGATGGTGGCGGTGCCGGTGCCGCCGCCGGATTCCACGACGTCCGGGTAGAGGGTGCCCTGGACCAGGAACTTCACCCCGCCCTCGGCCGCGTCGATCTCGGCCGCCGCCGTCTCGAAGACCCGGATGAACTCCCGGCCGATGATCTTGCGCTTGGTCTCCGGCTCGGTGATGCCGTCCAGCGCGGCCAGGAAGCGCTCGCGGGCGTCGACCGTGACCAGGTGGATGCCGGTCGCGGCGACGTAGTCGCGTTCCACCTGCTCCCGCTCCCCCGCCCGCAGCAGCCCGTGGTCGACGAACACGCAGGTCAGCTGGTCGCCGACGGCGCGGTGCACGAGCGCGGCGGCGACCGCCGAGTCCACCCCGCCGGAGAGCCCGCAGATCACCTTCTCGTCGCCGACGACCCGGCGGATGGCCTCGACCTGCTCGGTGAGGATGCTCTGCGGGTTCCAGTCGGGGGCGATGCCGGCGACGTCGTAGAGGAAGCGGCGCAGGACGTCCTGACCGTGCTCGCTGTGCACGACCTCCGGGTGGTACTGCACGCCGGCCAGCCGCCGATCCAGGTTCTCGAACGCGGCGATCGGGGTGTCCGGGGTGCTGGCCGTGACGGTGAAGCCGGCCGGGGCGGCGGCGACCGCGTCACCGTGGCTCATCCACACCCGCAGCCGCTCGGGCAGGTCGCGCAGCAGGGTCGAGTCGGCCGTCGCGACGGTCAGGTCGGTGGCACCGTACTCACGGCGGCCGGTGCGGGCGACGGTGCCGCCGAGGGCCTGGGCCATCGATTGGAAGCCGTAGCAGATGCCCATGACCGGGATGTCGGCGTCGAACAGGGCCGGGTCGACCGCCGGCGCACCGTCGGCGTAGACCGACGACGGACCGCCGGACAGGATCACCGCGGCCGGCTGCCGGGCGGCGATCTCGGCGACCGACGCCGTGGACGGCACGATCTCGGAGTAGACGCTGGCCTCACGAACCCGGCGGGCGATCAGCTGGGCGTACTGGGCGCCGAAGTCGACCACCAGAACCGGGTTCGGATGGCTGGAGCACGCCTGCGCGCGACGGGCAGCAGCCACAGCGGGCCGGGCCCAGGGCGCTGGCGGTCGCCGCCGAGGTCGATTCAGTAGCCGGCCCGACGATCCAGCGGGCCGGTTAATGGCCGGCGCGTGCGGCCATTTCGGTGACCGGCGCGGTGCCGATTCCGTGGAGGCCGAGTTCGGCCGATTCAGTGGCCGATTCGGTGGTCCCAGCACGGACCGGCGACCGATCGGGCTGGTCGCTCTCCGGTCGAGGTCGGTGGCGTCCGACCCGCGAAGGCTGGCGCAACCGCGGCGGCGGCGAGGGTGGTCCCGTCCGTGGGCGCGGTGCCCAGCGCGGCAACGATTCCACCTCTCCAGAGTCACCATCGTCAAAAGCATCCAGTGGTAGTGGTTCACCCTGTTCCGCGAACCAGGGTGATCGATGGTGCCGGACGTGGTCCGGCGGGAGCACTGTGGTGGGGACATGAGCAGGTCAAGAAGCGCCCGGAAAGTGTGCATCATGAGCACGACCAGGAAAACAGCCCGCCGCGCCCGGCGCGCCGGTGGCGACTGGTGGTCCGTCGCCCCCGGCGATCGGGGACCGACCTGGAAGATCGCGCGTGGCCGGCGGCCTGGGCCGAGCGTTCGGGGTCGATCCGGTGCTGGGTCCGGTCGCGTTCGTCGATGCTGACCATCTTCGCCTTCGGCCTGACCCTCTACGTCCTGGGCTGGCTGCGCTGCCGGCCGATGGGACTGGTCGCCGGTCAAGCACTGCTCGGCCGCGGTCGCACACCGCGCCGGTCCTGGCGGTCGGCCTGGCCATCGTCGCGCTGATCGCGATCATGTCGATGTTCTCCTGGGGCCTGCCTTCTGGCCGTCGGGTCATCGCCGGCGTCGTGGTCGTGTTGATCGCCCGAACAGGATCGCCTCGAAGCGCCACGGCTCGAGCACGGCCCCCGGATCGACCAGGCATGGGTGACCAGTGGTCGGCGAAGGCGGCCGAGGCCGATCGACGAGCCCAGGCCCGGCAGTGGGTGGCCGGCAACCCTGGTCGGAAGCGCCGGCCGACCAGCAGCCAGCCAACCACCATGAGGTTCAGCAGCAGGCCCCGGTCGCCGCCTTCCTCGAGCAGCCGGCATTCTGGACGAGCAGACGGCCGCCGCGCGCGGACCCGGCCAGGTGAACGCCTCCGCGAGGACGCCGGGCCCCAGCCGCACCGACCCCGGCGTCGAGCAGACCCATCAGGCCGCAGCCTGGGCCCCGCCGTCCTGGGACCCTGGGCGTCCTCGTTCGCCTGGGATCGCCCGAGCCGGCCGCACCATGCACCCCGCCGGCAGGACGAACGTGATCGGTCGGATCACCCTGGCCGCCGTCCTGCTGGTCGGCACGGCCGCCGATCGGCGGCCTGCAGGAGCTGGTGGGCGCTGTCCTGGGCCATGGCCGCCGGCATGACCATCGTCGCGATCGACCTGCTCGCCTCCTGCGTGGCCAGGAGCCGGTCGACCTGATCGAGCCGGGCATCTTCCTGTCGCTGGTGACCGTGGCGTTGACCGTCACCGGAATCAACAGGACAACCAGGTACGGCCGAACCTGGGCGCCGACGACGGTGGCCAGCCGCGACGCAGGACTTCGAACTGAACGGCGGGCAGGGCACCCTCGACCTGCGCCAGCTGGACCTGCGGGCCGGGCAGACCGTGGATGCCGAGCTGACGGTGCGAGCCGGGCAGGCGACCGTGATCGTGCCGAGCGACACCGCGGTGAACCTCACCTGCACGGCCAACGCCGGTGAGATCGACTGCCTGGGTGAGCGCCAGGACGGCCTGCATCAGGAGATCACCACGACGCAGGACGGTTCGTCGGACAACGGAACCATCAACCTGACGGTGCATGTCGGCGCGGGCCAGGCGACGGTGCGCAATGGCTGATCGCACGCGAACGGCGACCCGGCGTCGCGGGTGAACTGGATCGGGCTGGTGTTCTCCTGGTCTTCCTGTCGGTCGCCTCGGCCGGCTTCTCCGGAGACCCGTGGATGTTGCTCAACCAGTCGACCAGTGGGTGGTGGCCGGGCTGGTCGCCGCGTCGGCATCGGATTGCCGTCACGGCCCTGCCCGGGCGAGGCCGTCAGCGCAGCTGACCGGAATGCCGGCGGCGAGCTGACCGGACGCCCCGGCACACCTGATCCAGGATCCACCAACGGCCCCGCCGCCCGCCGGCGGGGCCGTTCGGCATCCGGGTCGATCGACCGCGCTGCGGCGCTCGCGCGCCTCCGGCGCCGCCGCGGGTTCAGTCGGGGCCAACCGCCGGTCGGCCGGACGCGACGGTCCGGTCGGCGGCTGCGGGGCCCAGGACCGGCGGCCGGGCGGCCATCCAGGGCCAGCGTGCCGAGGCCGGTCGCGACCAGCGACCACGGCCAACGCCGCTCCCGACGCCGGATCGCCCAGCCCGACCAGGGGGCGGTGACCGCGCCGAACGCGCGGGTGGGTCAGCCCGAGCAGCGCGGAAGCCGACCCGGCGATCCGGCGGTGCCGGTCCATCGCGATCGCCGGCGCGTGGGGCAAGTGCGAATCCGACCGCCGACACCATGACGAACAGCGCGGCCAGCACCATCGGCAGACCCTCGCCGGCGGCGACGGTGACCGCCAGCAGCACCGCCCCCACCAGGCCCTGCAGCACGCCGACGGTGAGCAGGGTCAGGGACGTGGTCCGGCGCAGCAGGCCGCCCGAGCTGGGTCGCCGCGACGATGCCCAGCGCGTTGAGCGCGAAGCAGGCGCTGAACCACTGCGCGGACAGGCCGAACCGGTCCTGCAGCACGAACGGCGAGGCCGAGATGTAGCCGAACATCGCCGCGGTCACCAGCGACCCGGCCAGCACGCACCCCACGTAGCCGCGGTCCCGGATCAGGGCCGCGAATGCGGTCCGGGTGGTCCGCAGCCCCCCGGCCGACCGCCGTTCCGGCGGCAGGCTCTCGCGGACGATCACCAGCGAGCACGAGCAGCACGACCCCGATTCCGGCCAGCACCCAGAACACGGTTCGCCAGGTACCGACGCGCAGCACCTGCCCGCCGATCACCGGGGCCAGGATCGGCGCCAGCCCGCTGATCGAGGCGACGGCGGAGAAGAAGGCGGCCGCGGCCTTGCCGGTGAACAGGTCGGCGATGACCGCCCGCCCGATGACGATGCCGGCGGCCCCGGCGGCGCCCTGCACCAGCCGCAGGCCGATGAGCGCGGTCATCGAGGTGGTGAGCGCGCACAGGGCCGAGGCGACCACGAAGATCGCGACGCCGACCAGCAACGGCCGCCGCCGGCCAGCCGGTCGGACAGCGGCCCGGTGACCAGCTGGCCGACCGCCAGCCCGACGATGCAGGCGGACAGGGTGAGCAGCGCCGCCGACGACGTCGAACCCAGCTCGCCGGGCAGCTCGGGCAGGGCCGGCAGGTACATGTCCAGGCACAGCGGCCCGAACGCCGACAGCGCGCGGGCGACGATCAGCCAGACCCGGACCCGCGCCCGGCCGCCCGCCGGGCCAGGGGTCGTCCGGGGTCTCCCACTCGATGGTGCCCGGGGGGCTTGCTGGTGATGTCCAGCACCACCCGGTTCACCTCCGGCACCTCGCCGGGATGATGCGGTTGGAGATCCGGGCGAGCAGGTCGTAGGCAGACGGGACCAGTCCGCCGTCATCGCGTCCTCGCGCTGGACACCGGGCGCAGCACGATCGGGTGCCCGTAGGTCGACCGTCACCCTGCACGCCGACCGAGCGGACGTCGGCCAGCAGGACCACCGGGCACTGCCAGATCTGCTCGTCGACGCCGGCGGCGGTCATCTCCGCCCGGACGATGGCATCGGCCGCGCGGAGCACCTCGAGCCGGTGCGCGTCGACCGCCCCGATGATC
Source organism: Nakamurella sp. (assembly GCA_044223435.1). Classification (GTDB taxonomy): domain Bacteria; phylum Actinomycetota; class Actinomycetes; order Mycobacteriales; family Nakamurellaceae; genus Nakamurella. The sequence goes on from JBGALY010000005.1 coordinate 52,219, forward strand.
CGGATGCCCAGGCCCGGACCGGGGAACGGGTGCCGCTTGACCATCGCCGGGGCAGGCCCAGGCTCGGCACCCAGGGCCCGCACCTCGTCCTTGAACAGCGCCCGCAGCGGCTCCACCAGCTGGAACTGCAGGTCCTCGGGCAGCCCGCCGACGGTGTGATGCGACTTGATGGTGGCGGTGCCGGTGCCGCCGCCGGATTCCACGACGTCCGGATAGAGGGTGCCTTGGACCAGGAACTTCACCCCGCCCTCGGCGGCGTCGATCTGCGCGGCGGCGGACTCGAAGACCCGGATGAACTCCCGGCCGATGATCTTGCGCTTGGTTTCCGGCTCGGTGATGCCGTCCAGCGCGGCCAGGAAGCGCTCGCGGGCGTCGACCGTGACCAGGTGGATGCCGGTCGCGGCGACGTAGTCGCGTTCCACCTGCTCGCGCTCCCCCGCGCGCAGCAGCCCGTGGTCGACGAACACGCAGGTCAGCTGGTCGCCGACGGCGCGGTGCACGAGCGCGGCGGCGACCGCGGAGTCCACCCCGCCGGACAGCCCGCAGATCACCTTCTCGTCGCCGACGACCCGGCGGATGGCCTCGACCTGCTCGGTGAGGATGCTCTGCGGGTTCCAGTCGGGGGCGATGCCGGCGACGTCGTAGAGGAAGCGGCGCAGGACGTCCTGACCGTGCTCGCTGTGCACGACCTCCGGGTGGTACTGCACGCCGGCCAGCCGCCGATCCAGGTTCTCGAACGCGGCGATCGGGGTGTCCGGGGTGCTCGCCGTGACGGTGAACCCGGCCGGGGCGGCGGCGACCGCGTCACCGTGGCTCATCCACACCCGCAGCCGCTCGGGCAGGTCGCGCAGCAGGGTCGAGTCGGCCGTCGCGACGGTCAGGTCGGTGGCACCGTACTCACGGCGGCCGGTGCGGGCGACGGTGCCGCCGAGGGCCTGGGCCATCGATTGGAAGCCGTAGCAGATGCCCATGACCGGGATGTCGGCGTCGAACAGGGCCGGGTCGACCGCCGGCGCACCGTCGGCGTAGACCGACGACGGACCGCCGGACAGGATCACCGCGGCCGGCTGCCGGGCGGCGATCTCGGCGACCGACGCCGTGGACGGCACGATCTCGGAGTAGACGCCGGCCTCGCGGACCCGGCGCGCGATCAGCTGGGCGTACTGGGCGCCGAAGTCGACCACCAGAACCGGGTTCGGATGGCCGGAGGCCGGGCGGGCGGGCGGGGCCGGGCGGGCGGGGCGGCGGGCGGGGCCGGGCGGGCGGGGTCAAATCCGGGCACGGCGATGCTGCCTCTCGATCGGTCGCAGGAACCGGCGGAGTCTATCGAAGCGGTGACGGCGCTCCGGTAAACCGTGGTTGCGCTGGGACCGCCATCCGGCGCCCCGGCGGCGCCGGGGCCGAGGCCGGGGCCGCGGAAGACCGGCGCGAGTTCAGGTGCCCCGACGGTCCCGCTTGGGTCGCCGCAGCCCGGCGTCGGTGAGCCGGCGCAGCAGTTCCCGAGCCTCCACCGGCACCGCGCCCGCGGCGACGAGCAACCGGTACCGCTCCTGCGGGACGTCGTAGTGATCGTGGTCGAACCCGCGTTCCGGTACGTCGTTGGCGGCGGCGAAGGCGTGCAGTTCGGCGTACGACGCGTCGCTGACCAGATGGGACCACAACCGGCCGTGCGCCGGCCAGCGGGGCGGATCGATCAGCACCGTCATGGACGAACAGGGTAGGCGGATGATGAGGGTCGTGACCTCGACGGCGCAGGAACGGCGGACCGACGACTGGTCGCCGCGGTCCCGGGTATGGCGCGGTGACCACACGGTCGCCGCCGACGTGTCGGTCGCGGAGGTCGCCGATCGGCTCGAGCTGGACCCGGCGAGCATGGCGTGGTGGTGGGTCCCGCGCACGCCGCAGGCGTTGGCCGACACCGCCCGGCTGTTCCGGCTGGACGCCTTCGCCGTCGAGGACGTGCTGTCCGATCGGGAACCGCCGAAATTGGACATCGTCGGGTCGACCGCGGTGATCGTCGGCGCCCTCGTGCACTTCGATTCCGACACCGACGAGCTGCGCAAGGACCGGGTCGCGCTCCTGGCGACCGGCCGGATGGTGGCGGTGGTCGCCGAGCCACCGGCGGCGGCACCGCTGATTCGGCGGCTGTCGGACAGTGCCGGCGCACTGGCGGCCGATGGCGTCCCGGCCGGCCTGCACGTGCTGGTCGACGTCATGGTGCACACCCAGGGTCAGGCGCTGCTGGCCATCGCCGACGCCGCCGACGAGCTGACGACCTCGTTGTTCGACGACAAGCAGATGACCCGGGCGGACCAGTTGAAGGCGTTCCGGATCCGGCAGGCGATCGCCGGCATGCGACGGGTCACCGGCCCCTTCGCCGAGCTGGCGCTGGATCTGGCCGGCGCCGCGGCCCGACCGGCGGCCGACGACGATCCGGTGGCGGCATTGCTGCACGGCTCCACCGCCCGCCGATTCCAGGACGTCTGCGACCATGCACGGCACGCCGCCCGGGAGACGGACACGGTGCGCGAGATGCTCAGTTCGGCCTACGAGACCAACCTCGCGCTGTCCGACGTGCACCTGAACACGATCATGAAGAAGCTGTCGGCGTGGGCGGCGATCATCGCGGTGCCGACCCTGATCACCGGCTTCCTCGGGATGAACGTGCCGTACCCCGGATACGGCAACGGCAGCGGGTTCCTCGCCGGGATCCTGGTGATCGCAGGCGCCGTCGTGACGCTGTTCGTGCTGTTCAAGCGGAATGACTGGCTGTAGGGCTGGTGGCCGTCCAGGCGTCCGCGCCGCGGTCCGCTCCGTCCGCGGCGCCCGGGTCGGACCGGACGATGCGGAACTCCAGGCCGCCGAGTCCGAACCAGGTCAGCACCCGCTCGATCAGCCAGTAGATGCCGTAGCCGATCACGGCCAGAATGCTCGGCGGGAGCAACCAGGGCGCGGCCACAACCGCGATGATTCCCGCACCGCACTGCCGGCCCCACAGCAGGCATGCCGGGAACGGCAGCGCGACGGCGGCGACACCGAGCAGCCCGGAACCGTGAACGAGGGCGACCACCGCCGCGGTCATGCCCACGATCGCCAGCAACCCCCACAGCGTCAAGCCGAGCCGGTTTCGCCAGCGGATGAACGGCGTCGCCCGCTCGGCCGCCCACCGGGTGCGAAGGGCCACCGCGGCCCACATCAGGTGCCGCCGTAACCAGCTCACCCCGACCGCCTTCAGCATGAAGCGGAAGTAGCGGTCGGCGTAGATATCCGTCATCTCCCTCGGGCGGGCCGGATTGCCGATCAGGCTGTCGTGGATGATCGCGGCCGGAGTGTGCGCACCATAGGACTCGACGAACCACCGCAGGGGTACCGGAACCGACGCCAGATCGGTGACCGGCAGGGTCGCCGGCGAGACGGTGCGGATCGACTGCTGGGTGGCCCCGGAAACCTTGTCATCGAGGCCGGTCGCCTGCAGGAACGTGATCGTCGAGCCCAACAGAAACTGGGTGCGGTCCACCTGGGCCAGCAGGATCGCCCCTTCGTGGTGGGGCACCGCCGGGGTCACCCGAAACGCGTGCGCCCACGGCACGATGCCCACCCGGTCCAGCGGTCCGAGCCCGCCCGCCACGAACGACACCGGGGGCGGGGCCACCTCGGGCTCGTGGACTGCGCCACCCGGGTTCTGCTGCAGCATGCCGACTCCCTGGATCCCGGACGCGCCCGGCGCACGCCACAGAAATCGGATGAGTCGCCCAGACGATCAGATACATCCCTTTTCGGCATCCATTCGGGCCGGGTTCGGCCCCAGCCGGGTCCGGAAGCGGCCGGACGGGTGCGCCGGCCGGGTCCGGCCGATCGGATCACGGCTCCGGCAGCGCCGCGGCTGATCAGGCCCGGACGGTCAACCCGACCTTCTGGAACTCCTTGAGGTCCGAGTAACCGGCCTTGGCCATCGCCCGCCGCAGCGCGCCGAACAGATTCGTCCGGCCGTCCGCGCCCAGCGCCGGGCCGAGCAACAGCTGCTCCAGCGGCACGTCGGCCGGGCCGACCGGTGCGGCGAACCCGCGCGGCAACACCGGATGGGCCGCGGTGGTGGGCCAATACCAGCCCGCCGCCGGGGCCTGTGCCGCCCAGGTCAACGGCTCGCCCAACATCACCGCGTCGGCGCCGCACGCGATCGCCTTGGCGATGTCGGCACTGGATTCGATGCCGCCGGCAGCGATCACATGCACGTACCGTCCGCCGGTCTCGTCCAGATAGGAACGGCGGGCGGCGGCCGCGTCGGCGATCGCGGTCGCCATGGGCACGGCGATGCCCAGCACCTCGTCGGTGGTGGTCGTGTTGCCGTGCCCGGTGCCGACGATGACGCCCGCGGCGCCGGTCCGCATGAGGTGGGTCGCGGTCTTGTAGTCCGAGCATCCGCCGACGATGACCGGCACGTCCAGGTCTGCGATGAACGACTTGAGATTCAGCGCGGTGCCGTTCGCCTGGACATGTTCGGCGGAGATGATCGTGCCCTGGATCACGAGCAATTCGACCCCGGCGGCGATGGCCGGCCCGGCCAGCGATGCGGCGTTCTGCGGAGACAGCCGGATCGAGACGGTGCCCCCGGCGTCGCGCAGCGTCCGGATCGCCTCGGCGAGCAGGTCCAGCGAGACGGGTTCGGCGTACACCCGCTGGATCTCGGCGATGATGTCGTCCGGGTCGTCGGCGGCGGCCGCGCGTTCCAGCAGCTCGTCGATCACCTTCTGCGGGTCCGCGTGCCGGGCCCACAGGCCCTCGCCGTCCAGGACGCCCAGCCCGCCGATCCCGCCGATCGCGGCAGCCACCGCCGGCGAGACGACCGCATCGGTCGGTTGGGTGATCAGCGGGATGTCGAATCGGTACGCGTCGATCTGCCAGGCGATCGAGATGTCCGACGACGACCGGGTGCGCCGGGACGGCACGATGCCGATGTCGGCCAGCTCGTAGGCCGATCGCGCGGTGCGCCCCATGCCGATCTCGATCTCGGGCACCGTTCCTCCTCCGGATCGGGCCCAGGAAAGGGCCCGGCGGCAAGGGTAGGCGATCGGCCGCGGTGCTGGCTCCGGCCGGGGGTCGACCCGCCCCGGTCAGCGATCGATGTAGTTCGGCGCCTCGGAAGTGATGGCGACGTCGTGCGGGTGCGACTCACGCAGTCCCGCCGAGGTGATCCGGACCAGCCGGGCATCCTTGAGTTGCTCGATGGTGGCCGACCCGGTGTAGCCCATGGCCGCGCGCAGGCCGCCGACCAGCTGGTGCGCGACGTCCTGCAACCGCCCCCGGTACGGGACCCGGCCCTCGATGCCCTCCGGCACCAGCTTGTCGTCGGAGAGCACGTCGTCCTGCGAGTACCGGTCCTTGGAGTAGGACCGGCCTTCCCCGCGCGACTGCATGGCGCCGAGGGAGCCCATCCCCCGGTAGGTCTTGTACTGCTTGCCGCCGACGAAGATCAACTCACCGGGCGACTCGGCCACCCCGGCCAGCAACGAGCCCAGCATGACCGTGTCGGCGCCGACCGCGATCGCCTTGGCGATGTCGCCCGACTGCTGCAGGCCGCCGTCGCCGATCACCGGGATACCCGCGGGCCGGCAGGCCTTGGCCGCCTCCCAGATGGCCGTCACCTGGGGCACACCGATCCCGGTGACGACCCGGGTGGTGCAGATCGAGCCCGGTCCGACGCCGACCTTGACGGCGTCGGCACCCGCGTCGACCAGGGCCTGCGCCCCGGCGCGGGTGGCGATGTTGCCGCCGACGATGTCGACCCGCGCGCCGATGTCGTGTCGCAACCGGGCCACCATCTCGACGACCCGGCGCGAGTGCCCGTGCGCGGTGTCGACCATGATCACGTCGACCCCGGCGTCGGCCAGCGCCATCGCCCGCTTGTAGGACTCCTCGCCGACGCCGACCGCCGCCCCGCACAACAACCGGCCGTCGGCGTCCTTGGTGGCGTACGGGTACTGCTCGGTTTTGACGAAGTCCTTGACGGTGATCAGGCCGCGCAGCCTGCCGTCGGCGTCGACCAGCGGCAGCTTTTCGATCTTGTGCTTGCGCAGCAGGCCCAACGCGGCCGATGCGCTGACCCCTACCGGCGCGGTGACCAGCGGCATCTTGGTCATCACCTCGCGCACCGGGCGGGACTTGTCCACCTCGAAGCGCATGTCCCGGTTGGTGATGATGCCCAGCAGATGCCCGTCGGCGTCGGTGACCGGCACCCCGGAGATGCGGAACTTCGCGCAGAGGGCGTCCGCGTCGGTCAGCGTGGCATCGGGCCGGCAGGTGACCGGGTCGGTGACCATCCCGGCCTCGGACCGTTTGACGATCTCGGCCTGCGACGCCTGGTCCTCGATCGACAGGTTGCGATGCAGGACGCCCAGGCCACCCTCGCGGGCCATCGAGATGGCCATCCGGGATTCGGTGACGGTGTCCATCGCGCTGGATACCAGGGGGACGCGCAGCCGCACGTTGCGGGACAGCCAGGTGCTGGTGTCCGCCTCGCTGGGAACCAGGTCGGAGGCGTCCGGCAGGAGCAGGATGTCGTCGTAGGTCAGTCCGAGCGTGGCGAACTTGTCCTCCGTCGTGATGACCGGGACGCCTTCCATCCCTCGCGACAGCGGTTGCTGCGTGACCGACATGCCCGACCTCTCGCCGACGTGTGCTGCGGGTCAGCCAAGAGCGCCCGGCAGTTCCCCTTCCATCGTAGGTGAGCGAACGCACCCGCCGGACGCGGATGGGCGTTCTCTCACCCGGACCCGGCCAGCCCCGCGATCAGTGCATCGGCGACGGCCACCGACGGCTGGACGCCGCCGCCGTCCGTCCCGCTCAGCACCTCGGCCGCCGACGGGCCGGCGCTCCCGGAGTCGCCCGTCCGGGACGGCGTGGGGGCCGACTGCTGGGTGACGGCCGGCGCGGACGGCTGCTCCGGAGCGGACGGAACGACGATCGCCGCCGGATCGGGAACCGTGGCCGGGGTCATCGGGACGACCGGGGTCGCCGGCGCGGTCGGCGGGACCGGCGCGATCGGCGGCGCCGGGTCGCCGGGTTCGGCAACGATGGCGGAGATCGGCGCCGGGGTCGAACCGCTCGGGGTGGCGCCGGCCGACGACCCGGCCGGCAAGCCCGGCACGGCAACGGCGGGCCGGACCACCGCGGATTCGGCCGGGGTCGGGTCGACCGCATCGGTCGCCGGCGGCGCGAACCCGGCGGTCGGACCGGCCGGGAGGGCCGGTGAGCCCGGCGGGACCGTTCCCGCGGGCGGCAGCAGGGTGCTGCGGCCGGCCACCGGCGGCCGGGACCGCACCCACAGCCCGTTCATGGTCGACCGGATGCTGTCCTGAGCCGCGGCGTCCTCGAGGTTGCCCAGTTCGCCGGCGGCCCTGACGATGGCCCGCCGAGCGTCTTGGCCCCGGCCGGCCGCCAGCGCCGTTCTGGCCTCGTCGAGGGCGATCCGGATCTGTTCGGTCGATTCGATCGACTGGGCGTGCGCCGGTCGGATGATCTGGGTGATGGGCCATAGCGGGCTGCGCGGATCGGCGTTCGCGGCCCCGACGGCGGCCGATCCGACCAGCACCGCGCCGATGGCGGCCGCCACCGCCAGCACCGGACGCCAGGACCGCCGGCGACGGCCCGTCGCGGTCGATCGCGGCGGGTCGGACGGAACGCTCATCCGGAGTTCGGGCAGCGGCCGGCCCGCCAGGTCCAGCCGCCACTCATCGAGAAGCTCGAACACCTGCTCGTCCGTCGCCAACCGATGGTGGCGACCGGCGGCCCGATGGGCGCCGGGCGATCGCAGTGCCCCGGCCGGGCCGGCCGCGGGCCAGGGCCGCCGGCCGATCAGGTCGATCTGCAGGTCGTCGGCCAGCACCCGATCGAGGTCGACGACGGGCGCATCAGGGTCGAGCGTCCGTCGACCGTGACGGCGATCCATCAGCCCAGGCGTTCGGTGCGGGCCGTACCGGCGGTCAGGCGCTGCCGGAGCTTGGCCAGCGCGCGGTGTTGGGCCACCCGGACCGCGCCGGCCGTCATGCCGAGTGCGTCGGCCGTCTCGTCGGCGCTCAGGCCGGCCACCACCCGCAACCGGAGGATCTCCTGCTGGACATCGGGCAGATGGCCGAGGAGTTCGTCGACCATCGCCGCCGTCGAGGAGGCGATGACGAACTGCTCCGGCCCGTTCTCGGTCGACGGCGCGTCGGGCACCTGCGCCACCGGCAGCGAACGGGTGCGGGCGGCGGCCCGGTGCGCGTCGGCCACCTTGTGCGAGGCGATTCCGTACACGAACGCCAGGAAGGGTTTGCCCTCGCGCCGGAATGCAGGCAGCGCCGTGAGCACCGCCATACAGACCTCCTGCGCAATGTCGTCCGCCGTCGCGAGGAATTGCGGACCGACCGTCATCCGGGAGCGGCAGTACCGCACGACGACCGGATGGATGCGGCGGATCAGCAATTCGATCGCCGCCGGCTCGCCACCGGCCGCCCGCTCCACGAGATCGTCCGGACCGGGCTGCTCGGGGTTCTCCGACGACTGCTCAATCATCGTCACCGGCGGCACCCCCGTTACACCGTCAAGACCCGGTCGTCCGGACCGGGTCGGGACGACCGGGCACATCGACCCGATCGCGCACCTCATCGTAGCGACGCCGTCCGCGGCAGCGCCGCGATTCCCCCGTTCGGCGCCTCGGACGGCAGCCGGGTGCATCGGACCGCGACATATCCGGCCGCGGCGTTACTCCGTCAGGCGACGAACCCGCGCCGGAAGCCGAGCGCGACCGCCTGCGCGCGATCCCGCGCACCGAGCTTGCGGAACAGCCGGCGGGCGTGGGTCTTCACCGTGTCCTCCGACAGGAACAGCTCGCGCCCGATCTCGCCGTTCGACTGGCCCTGGCTCATTCCGCGCAGCACCTGCATCTCGCGCTCGGTGAGCGGTGCCTCTCCGTCCGGGGTGTCCCGCAGCGCCGGGAGCCGCGGGGTCGTCAGCGTGTCGGCCAGCGCGGCCACGATCTCCGGCTGGGTGGCGTCCCAGCGCAGGAAGCCACGCGCCCCGCACGCGATAGCCGCCGCGATCGACGCCGTGTCGTCCGGTGACCCGAACACGATCACCACCGCCGAGGGATGGACGGCGAGAAGCCGCCGGGTTGCTTCGATGCCACTGGTCAGGGCCCGCTGGGTGCCGATCAGCACCACATCGCTGGGCTGGCGGCCGTAGCGGGACAGCAACTCGTCCCCACTGGCCACGCAGTCGATGCCGTCGACCGACGGCACCGCGCCCATCACGCGCGTGAGACCGTCGCGCGCACTCCGGCGCTCATCGCAAATCAGGACGCTGGTCACAAGACTCCCCCTGCAGACGGTGTGAATAGTACTTGGCCTCGGTCGTTCGACGGAATGAGGCAGTCCCCGATCGGCCCCGCCAGTATTCCCAGCGGCCCGTCGGTACGAGTGCCGACGGGCCGGGCGTCGAACACGGACGGGCGATCCGGGTCGGTCATGCTTCCTACTACCGCTGAATTAACCGACCGTAGTCCTGCCGTGACTTTCCGCAGTCGGAGGGTCTCCCGCGACACGCGGAGACGGCCATGACGCAGCTCACATCGACCCCGTCCGGGCATCGCCGGCCTCCGGACGGTGACAACGATGACGGCTTGGATCCCAAGATCGACAAAAAACGTGATCAAGGTCTTGTCGGGGACGCGGGAGGGCTCTAGGGTCTGGAGATCAACAGCGCCGAGATCAGCGCGGATCCGGCCCAAAGGCAGCACGACGCAGGCATTCCCGCCCGCCCGAAACCGGCGTGGACGTGCCCGGTTCGGCTGCCCGGTCGACCGCGCCCCGATCCCCGGTTCTGTCGGCCCGACGAACCATTTCCGTTCATCTCGGACCTGTCCCATCGAGCGCCGCCATGCGCGGCGCCCACAGCTGCAGAGGGGATCGACGTGGCGGACACCAGGCGCCTTCCCGGACCGAATGCGGACCTTTGGGATTGGCAACTGCACGCGGCATGTCGCGGCATGGCCAGCTCGTTCTTCTTTCACCCGGAGGGTGAGCGCGGGCCGGCCCGGGCTCGCCGCGAGGCCCAGGCCAAGGCCGTCTGCCTGCAGTGCCCGGCCATGGCGGCCTGCCGGGACCACGCGCTGCGGGTGCATGAACCGTACGGAATCTGGGGTGGGCTGTCCGAGAGCGAGCGGGCCCAGATGCTCACCCTGACCGGCGCTCATTGAGCCGGCCACGTCGGCCGGCCGTCTGCCCGACGAGTGCGGACCGGCCGTCCACCATCCGTCGATCACATCGCCCCCCGGCGCTTCGGTAGCCCGTTCACCAAGCCCGCCTGTCTCCGGGCACTGAACACCCGAGCGCGCCCGACCGCACGACGGCCCGTCGGATGCCGGCCACCGGATCACCCGTCGGTGACACCGCACCATCACGCCCTCGGTCACTCGATAGTAGTCGTCCGATCGGGGCTTTGGCCACTCTCAGCGGACACCGATTGGTTCCAATGAGTGAAGGTGCCACGGCCGGGCGGCGATGGAACCGTCCACGCCGGCGGATCCGCGCTTGACCGGCGCCGATCCGGACCACCCGACAACGACAGCGGGCCGCCCGACCTGAGGGTCGGGCGGCCCGGCGAGCCGGCTGGATCGAACCGATCAGCGATCAGTGACTGTGGCCGTGGTGGCCGCCACCCGCGCCCTGATCTTCCTCCGCCTCGGGGATGTCCACGACGGTCGACTCCGTGGTCAGCACCATGCCGGCGATCGACGCGGCGTTGGACACCGCGGACTTGGTCACCTTGACCGGATCGATGATCCCGGCCTTGGCCAGGTCCACGTAGGTGTCGGTGGCCGCGTCGTAACCCTGACCGCGGGGCAGCCCGGCCACCTTGTTGACCACCACGGCACCCTCCTGACCGCCGTTGGCTGCGATCCAGTAGGTCGGCGAGGTGAGCGCCTTGCGAACGATCGCAACGCCGGTCGCCTCATCGCCGGACAGCTCCGACTCCAGGTCGGCCAGGGCCGCCGCCGCGTGCACGAGGGCCGAGCCGCCGCCGGCGATGATGCCCTCGGCGACCGCGGCCTTGGTGGCGTGCACCGCGTCCTCGATGCGGTGCTTGCGCTCCTTGGCCTCGATCTCGGTGGCCGCGCCGACCTTGATCACCGCGACACCACCGGCCAGCTTGGCCAGCCGCTCCTGCAGCTTCTCCCGGTCCCAGTCCGAATCCGTGGACTCGATGTCCTTGCGGAGCTGGGCCGCCCGGTCGGCGACCGCCTCCGCCGTGCCACCGCCGTCGACCACGGTCGTGTTGTCCTTGGTGACGGTGATCCGGCGAGCCGACCCCAGCACCTCGGTCCCGACCTCGGCGAGTTTGAGCCCGACCTCGCTGGAGACGACCTCGGCGCCGGTGACGATCGCCAGATCCTGCTGGAAGGCCTTGCGCCGGTCGCCGAAGAACGGCGCCTTGACCGCGACCACGGTGAAGGTCTTGCGGATCGCGTTGACCACCAGCGTGGACAGCGCCTCGCCCTCGACGTCCTCGGCGACGATGAGCAGCGGCTTCTTGGTCTCGAGCACCTTCTCCAGCAGCGGGAGCAGGTCGGCCAGCGCCGAGATCTTCTCTCGCACCAGCAGCACCAGCGCGTCCTCCAGGACGGCCTCGCCGGCTTCCGGGTCGGTGGCGAAGTACGGCGACAGGTAGCCCTTGTCGAACTGAACGCCGTCGGTGTACTCGAGCTCGGTGGTCAGGCCGGAGTGCTCCTCGACGCTGACCACGCCATCGGCCCCGACGTGCTCGAGGGCGTCGCCGAGCAGCTCGCCGATGAGCTCGTCCCGCGAGGCGATGGTGCCCACGTTGGCGATCGCGGCGCGATCCCCGGCCACCGGGATGGACCATTCGGTCAGCAGCTCGTTGACCTTGTCGGCGGCCTGCGCGATGCCCGACCGCAGCGCCAACGGGTTGGCGCCCGCGGTGACGTTGCGCAGCCCTTCGGCGACCATGGCCTGGGTCAGGATGGTCGCCGTGGTGGTGCCGTCACCGGCCACGTCGTTGGTCTTGGTGGCCGCGGTCTTGGCCAGCTGCGCGCCCATGTTCTCGTTCGGGTCGGCGAGCTCGACGTCGCGGGCGATGGTGACGCCGTCGTTGGTGATGGTCGGGCCGCCGAACTTCTTGTCCAGCACCACGTAGCGGCCGCGCGGTCCGAGGGTGACCTTGACCGCGTCGGCGAGCTTGTCGACGCCGCGCTGCAGCGCCGCGCGCGCGTCGGTATCGAAGCGGATCTGCTTCGCCATGTGTTGTTCCAGTTCTGTTCTTGTCCGGTGGAGGCTCGGAACCCCTCAGTGCGGGGCGGAGATGACCACGCCCCGGCCGCCCGCGCGTGCGGGCCGCCGGGGCGGGGTGGACAGCAACTGACCGACCGATGGGCGCGGGCTCACCGGCCGGTCGACATCACTTGCTGACCTTGGCCAGCACGTCGCGCGCGGACAGCAGCAGGTACTCCTTGCCCGCGTACTTGACCTCGGTACCGCCGTACTTCGAGTAGATGACCACGTCGCCTTCGGCAACGTCGATCGGAATGCGCTTGCCGCTGTCGTCGTACCGGCCGGGGCCGACCGCGAGGACGGTGCCCTCCTGCGGCTTCTCCTTGGCGGTATCGGGAATGACGATGCCGGACGCGGTCGTCGTCTCGGCCTCGTTGGCCTCAACGAGGATCTTGTCCTCGAGCGGCTGGATGTTCACGCTCGCCACGGTGTGATCTCCCCCTTCTGGGGTTCGTTCGCGCGGCGGCCACCCACTGCAGGGTCGCCGTCGACGGGATTGTCTTGAGTCCCGGCGCGGTTCGGGTCCGTCGTCGCGGGTGCCGGGCCGTCACTGAGCCGTTCAACTAGCACTCTAGCCATGCGAGTGCCAGGTCTCAACCATCGGGTGGGGCGAAACTGGGTCGGCGCGGCGTCCGGGCTGCGGCGGAGCTCAGTGGGCGGCGTCGGCCAGTGCGTCGCGCAGCCGGTGCAGGTCCTCCAGCACCTGATGCACGCTGCCGTCGGCCACGTGCGCGTCGTACCACTGGTTGTCCAGATCGATCTCGATCCGCACCAGCGTCGCCTCGGCGGCCAGCCGGCGCCCCGGGGTCAGCTCGGTGTCGACGTGGCGCAGCCAGTCCCGCAGGGCGGCCTCGTCCGGCGCGCCGTTGAGCAGGTCGGGCTGGTATTCGGCCAGCAGCAGGGTGATGGCCGTGAGCGCCGCATCCACCTCCTCGGCCGGCAAGACCGACCCGGCGGTGGTGACCGCCCGGATGGCCGCGGACAGTTGGTCGCCGGTCCGGCCGTCGGTGGTCGCCCGCAGGCGGGTCAGCAGGGCCTGTCCGGCGGCGCTGCGCAGGAACGGGCTCGGGTCGTGCGCGGTGGTCGCGGTCATCGACGCTCCTCGTTGAGCTGGACGTGATCCGGGTCACGGTCACGTCCTGCCAGCGTAAGCGGGTGCCCGCTCAGACGACATGCACCGTCGACACCGCAAGGCCGGGGTCGCCGGTGAGCAGCGCCCCGGACGGCTCGCCGCCGGCGGCGACCACGTGTGCACCGACCGCGGCGATCATCGCGCCGTTGTCGGTGCACAGGCCGGGCCGCGGCACCCGCAACGTCAGGCCGACCGCCGCGCAGCGCTGCTGGGCCAGCGCCCGCAGCCGGCCGTTCGCGGCGACCCCGCCGGCGATGACGACGGTGCCGATGTCCAGGTCGGTGGCGGCACGGACGGTCTTGGCCGTCAGCACGTCGACCACGGCCTCCTGGAAGCTCGCGCAGACGTCGGGGACGTCGACGGTCCGGCCGTCCCGTTGCGCCTGCTCGACGTACCGGGCCACGGCCGTCTTCAGGCCGGAGAAGGAGAAGTCGTAGGCCGGGTCCTGCGGTCCGGTGAGCCCGCGGGGGAAGCGGATCGCGGCCGGGTCGCCGTCGGCGGCCAGCCGATCGATCACCGGCCCGCCCGGGTAGCTCAGGCCGAGCAGCCGCGCGACCTTGTCGTAGGCCTCACCGGCGGCGTCGTCGATGGTGGTGCCGATCTCGGTGATCGAGCCGGCCAGGTCGTCGACCCGGAGCAGTTGGGTGTGCCCGCCGGAGACGAGCAGGGCCAGGGCCGGCGCCGGCAACGGCCCGTGTTCCAGCGTGTCGGCGGCGACGTGCCCGGCCATGTGGTTGACGCCGAACAGCGGAACGTCCCAGGCGGTGGCGTAGGCCTTGGCCGCCGCGACGCCGACCAGCAGCGCACCGGCCAGGCCGGGACCCGCCGTCACCGCGACCGCGTCCACCTCACGCGGGTCGATCCCGGCGTGGCCGAACGCGGCGTGCACGGTCGGCACCATGGCCTCCAGGTGGGCCCTGGACGCGATCTCCGGCACCACCCCGCCGAACCGGGCGTGCTCGTCCTGGCTGGACGCGACGGCGTGGCCGAGCAGCTGCGGACCCCCTGCGGTCATCCGGACAAGACCGACACCGGTTTCGTCGCAGGACGTCTCGATCCCGAGCACGACCGGACCGGTGGCGGTCATACCGTCGCTCCCTGGCGCTCGCTCATGCGGGACGGGCCATGGTGTAGGCATCAGCGCCGCTGGGCTGGTAGTAGCGGCGACGCACGCCGAGGATCACGAACCCCTCCGACTCGTACAGCGCGATGGCGGAGGCGTTGTCGGTGCGGACCTCCAGCAGCACGCGGCGCGGCCCGGCGTGTGCGAGCAGGTCCCGCAGCAGGGCACGGCCGATGCCGGCGCCCTGGGCCGACGGCCGCACCCCGATGGTGTGCACCTCCGCCTCGTCGCCGAGCAGGGCCAGCCCGGCGTAACCGTCCACCACGCCGTGGGCGTCCCGATGCACCACGTAGTGGTGGCCGGCCGCCAGTTCCCCGGCGAACATCGCCGCGGTCCAGGGCGAATCCCCCGGGAACAGGATCTGCTCCAGGTCCACCAGGGTGGCGATGTCGTCCGCGGCCGCCGGCGCCAGCTCGATCGTCATGGCGCTCACCGGCCCAGCACCGACTTGCGGGCCCCGGGCACGGTCGCGTCCGGCCGGCGCAGGTACAGCGGGACGAGCGGGCCCGGCTGCGCACCGGTCAGCAGCGGAGTGGCGGCCGCCTCCACCAGGCCGAGCGCCGGGGCGTCGGCGGGTGGCGTGAGCACGTTCAGCTCAGGGTCCACGAGCAGCGCGGCACCGGCCCCGGTGACGTGGCCCGGCGTCAGGCCACGCTCGGCCAGCAACTCGGGCACAGCGGCCGGCACGACCACGGCCGGGCCCAGCACGCGGCGGCCGTCGGCGCGGTACCCGGACACGTAGACCTCGCGGCGCCGCGCGTCGGTCACGACCAGCAGCTCGCCCGGCAGCGGATGCAGCGAGCGGGCCACGGCGTCGTGCCCGGGCACCCCGTGCACCGGGATGTGCAGCGCGTCGCCGAGTGCCGCACCGGTGACCATGCCCACCCGCAGCCCGGTGAACGGACCGGGCCCGATCCCGACCACCACCGCGTCGAGGTCCCGCACGGTGTACCCGGCCGCCACGAGCGCCTCGGACACCAACGGCATCAGCTTCTCCGCGTGGCCGAGCGGGTCGACCACCTTCCGCTGGGCCAGCACCCGCGCCGGTCGCGCCGGCTGACCGGCCTGCAGCGCGGCGATCAACTCATGCGGGGACCGCAACACCACAACGCCGGCGGTGACCTCGGGGGTCGAGGTGTCGAGGGCGAGGACAAGCACGATGGGCCATCTTACGGATCACCCACCGCCGGGCCCGGGCGAGCGCGGGCGGCTACCCTGGCGGCTCCGAGCCGGGTGGAGGTGGTCGTGGCCGAGCAGGTCACCCTGGCCGACGTCGCCCGGTGGGCGGGCGTGTCGGTGGCCACCGCGTCCCGGGCGTTGCACGGCTCGGCGGGGCGCACGGTCAACCCCGAGCTGCGGGCCCGTGTGCAGGCCGCCGCCGCCGAGCTCAACTACTCCCCCAACGCCAACGCCCAAGCGGTCGTCCGCGGCACGACGACCACCGTCGGTCTGGTCGTGCACGACATCGCCGACCCGTCCGCGGCCGCGCTCGCCGCCGGAGTGATGACGGTGGCGGCCGCCCGGAACCTGATCGTCACGATCTCGGCCACCCTGTCCGACCCCCTCACCGAGGTCCGGCACGTGGAGTCGCTGCGCCGGCAACGGGCCCGGGCGATCGTGCTCGCCGGTTCCCGTTTCAACGATCCCGAGTCGGCCGGGCGGCTCGGCGAGGAGCTGGTCGGCTACGCCGTCGGGGGTGGACGGGTGGCGGTCGTCGGCCAGCACCGGCTCCCGTTGCGAACCATCGAGATCGACAACGGCGGCAGCGCCCGCCGGCTGGCCGCGACCCTGGCGTCGCTGGGCTACCGGCGGGCGGCCGTGCTCGCCGGCCCGGAGCTCATCGCCACCTCGGAGGACCGGGTGACGGGCTTCCGGGCCGGGATGGCCGACGCCGGTTCGCCGGTGCCGCAGGAGAACGTGCTGGTCGCGCCGCTCACCCGGGACGGCGGGTATGTGGCGATGACCGAGTTGATCGACCTCGGCGTCCTGGACGGCGTCGAGCTGGTGTTCGCCGTGAACGACGTGATGGCGGTCGGGGCGATCGCCGCGCTTCGCGATCAGGGTCTCCGGGTGCCGGCCGACGTCGCGGTCGCCGGCTTCGACGACATCTCCACGCTGCGCGACGTCCGGCCGGCGTTGACCACGGTCCGGATGCCGATGGAGCGGATCGGGGCCGACGCCCTCGACCTCGCCCTGAGCGGCCGGGCCGACGACGCGGCAACCGTCAGCACGGTGATCGGCGAGGTGGTGGTCCGGGAGAGCACACCGCCGCGGTCCTGACCGGCATCACCCCAGCAGGTAGTTCACCTGCACCTCGAGCTCGGCCGGGTCGTGACCGTCCGTTCGATCCATCCGTCGTCGGCCATGGTCGTCCTCCCGCCACAGGAAACGCTCAGCGTCGTCCTGGGTCACGCTGGGCTGTGCCGACCAGGGTCGAGTCATGACCCTCGCCGGAATCCTCCACCCAGATTTTCCGGCCCTGTCCCCGCGGCTGCCCGGGCGGCGTGTCCGGGCGCCGTGGATCGGTCAGCTCGCCCGGTTCGGCATGGTCGGCGGTGGCGCGAGCGCGCTGCAGCTGGCGACCTACGCGTTCCTGGCCGACAGTGTCGGATCCCAGCCGGCCAACGTGGCGTCCTGGTTGGTGTCGACCCTGGTGGCGACCGAGTTGCACCGCCGGTTCTCGTTCGGCGGGTCCGCCTCGGGGATCGAGGGCGACCATGCCGTCGGCATCGTCACGTCACTGGTGACCCTGCTCGTCGGCGCGGCGGCCCTGGCCACGCTGAACGACCCGTCCGACACGGCCGGGGTGCTCGCACTCGTCGCCGTCAACGCAGCCGTCGGCGGTCTGCGGTTCGTGGCCCTGCGCTGGTGGATGGTGGGCCGGCCCGGTCGGGCGGGATCCGGCCGGCCGGCCAGCGGTATCGCGCCGCCCACCGGGCGCTCCTGTGGGCACGATCCGTCAGATTCCTGTCACAACTTGCCCGTTGAACCGTACTCAGGGCGTGCGCTGTGCTGGAACGAGCCGACACCGCGACCCTGGGAGATATGCCATGAACGACCTCGACGCCCGACCGGCCCAGACGGGCCGGCGCAGTCGGAAGAAGATCATCATCGGTACCGTCGTCGTGGTCGCGGTGCTGGCCGGTGCCATCGGCCTGGCCCTGTTCCAACCGTGGAAGTTGTTCACCCGCAACACCGTCGACGAGAGCTTCCCGGTGGCGGCGTCCGCCCCGGCCGGTCCCCCGTCGGTCGAGACGTCCGCGCTCACGAGTGAACCGACGAATGAACCGACGAGCGAGCCGACCGCCGGACCCGGCGGTGCAGTGACGGCCGGTCCGACCGCCGGACCGAACACGGTGGCGCCGGAGCCGCCGGCCGTCGAGCCGGTCGTCCTGACGTCCGGCACCTTCGTGGACGGCGAGCACGCCACCACCGGCACCGCGACGATCTTCCGGTTGCCGGACGGCTCGAGAATCCTCCGCCTGGAAGGCTTCTCCACCAGCGACGGGCCGGACGTCGACGTCGCCCTGTCCGATCAGACCGCCGGTGGCGACGAGTGGGGCAAGTACGACGACGGGCGGTACGTCGGCCTGGGCGACCTGAAGGGCACCGACGGCAACCAGAACTACGAGATCCCGGCCGATGTCGACCTGTCGGGCCTGAACTCGGTCGTCATCTGGTGCGACCGATTCAACGTGGCCTTCGGCACCGCGGAGATCAGCGTCTGAGCCCGATCAGGCCGGGTCGGCCGGGTCGAAGTCCCGGGGCTCGACCAGCACCAGCCAGTTTCCGGTGTTGTCCCGCATGACGGCCTCCACCCCGTAGGGCCGGTCGGCGGGTTCCTGCAGGAACTCCACGCCCTTGTCGACCAGCTCCTGGTGGGTCGTGCGGCAGTCGTCCACCCGTAGTCCGAGGCCACCCATCTGCCCCTTCTCCAGCTGCCGCCGGACGAAGTCCGCGGCGTCGGGCGCCAGCGGTGGCCCCGGGGTCATCAGCGTGACCTCGAGTTCGGGCTGATTGGGGTGGCAGATGGTGACCCAGCGGGCGTCCGGACCCATCGGAGCATCCATCCGCGGCTGGAAACCCAGCACGTCGACGTAGAAGTCCCGGGTGGCGTCCTGGTCCAGGCAGTAGACCGTGGTCAACGAGATGTTGGTGATCATGCCGACGACGTTAGGACGGCCGGCCCATCCGCCGCTTCTCCGAGATTGCGGAGATCCATCGACCGCTGCCCTCCGGCCCACCGGGCGCAGCGCATGATCAACGGCGGGTGTCACCGGTGCTCCGCGGGTCGAGCACCCCGCTCATGAACAGGTAGCAGCCCGGAATGTGCGGGCCGCCCTGAGCGACCCAGCGGTTGCGGTAGGCGGTGGGCGTCTCGCCGACCAGTTCGGTGAAACGCGCCGAGAACGATCCGAGACTGGCGAACCCGACTGCCATGCAGATCTCGGTCACCGTCAGGTTGGCCGATCGCAGCAGATCCTGGGACCGCTCGATGCGGCGGCGGGTGAGGTAGCGGATCGGGGTCTCCCCGTAGGTGGCCGCGAACGCCCGGGTGAAGTGGTACTTCGACACCCCGGCGACCGCCGCGACGTCGTCCAGATCGATGGGCGATCGGTACTCGCGGTCGAGGTGATCGCGGGCTCGGCGCAGGTGGGACAGCAGTCCGTCAGCGACCAGGACTCTGTCGCGGCTCCGCCGCTCGCGGATGGCCAGGTCCGGGCCGGTCGTCACCGCCCCACGGTACGCCGGACCGCCTCTCGGGGATTCCCCCGACGGCGGCGACTCAGGGGTGGGCCCAGACCCACTCCCGAGGCGGGGGCTGTCCGGCGTTGGCCGGGCTCGCACACCCCTGGGGGATTCGCCGCCTGGACCCCCACCAAGATCAGGGCTAGCCCTCTGACCTGCCTCTTCGATCATTTCTACGGTCATTACCAGGTTCCGTGAAGCGAACGCACATGATCATTTGAGGAGTCCGGGATGACCACCGCCACCCTGCTCAGGCCGCCCGCCCCGAGGGCGGCGGCCGCGGGTCTGCTCGCCTGGGCGACACCGGAACGCAGCACCCGCATCGCCCTGGCCGGGTCCGTGGTGTCCGTCCCGCCGATCGTGCTGTTGCACCTCGATGCCCCCGCCCGGCTGTCGGCGACCACCACGACGATCAGCGACTACGTGGTCCAGACCCCGGGGGGCGAGCCCCTGTTCGGATTGACCACCGGCGCCCTGGCGCTCGCCGGGATGGCCATCGCTCGCGGCCTGGCCGCCGCGACGGCGGTCAAGGTGATGCTCGCCGGATGGTCGCTGGCGTTGATGCTGGCGGCGTTGTTCCCGACCAACCTGCCCGGCACCCCCGGGAACGCCTCGTCGACCATCCACCTGATGGCCGGCGCGGTCGTCTTCGGATTGCTGCCGATCGTCGGCCTCGCGATGTGGCGGCGTTGCCGGTCGTCCATCGCCGGCACGTGGACCGGCCGGGCGCTGCTGACCGCCACCGCGGTCAGCGGTGTGCTCAGCGCGGCGTTGATCCTGAACCGGGCTCCGGGGATCGTCGGACTGGACCACTGGTCGCTGCCACCGGGCCTCCTGCAGCGGGCGGCGGGTGCCGCCGAGATCGCGCTGGCCGCGGTCATCGCCGTTGCGGTGCTGAACCTGAAGCGGCCGGGGACGGCGGCGGCCACCCGGTCCGGCGTGTGAGCCCGGCCCGGCGCGCGACCCGGCCCGTGGCCCCGGCCCAGCGCGTGACTCGGCGCGGCGGAGACCGGCGCAGCGCGTGACCGGCGCGGACCCCACGGGGCCGGCGCGCGGGTCACGCCGCCGTCGCCAGCGGCAATCGCACCTCGAACCGGCACCCCGGCCCGACGTTGTGCACGTCGATCTCGCCGCCGTGCGCCTCCACCAGTCCCCGGGCGATGGCCAGGCCGAGCCCGGCCCCGCCGGCGGACGAACCCTTTTCGGGCGAACGGGCGGGGGCGCCCCGGAAGGCGACGTCGAACACCTTGGGCAGATCATCGGCGTCGATGCCGCCGCAGGCGTCCTGCACGGCCAGCCAGGCCCGGTCGCCGGTCTGCCCGGCGACCACCTCGACCGTTCCGTCCGACGGGGTGTGCCGGATGGCGTTGACCAGCAGGTTCCGCAGCACCCGGATCAGCTCGTGGTCCGACCCGTTGACCACCGGCCAGCCGGGTTCGGCCGACGCCGCCAGGTGCACGCCGCGCTGCCCGGCGGCCGGGGCGGCCGCCTCCATGGCCTGCGCGACGAGTTCCTCGGTGGACACCGGGCCGAACGTCAGCCGCAGCGCGCCGGCGTTGATCCGGGACAGCTCGAACAGGTCGTCGACCATGGTCGACAGGCGCGCGGTTTCCGCGCTGATCCGCCGGGCGTAGTCGGCCACCTCCGCCGGCTCGACCACCACCGAGTCCTCGAGCGCCTCGCTCATCGCCCGGATCCCGGACAGTGGGGTCCGCAGGTCGTGGCTGACCCAGGCGACCAGTTGCCGCCGGGACGCCTCGGCCGCGCGTTCGGCGGCGCGCTGCTTCTCGGCCTCCATGGCGCCGACCGCGATCCGCCGGCCGAGGTACACCGCCACCGGGATCACCACGACGGCGATCAGCGCACAGGCCGTGGCGGCGAATGCCAGCATCGGGGTGTACATGAACCCGCTGACGCCGACCACGAACATCAGCACGGCCAGGATCGGGATGCTCACCAGGGCGGCGATGTTGGCCGTGGCCGACCGGTGCCGCAGCAGGTACAGCACGCCGATCTCGACGGCGCCGGTCGCCAGCGCGGCCAGCAGCGCCCACGGCAGGATGTGCAGCAGATCGGTCAGCACCGCATCAGCCCGCATCCGCGCCCGAGGCCACCGCGCTCAGATCGCCGTCCAACCGGTAGCCGACGCCCCACACCGTGACGATCCTGATCGGCCGGGCCGGGTCGGGTTCGACCTTCTCCCGGAGCCGCCGGACGTGCACGGTCACCGTCGACTGGTCGCCGAACGACCAGCCCCAGACCTGCTCCATCAGCTCCATCCGGCTGAAGACCTGGCCGGGATGGGCCAGCAGGAACTGCAGCAGGTCGAACTCGCGACTGGTCAGGTTCAGTTCCACGCCACCGCGCCGGGCGGTGCGGGAGACCGGACTCACCCACAGCTCACCGTCGCTGCTGGTCACCTCCACCGACTCCGCCGGACCGCCGACGGCGCCGCGACTGCGTTCGAGGACCCGACCGACCCGTAGCGCGAGCTCGCGGGGACTGAACGGCTTGACCACGTAGTCGTCGGCGCCGTACTCCAGCCCGACCACCCGGTCCGACTCCTGGCCCAGCGCGGTCAGCATGATCACCGGAACGGTGGAGGTCCTGCGCACCTCCCGGCAGACCTGCAGCCCGTCCATGCCGGGCAGCATCAGGTCGAGCACCACCAGGTCCGGGTGCTGCGACCGGACCAGGTTGAGCCCGGCCGGCCCGTCGGCCGCCTCGAGCACCTCGTGCCCGTCCCGGGTCAGGTACCGGCGCAGCACCTCGCGGACGGTGTCGTCGTCGTCGACGACCAGGACCTTCGACGCTGCGGCCACCCCTCGCCCCTTCCCGTTGACCTGACGGTAGGACCGCCGGGCCCCGGGTCGCCAGCGCCGGGCCGCGCCGACTCCGAACCGTAAGGATCGCCGGAGCGGCCGATACCCGACCCGGCCCGGCGCGGGGCTACGGTCAGTGGCCTTGGAACCGGGAGGCCCCATGTCACAGGTGCGCGTGCACAATTTCGCCGTCTCGCTCGACGGGTACGGCACGGGCGACGGGCAACAGCTCGACATGCCCTTCGGCCATGCGGGGACCCGGTTGCTCGAATGGGCCTTTCCCACCCGCACCTTCCAGCAGATGGGGTTTCACGGTCAGGACGCCGGCACGACCGGCATCGACGAGGTCTTCGCCAGCCGGTGGGCCACCGGCATCGGGGTGGAGATCATGGGCCGCAACAAGTTCGGTCCGCAACGGGGACCGTGGACCGACGAGCAGTGGCGAGGTTGGTGGGGCGAGAACCCGCCCTTCCACACGCCGGTCATCGTGCTGACCCACCATCCGCGGCCGACCCTGACCATGGCGGGCGGCACCACCTTCCATTTCGTCGACGCCGACCCCGTGACGGCGCTCGACCAGGCCCGCGAGCTGGCCGGCGATCTCGACGTGCGCATCGGGGGCGGCGCCACCACCATTCGCGAGTTCCTGCGAGCCGATCTGATCGACCAGATGCACATCGCGCTCGTGCCGATCGTCCTCGGCCGCGGCGAGCGGCTGTGGGACGGCCTGGAAGGGCTCGAGGACCGATTCGACATCGAGGCCGTGCCGTCGCCGAGCGGAGTGCTGCACCTGACCTTCAGCCGCAGGCAGCCCGCCTGACGGGTCACGCGCGCCGCAGCGTCAGCGCCCATCTCGGGATCACGAACGACAGCAGGAACTTCGGCAGGATGCTCTTGCCGCCGCAGCGAAAGCGGACCACGCCGCCCTCGGCGATCTCGAACGTCTGCACCGCACTGGAGTTCCGACCGCTGCGCACCTGCACGGTGTGCCGTCCGGACTCCACCGCGAGCTCGATCGTCTCGTTCATCTTCACCACCCCGGCCGTCGTGCCGTCGACCACGACGTCGTACGGGTGGCGCCGGACCTCGGCGCCGATGGATCGGTGCGTCAACTGCAGCGTCGCGGGCATTGTTTGCGTCCGGTCGTCAGCGGCCGCTTCGGCGCGGATCAGCCGACCAGACCGAGCAGCCGCTCGGTCCACCCGGCACCGACGCCGGTCAGCACGGCGGTCCGGCGGTCGTCCGGCAGCCGGGTGAGCTCGATGGTGAGCCGGTCATCGGCGAGTTGCTCGGCGACGCCCGCACCCCATTCGATCACCACGGCTGCCGCGGTCAGGTCCGTGTCCAGGTCCAGATCGTCCAGTTCCAAGGCGCCGCCCAGCCGGTAGGCGTCGACATGGACGAGGGTCGTCCCGCCCGTCGTGGCCGGCCGGTGCACCCGGGCCAGGACGAAGGTGGGCGACGCGACCAGACCGGTCACCCCCATCCCCTCCGCGATCCCCTTGGTCAACGCCGTCTTCCCGGCACCGAGAGCCCCGCTCAGGATCACCAGGTCGCCGGCCCGCAGCCGCCGGCCGAGGGCGACGCCCAGTCGGTGGGTGTCGGCGGGCGTGTCCAGGGTGATCATCGACCGGCCCGGGACCAGCGGGACTTCTTGCCACGCCCGGCGTCCCGGGAGTGAACGCCGTCGGACGCGCGCTGCAGCAGCCGGCGCAGAGCGTCGTTGGTCAACTCCGGGTCCTCCATCATCGTCATGTGTCCCGAGCCCTCGGCAACGACCATCTCGGCCTCGGGCAGCACCTCGGCGATCCGCTCGGACCGGTCCAGCGGCGTCATCCGGTCCTGGTCGCCGGCGACGATCATGGTGGGAATCCCGGCGAGGGCGGGCACCGCGGCGGTCTGATCGTGCGCGAACAGCGTGGGCAGGAACTCGGCGATCACCTCGACCGGCGTCGCCGACACCATTTCGTCCAGGTAGTCGACCAGCGCACCCGACGCGTCCTTGCGGGAAAAGCCCAGGCTGCGGGTCAGCATCCACACCGCGTCCCGGTTGCTGGAGCGGCCGCGCTCGAAGATGGCCGGGTAGCGCGACCCGACCTCCTTGATCACCTTGACCAGGGGGTGACCGCCGGCGATCAGCAGCTTGCTCAGCTCCGACGGCTTGAGGTAGGTGGCGCCGGTACACACCAGGCCGACGCCGGCGATCCGCTCGGCGAACAGGTCGGGGTCCTGCGCGGCCAGCGTGAAGATCGCCATGCCGCCCATCGAGTGCCCGACCAGCACCACCGGACCGGTCGGCGCGGCGGTGTCGATGACGCTGCGCAGGTCGGAGGCCAGGTAGTCCATGGTGGAGTGGCCTTCGGGCGCCCGGGTCGACTTGCCGTGCGAGCGGTGGTCGTAGAAGACCAGCCGCGCGGTCGGCGGCGCGACGACCCGGCGGGGCTTGCGAGCCGGCGGTTCGGCCTCGGTCCGGTCGCCGAATCCCGGGCCGGCCAGCCCCAACCGCTGGTAGTGCCAGGAGCCGAGCCGCAGGGTCCAGCCGTGGGCGAAGATGACGGTGATCGGCGCGTCCAGCGGGCCGACCTCCTCGACGTGCAGCGCGACTCCGTCCCAGGTGTCGACCGAGTAGCTCCGGTCGGCGGGCAGCGCCTCGAATCCCGGGTCGGCGCCCGGTTCGGTGAGCAGCGCGGCCTGGGCGGCCTGGTACTTGCGCACGGCCATCCGCTGCGCGGTGACGCCACCGAAGGCGGCGGCGCCCAGTACGCCGGTGACGATTCCGGCGGTCCCCACGATCCGGCCGACCGTACTCATGGTCCTTCGGTCCCTCCGACGTGGCGTCGGGGCACCCTCGGCCCGATCCGGGTGACGATCTCGTAATCGATGGTGTGGCAGTAGCCGGCCCAGTCCCGCGCGGTCGGTTCGCCGGCGTCACCGGGCCCGAACACGACGGCCCGATCGCCGGCGGTGACCGGGTCGTCCCCGCAATCGACGACGACCTGGTCCATGGCCACCCGTCCGGCGATGCGGCGACGCCGGCCGGCGACCAGAATCTCGCCCCGGTTGCTCGCGGCGCGCGGGATCCCGTCCGCATAGCCCACCGGGATCAGGGCCAGGGTGGTCTCCGCGCCGGTGCGGTACGTCAGACCGTAGGACACGCCCTGTCCCGCGGGCACCCGTTTGGTCAGGGCGACGGTGGCCCGCAGGGTCATCGCCGGACGCAGCGGAAGCGCCGTGGCCACCGGGTTGAGCCCGTAAGCGCCGATGCCGACCCGGGCGAGATCGAACCGGCTGTCGGGGTGGTCGATCAGGCCGGCGGTGTTGGCCAGGTGCCGCACCGGTGGGTCGATCCCCCGCTCGGCGGCCGCGGCGAGCAGGCGGCGGAACACCGCGATCTGTTCGGCGACCGACGGATCGCCGGGCACGTCGGCGCTGGCCAGATGGCTCATCAGGCCGACGATCCGAATCCGGCCGGCCCGCGCGGCCGCGGCGACGGCGTCCAGCAGCCCCACCGCGTCGCGCGGTCCGGCGCCCCCGCGACCGAGTCCGGTGTCGACCTTGACGTGGATACCGGGCAGGGCCGGGCCCGCCTGGTCGAGGACGGCATCGAGGTGGGCCAGGCTCGACACACCCAGTTCGACGTCGCGGGCCAACGCATCGGCGACCGGCTGACCGGGCGGCCAGAGCCAGGCCAGGACGGGCGCGTCAATGCCGGCGGACCGCAGGGCGAGCGCTTCCTCGGGGGTGGCGACGCCCAGCCGGGACGCGCCGCCGGCCAGGCTCGCCCGCGCGACCGCGACCGCTCCATGGCCGTAACCGTCGGCCTTGACCACCGCCATCAGCGAGCCGGCGGGATTGTGCTGGCGCATGAGACCCAACAGCACCCGCAGGTTGGACGTGATCGCGCCGAGGTCGACCACCGCCTCCGCGCGGGTCGTTCCGCGCACGGTCGACCCCGGAGCCGGTGCCGTGGAGGCCGTGGAGGTGCCCATCACTCGATGGAACCACGTTTGGGTGGCTGACGGTCGTCCTTCCAGGGCGCGCCAACGTGTCGGGTGACACGGTTCGCCCACTCGGACAGTGCCGGACGGGATTCCATCCGTGATTCCATGCCGGATTCCGGCGCCGGCGACGGCCCGGGCGGATGGCATCGAGTGGGCCCGGGCGCCCGCTCGTGGCAATTCGCCGGGCTCGGCACTACTGTCTGAGCAGACCGCCAGTCCCGGACGGGAGAACCCGATGAGCCGGCTGCACAGCTCGATGACCCGGGGTACCGGCCCGTCCACGGCCAAGGCTGTGGACGCCGAGGCCGGGTCAGGTGCCGCGGTCCTGCCTGAGATCGCCGTCCCGGGTCGCGTCTTCCGATCGACTGCACCGGGCGGCGATCCCCTCGGCGGTGCCGCCGTGGATCCATCGGTCGTCGCCGCGTTGCGCCGGCGGGCCGGGGCCGGGCGACCGCTCCCGGAAGGCGTGGGCCGGCGGCTGGCCGACCACCTGGGCCAGGATCTGTCCGCGGTCCGGGTGCACGACGATCCGGAGGCCGCCCGGATCACCAGCTCGCTCCAGGCTTCGGCGTTCACCCACGGCAACGACCTCTACTTCGCCCAGGGCGCCTACCGGCCCGGCACCGAGCGCGGCCTGCACACGCTGGCGCACGAGGTCGGGCACGTGGTCGCCCAGCGGAGCGGTCTCGATCCGGGCGGCTCGGGTCCGCTCACCGTCGGACGGGCGGACGACCCCGCCGAACGGCTGGCCGATCAGACGGCGGCCTCCGCCCTGGCCGCCTTACGGCGGCCGGCGGCGCCGCCGGCCGCGGGCTGACGGCTGCGGGCTGGCGGTCGCCTCCGGTCGGCCGCCGCGCTCACGGCCCGGCGGGATCCGGCGCCACCTGAAGGTGGTCCCACAATTCGTGCGCCCCGAAGCGACCGGTCTGCTGGGCCCGCTGCCCGGCCCGGCCGTGCAGGAAGGCGCCGGCGCCGGCCGCCAGCAGCGGCGGCAACCCGGCGGCCAGCAACGATCCGACGACCCCCGACAACACATCGCCCGTCCCGGCCGAGGCCAGCCAGGACGAGCCGGACAGGTTGACCGCGGCCTGTCCCCCCGGGTCGGCGATGAGCGTGCGGTGGCCCTTGAGCAGCACGGTCGCGCCGCTCACCCACGCCGCGCGGCGCACCGCGGCCAGCCGGTCGTCGAGTTCGATATCCGGAAAGAGCCGGGCGAATTCCCGGTCGTGCGGGGTGAGCACGGTGGGCTGGCCGGCCCGCCGGCGGGTCTGCAGCAGCGACGGCATCCCCGCCAGGACGGTCAGCCCGTCGGCGTCCACGAGCACCGGGACGTCCTGACCGAGCACCCAGCGGACGAGGGTGATCGCCTGGCCCTCGGTGCCCATGCCCGGCCCGATCACCCAGGCCTGGACCTTGCCGGCGTCGGCGGGCGAGTCGGCCGCGACGACCTCCGGCCAGCGAGCCACCACGGCGGCGGCCTGCGGACCGGCGTACCGGACCATTCCCGGGCGCGTGCGGACGGCACCACCGGCGCACAACACCGCGGCGCCCGGGTAGCCGGTCGAACCGGCGACGATGCCGACCAGGCCGCCGGAGTACTTGTCGGCCCCGGGGGCGGGCGGCGGCAGCATCTGCCGCAGGCTGCCGTCGGTCATCGCGATCACCTCGGCCGGCCGGCCGGTCATGTCCATGCCGATCGGGACGTTGACCACCACGCCGGCCTGTTGGTCGGCGATGAGCAGGCCAACCTTGATCCCGCCGAAGGTGACCGTGACGTCGGCCAGAAAGGCGACGCCGCGGACCCGACCGGTGTCGGGTTCGATCCCGCTGGGCAGGTCGACCGCGACCCGCAAGGCGGCGGTGGCGTTGGCGTCGCCGACCAGCTCGGCCGCATCGGCGCGCAATGGCGGGTTGGCGCCGATGCCGACGATCCCGTCCACGATCACGTCCGCGTGGCGGATCGCGAACCGGACGGCCGGGTCGTCGTGCGGCAGGACGCGACCTCCGGCTCGGCGCAACGCGGCCAGGCCTCCGGCGTGCGACCTGGCCGGATTCAGCAGCACCGCCGCCACCGACATCCCCCGCCGCCGTAGGAAGGCGCCCGCGTGCAGGGCGTCGCCGCCGTTGTTGCCGGCCCCCACCAGCAGCACCACGCGCCGGCCGGGGTGCGGGAACGGCACGCGGTCGGCCACCTCGGCGGCCACCGCGAACGACGCCCGGCGCATCAGGGCCGCGTCGCCGTCGCGGTCGAGGGCGATCGCCTCCACGGCGCGGATCTGCTCGACGGTGTAGGCCTCGATCACGGGACCACCCTTCCGGCGCATCCAGCGGGCTCGGTCGGCCCACCGGAGGCGCCCGCCCACCCCCGCCGCTGGTTCGCTCGGCCCGCCACGCTCACTGTCCCATCCCCCCGCCGGTCTCCCCGGCGGGATCCAGGCCGAGGGCGAGCACCACGGCGGCGGCGATGCCGGCATCGTGCGAGATCGAGATGCGCCAGCCGGTGATGCCCAGGGCCGCGGCCGCGGCGGCGACGGTCCGGCTGATCTCCAGCATCGGCCGGCCACTGCTTTCCGAGATCACCCGGCAGTCGTGCCAGTCCATCCCGGACGGCACGCCGAGCGCCTTGGCGACGGCCTCCTTCACCGCGAACCGGGCGGCCAGCGACGCCGGCCCGCGCGGGTGACCGGTAGCCGAGACCATTTCGTCGGGGCCGAACAACCGTCGGCCCAGCGACGGCGTGCGCTCCAGGGCGGTCGCAAACCGGTCGACCGCCACCACGTCGATGCCAACGGACACGACGTTCGTCCCGATGGGCAGCTGCGGCAAGGTCACCTACTCGACGGTGACCGACTTGGCCAGGTTCCGCGGCTTGTCGAGGTCGTAGCCCTTGGCCCGGGCGATCTCGGCGGCCAGGATCTGCAGCGGCACGGTGGTGATCAACGGCTGGTACAGGTTGGGCACCCGGGGCAGCTCGACCAGGAAGTCGGCGAACGGGGCGACGGTCTCGTCGCCCTCCTCGGCGATCACGATGGTCCGCGCCCCGCGGGCCTGGATCTCCCGGATGTTGGACAGCAGCTTGGAGTGCAGCAGCGGGTCGGTGACCGGCGACGGGGTGACGATGACGACCGGCAACCCCTCTTCGATCAGCGCGATCGGCCCGTGCTTGAGCTCGCCGGCGGCGAAGCCCTCGGCATGCATGTAGGCCAGTTCCTTGAGCTTGAGCGCGCCCTCCAGAGCCACCGGGTAGCCCACGTGCCGGCCCAGGAACAGGATCGCCTTGGACGTGGCGATCTCCTGGGCGAGCTTGCGGACCGGGTCCATCAGCGTCAACGTCGTGGCGATGGCGTCCGGGATCTTGGTCAGTTCCGCGTACTCGCGGGCGATCTCGTCGCGGTACTTGGTCCCCCGGGCCTGGGCCAGGGCGAGCCCGACCAGGTAGTTCGCGGTGAGCATGCCCAGGAACGCCTTGGTCGAGGCGACGCCGATCTCGGGGCCGGCGTGGATGTAGACGACCGCGTCGGACTCGCGCGGGATCTGCGAGCCGTTGGTGTTGCAGACGGCCAGCACCCGGGCCTTCTGCCGGCGGGCGTGCCGGACGGCCTCCAGGGTGTCGGCGGTCTCCCCGGACTGGCTGACCGCGACGACCAGGGTCTGCCGGTCGAGCACCGGGTCGCGGTACCGGAACTCGGACGCCACCTCGACCTCGACCGGGATCCGGCACCAGTGCTCGATGGCGTACTTGGCGACCAGCCCGGAGTGGTAGGCGGTGCCGCAGGCGACGACGAAGACCTTGTCGATCGTCCGCAGGTCGTCCTCGGACAGCCGCAGTTCGTCCAGCACGATCCCGGAGCCGTCGAAGTGGCCCAGCAGGGTCTGCGCGACGGCGCTGGGTTGTTCTTCGATCTCCTTGTCCATGAAGAACGGGAAGCCGCCCTTCTCCGCCGCCGAGAGATCCCAGTCGACGTGGAACTCCTTGAAGTCCGCGTCGCCGCCGGTGAACGAGGAGACGTCGTACCCGTCCCGGTTGACCACCACCAACTGGTCCTGGCCCAGCTCCACCGCCTGCCGGGTGTGCTCGATGAAGGCGGCGACGTCGCTGGCGACGAACATCTCGCCGTCGCCGACGCCGATGACCAGCGGGGAGTTGCGGCGAGCCGCGACCAGCGTCTCCGGGGCGTCGACGTGCATCGCGACCAGGGTGAAGGCGCCCTCCAGCCCCCGGCAGACGGCGGCCATGCTGGCCGGCAGGTCGCCGGCGGTCGGGCCGTCGGTCATGGTCCGGGCGAGCAGGTGGGCGACCACCTCGGTGTCGGTGTCGCTGCTGAACTCGACGCCGGAGGCCTCCAGCTCGGCCCGCAGCGGCCCGAAGTTCTCGATGATGCCGTTGTGGATGACGGCGACCCGGCGACGCATGTCCGTGTGCGGGTGCGCGTTGCGGTCGGTGGGACCACCGTGGGTGGCCCACCGGGTGTGGCCCATCCCGGTCTGCCCGGCCAGCGCCACCTCACCGGTGTCGATGTAGGCGTCAAGGTTGCCGATGCGGCCGGCCTTCTTCGCGACGTTCAGGTCGCCGGCGTCATCGAGCACCACAACGCCCGCGGAGTCGTAGCCCCGGTACTCCAGTCTGCGCAGTCCCTCCAGGACCAGGGGCAGCGCCTGACGGGGACCGGTGTAGCCGACGATTCCGCACATTCTGCCCAGGGTAACGGCTGGCCCCGGGGCCTCCGGTCAGGCGCGGAGGTTGTCACACGGACGCAACCAGCTCCCTCCTTCGGGTTCCGCGCGGTCACTCCGGCGGCAGGCTCACGCCGAATCCGCTGACGGCCAACCGCAGCAGCACCTGTCCGGGGGCCAGCAGGTCGGCGATCTTGGCCGCGGACAGCACCTCCAGTTCGGCGAGCCGGCGACGGTAGGCGTCCGGGCCGGCACCGCGGGCCAGCTGGAGCGCCTCGGTGTTGTGCCAGACCTTGCGCCGGGCCTCGGCCAGGAAGCGCCGGCTGGCCCGGTGGTTCAGCGGCCGGATCAACCGGTCCAGGATGGTCTGGTCGGCGAATTCGCTGTCCTCCTGCCCGACGCGGGCCGACAGGACGCCGTCGATCCGTTCGTGATCGCGCCGCCGCCTGGCCATCAGCACCGGATCGGCGAAGTCGTCGTCGCTGATCACGGCGAGCAGGGCCTGCGGCAGGTCGTAGTTGATGTGCGCGTTGATGCCGAGCAGCACGTGCCGCAGCTGGGGCAGCCGGGCGGGTGCGGCGAGGGCCAGCCGCCACGGCCGGGCCGCGTTCGCCGGGTCCGTCACGGCGTTCAGGTACAGGTCGGCGAAGGCAGCGTCCCAGCGCTCCACCCAGTCCGGGTCCTCGAAACGGGCCTGGTCGACGGCGTCGCCGACGGCGCGGGTGGTCCGCAGGTAGGTCCCGGCGAAGAACCGCCGGTGCGGCTGGTCGGCCGGGATGGAGTCCACGACCTGCTGCATGCGGTCGAGGACGGCGGCGATGGGACGGTTGATCGGGTCGGGTGCGGCGCCTGCGCCGGGGAGTTCGAACGTCATCGTCATGTCCCTTCTTCGGAGTCGACCCATCCCCGGATCGCCCCATTCCGAATCATCGGCGACAATTGCCGCAAACTGGTACCGGAGGCCTGTGATGACCGTTGCGACCTCGTCCCGGCCCGGCCCGCTGACGTTCGACCCGGTCGCGGTCGGTCGTGCCGAGTGCGCCGCCTGGGCGGCCTACTACCGGCACGAATGGATTCCGTTCCTCCGGGCCGCGGTGACGATGGTGCGCGCCGGGTTCGGCATGCCGTGGCGGCGAACCCTGGTCGGCGCCTGGCATGTGTTGCGGGCCAACCAGTTGTGGGCGCCGTATCCCGACAACGACCCCGACGGGGCACGGGCGGCGATGCGTCGCTTCTATCGGCTGGTTGTCCGCTCGGGCTGGGGCGGTTTCGAACCGGAGCGGGCCGCGGCCCTGGAGGTCCGGTGGTGGCGGGTTCATCGGGAGCACCAGCACGACACCGGCGTCACCCAGGCGCACCTGGTCGATGCGCTCACCGCGCTCTACGCCTCTGTCTACGGGCTTCCGGCGTCTGCGGTGCGGCCGGCCGCGGCGCTGCGGGTCGACGCCATGGACGCCTCGGACCGGTGGGTGGCGACCGGCCGTGCCCTGGACGATCCACTGCTGGCCCGGGAACGCCGGCTGCTGGTCGCCTCGTTCAGCGCGCTGCGCGACGCGGTGGACCGGAGGTAGGTGGACCCGCTCAGGCCTCGACCGGCCGGCCGCCCCGAGCCAGCACCGATTCCGGCGGCACGCCGAGCAGCGCGGTGGACGGCTCGGGGACGGTGTAGCCTTCGCGGTCCTCCGGGGCGGACGCGGCGACGGCCCGGACATCGGCCCAGGCCCGGAGCGCGTCGATCTGCTCGGACTGGGTGACCGACAGCGGCACGGTGTTGCCGATCTCGTGCAGCAGGTCGTCCAGGGCCAACGCCCGGCGCTCGTTGAACGCGTCGAAGCAGGATGCGATCACCACTTGCTCGATCTCGGCCCCGGAGAATCCCTCGGTCGCCCCGACCAGCCGATCCAGCAGGTCGTCGGCCACCCCCAGGGACCCCAGCGCCGGACCGGCCTTGAGCCGCGCCGTGAGATGCAGCGAGAAGATGACCTTGCGCTCGGCGTCGGTGGGCAGGTCGATGAAGAAGATCTCGTCGAACCGACCCTTGCGCATCATCTCCGGCGGCAGGAGGGAGATCTGATTGGCCGTGGCGATGACGAACACGGCCGCGGTCTTCTCCTGCATCCAGCTCAGGAACGTGCCGAACACCCGCGCCGAGGTGCCGGAGTCGCCCTGCCCGGTCGCGCCGGAGGCGAACCCCTTCTCGATCTCGTCGATCCACATCACGCACGGCGCGATCGCCTCGGCCGTGCGCAGCGCGGTGCGCATGTTCTGCTCGGACGCCCCGACCAGGCCGCCGAACACCCGGCCGATGTCCAGCCGGACCAGCGGCAGCGACCACGCCGAGGCCATGGCCTTGGCCGTCATCGACTTGCCGCAGCCGGGCACCCCGGTGACCAGGACGCCCTTGGGTGCGGGCAGGCCGTAGGCGGCGGCCTCGTCCAGCCAGGCACCATTGCGCTTGCGCAGCCAGGTCTTCAGGTTCTCCAGGCCGCCGATGTCGTCCAGTCGCACGGTGGACCGCACCACCTCGAGCACGCCGGACTTGGCGACGATCTGCCGCTTCTCCTCCTGCACCAGCCCGATGTCGTCGTCGGTGAGCCGGCCGTCGTCGACCATGGCCCGGGCGAACGCGTTCTCCGCCTCGAATGCGGTCAGCCCGAGGGCGGCCTTGGCCATCCGCTCCGCCCCGTCCGCACCGAAGGCGACCGTGAGGGCCCCGGATGCGGTGTTCCGGGCGATCATCCCGTCCAGCGTGGAGCGGATCTGCACTTCGGTGGGCAGCGGGAACTCCAGCAGGGTGACCAGGGACTCCAGGTCGGCCGGGATCTGCGGGGTCGGCGAGATCATGATCAGGGTCCGCGGCACCGGACCGTCCTTGTAGAAGCGGACGGTGTCCTTCAACTGCCGGACCAGTTGGGTGTCCGGCGGCGACGACGGGCTGCCCAGCCACGGATGCAGGTCGAGCAGGATCACCACGCTGGGCATGGTCAGCGCCGCTGCCGCGGTCAGTGCTGCGTGCGGGGTGCGGGTGTCCTGACCCCCCGGCTGTCCCAACGCGGCGAACCCGTTGGCGGTCGACCAGACGAACACCTGCCGGGCGGGCGCGATCTGTGTACGGTTCCCGACCACTGCCGCGATCTCGGCCAGCACCCGGGATTCCTCGGCGGTCCGGATGGACAGCAGCGGGAAGCGGGCCCGGATCAGCCGACGCAGATTCGTTGCGAAGTCCTCGGCCACCGACGTGCTCCCCTGCTCGATCCTGGCGCGCACAGCGCACCGGCTACTGTACGAGGGCGGCCGGCGTCGGTCAGCGCGCATGGGACGGGAGAGCGAATGGCCAAGCAACCGCCGCCGACGATCGACCGCCCCACCTTCGAGTACTTCACCTACAAGGGCCCGCACCGGGTCGCCGTGGGCGACCTGTCCCCGGCCGGGATGCCCGGCCTGGTGTTCACCCCGTCATCGGGCCGGCGTCTGCCGATCGTCGCGCTCGGCCACGGCTGGCTGCAGTCCGTCGACAAGTACGCCGACACGATGCGGTACCTGGCGTCCTGGGGCATCATCGTCGTCGCGCCGAATACCCACCGCAGCCTGTTCTCCTCGCATCAGGGGCTGGCACTGGACCTGTCCCGGGCGCTGCGCATGGTCGCCTACGGCGAGCTCGGCGGCGGCCGGGTGCGGGGCGACCTGCGCCGGCTGGGCGTGCTCGGTCACTCCACCGGCGGCGGCGCCGCGGTGCTGGCCGCGGCCAAGGACGACCAGATCCGCGCGGTGGTCACGGTGACCGCCGCCGAGACCAAGCCGTCGGCGATCCAGGCGGCCGGCCGGGTCGAGGCGCCGGGTCTGCACCTGATCGGCACCAAGGACGACTGGGCCGAGTCCGACGGCGCGCAGATCGCCCAGTCCTGGGGCGGGCCGGTGCAGTTGCGGCGGGTGCGGGGGTCGGGCCACCTGGGCCTGGCCGAGGGGCAGAGCTTCGTCAACAACATTCTGGGCGCCGACTCCGACAAGAACGTGCAGCACGCCACCCGCATCCTGGCGTCGGCGTTCTTCATCCGGCACCTGACCGATGCGCCGCAGCTGGCCGACCAGATGGAGAGCAAGATCGGGGGCACCAAGGTCCTCGACCCGAACGACCCCGACGTGACCCCGACGGTGGACATGGGCGATCTGGGCACCGCCGCGCTGCTCTGACCGCCCGCCCCCTCCCGCCTCGCTAACCAAACCCGGGCCCAACCGGACGAACCGGACGCGTATGCGCGGCTTTGATCAGCCCAGCGCGACGGACCGCTCGGGTTCGCTGATCAAAGCCGGGCCCAACCGGACGAACCGGACGCGCGCACGCGGCTTTGATCAGCGAACCAGCCGCACGGCGCCGGGCAGACCGCAGCGCCGGGAGGGTCAGACGGCGGCCACGACCTTGGCGACCCGGTCCGCAACGGACTGCGCGGACTCGTCGGTGCCGGCCTCGACCATCACCCGGATCAGCGGCTCGGTGCCCGACGGACGCAGTAGCACCCGCCCGGAATCGCCGAGTTCGGCCGCCGCCTGCGCGACGGCGGCCTGTACGTCGGCCGACGCGGCCACCGCGGCCTTGTCCGAGACCCGCACGTTGATCAGCACCTGCGGGAACCGCTCGACCACCGAGGCCAGGTCGGCCAGCGGCCGACCGGTCTCGGCGACCATGGCCATCAGGTGCAGCGCGGTGAGCAGGCCGTCGCCGGTGGTCGCGTGCTCGGCCAGGATCAGGTGCCCGGATTGCTCGCCGCCCAGCGAGTAACCCCCGGCGTTCATGTCCTCCAGCACGTACCGGTCACCGACGGCGGTCGTGCGGACTGCGATTCCGGCCGCGGTCATGGCCCGGTGGAAGCCGATGTTGGCCATCACGGTGGCCACCACGGTGTCGCCGGCCAACCGGCCACGGTCCCGCAGGGCAATCGCCAGCAGGGCAAGGATGACGTCGCCGTCGACGACGGAACCGTCCGCCGCCACGGCCAGGCACCGGTCGGCGTCACCGTCGTGGGCGATGCCCAGGTCGGCACCTTCGGAGATCACCGCGTCACGCAGGCCGGACAGGTAGGTGGACCCGACCCCGGCGTTGATGTTCAACCCGTCCGGGCTGCCGCCGATCACCACGACCTCGGCGCCGGCGCGCCGGTACACCTCGGGAGCGAGTTCGGAGGCGGCGCCGTGCGCGCAGTCCACCACCACCCGCAGTCCGCGCAGCGGGTTGGGCGTGGCGACGAGCAGGTGGTCCAGATAACGGCGGTCCGCGTCCTTGGCCAGCCGGATCCGGCCGACGCCCTCGCCGGTGGGCAACGGTGCGAGTTCGGCCATGCGCTTCTCGATCGCGTCCTCGACCGCGTCGCCGAGCTTGCGCCCGCCCGCACCGAAGATCTTGATCCCGTTGTCGGGCATGGCGTTGTGCGAGGCGGAGATCACCACGCCCAGGTCGGCGCCCAGGTCCGCGGTGAGGAACGCCACCGCCGGGGTCGGCAGGACGCCCAGCAGCAGCACGTCGACGCCGGCCGAGGCCAGCCCGGCGGCGACCGCCGCCTCCAACATCTCGCCGGAGGCTCGGGGGTCGCGGCCGACGACGGCGATCGGGCGGGTCGGCGTCTTCTGCCGGTCGCGTGCGTGAAGCGCGCGGGCCGGCTCGCCCAGCCCGCCGAGGGCCGACGACGCCACGCCCCGGGTGACGCCCAGCTCCTGCGCCGCGGCGGTCGCCAGTTTCAGCGCCAGATCCGGAGTCAGGTCGGCGTTGGCCAGCCCACGAACTCCGTCGGTTCCGAACAGCCGCCCCCCCACGGGGTCAGCGCTTCGAGTACTGGGGCGCCTTGCGGGCCTTCTTCAGTCCGTACTTCTTGCGCTCGGTGGCGCGGGCGTCCCGGGTCAGGAAGCCGGCCTTCTTCAGCGGCGGGCGATCGGTCTCGTCGACCTCGACCAGGGCGCGGGCGATCGCCAGCCGGAGCGCGCCGGCCTGGCCGGTGACGCCGCCACCGTGCAACCGGGCGTGCACGTCGTAGATCTCGGCCTTCTCGACGGTGACCAGCGGCTCCTTGATGAGCTGCTGATGCACCTTGTTCGGGAAGTAGCTGTCCAGGGTGCGCCCGTTCAGCGTGAACGTGCCGGTGCCCGGCACGAGCCGGATGCGGACGATCGCTTCCTTGCGGCGGCCGACGGTCTGCACCGGACGGTCCATCGGGACGGCCACGACGGCCGGCACGACCTCGACGAGTTCGTCGACGTCGTCACCGGCGTCGACGATCTCGATCTCGACGCCCTCGGGCAGTTCGTACTCGACGTCCTCGACGACGGCTTCGGGGTTCTCGCTCACGTGCTGACTCTCTCGCTGTTCTCTGGGTGGACCTGGGCGGTTACTGCGCGACCTGGGTGATCTCGAACGCCTGCGGGCTCTGCGCGGCGTGCGGGTGCTCCGGGCCCGCGTACACCTTCAGCTTCTTGGCCATGTTCCGGCCGAGCGTGTTGTGCGGCAGCATGCCGACGATGGCCTTCTCGACCAGGCGCTCCGGACGGGTCTCCAGCAGCTGGCCGACGGTCTGGCTGCGCAGTCCGCCCGGGTAACCCGAGTGGCGGTACAGCAGCTTGCCGTCCCGCTTGTTGCCGCTGATCGCGACCTTGGACGCGTTGACGATGACGACGAAGTCGCCGGTGTCGGCATGCGGGGCGTAGATCGGCTTGTGCTTGCCCCGCAGCAGCTGCGCGGCCTGGCTGGCCAGACGGCCCAGCACCACGTCGGTGGCGTCGATGACGTGCCAGTTGCGGGTCACATCGCCAGGCTTGGGGCTGTACGTGCGCACGGTGCTGCCTCTTCGTTGTCGTCCAGGTTGCTCAGGTCCGGGAGCGGATGCTCCCCTTCGATGCGCCCCCTCGCGGGCCGGGCCTTCGGGCGGGCCCGCAGACATGCGGACACCGCCGCACGCAGACCGCGCGGCACACCGGCTGTCCAGAGTACCGCTCGATCCAGGTCATGGTCAAAATGCCCCCGGTCGAACACGGGGAGTAACCGTCCGATCGAGCCGATGACTCCACGCTACCGACCATGTGGGCGCCCGCGGCCCGAGGACGGTCACTCCGGTGGCGGTGCTGACTCGGCCAACCAGCGGCGGGCGTCCTGAACCGCGGCCAGCGTGGACGCACCGATCACCTCGGTCGCCGGGAAGACGGTGATCCGCCGCCGCACGTCGGCGAGCTGGCTGTGTTCGAACCGCTCGACCATCGCGCTGTCCACCCCGGACAGGTACAGCCGGCCACCGGCCGCATGCAGGGCCTCGGCATAGTCGGCGACGACGCCGAAGAAGGTGGAGCCGAGCGAACCGCGGCCCCGCAGCCGCAGGATGACCACCGGCCGGCGGGCGGTCTGCGGGTCGGGCAGGCGGGCACCGAGGGTCTTCGCGCCCGCGTAGAGCAGACTTCCGTACACGTCCAGGACGACCGGTTCGGCATCGGGCAGGGGCCGGGGCACCCGGCGCTCGACGAAGTGCCCATCCATCGGGATCAGCCGCACCAGATGGAAATCCATCTGCTCCTTGTTCAGCTGCAGCACCAGCGAGCAGATCACGCCGACGGCGACCGCGGCGGCGATGGGCAGCATCAGGGTGGCCAGGAACGTCACCGTCATGGCGATCTTGCCCGTGGTGCTGGTCTTCCAGACCACCCGGACGACGGCCGGTTTGAGCGTCATCAGGGCGGCGTAGATCAGCACCGCGGACAGGGTGGGCAAGGGCACCAGCTCCACCACCCGGGCCAACGCCACCAGGATGACCAGCATCCAGACGCCGCCCAGGATCGCCGACCAGCGGGTGCGCGCGCCGGCGGCCATGTTGATCGCGGTGGTGCTGACCGAGCCACCGACCGGGATCCCGTGGAACAGCCCGGACAGCAGGCTGCCCGCGCCCTGACCGATGAAGTCCCGGTTCGTCGAGGACGGGCTGCCGTCCGGGTTGGGTGCGGATTCCGCGACCCCCGCCCCCTGGACCAGGATGATCGCGGCAATGGCGGCGGCCCCGGCGATCAGGTCGATGTCGAGCAGGTCCCGCCAGGCGGGTAGGGCGAGGCCGGGGAACCCGACCGGAATGCTGCCGATGGTGATGACCGTATGGACCGCGTCGATGCCGGCCAGCGCGACGACCGCGGTGGTGACGACCACGGCGATCAGCGTCGCGACCAGCCGCAGCCGGGTGCGGCCGAGCAGCAGCATCCCCGCGAGGGCCCCGACGCCGACGAGCGCGGCGGGCACGGTGATCTCCGCCAGGTGGGTGACCACGTACAGCGCCTTCTCCACGGCAACCCCGGGGTCGGGTTGCACGCCCAGCAGGCCGGGAAGCTGGCCGAAGATGATGTTGACCGCGATCCCGGTGAGGAAGCCGACCATCACCGACCGGGACACGAAGCGGATGTACCGGCCCAGGCGCAGCAGGCCCACCGCGACGAGCAGGATCCCGGTGAACAGGGTGAGCGCGACGATCGCCCCGTCCCGGCCGGCCTCGGGCAGCTCGTCCAGCACGGACCCGGCGGCCAGCGAGGCGGCCGTCGTCGTCGTGACGACCATCAGGGCGGTGCTGCTGAACAGGCCGCCGCCGATCTTCCCGGCGAACGACGCGTACAGCCCGTAGGCGGGGTTCACTCCGACGAGCAGCGCCATCGCCATGCCGTCGGGCACCGAGGCGATCGCGTTGGACACCCCGGCGACGGCGTCGGCTCGCAGGTCCCGGCCGCTCGTCCGGAGCGACGAGACCCACTCGGTCACCGACCGGCGGCCCCGGACGGCCAGCGGAGCAGGCGCGTGCCGCACATCCTCCTCGTTGTCGAAGGGCAGGTCCGGGTCGCCGGCCGGACGCGGATCGACGGACGCGGCGGGGGGCTCGGAACCCGCACCCGCCGGCTCGGCCACATCCCCAGAACCGGTCACCGGCGGTCCCTTCTCCTGCTTCCCCGGGGGAGGGTAGGACGGGGTGACCGGCGCGGCATCGCCTCGATCGAACGGTTCGCGGTCGTCGGCGGGCGGCGCCGGCGCCCCGGCGGGCCGCGGTCCTCAGAGGGCGCGCAGCGCGCGGGTCTGCGCGGACCGGCCGGCCAGCTCCCGGTCGGACGGGTAGTCGACCTG
This sequence comes from Nakamurella sp., assembly GCA_044223435.1. Taxonomy (GTDB): domain Bacteria; phylum Actinomycetota; class Actinomycetes; order Mycobacteriales; family Nakamurellaceae; genus Nakamurella. Next base: position 92,167 of record JBGALY010000005.1, read on the forward strand.
CCGCAGGGTCAGTCCGTGCGGGGGCACCACCGGGATGGCCGACGTCCGTTCCCGGGCCGCCAGCAACTCCCCCGGCCGGGCCGCGGGACTGCGCAGCTCACCGACGACGAGCAGCGACCCGACCAGGGCGCGCACCATCGAATGGCAGAAGGCGTCGGCGGTGACGTCGATGCGCACCTCGTCACCAACCGACCGCACCTCCAGCGCCTGCAGGTCGCGGATGGTGGTGGCGCCCTCCCGCGGCCGGCAGAAGGCATGGAAGTCGTGCAGGCCGACCAGGGCCTGCGCCGCCAGCGTCATGGCCTCGATGTCGAGCCGGCGGCGCCGGGCGAGCACGAAACGCCGGTCGGCCGGTTCGACGCCCCACTCGGCGGTGCCGACGCGGTACCGGTAGTGCCGCCGCAGGGCGGAGAACCGGGCGTCGAAACCGGGCGGGGCCGCGGTAACGGCCCGCACCCGGAGGTCGGGCGGTAGGAGTCCGGCCAGCCGGCGCAGCATGCCCAGGCGGCCGGCCGCATCCGCATCGTGATCGTCCACGTGGTCGCGCGGCGCCAGCGCGCGCAGCGCGGCCGGCTCGACGTCGACGTGCGCGACCTGGCCGCCGGCGTGCACGCCCGCGTCGGTGCGACCGGCGACCACGAGCCGCGGCTCGTGCCGCAGCAGGGTCCGCAGGGCGCCGGTCAGCACCCCGGCGACGGTGCGCAGCCCCGGCTGCACGGCCCAGCCGGCGAAATCGGTTCCGTCGTAGCTGATGTCCAGGCGGAGCCTGCTCGGTGGATCCTGCATCGGACCTCCAGGTTCACGAACCGGTCCCGGCCCACCGAGCCGCCGGCGTTCCGAACGGGGTGCCTTCGACTGCCGGGCTGATCAACTCGGCGTCCGGCGACCCGAACGGCCGATCAACTCGGCGCTCCCCCACTCCCGGGCGGGGACGGCCCCTGCGGGTCCGGCTGCCGTTCAACCCGGCGATGGATGCCGGACCAGCCGGTTTCGGTGCCGCCTTAATCAGCCCGGCGCGTGGCGCACCCGGCTGGCCGGCCGAGTGCGGGTGGGGGACTTGGCGTTGTGCCGAACGCGAACGGCCCCGCGACGTCCGGCGGGCCGGGCGTCGCGGGGCCGCCGCGCCGAGCTGGGCTACTTGGCCGACTCGTCGTCCGCGCCCTCGGCCGGCGCCTCGGTGGCGGCTTCCACGGCCTGGTCCGATGCGCTGTCCCGGTCCGGGGCATCCTCGGCCGCGGTCTCCCCGGCGTCCACCGACTCGTCGGTGACGACCTCGGCACCCTCGGCCGGCGCCTCAACGGCGGCCTCGACCGCCTGGGCCGAACCGCTCTCGCGGTCCGGGGCATCCTCCGCCGCGTCGACGGCGGCCCCCGCCGCCGCCGCGGACGCGGCGACGCGGGCGGCGCGGTCACCGCGGCTGGCGGAGGCCCGGGCCACCCGGGTCGCGGCGGAAGACACGGTCTCCTCGCCGACCAGCTCGATGATCGCCATGGGGGCGTTGTCGCCCTTGCGCGGGGCGGTCTTGATGATGCGGGTGTAACCGCCGTTGCGGGTCTCGAACGAGGGGCCGATCTCGGCGAACAGCTTGTGCACCACGTCCTTGTCGCGGACGACCTTCATCACTTCGCGACGGGCGTGCAGGGTTCCGACCTTGGCTTTGGTGACCAGCTTCTCGGCGTACGGGCGCAGCCGCTTGGCCTTGGCCTCGGTGGTGCTGATCCGGCCGTGCTCGAACAGCTGGGTGGCCAGGTTGGCCAGGATCAGCCGCTCGTGCGCCGGCGATCCGCCGAGCCGGGGTCCCTTGGAGGGCGTGGGCATGTCGTGTCCTTCTTTCGTTGTCCGCGCGTGGAAGCTCTTCCACCACGGGTGAGGCGGCCGCCGCGGGGCGAACCCCGCGGCGCCGACGCTGTCCTTCGAGTTCAGGCTGGTCGTCAGACCAACCCGCCCACCCCCGAAGGGGTGGACCCGTACTGCATTGCCTGGGCATCCTGGACGCCGAAGGCGGACACCACCGAAACGGCGAAGCCTTTCGGTGGGGCGGAGCGAAGCGGAGCCGACCTCCAATGAGGCTTTGCAGCCCGGCCGAAGGCCGGTCCGTCACCCCTGCGGAGCAGTGTCAGATTTGTTCGGTCTCCGCGTAGTCGGTGTCGTCCTGGACCGGCGCGGCGAGACCGGCGAGCGAGCCGTAGCCGCTGTCGTCGGTGTCGTCGTTCCAGTCCGAGTCGCCGTAGGACATCGCGGCGGCGGTGGGATCGAACCCGGCCGGCGAGTCCTTCAGGGCCAGGCCCATGCCGGCGAGCTTGATCTTGACCTCGTCGATCGACTTCTGCCCGAAGTTGCGGATGTCCAGCAGGTCGGCCTCGGTCCGGGAGACCAGTTCGCCGACGGTGTGGATGCCCTCACGCTTGAGGCAGTTGTATGAGCGGACGGTCAGGTCCATCTCCTCGATCGGCAGCCCGAACGCGGCGATGTGGTCGGCCTCGGCGGGCGACGGCCCGATCTCGATACCTTCCGCGTCGACGTTGAGCTCGCGGGCCAGGCCGAACAGCTCGACCAGGGTGGTGCCGGCCGAGGCCAGCGCGTCCCGCGGGGTGATCGACGGCTTGGTCTCGACGTCCAGCACCAGCTTGTCGAAGTCGGTCCGCTGCTCGACGCGGGTGGCCTCGACGCGGTAGGTCACCTTCAGGACCGGCGAATAGATCGAGTCGACCGGGATGCGGCCGATCTCGGCGCCGACGACCTTGTTCGGCGACGCGGGGACGTAGCCCCGGCCGCGCTCGACGACCAGCTCGATCTCCAGCTTGCCCTTCTTGGTCAGGGTGGCCAGCTTGAGGTCGGGGTTGTGCACGGTCACGCCGGCGGGCGGGGCGATGTCGGCGGCGGTGACGTCGCCGGGGCCCTGCTTGCGCAGGTACATCGTGACCGGCTCGTCGTCCTCGGAGGAGACGACCAGCTCCTTGAGGTTGAGGATCAGCTCGGTGATGTCCTCCTTGACGCCCGGCACGGTGGTGAACTCGTGCAGCACGCCGTCGACGCGGATGCTGGTGACGCTCGCGCCGGGGATGGAGGACAGCAGGGTGCGCCGCAGCGAGTTGCCCAGGGTGTAGCCGAAGCCGGGCTCGAGCGGCTCGATGATGAACCGGGACCGGTTGTCGGCGACCGGTTCCTCGGTCAGCGTGGGGCGCTGAGAAATCAGCATGGGGGTGTACCTCCGGTAAAGACAGGTGCCGACCGCTATATGACGGCACGCTTGGACCGATCGGCTGCCGGGCCGTTCGGCGTACTGCTGCCGCGCGGATCAACTGGCCCGGCGCGGATCATCTCGCCCCGTGTGGGACTGATGTGGCGGAAGTCGATGACTTCCTCCGCGCCGGCGCAGTTGATCCGCGCGGCACAGGAGCAGCGACCGCTACTTCGAGTAGAACTCGACGATCAGCTGCTCGGTGACCTGCGAGTCGATCTGGGCGCGGACGGGCAGCGAGTGGATGATCACTTGCAGCGACTCCGGCACGACCTTCATCCACGCGGGCGGGGTGCGCTCGCCGAAGGTCGCGCGGGCGAGTTCGAACGGGTACGACTCGGTCGACTGCTTGCGCACGGTGATGATGTCGTACTGCTCGACGCGGTAGGACGGAACGTCCACCCGCACGCCGTTGACCTCGAAGTGCCCGTGGGACACCAGCTGCCGGGCGTGCCGACGGGTCCGGGCCAGGCCGGCCCGGTAGATGACGTTGTCCAGCCGCGACTCGAGGATCTGCAGCAGGGTGTCGCCGGTCTTGCCGGACCGCGAGGCGGCCTCGGCGTAGTAGCGGCGGAACTGCTTCTCCAGGACGCCGTAGGTGTACCGGGCCTTCTGCTTCTCCTGCAGCTGGGTCAGGTACTCCTTCTCCTTCGTCCGCGCGCGGCCGTGCTGGCCGGGCGGGAAGGGGCGGCGCTCGAACGCCATGTCGCCGCCGACCAGGTCGGTCTTGAGGCGGCGGGACTTCTTGGTGATGGGACCGGTGTAGCGAGCCATTGTCTAGATCTCCTTCGCCCGCGTCAGACCCGGCGCCGCTTGGGCGGCCGGGTGCCGTTGTGAGCCTGCGGGGTGACGTCGGAGATCGCGCCGACCTCGAGGCCGGCGGCCTGGAGGGAACGGATCGCGGTCTCGCGGCCCGAACCCGGGCCCTTGACGAACACGTCGACCTTGCGCATGCCGTGCTCGATGGCCTGGCGGGCGGCGTTCTCGGCCGCCATCTGCGCCGCGAACGGGGTCGACTTGCGGGAGCCCTTGAAGCCGACGTGGCCGGCGGACGCCCAGCTGATCACCGCACCGGTCGGGTCGGTGATGGAGACGATGGTGTTGTTGAACGTGCTCTTGATGTGCGCGTGGCCGTGGGAGACGTTCTTCTTCTCCTTGCGGCGGACCTTCTTGACCGCCGCGGAGCCCTGACGGGACTTGGGGGGCATGGCTTACCTGGCCTTCTTCTTGCCGGCGATGGTCTTCTTCGGTCCCTTGCGGGTACGCGCGTTGGTCTTGGTGCGCTGACCGCGGACCGGCAGGTGGCGGCGGTGCCGCAGACCCTGGTAGGAGCCGATCTCCATCTTCCGGCGGATGTCGGCCTGGACCTCGCGGCGCAGGTCGCCCTCGACCTTGAGGTCGGCGGCGTCGATGGCGTCGCGCAGGGCGAGCACATCCTCGTCCGACAGGTCCTTGGACCGCAGGTCCGGGCTGATGCCGGTGGCCTTGAGCAGTTCCAGGGAACGGGTACGCCCGATCCCGTAGATGTAGGTGAGCGCGATCTCCATCCGCTTGTCGCGGGGCAGATCGACGCCGACGAGTCGCGCCATCTGGCGGGTACTCCCTTGTGTCGCCCACGGGTGTCGGTCGCGTCCCATCCCCGACATCCGGTCGAGGCCCCGGCCCGTGGTCCGGGGGAATCCCACCTTCCCGGCTGGGCCGAGACGGTGGTGGTGACACGATGGATCGGCCGTCCGGGGACGGCCGGGGACCCGACCAGCGGGTCCGCGCCGGGACTCAGCCCTGGCGCTGCTTGTGGCGAACGTTCTCGCAGATGACCATGACGCGTCCGTGCCGGCGAATCACCTTGCACTTGTCGCAGATCTTCTTGACGCTCGGGTTGACCTTCACTGCCGTCCTCTTCTCTAGTACCGACCCGGTGGGCCGGACCACGCGGACCGGTGCCGGTCCGCTCCCTATCGGTCCACCGGGTGGCGGCCGATCGCCCGGGACGTCGCCGTCCCGGTCCGCGCCCCGAGAAAGGGCGCGGCAGTGCCGTTCGGACCGTCCCGGCGAAGCCGGGGCAAGCCCTTGCGGCGAGCAATGCCGTTCAGACCGTCCCGGCGAAGCCGGGGCAAGCCCTTGCGGCGAGCAATGCCGTTCAGACCGTCCCGGCGAAGCCGGGGCAAGCCCTTGCGGCGACGGCGAAGCCGGGGCAAGCCCTTGCGGCGAGCAATGACTATTTGTAGCGGTAGACGATCCGACCCCGGCTCAAGTCGTACGGCGAGAGCTCGACGACGACCCGGTCCTCGGGCAGGATCCTGATGTAGTGCTGACGCATCTTGCCGCTGATGTGCGCGAGCACGCGGTGACCGTTCTCCAACTCGACCCGGAACATCGCGTTGGGCAACGGCTCGACCACGCGACCCTCGACCTCGATGGCCCCGTCTTTCTTGCCCATATCCTCCGCACTTCTTGCTGCCATACTGGTCGGGTCGAGGCTCCGCAGGCTGTCGCGGCCGGTCGTGACGACCGGCTCGTGGGCCCGGGGGCTCGGCGCGCCGAATGAGCTTCATCCGACCTCGATCTGGAAGCGGCCCCGGCGTCCATCATGACGAGAGCAGCACCAAACCGACGCGACCCGCGCGCCGACGTTCCACTGTACGCCTCCTCGGTCCGGTGATCCAATCGCGCCCACCGTCGCGCCGTCCCGGGCCGTCCGAACCGCCGCTGCGCTGATCATGACGTCGATTCCGCGCCCGATTTGTCGGCCTCGCCGACGCGATGATCAGCGCCCAGGGCCCAGGGCCCGGGGCCCGGGGGGGCAGCTGTCGAAGGTCACGCCGGGCTGCGGAACTCGACCCGTCCGGCCGCGCGTTGCCCAGGAATGAGCATGCTCTGCCCCAAGTGCCACAGCCTGATGCACGCCTACGAGCGCAACGGCGTCGTCGTCGACCAGTGCACCGAATGCCGCGGCATCTTCCTGGACCGCGGCGAACTGGAGCACCTGGTCGACGCCGAGGCCCGGTTCAACCGCGGGGAAGCACCGCCCGGATCGCCGGCCCCGTATCCCGCGGCGGGGGCCTATCCCCCGCCGGGGGCGGTGTACCCGCCGGCGCCCGCCCCGGGCTACCCGGCGCCCGCCGCGGGCTACCCGGCGCCCGCCGCGGCACCGACACCGCCCGGCCGGTCGCCGATGGCGGATCTGACGACCATCGCCTCGATCGCCACCGACTACCTGGGCAAGGGCAAGAAGAAGAAGGGAAAGAAGGGCAGCAAGTCGTTCATCGACGGCCTTTTCGGGTGAGCCCGGCGTGGGCATCGCCGTGCCGGGGGGCCGCCCCGCCGCGGCCGGGATACCGTTGGCCGCATCATGAGCCTCGTCTGTCCGAAGTGCCAAGGCAAGATGCGCAGTCAGGAACGCGGCGGTGTGACCGTCGACGTGTGCAAGCAGTGCCGGGGGGTCTTCCTCGACCGCGCCGAACTGGAACGTCTGATGGTCGCCGAGGCACAGTTCTTCGGCCTGGAGCCGGCCGAACCCGAGACGGCGCCGCTCGTGGACTACGACCGCCCGCAGCGCCCGGCCAAGGAATCCCGGCGGGACTACGACAAGGTGCGGCCGGACAAGCTGCGGAGCAAGAAGAAGCGCAAGAAGTCCTTCCTCGAGGATTTCTTCGAGTGACATGACCTGGGACATGACCGCCGGCCGGCTCGTCGCTCCGGCTCTGGCCGGCCACCTGCGGCGGGAGGGCCCCGTCTCGGACACCTTCTTCGAGTACGGGTATGTCTGGCTGCCGTACGCGATCGCGGCGGTGGTGCTGCTGGGACTCGGCGCGTTGGTCGCCGTCCGGCGCCGCCGCGCCGCCCCCGGCACCGTCGAGCTGCTGCTGACCAGCGGTGCGGCGCTGTTGATCCTGGCCGCGGTGATCCTGGGCCTGGCCGACGGTGCCGTCGAACACAACGGGCTGGCCTCGATCGACCCGGTGATCTGGCAGTGGGCGATCGACCAGCGGACGTCCGCGCTGACCGCGGTCGCGACGGTGGTCACCGAGATCGGCAGCACCCTGTCGATGGGCATCATCGCCGTCGCCGCCGTCCTGTTCCTGTGGTTCCGCGGCCGGCGCGGCGATGCCGTACTGATCGCCGTGGTGTCCGCGGGTGCGGGGCTGCTGGTGCGGGTGGGCAAGGCGACGGTCGGCCGGGAGCGACCGCCGGCGGAGTTCCGGCTGGTCACCGAAACCAACGAGTCGTTCCCCTCCGGGCACGCGCTGGCCTCGGCGGCCATCATCGGGGTGCTGCTGGTGGTGTTCGTGCCGATGATCCGCGGCACCGCCTGGCGGGTGGTGGCGATCGCCGGTGGGGTGCTGTTCGTGCTGGCGATCGGCTGGTCGCGGGTGTACCTGGGCGTGCACTGGGCCACCGATGTGCTGGCCGGCTGGCTCACCGGCGTGGCCTGGCTGCTGCTCTGTGTCACCGTTCGGGAGGTGTGGCGACGCACCGTCGGCTGGGTGCCGGCCTCGGTGGCGGCCTGGCACCAACGGGCGGCGCCGGTCGACCCAGGCGAATCAGGCGACCCGGGCGAACCGCCTTCGGCCTGATCGTCCGGCCGACCTCACTCCGACCGGCGCAGCCCGTACCTCGTCTCGGGCCGGCCGACCTGCCCGTACTTGAGCGTCCGCTCGGCCACGTTGGTGTCGGCCAGGTGCTCCAGGTAGCGGCGCGCGGTAATCCGGGAGACGCCCAGGAATTCGCCGATCTGCGACGCCGAGGCGTCGCCGAGTTCGCGCAGGGCGCCGACCACGATCGCGAGGGTCTCCTTGGTCATCCCCTTCGGCAGCGACCCGGTCGCCGGCGCGCGAAGCATGCCCAGCGCCCGGTCGACCGAGGCCTGGTCGACGTCATCCTCGCCGCCGACCTGCTCGGCGAACTCCTTGTAGGACAGCAGCCGGTCGCGCAGCGCGTTGAACGCGAACGGTTTGATGACGTACTGCACGGCACCCTGGGCGACCGCGGAGCGGACCACGTCGGCGTCCCGGGCCGACGAGACGATCATGACGTCCACGGTCGAACCGGCCGCCCGGATGCGGCGAAACAGGTCGAGCCCATGCCCGTCCGGCAGGTGCAGGTCCAACATGACCAGGTCGATGCCGCCCTTGGACAAGGCCCGCTCCGCCTCGATCCGTGAATTGGCGACGGCGACCACGGTGAACCCGGCGACCCGCTCGACGTATGCCTTGTGCGCCCGGGCGGCGATCGGCTCGTCCTCGACGACGAGGACCCGGATCATCCCATCGCTCCCTCGCTGATGTCCGCCGCGGCGGCGGGCTCGCCCGTCCCCCGGTAGGGCAGGCCGACCACGAACCTCGCCCCGGGGCCGGGCACCGCGTGCACCGTACCGTCGCAGCGGCCGACGGCCTGGGCGACGAGCGCCAGGCCGAGCCCCCGGTCGCCGGCCGGACCACGGGCGGTCTTGGTCGACCAGCCGCGGCTGAAGACGGACCGGGCCTGGTCGGGCGTCAGACCCGGTCCGTTGTCGGTGACCACGATGCGCACGTAGGGCGGGTCCAGCGCGAGCCCGTCATCACCGTCGGCGGGGTGCGGCGGACCGCCGCCCACCCCTTCGGCCCAGGGGAAGGCCAGTCCGATCAGGTCGAGGGCGACCGAGACCCGGCGCTGCCCGTCCTCGGCGGGTCCGGCGGACAGGATGTCGAAGGCGTTGTCGACGAGGTTGCCCACGATGGTGACCAGCTCGTGGTCCGGCGCGGCGTCCGGCGGCAGGAACGACCCCGGACGCACGATCAGCTCGATCCCTCGTTCCGCGCCCTGCGCCGACTTGGCCAGCAGCAGGGCCGCCGCCGCCGGGTTCCCGACACCCTCCAGGACTCGATCCGCGAGGCGCTGAGCGGTCTGCATCTCCGATACCGCGAAGGTCAGCGCGTGCTCGGTCTCACCGAGCTCGATCAGCGAGATGACGGTGTGCATCCGGTTGGCGGACTCGTGGGCCTGCGCCCGCAGTGCCTCGGAGAAGCTCTGCGCCCGGTCGAGTTCACCGGTCAACGCGTCCAACTCGGTGTGGTCGCGCAGGGTGACCACCGCACCGACCACGGTGCCGCGGACGGCGACCGGGCGCCGGGTGAGCACCAGGACGCGGTCGGCGGACAGGACCAACTCGTCGGTGAGGTCGCCAGGCTCGGTCATCAAGTTGGCGAGGTGCTCGGGCAGTCCGGCCTCGGCGGGCAGCCGTCCGACCGCCTCGTCGCCCAGACCGAGCAGCCGGCGGGCCTCGGCGTTGACGCTGCTGATCCGGCCCTGCCCGTCGAGCAGGACCATGCCCTCGTGGACCGACGCGAGCACCGCGTCGTAGTAGGTGAACAGCCGGGCCAGCTCGCGAGGGCCCATCCCCAGGGTCTGCCGGCGCACCCACTGGGCGATCACCAGCGACCCGGCGAACCCGACGACGAGCGCGACCACGCCGATCAGGACCAACCACCCGACCCGCTGACCGGACAGCTCGTCCACGTGCGTCACGGTCACCCCGACGGCAGCGAGCGCGACGATCTGCCCGTTCGCGTCGTAGACCGGCGCGATGGCCCGGACCGACGGGCCCAGGGTTCCGGTGTACGTCTCGATGCCCACCTGACCGCCCAGCGCGGCCTCCCGGCTGCCGAGATACGTACCGCCGACCTGGGTGGGGTCCGGGTGGGTGTAGCGCACCCCCTGCGGCGTCATGATCACCACGAAGTCGGAACCGGTGGACGCCCCCACCGCGGTGGCGTAGGGCTGCATCAGCGCGGACGGGCCGGTGATCTCCTGCCCGGCCGGGTAGGCAGCGGTCACCGCGGCGATCACGTCGGGCGACCGCGCGACGGTGGACGCGATGGCGGCCACCCGTTCGGCGGTGACGCGTTCGGTCTCGGCGTTCGAGTCGATCAGCACGGCCGCCAGCAATCCGCCGAGCACGACGACGAGCGTCACCGCCTGCAACGCGAGAATGCGGCGGGCCAGCGACCAGCTCGATCCGGAGCGCACCGTCGCACCTGCCTCCCGGGAACCGACCGCGACACCGCGGCCCTGCTGAGAACCTACTCAGCCGCACCGCCGGGCTCGGCCCTTGCGTGCATTGAGTTCATCGATCGCGACCCAGTCGCCCCGTTCGGCCCATTGTCGGGTCCGTCCGGGCGGACCCCGGTGAGCTCCGTGCAGGCCTGACGAAGCAGCGGGACCAGGTCGAGCATCCGGTCGACGGTGAGCCGGATGCTCGGGCCGGCGATGCTCAGCACTCCCACCGTGCGGCCGCCGGGCCGGTCCGGCACCGGCATCGCGACGGCTGATGCTCCGGCCTCGAAGCTGTCGACGACGTGGGCGTACCCGTCCGCCCGGGCCCGCCGCAGGAGATCCAGGAAATCGTCCACGGTGACCGGGGCGCGCGGACCGAACTCACCCGGGCGGCCCCACCCCTGCCGGAGCACGAGCTCCAGGGCGTGCTCGTCGCCGAACCCGGACAACCAGGCGAGCCCGTTCGCCGTGCACGACAGTTGCGCTTGGGCCCCGGGGTCGGGGTCGTACTTCAGGCCGGCGGTCGCGCCCTGCGCCTTGGCGACCCAGACCAGGCGGTCGCCGTCCACCAGACTGAGCCGGACCAGTTCGCCGGAGACTCCCGCCAGCCGCTGCAGCACGGGGCGGGCCAGGTCGACCACCGTGTTCTGCGCCAGGTGCCCCAATGCCATCGCGACCAGGCGCAATGTCAACCGGTAGTCGCCGGTCGCCGGATCCTGCCGGGCGTAGCCGTCGTCGACCAGGTTCACCAGGATCCGGTGGGCGGCGCTCTTGGGCAGGTCCAGCGCGTCGGCGACCTGCTGCACGGATCGCCCGTCCGGCGCTCCGGCCAGTTCGGTCAGGACCGCCAAACCCCGGGACAGCGCTCCACCGATCACGACCGGCCCCTTTCCACCCAGCCGAACTGCTCGCCGGATTACTGTACCGATTCTGGCATTTCTGGAACAGTGTTCCACTATTGGCCGTTCCGAGTTCGAGGAGTTCCCCATGTCCCCGCCGACCGTGTCATCGCCGACCGTGTCTTCGCCGACCGCGTCATCGCCGACCGTGTCTTCGCCGACCGTGTCGCTGTCGCCGCTCACGATCCTGGACGCCGCACCGCCGGATCAGGTGGTCGCCGCGGCCACGGCCGGCTTCCCGGCGCTGGGCATCCGGGTCGCACCGGCCGCAGCGGAGAAGGTGTGGCCGATGCTCGGAGACACCCCGGCGATGCGCGAAACCCTGGCCCGGCTGGCCGACACCGGGGTCGGAGTCCTCGACGTCGAATTGATCATGGTGCGTCCGGCCTTCGACCGCGCCGCGGCGCTCGCGGTCCTGGACGCCGGCCACCGGCTCGGCGCCAGATTCGTCCTGACGCTCGGCTACGACCCCGACGAGGCCCGCCTGGCGGACCACTTCGCATGGTTGTGCGCGCAAGCCGCCGACCGGGGGCTGCGGCCCGGGCTCGAATTCATGAAGTACAGCCCGGTGCAAACGCTCGCCGCAGCCGTCCGCATCGTCCGCGCCGCCGGTCACCCGGCCGGGTCGGTGCTGGTCGATGCGTTGCACCTACGCCGCTCCGGGGGCTCCCCCGCCGATCTGGCCGACGTCCCGGCCAAGCTGCTGCCGTACGGGCAACTGTGCGACGGCCCGCTGGAACCCGTCTGGCCGACCGACGACCGGGCCCGGGCGGAGTCCCGCACCGGCCGGCTCCTGCCCGGCGACGGTGAGCTCCCGTTGGCCGAACTGGTGCAGATGCTGCCCGCCGGTGGCGTGCTCTCGGTGGAGGCGCCGGTCTCGGCGCTGGCCGGGCTGCCGCCCGTCGAGCGGGCCCGTCGGGCCCGGCGGGCGGCCGACCGCCTGCTCGCCGGGGCGACGCCGGGCGCGCACCGATGACCGGACCCGTCGGCATCGGCGTGATCGGCGCCGGGGTGATCGGCCGCACCCATCTGTCCACGCTGCGCCGGGACGAGCGGTGCCGCATCGTCGGTCTCGCCGATCCGACGCCGGCCGCGGCCGAACTCGCGGCCGGCCTGGGCGTTCCGTCCCACACCGACCACCGTGACCTGCTCGCGGCGCCGGGACTGGACGGGGTGATCGTCGCGACGCCGACCGCCCTGCACGTGCCGATCGGGTTGGACGCGGTCGCGGCCGGTATCCCGGCCCTGATCGAGAAGCCGATCGGGCCGACCGTTGACCAGGCGCTCATCCTGGCCGACGCGGCCGACCGGGCGGGCGTCCCCCTGGTGATCGGACACCATCGCCGGCACAACCCGATCGTGGCCGCCGCCCGGGCGGCCGTGCAGTCGGGGCGGCTGGGCCGGCTGACCACGGTGACCGCACTGTGGACCCTGCACAAGCCCGACGAGTACTACGACATCTCCTGGCGCCGGGAGGCCGGCGGCGGGCCCGTGCTGACCAACCTGATCCACGACATCGACGTGCTGCGCTTCGTCTGCGGCGAGATCGATTCGGTCCAGGCGATCGTCTCGGCGGCCGGCCGCGGCCTGCCGCTGGCCGACACCGCGGTCGTCGCGCTACGTTTCGCGTCCGGCGCGCTCGGCACGATCACCATGTCGGACACGGTCACCGCCCCTTGGGCGTGGGACCTGACCGCCGGGGAGAACCCGTTCTTCGGCCAGAACGACCAGAACTGTTACCTGCTGGCCGGTTCGGCGGCGTCGCTGGCCGTGCCCAGCCTGCGGCTGTGGCGCTACCCGGGTGAGATCGGCTGGGCCGCCGACCTGGCCGAGGAGCGGGTGGCGGTCACCCCCGCGGACCCGTACGTCCGGCAACTGGCCCATTTCCGGGCGGTGATCCGCGGCGACGAACGGCCGGTCATCGATGCCCGGGACGCTACGGCCACGCTGGCCGCCACGCTCGCGGTCGAGGAGGCCGCGGCGTCCGGCCGCCGGATGGATCTGGCCGCCGACGGCCGGTCGTCGAATCGACTGCTTCCCGACGTACCCGACGAATCAGGCGTATAACGAGGTCGCCGGGGGCCTGACTCGGAGGTGGTCGGATGGACCGGGACATGGTCGGCCAGGTGGTGGACGTCGCCCGGCGGGTGGTCGCCTCGGGAGCCATCTCGCCCAACGCGCACGGCAATGTCAGTCTCCGGGTGCCGGGCTCCGACGAGATGTACTTCACCAGCGGCCCGTCCCTGCGCCACCACCCGGCGGAGGCGGTGGTTCGGGTGGGGCTGGACGGTTCGTTGCGGGAGGGCAGCCTTGCGCCGATCCAGGGTGCGGTCGTCGCGATGCACACGGCGATGTACGCGGACCGGCCAGACGTCGGTTGCGTCATCCACACTCATTCGCCGTTCGCGACCGCCTACGCGGTCGCCAATCGGGTGATCGGCTGCTGGGTCGAGGCGCTGGCGATGTTCGGCCTGCCCGACGGCGTCCCGCTGGCAGGTTACGGCCCCCGCGGGTCGGAGGTCGCGGTCGCGAACATCCGCGCCGCCGTCCGGCCCGGCGTCCCGGCCGTCCTGCTGGCCAACCACGGGGTGCTGGTGTTCCACCGCACGCCGGAGCTCGCGATCCTGGTGGGTAGCGTCGTGGAGGAGGCCGCCCAGGCCGGAATGAACGCCACCCAGCTGGGCGGACCGGTGGAGATCCCGGCCGCCATGCGGGCGGCGGCCCTGCAGCGGGCGATGGCGTTCGAGCATCGCGGCACGCTGTCCGTCTGATCCCGGGCCGCCACCGCGCCGTTCCGTGGCCGCCCCTGCCGCGGGTCCACCAGCGGCCGGCCCGGCACCGCCCGGTCAGGGTTTGGCGACCTCGGTGAACAGCGCACCCTGAGCGGCGGCCGATCCGGACCGGCCGCCGCCTGGCCCGCGGAGCACGAACGCGCAGCCCACGGCGACGATCGCGCCCAGGATCGGACCGGCCACGTAGACCCAGTAGGCGTCGAAGTTCAGGCTGATCAGGTCGGGGCCGAAGGTGCGGGCCGGATTCATCGACGCGCCGGAGATGGGGCTGCCCCACAGGCCGGCCAGCGCGATGTAGCCACCCACTCCGAGCGCGCCGATCACCCCGAGGTTCTGGGCGCCGGACGCGGTGCCCAGGATGACGCTGACCAACCCGAACGTGAGCACGGCCTCCATCACGAAGGCGATCAGGTTCGAGTAGCCGGTGGCCGGGTAGTTCGACCCGTTGGTGGCCGACACCCCGATCACGGCCTGCAGGAACAGCGCGGCCAGCGACGCGCCGGCCAGCTGCACGACGATGTACCCCGGGACCCGCCGCCAGGGGAAGTCACCGCGCAACGCGAACGCGATGCTGACCGCCGGGTTCAGGTGGGCACCGGACACCTTGCCCATGAACAGGATGATGCCGAGCACCATCAGCGCCGGGGCGGTGACGGCGGCCGTCCGGCTGATCGTGTCCGGGAAGGCGGTGCCCATCATCCCGCCGCCGGCGGCCACCAGGACCAGCAGGAAGGTGCCGAAGAACTCCGAGAACAGCCGCCGCCACTCCTGGTGCGGGTCGGAGAAATCGGCCGCCATGCGGGCAAACTCGGCCTCCCATGACGTCGGCCCGCTCGCCGGGCTCGCCGGGCTCACCGGCGGCCGAGCCGGTGCTTTTCCCTTCGGCGCGGTTCTTTTCGGTGTGGCCATCGACCTCTCCCATCGAGCATCGCGGCGATCGTCCGCCGTTGGTGCCGAGGGTCCGATTCCCGCGGACGCGGTGCCTCCTCACGAAGGGGTGAGATCGACCCGCCGGGGCCAAGATCGCCCGGGATGGGTGAGGACGCCCGGGGGGGCGGCGACCCCGGACAGCGACCGGCGCCACGGAGTCCGGGACTCCGTGGCGCCAGGGCGGTTGCCGGGTCAGCCGGATGGGGCGATCAGTGCGATGCCGCCTTCTCGGCATGCGCGCCGGTGAGCGAGCGCACCTCCATCTCGGCCCACTTGGCCTTGTTGAACTCCTTGCTGGTCACCGCGCCGATGAAGGCGAACAGGAAGCCCAGCGGGATCGAGATCAGGCCGGGGTTGTTCAGCGGGAACCAGTGGAAATCGATCGACGGATCGCTGAACAGGCTGGCCGCCTTTCCGGTGGTGGCGCTGACCGCCCCGCCCGACACGTTCGGCGAGAAGATCAGCAGCACCAGGGCCGAGATCAGACCGCCGTAGATGCCCCAGGTGGCGCCGCGGGTGTTGAACCGCTTCCAGAACAGCGAGTACAGGATCACCGGCAGGTTGGCCGACGCCGCAATGGCGAACGCGATGGCCACCAGGAAGGCGACGTTGAGCGACTGGGCCGGGATGGCCAGCGCGATGGAGACCGCACCGATGACCACCGCGGAGATCCGACCGACCCGCACCTCCTGCTTGTCGGTGGTCGGCTTGCCGCGGCGGATGACGTTGGCGTACAGGTCGTGTGCCAACGAGGAGGAGGACGCCAGGGTCAGTCCGGCGACCACCGCGAGGATGGTGGCGAACGCGACCGCGGCGATGACCGCGAGCATGATCGCGCCGGTCGTGGTGCCGACGCCGCCGAGCGCCTCGGCCAGCTGCGGCGCCGCGGAGTTGCCGCCGGGACTTTGCGCGGTGATCGCCTCGTGCCCGACCAGCGCAGCCGCGCCGAAGCCCAGCGCCAACGTCATCAGGTAGAAGGTGCCGATCAGCCCGATCGCCCAGAGCACCGACTTGCGCGCCGCCTTGGAGCTGGGGACGGTGTAGAAGCGGATCAGAATGTGCGGCAGGCCGGCGGTGCCCAGCACCAGCGCCATGGCCAGCGAGATGAAGTCCAGCTTGGACAGCAGCGTCTTGGTCGCGTCGGCGTTCTCCACGCCGTACCGCAGGCCCGGTTCCAGGAACGCCTCACCCTTCCCGGACGCACCCGCTGCGGCACTGAGCAGCTCGGACGGGTTGAATCCGTACTTGGCCAGCACCCAGAAGGTCATGATGGCCGCGCCGGTCATCAGCAGCACGGCCTTGATGATCTGCACCCAGGTGGTGCCCTTCATGCCGCCGAACACCACGTACACGATCATCAGCAGCCCGACGCCGGCGATGACCAGGTTCTTGGCGGCCTGCGAGCTGATGCCCAGCAGCAGCGAGACCAGCTCACCGGCACCGACCATCTGCGCCAGCAGGTAGAAGATCGACACGACGACGGTGGAGATGGACGCGGCGGTGCGCACCGGGCGTTGCTTCATCCGGAAGCTCAGCACGTCGGCCATGGTGAACTTGCCGGTGTTGCGCATCAGCTCGGCGACCAGCAGCAGGGCAACCAGCCAGGCCACCAGGAACCCGATCGAATACAGGAACCCGTCGTAGCCGTACAGCGCGATGAGACCGGCGATGCCCAGGAACGATGCGGCGGACATGTAGTCGCCGCCGATCGCGAAGCCGTTCTGCATGCCGGTGAACGATCGGCCGCCGGCGTAGAAATCGGCGGCGGTGCGGTTCTGCCGGCTGGCCCAGATGGTGATGCCCAGCGTGATGGCGACGAACGTCAGGAACAGCGAGATCGTCATGACCTGGTGGCCGGAATCGGAATCGGCGGCTGCGGCGGCCGTTTCCGTGGCGGGGGCGAGCTGCACGAACATCAGGCGACTCCCTCGATCTCGTCGCGGAGCTTGTCGGCCTCCGGGTCGAACTTGCTGTTCATGTGCCGCGCGTAGAACAGCGCGATCAGGAAGGTCGTCACGAATTGCAGCAGGCCGAACACCAGGCCGATGTTGAACTCACCGATCACCTTGATGTTCATGAAGTCGCGGGCGAATGCCGCGCACAGGACGTAGGTGAAATACCAGACCAGGAACGCGATGGTGACGGGAAAGATGAAGGATCGCAGCGCATGTCGCAGGTGCGCGAAGTCTGGTGAATCCTGGACCTCTTCCCAGTTCACCGTTTCGGCGGGCGATTCGGCGGTGCGGGGTGGTTCGGCCATGAGACCTCCTTGTCCGTCAATGGCGTCAGTGACCGCAGCCGCTCGATCTCGCATCGGTCGCTGTCGTGCTGGTCAACCGGAAACCTAGGGATCCGCGCGAAGCGGGGGTACCCGCCGGTCGGCAGGTCACCGGACGGTGCGCCGAACGGTCGATCCGAGCCGATGAACGGCGCGATCGATCACGGCCGGGTCACACCGCGCCCGGCCCCTGGGCTCGCCGCGGCCGCATTCCGTGGGCGGACCCGCGAGCTCATCGGGATCGCCGACGGACTGCTGGGGCGAGGACGGCGACCGGCCGGCGCCGCCGTGGCGTCCTGTAGGGTCCAGGTAAGGGGAACCTAAGTTGCCCGGTGCCGGTTCGGGCACCGGGCTGAGATGGAGCATGGTGACTGCCTCAACGATCCGTCCCGTGTCCCGCCGGCCGGTGCCGGCGCCGGCCACTGTCGTGCGGACGACCCGGCTGAGCCCGACGATGGTCCGCGTGGTGTTCGGCGGGCTGACCGGGTTCGCGCCCAACGGCTTCACCGACGCCTACGTCAAGCTGATCTTCCCCCGGGCCGACTACCCGCTGCCGCTGGACCTGGACCGCATCCGGCAGGACTATCCGGTCGAGCAGTGGCCGATCGTCCGCACGTACACGGTGCGGGCCTTCGACCCGGTGGCGCACGAGCTCACGGTCGACTTCGTGGTGCACGGCAACACGGGCGTGGCCGGGCCGTGGGCGGTGTCCGCGCGGCCGGGCGACACCCTGTTCGTGCGCGGCCCCGGCGGCGCCTACGCCCCCGACCCGTCGGCCGACTGGCACCTGTTCGCCGGCGACGAGAGCGCGATCCCGGCGATCGGCGC
This sequence comes from Nakamurella sp., assembly GCA_044223435.1. Lineage (GTDB taxonomy): Bacteria > Actinomycetota > Actinomycetes > Mycobacteriales > Nakamurellaceae > Nakamurella. Next base: position 110,170 of record JBGALY010000005.1, read on the forward strand.
CGCACTGGCGGCCCTACCGGCGCCGGCCCGGGGTCACGCGGTGATCGAGGTGCCCGGGCCGGAGTCGCGGCTGCCGCTGGTGGGCCCGGACGGGATTGTGGTGAGGTGGCTGTCCTCGGGCCATCGGGGGGTCGGTGAGCGGCTCGTCGAGGTGGTCCGGGGCATCGAACTTCCGCTGGCCGACGTGCAGGCGTTCGTGCACGGCGAGGCGGGTTGGGTCGCGCAGATCCGCCGGCTGCTCCGCGTCGATCGGCAGTTGCCGGCGCGCCGCCTGTCCATCAGCGGGTACTGGCGGCTCGGCAACGACGAGGAAGGCTGGCGGGCCGGGAAGGCGCAATGGAACGCGGCGGCCGAGGAGGTCGAACGCCGGGCCGGGGTCGGCTGACCGGGCCGGTCAGGTCGCCAGCGCGAGCATCGCACCGATCGCGCGGTACGTTGGCAGCGCGCGGGTGTCCCGGGTGACCAGCGGAACTTCCTGTTCCAACGCCGCGGCGGCCACGAGGGCGTCGTAGACGGACCCACCCCCGATTCCCTCGGCCGCCAGCGTCGCGACCAGATCCGCCGCCGACGCAGCCGAAAGATGGCGCGTGTAAGGGAAGTTCGCTTTGAGAATCTGGCCGATCGCGGCCGGGCTGCGCCGGGCGGCGCCGGGCAGCCGAGTCAGTACCGAGAACGTCTCGAACGCGGCGTGTCCAGCCAATCCGATGCGCCGACCGGCCACCGCGGCGAGGCTGGCGGACCGACCGACGTGATCAAGCGTGCACAGCGCGACCGCAACGCTGGTGTCCACCAGCAGTTCGGGGCCCAGGCTCTCCTCAACGCCGGTCGGCATCACGCAACGCCCGGATGTCATCGTCGGTGATCGGCTCGCCGCCCGTGGCCGGGATGACCAGGAAACCGTCCGCCTCCGCCAGCTCGCCGGCCGCAATGGGCCGGACCCGGAGGTTCGCGCCGTCCGCCTCCAGTTCGACCGGCCCCGGCCGCAGACCCAACCGATCACGCAGTTCGCGGGGAATCACCAGGCGCCCCGCCTGATCGATGGTTGCCCTCATGGTCCGATGATACCAAGATCAATGCCATCAGATTGGAGTCCACATGGATGACCTCGATCGCCGGCACCTCCGGCGCTGTGTCGAACTGGCCGAGCAGGCGCTGGCCGCCGGCGACGAGCCGTTCGGGTCCGTGCTGGTCGCCGCGAACGGCGCGACTCTGTTCGAGGACCACAACCACGTCGCCGCGGGCGACCGGACGCAGCATCCGGAGTTCGCGATCGCCCGCTGGGCGGCCGAGCACCTGCCCGTGCCCGAGCGGGCCGCCGCGACCGTGTACACCTCCGGCGAGCATTGCCCGATGTGCGCGGCCGCGCATGCCTGGGTGGGCCTGGGCCGCATCGTGTACGCGACGTCGGCGGCGCAGCTGACCGGCTGGCTGGTGCAGTGGGGTGTGCCGCCCGGGCCGGTGACTCCGCTGCCGATACGACAGGTGGCGCCCGGCGTGCGGGTGGCGGGCCCCGCCCCGGAGTTCGAGGACCGGATGAAAGTGCTCTACCAGCGGGCGTTCTCGCCGTCGCCTCCCGGGTCTTGAGCCCGCGCGTCGCCGGCGCAGCGTCCCGAGTCGATTGACGCGGCTTCGGCACGACCCTCCGGCCTCGTCGCCGCCGACCTAGCGTGTCTCGCCGGTCCGTCCGGCGCTCACCTGGGCGCCGACCGTGCTGTCGATCACCACGGACACCCCGCCGGGCAGTTCGTCGTCCAGCGCCGTCATCAGGTCGTCGGTGGGGGGCAGCGCGTCCGGAACCTGCACGGTGATCCGCACCTCCTTCGCCGAGACGTCCACCGCCACGACCTGCCCGCCGGACGTCCCGGCGAGCCACCGGCCCGCCGCGTCCGCGGTGCGCGCGGAGTACAGCGTGACCAGGAAGCTGCCGACCGTGTTGGCCACCAACGGAATACCGACGATCACCAGCAGGACGGTGATGGTCAGGTAGGCCCGGCGCCGCTTCCCGCCGGTCGGCCGGCCCGGCTCCCGGGTCCCGAGCGCGGCATACACCAGGGTTCCGGCCAGCACGAGGGCGATCAGGTTGGACAGGAACAGCACCAGCGCGCCCAGCGCCAGTCCCGGTGCGCCCTGCCCGAGGCACACGCCGACCACCGCCAGCGGCGGCACCAGGGAGATCGCGATCGCCACCCCGGGCAGCACCGCGGCGACGTCCCGGCGGGCCAGCGCGATCGCGCCGGCGAACCCGGTGGCGACCGCGGCGACCAGATCACCCAGGCCCGGCGAGGTCCGGCCGGCGATCTGGCTGTTGCCCAGGAGGTCGAACGAACCCGGAATGATCAGCGCGAAGATCACCCCGATCAGCACGACCAGGGCGGCGCCGCCGAGCACGTACCGGCCGGACCGCCACAGGGCGCCGGCCTGCGTCTTGGCGATGCCCAGGGCGATGCCCATGATCGGGGTGGACAGCGGGGCGATGATCATCGCCCCGATCACCGTGGCCGTCGAGTCGGTCAGCACTCCGGCCGAGGCGATCACCGCGGACAGGGTCAGCATCGTCCAGAACGCGGATCGCTTCGAGTGGGTGTCCCCGGCGGTGAGGTCGAGGTCCTCGGTGAGCTCGGCCAGCGAGCGGCGTTGCGAGTCGGGCAGGACGGCGCGGATCAACCCCATGGCCATGAGCATGCGCGCCGATCGCGCCGCCCTCCCGTCGCCTCCGGGCGGCGTGTCGGGCCGACCCACCCGCGGCGGATGACGGACGGGCGACCGGGCCGCCGGCCGGTCAGCCGGCGCGGCGGCGCCGGGTCGCGGAGACCAGGCCGGCCCCGAGCGCGAACAGCGCGAAGGCGAGCAGCACCCATTGGCCGGCCGGGAACCCCGTCCAGGACAGCGAACCCGACGGGCCGCCGTTCCACGGGGCCGGTGGATACGGTGGGTAGATCGGGGGCACCGGCGGCGAGTCGAACGTGTTGACCGCGGTGATGGTCACCGTGCCGAGCTCGTCACCGGCGACCACGATCACCGCGTTGTCGTAACTGTCGAAGTCGACGGAGCTGGCGTCGGCGCCGCCGGTGTCGGTCTCGCCGGCGAAGCAGTGGGCGCCGGGCGGCAGCAGCACCGGGCTGCCGCCCGGGCCGGTGACCAGGACGGTCTGCCCGCCGGCGACCGGCACCGAGCCCGAGTACACAGTGACCCGGGCGCCGTTCAGGTCGATCTGGCAGGTGACCACGGCGGCGTTGGTGACCCGGCCACCACCGACGGCGCCACCGGGGCTTCGTGGACGAAGCCGACGTCGAGTCCGGCGCGGTGAATATCTATGCCCCCGAGGGGTTCACCGAGCACGCCGTCGCCGAGAACGTCTACGCCGGCATCGCCATGGCGCGCCGCGCCGGCTACATGTACGGGGCGGCGCTGGCGCGCGGGCGACGGGGTCAGGTGGGGGCCGGGCTGGGCCAGACCACCTCGACCCGACCTGGGGGAACGAGCGGGTCGTCCGGTTCCTGTCCGAGCAGCGGGACCTGTATGCCTACCTGCACGACCAGACCCTCCGCCTGCTCAACAAGGGACTCACCGGCCCGGAGATCGCCGAGCAGCTGGAACTGCCTCCGGCACTGGCAGACGCCCGGAACGCGCGCGGCTACTACGGTTCGGTCAGCCACAACGTCGAGGCCATCTACCAGCGCCACCTGGGCTGGTTCGACGGCAACCCGGCCCACCTGTGGAAGCAGCCGCCGGCGGAAAAGGCCAAGCGGTACGTGGCTTTCATAGGTGGCGCCGACGCGGTGGTGGACAAGGCCCGCGCCGCGTTCGACGGACCCGGAATTCCGGGCTGCGCGCATCGGCTACCTGGAGTGGGGCACCCGGTTGGCCATGGAAAACTCCCAGCCCGACGCTCAAGTCGTCCAGCACGCACCGGTCCCGCGCTGGGGCTGGGGTGTGGCACCCCGTATCAACCCTGACCCGCCCCGATGACGACAAGGTGGCGCGTCGCGGCCGGCGTTCTACACTCACTCGGTGATCCAGCGGCCGGCTGTCGGATGACCACCCCGACATCCGGCCGCTGGGTGTCGCTCGGCGCCACCTGCACGGCGGCCGGGCTGGTCTGGTTGGCCTTCGCCGACCTCGGCGTGGCTGTCCCGGCGATCGCCGACGACTTCCACACCGACCTGTCCACGCTGCAGTGGGCCAACAACGCGTTCAGCCTCGCGGCCGGCGCGCTGGTGATCGCCGCCGGCAAGTTCGGCGACGTCTTCGGCCGGCGCAGGATGCTGCAGGTCGGAATCCTGGTCTTCGCCGGTTTCTCCGTCGTGGCGGCGTTGGCCCCCGGTCCCGGCGCGCTGATCGCCGGACGTGGGCTGATGGGCGTCGGGGCCGCCCTGATCCTGCCGGCCACGCTGGCGTTGATCCCGCCGCAGTTCTCCGGGCGCGACCAGCTGACCGCGTTCGGCGTGTGGCAGGCGGTGGCCTGGGGCGGGCAGGCGGTGGCTCCGGCGATCGGCGGGGTGATCACGCAGACCCTGGGCTGGGCCTGGCTGTTCTGGATCAACGTCCCGCTGGGCATCGCCGCCTTTCTGATCATCCGGGCGTTCACCCCGGAGTCGAAGGACCCGACCGCGTCGACCCGGGTCGACTGGGTCGGCCTGGTGACGATCGCGCTCGCCGCCTTCGCCCTGCTCTACGCCCTGACCGACGGGCCGGCCGCCGGGTGGGCAAGCCCGCTGATCCTCGGCCTGTTCGCGGCCACCGTCCTGCTGGTGGTGCTCTGGGTGCTGGTCGAACGGCACGTCCGGGAACCGCTGGTCGACTTGACGCTGTTCCGGCTCCGGCCCTACGACGGGGCGCTGACGGCGAACCTGACCATGAACCTGGCGTTCGCCGGCTTGAGCTACCTGCTCGTGCTGTGGCTGGAGAACGCCCGCGGCTACAGCCCGATCGCCGCCGGCATGCTGATGCTGCCGGCCACCGTCGGCATCTTCGCGTTCATCCCAGTGGGCGGCCGCCTCGACGCGAGTCGCGGCGGCCGGGTTCCCGTACTGATCGGCCTGTTCGTGATGAGCGCCGGACTGGCGGTGCTCGGCGTGCTCGACTCCGATACCACCGTCCTGCTGATCGCGGGCGCGTTGGTGATCATCGGGGTCGGCCTGGGCCTGCTGTCCACCCCGATCTCCAACACGGCAGTCGGTGGCGTCCCGCAGTCCCTCGCCGGTACCGCGGCCGGGGTCTTCAAGATGTCCTCGATGGTCGGCGGCGCGCTCGGCGTCGCGCTGCTGTCCGCGCTGGCTCGTGGCTTCACCGAGGCCGACTCGGCGGCCGCCATCTCGGCGACCGGCCTGACTCCGGACCAGGTCGACCAGGCCCATCACGCCCTGGTCAACTCCGCGTCGTTCAAGGACGCGCTGGCCACGCTCGACCCCGGCCTCGCCGCCACGGTGACCCGGGCGGTGATCGACGCGTTTTCGACCGGCTTGGGTCGCACCATGCTCGCCACCGCGGCCCTGTCCTTGGTGATCACGGTGGTCGTCGCCATGGTCTGGCCGCGGCGGACCGCCGGCCGCAACCATGTGCGGGCCTGACGCCGCCGCTCGCGGTGAACGCGGCGACGCCCGACCCGAAGCCGACGCACGCCCCGACGACCTGCTCGCCAACAACGCCTGCGTGAGGCGTTTGCCGCGCGCACCCTGGCCCAATGGGCATCGAGGTGATATTCGATGGGGCATGAACGGTGTGATCGGCGACGTCCTTCCGCTGGCCGTCGCGGTCGCGATCTCTCCCGTTGCGATCATCGCCGCGATTCTCATGCTGTTCTCGGCCCACGCCGGCAGCACCAGCCTGGGCCTGCTGATCGGCTGGGTGGTCGGCATCGTCGCCGCGGTCACGCTGTTCACCGTCATCTCCGGCGGCGTCGGCGCGAGCCAGTCGACGACCGGGGTCAGCTGGGTCAAGGTCGGCCTGGGAGCGGTGCTCATGTCCGCCGGGGTGCGGCAATGGCGCGGCCGGGACCGCCATCAGGGCCCGCCGAAATGGATGGCCGCCGTCGACCGGATGGGATTCGTCCAGGCCCTGGGCCTGGGCGCGGCCCTGGCGGCGATCAATCCGAAGAACCTGTTGATGGCCGTGGCCGCCGGGGTGGCGATCGGCACCGGCGGGCTGACCGTCGCGGACACCGTCGTCGTGGTGGCGATCTACACGGTGATCGCCGCCAGCACGGTGGCGGTTCCGGTGGTTGCGTACGCGGTGGCCAAGGATCGGATGCGCGGGCCGTTGGACCGCGCCAAGACCTGGCTCGAGGCCAACAATGCCGCGGTGATGGCCGTGCTGTTCCTGGTGATCGGGGCGGTCCTGGTCGGCAAGGGGATCGGCGGCTTCTGATGCGTCAGGCGCCGCTGCGGTCGCGCTGTCATCCGAACGGGTCGGATCGACCGGCGCCGGTCCGCCGCATTGCCGTGAGAGTCTGGACGGGAATTCGGATGCCGGGTTCGGAACGCCGACCGGCGTGCCGGGTCGTCAGTGCGAGGGGGCTGCCGTGTCGGGGTGGGTCGTCGTCGGGGTGGGGGTGGTGCTGTGCTTTTTCGGCATCGGGTCGGTCCACCTGGCGATCATGGCGTCCGGGTTCGGCCTGGGCTGGCTGCTGGCTGACCTGTTCGGCGCGTCGGGATGGACCACGCTGCTCGTCGCCGCCGGTTCGGCGCTGATCCTGGAACTGCTGGTCGCGCTGGTCTTCAAGATCGCCCGCTTCGTCGTCGGCATGGTCGCCGGTTCCCTGATCGGCGCCAAGTTGTACTCGGTGTCCGCCGGAGGCGACCGCAACATCGTGCTGGCCGCCGTCGTCGTGATCGCCACCGCGCTGGTCTTCGGCCTGCTCGCCGACAAGTTCCGCGAACGCGTGCTGCTGTGGGCCACCGCGATCGGCGCGCCGGCCTGATCCTGAGCGCACTCGGCCTGATCTGGCCGGACCCGCTCGGCTTCCTGCGACATCCCAGCCCGGGCGGCGAGCAGGCGCTGAGCACCGCCCTGTGGGTGGCCCTGGCCGCGGCCGGCTGGCTGACCCAGCGCCGGCTTTTTCCCAAGGCCCTCAACCTGCGCCCGCGGGACGACGCCGACCGGCGGGCACACGTCCAGGACGCCTGACCGGTCGGCGGCCGTCAGGAGGCGACCCGGCGGGCCGCGGACGGCAGGTGCAGCTGGGCCAGGACCGCGTCGGCCCGCGGCGTCACCGAGCCGCGGGTCAGCAGCGAGACGACCACCATCGTGGCGAACGAGGCCGGCACCGAGGCGACGGCCGGCTGCCCGAGCAACGACTCCAGCGAACTGGTCGCCACCGCGGGCACGGCGACCCAGACGACCAGCGCACCGAGCGACATCAGCCCGCCCACGATGAGCCCGGCCATCGCCCCCGCGGTGGTCAGTCCCCGCCACCAGATGCCCAGCACCAGCAGCGGGCAGAACGTCGACGCGGCCACCGCGAATGCCATGCCGACGACGCGGGAGATGTCGACGCTGGTCGTCGGCAGCGCGATCAGCAGCGGCACCAGTCCGGCGACCACCGCCGAGACCCGGAAGTCCCGCACCCGCCCGCGGAGCACGTCCGTGGACAGCACCCCGGCCGCGGCCACCACCAGGCCGGACGAGGTGGACAGGAACGCGGCGATCGCCCCGGCGGCGACGAGCGCGGCCAGCACCGCCCCGACCCAGCCACCGATGACCTGCGCCGGCAGACCCAGCAGCAGGGTGTCCGCCTGACCCGGTGCGGGCGGCGGCATCACCTGGTGCATCAGCACCCCGGCCAGCGTCGGAAAGGCGTAGAAAACGCCGAGCAGCGCGATGACCCGGACAGTCGTCGCCCGCGCCGACCCGCCGTCGACGTTGGTGTAGAACCGGACCAGCACGTGGGGCAGGCCCATGGTGCCCAGGAACGTCGCCAGCATCAGCGAGTAGATCTCGGCAGCCGACGATCCCCCGCCCAACCCGGTGCCGGCGGCGGCCCATGGGCCGGTGAACAGCTCGCCGATCCCCGGCCGGGTCACCGCGAACGCCACCAGCACCGGCAAGGCAATGGCGACCACCTTGAACCAGTACTGCAGCGCCTGGACCAGGGTGATCGACCGCATGCCGCCGGCCACCACGTTCAGCGTGACCACCCCGGCAACCACCGAGACGCCCACCCATCGGGGTAGCCCGGTGACCTGCTGCAGCACCAGCCCGGCCCCGTGCAGCAGCGGCACCATGTACAGCCACGCGATGGCCAGCACCAGGCCGGTGGCCAGGCCGCGCAGCCGGCGCGATCCCCACCGGATCTCGGCGAAGTCCGGCACCGTGTAGGCGCCCGACCGGCGCAGCGGCGCGGCCACGAACAGCTGCAGGGCCAGGTAGCCGGCGGTGAAGCCGACCGGGTACCACAGCGCGTCGGGCCCGTAGACCGCGATGAGCCCGGCCACGCCCAGGAATGAGGCGGCCGACAGGTACTCGCCGGAGATCGCCGCGGCATTCCACGCCGGCCGCACGGACCGGGAGGCGACCAGGAAGTCGTTGGTGGTCCGGGCGAAGCGCACGCCGTAGGCGCCGATCATCCCGGTCAGCACCACCACGAGGGCGATGGCGACGAGCGAGAGGGTCGAGTCGCCGGGAGTCATCGGTGCTCGTCCCGGCCCAGCAGTGCGGTGAAGTCCCGTTCGATCCGCTCCGCATGCCGGCGGTGCCAGCGGGCCAGCAGGTACAACGTCGGATACGCGAGCACGCCGAGCAGCCACCAGGCGACCGGGATGCCGAGCACCCGGGCCGCCCCGAACGCGGGCACGAAGGCGAACAGCACCGGCAGCGGCGCGAACAACGCCAACGCGAGCACGGCGACCCGGATGGACGCGGCGAGCTGGGCACGAACGAGCCCGCGAACCAGCTCCCGGCCCAACTCGGTCTGCTCGGCCACCTCGGCGGCGCGCAGCACCGGTCGCCGGGCGGCGGGTCGCCGGTCGGCGAGCACCACTCGGACCCGCCGCGGCGGGTGGCGATCGGTCACCGGCCGGGCCGGCGGCCGGCGAGCAGTTGCTGCTTGAGGGTCCGCAGGTGGCGCCGGCTGACCGGGAGGTCGGCGACGGTGGGTTGACCGGAGACGAGGATGCGGTAGCCGCCGTCGACGGACCGCAGCTCGACGATGCGACTGAGCGCGACCAGGTAGCCGCGATGGACCCGTACGAATCCCGCCGGCGCCCATTCCTCCTGCAGCACGGCCAGCGGGGTGCGGATCAGGTGGCTGCCGCCACCGGCGACGTGCAGCCGGGCGTAGTCGCCTTGCGCCTCGGCCCAGCACACCGACGAGCGCGGCACGAACCGGGTGCTGCCGGCCAGGTCGACCGCGATCATGACCTCCTGCGGCTCGGCCCGGGCGGTGGCCGGCGGGGCCCCACCGCCGGGCGGCCCGTTCGCGCCGGCCCGCCGGGTCTCGGTGAACCGTCGCCGGTCGACCTCGGCGGAGGCGTCCCGGGCGGCACAGAACCGGGTGACCGCCTCGGCGAGCCGGGCGGCCCGAACCGGCTTGAGAAGGTAGTCGACGGCGCCGATCTCGTAGGCCTCGACCGCACGGTTGTCGTGCGCGGACAGGAACGCGACGGCCGGTGGCCGCGGCAGCCCGGACAGCACCCGGGCCAGATCGACCCCGTCCCACCCGGGCATGGCGATGTCCAGCAGCACCGCGTCGGGCATCGGCGCGTCCGGGTCCGTGCGGGTCAGCAGGGCCATCGCCTGCGCGGCGTTGCCCGCGGTCAGGATGGTGCCCACCCGGGGGTCGCCGCGCAGCAGGTAGCTGATCTCATCCAGGGCCGGCGCCTCGTCGTCGACCGCCAGGACGGTCAGGCCGGACGCGGCCGGCCCACGTGCGCCGCGGTCAGGTTGCGCCCGGTCACCGGCTCCTGGCCGCACTCCTGCCTCCCACCCTCGTGCCGCCGGCGCCACTGCGATCCGGCTGACTGCATCCTGGCCGCTGCGTCCACCCCGAACAACCCCGGAACCGTTCCTTCGCCGGCCTCGCCGGGCCTGTACACCGCACCGACTCGCCTCATCTGCACGTTCCCGGCCTGGTGAATTCAACCGGTCAACGCAACGGCTTCTTCTGTTGGGTTGGACAGTAGCCGGTCTAGCGCTTCGGCCGGGGTTGCCCAGTTGAGGCGCTTACGGGGCCGGTTGTTCAGCTCGGCAGCGACGCGGTCGAGGTAGCCCGGCCCCCAGCGGGATAGATCGGTGCTCTTGGGGAAGTACTGACGGAGCAGGCCGTTGGTGTTCTCGTTGCTGCCGCGTTGCCATGGGGAGTGGGGATCGCAGAAGTAGATGTCCAGCTGCGTCGCTTCGGCGATCTTTGCGTGGTTGGCCATCTCGATGCCCTGGTCCCACGTCAGGGTGTTCCTGAGGGCGTCCGGGAGCTTGCTCATCTGCTCGATCATGGCGTCCTGCACGGCGCGTGCGCCATGATCGTCGGGCAGGTGCAGCAGCATCACGAACCCGGTCATTCGTTCGACCAGGGTGCCGATGGCCGAGGTGTTGTTCTCACCAGTGATCAAGTCGCCCTCCCAGTGGCCAGGCACCGCTCGATCTTCGACCTCTGCTGGCCGTTCGCTGATCATGACCATGTCCCTGATCCGTGGCTGCCGGCCGCCGACGCGACGACGAGGCTTACGCAGCGACCGGCCGGTCCGTAAGTGTTTGGTCAGCTCACGTTTCAACGCCCCGCGACTCTCCACGAACAGGGACTGGTAGATCGTCTCGTCAGACACCCGCATCTCCGGATCGTCGGGGAAGTCCTGCGTCAAGCGGTACTCGATCTGTTCCGGGCTGTGATTCTGCTTCAACCGGGCCTGTACTTCGTCGCGGAGCGGCTGGTTGGTGGCCAGCTTCGCCGGCTTCGGTCGGGCTGCCGCCTTGTCCGCGCGCAGTTGCGCCCGGTGTGGTGAGTACTTCCACGGCGACTGGCGCCGCGCGGTCGGTCGGTCCCGCGCGACGTAGTCCTGCCCGTGGAGGCGACGCAGATTCCGGTCCAGTTCCCGGGAGATCGTCCCCGGCGACCGGCCCAGTTCGCCGGCGATCGCTCGCATTGACTTTCCCGCGTGGATCCCGGCCAGGATCTGCTCTCGCTCGACGATGTTCAACGTCCGGCCGCGAACCGGCTCCACCAGGGACAACGGGCTCATCCCGCCACTCTTGTGGAACCATCGCAGCCCGGTCGTCTCGTTCACACCGACACGCCGTGCCGATTCCTCGGTGGATACCCCCTGGGCGATCAGCCGCCAAAACGCGCGCAACTGGTCCCGTCGAACATTCCCCATCGCAACCCCAATCAGTGGGTGTTGCGTTGACCCCTAGAACTCAGGCCTCGTTGAGCATGCATATCTGGCGAGCCGGCGGGGTCACGGTGTCAGGCGTGTGCCGTCACGCCGGGCGCGAACTTCGGCAGCCGGACGATGACCTTGGTGCCGGCGTCCGGCGCGGTCTCCACCACCAGGCCGTAGTCCTCGCCGAACGCCGCCCGGAGGCGGTCGTCCACGTTGCCCAGACCCACGTGGTCGGCGCCGGGCTCGTCGTGGCGGCCGACCATGTCCGGATCCATACCCTGACCGTCGTCCTCCACGCTGATCACGCAGTCCGGTCCGATGTCCTCGGCGGTCACCGCGACGGTGCCGCCGTCCGGCCGGCCGGCCAGCCCGTGCCGCACCGCGTTCTCGACCAGCGGCTGGATCGACAGGAACGGCACGATGACGCCCAGCACCTCGGGTGCAATCCGCCACCGGATCCGCAGCCGATCACCGAACCGCGCCCGTTCCAGGGTCAGATACTTCTCGATGTTGCCCAGCTCGTCGGCCAGCGTGGTGAACTCCCCCGCCTGCCGGAAGGAGTAGCGGGTGAAATCGGCGAACTCCAGCAGCAGCTCGCGGGCCCGGTCCGGGTCGCTCCGCACGAACGCGGCGATGGTGGTCAGCGCGTTGTAGATGAAGTGCGGGGAGATCTGCGCGCGCAGCGCCCGCACCTCCGCCCGGGCCAGGTCGGCCCGGGAGGCGTCCAGGTCCGCCAGCTCGAGCTGGGTGGTGATGAACCGGGACGTCTCGTCGGCCGCCCGGATCAGGTACGGGCCGACCGCCGACCCGGTGAAGACGACCAGGGCACCGGCCGGCGCACCTGACGCGATCAGCGGCACGACCACGGCCCGGGTGACGGCGCAGCCCGGCACATCGCACGGCGGCAGGGTGATCAGCTGGCGGCGGTCCGCGCGCAGGGAGTCGTGGACGGTCCCGGCGACCGCGTCCACATGATGCCCGCCCGGTCCCTGGGCGCCCAGCGAGCGCCCGTCCGGGTCGCACAACGCCACGCCAGGGGTTTCCAGCAAGGCGCGCAAATACGGCAGCGCTTGGACAGCTGACTCTTTGGTCAGACCATTTCGCAGAGGCGGGGCCGCCAGGCCGGCCGTCCGCAGCGCCTGGGCGGCCGCCCGGACACCCGGCGGATCGAGCATTCGCCGGCGTACGAAACGGCCGCCCAGCAGGGCGATGACGATCAAGCCGAGCAACAGGACCGCCAGCACGAGGACGGTGATTGTTGTTGTCACACAAAACTTCCCGTCTGGAATCGGCGCCGTTCGACGGCCGGATCGCCGGCGCTGCCCACGGCCCGGGGTTCCGTCCGGCACTTACTTTATGAACAAACCAGTGACCTTCGGGCGCCTTCCCAGGATTGTTCTCTCCAGTCCCCCGCTACTCCGTCCCCCAGGAGAGAGTCAATGTCGACAGCAACGAATCCCCCGAAGGGTTCCGGCACCGAAGTAGCCGACAAGCCCCGCAAGAAGGTCAGCACGCACTACCTGTACATCGCCGTCATCGTCGCCGTCGTGGCCGGTGTCGCGGTCGGCCTGATCTTCGGCAAGAGCGCCGGCGGCCTGTCGATCATCGGTACCGCGTTCGTCAACCTGATCAAGATGATGATCGCGCCGATCATCTTCTGCACGATCGTGCTGGGCATCGGCTCGGTCCGCAAGGCGTCCCAGGTCGGCAAGGTCGGCGGTCTGGCCCTTCTCTACTTCATCGTGATGTCGACGTTCGCGCTCGGCCTCGGCCTGCTGGTGGGCAACCTGGTCCACCCGGGTGACAGCCTGCAGGCGGCCGCCTCCACCGCCTCCTACACCGTTCCGGCGGCCTCCGAGGGCTCCGGCAACTTCATCATCGACATCATCCCGCACTCCCTGCTGGGCGGGTTGACCGAGGGCAACGTCCTGCAGGCCCTGTTCGTCGCGCTCCTGGTCGGCTTCGCGGTGCAGGCCCTGGGCAGCAAGGGTGATCCGATCATCAACGCGGTCACCGTCGCCCAGCGGCTCGTCTTCAAGATCCTGGCCGGCATCATGTGGCTGGCCCCGATCGGTGCCTTCGGTGCGATCGCCGGCGTCGTCGGCAACGCCGGCTGGGCCGCCATCGGTGCGCTGTCGCTGTTCGTCGCGGTCTTCTACGCCACCTGCATCGCCTTCATCGTGGTCATCCTCGGCGGCCTGCTGAAGGTCACCACCGGACTGTCGATCTTCAGCCTGCTCAAGTACCTGCGCCAGGAGTACCTGCTCATCGTCGCCACCAGCTCGTCCGAGACCGCCCTGCCCCGCCTCATCGCCAAGATGGAGCACCTGGGCGTGTCCAAGCCCGTCGTCGGCATCGTGGTTCCGACCGGTTACTCGTTCAACCTGGACGGCACCGCCATGTACCTGACCATGGCCTCGCTGTTCATCGGCAACGCCATGGGCACCCCGCTGACCTGGAGCGAGCAGCTGTCCCTGCTGCTGTTCATGATCATCGCGTCGAAGGGCGCCGCCGGCGTGACCGGCGCCGGCCTGGCCACCCTGGGTGGCGGCCTGGCCTCGCACCGCCCCGACCTGGTGCCCGGCGTCGGCCTGATCGTCGCGGTGGACCGGTTCATGAGCGAGGCCCGCGCCCTGACCAACTTCTCCGGCAACGCCGTCGCCACCCTGGTGATCGCCCACTGGACCAAGGAGGTCGACTACGACCAGACCAAGCGGGTGTTCACCAACGAGGATCCGTTCGACGACACCGACATGCTCGACGAGCACTCCGCGGCCGAGCACCGGGCGGACGTCAACTCCTACAAGACCAAGGAGCTGACCCACTGATCGCATCGGTCTGGTCGGACACCGATCTGATCTGACACCACGGAAGACTCGGGGGTTCCCGGGCCAACACGATCCGGGAACGGCATCAACGAAGCGGCGGCGAGGACACCCTCGCCGCCGCTTTCGTGTCCCCGCCGGCGGAACGGGACGCGGGTGGCTCGACCACGGCGGCCCGGGAGAAGACCACGAACAGCGCGATCAACAACGCGACCCGCCCCCAGACACCGATGAGGACCGCCTGCGGGGAGAACGCGTCCCACGTGGTGTCCGGCAGCCCGCTGTTGATCAGGTACTGCCAGCGGAAGAAGCCGATGCCGATCGCCGCGTCCGCCACGAAGTAGGCCAGGATCCAGCCGGCCCGGATCCGCAGCAGCGCGAAGAACGGCAGCAGCCACAACACGAACTGCGGCGAGTGCACCTTGTTGAACAGCAGGTAGGCGGCCAGCATGGCCGCGCAGACCGGCAGCCACGGGTACACCCGGTCCCGGCGGAACCGCAACCACCCCGCGGCGACCGCGACCAACAGGCCGATCAGGGTGGCGGCGGTCGCGGCCAGCGCCAGGCGGCCCTGCACCACCTCGTTGCCCGAGTTGCTGTACGGCCGGAACAGCCAGAACCAGATCGTGTTCGTGGTCATGTCGATGGGCCGGCTCCACTGGAACTGGAACGAGGCCCACCAACCCCGCCAGCCGGCGATCATGAAGGGCAGGTTGCACGCCGCGAACACCGCTCCGGTGCCGGCCAGGAACCCGGTCCCGACGAGCACCCGCCGCCATCGGGTCAGGTCGGCCTGGCCGGGACGCCAGGCGCCGGCCGCGAGCCAGCAGGCGACGGGCAGGGCGAACATCGCCGGGTACAGCTTGAACCCGGCTCCGACGCCGAGCGCCACCGCCGCGGCGATCAGCGGTCGCGCGCGGTCCAGGCCGCCCGTCTCGCGGGACGCCCGGAGCAGAACCCAGCACGCCAGGACCGTGCAGGCCACCGCGAACAGGTCCCAGTTGTGGAACGCGTACAGCACCAGCGGCGGCGCCAGGGCGAACCACCAGGACCGCAGACCGGCCAACCAGGCCAACAACGCCGCGGACAGCAGCCCGGCGATCGACAGCAGCAGGGCCGAGAACGTCAGGAAGTCCCCGTCGGTGTCCGACGGCAGGGCGGCCAGCCAGATCGCCACGCCGGTGAGTACCGGGTATTCGACGGCGCCGCCGTACAGTTCGCCGCGCGCGGCGTCATACCCGCCGTGCACGTAGGGAAAGACGTGGTCGTCGATGTCCCGACCGATCCAGAGGTACTGGATGTCGCTGTAGCAGACGTCGCGGGTGATCCGGACGCCGTAGTCCGGGGTGCTGCGGCCCGTGATGTCGTACTCCGGGCCGATGCACCGGGCCTTGTTGGCATAGCCGACGGCCAGCGTGAGCGCGCACAGCAGGACGCTGACCCCGACGAACGCGGGCGTGCGTCGGGCAGCGGCCGACCGCAGCCGGGACAGCACGGCCAAGATCTAGTCCAGGGAGACCGGAACGACGCCGAACGGCGCCAGACCCGCCACGCCACCGTCGGCCGCGGTCAGCACGCAGATGCCGTCGTCGCCGATGCCGATCGAGTGTTCCCAGTGCGCGGCCCGGGCACCGTCCTTGGTGACCACCGTCCACTCGTCGGCGAGCACCCGGGTGCCTGGCCGACCCAGGGTGAGCATGGGCTCGATGGCCAGCGCGATGCCGGGCGCCAGCCGCGGGCCCTTGCCCCGCTTGCCCTGGTTCGGCACGAACGGTGCCATGTGCATGGCCGTGCCGATGCCGTGTCCGCCGTACCCGGCGACCGAGCCGTACCGTCGACCATCGGCCCGGGACGACCAGGCCACCGATTGTTCGATGGCGGCCGAGATGTCCCCGAGCCGGCCCTGGGGTCGGGCCGCGGCGATGCCCACCCACATCGCGCGCTCGCAGGCCGCGATCAGGTCGACCTCGCTCATCCCCGGCTCGTCCGGCGGCGGCGCACCGACGTGCAGCGAGATCGCGCTGTCGGCGTGCCACCCGTCCAGGATGCAGCCGGCGTCGATGGAGAACAGGTCACCGTCGCGCAGGATCCGGCCGGCCGACGGGATTCCGTGGACCACCTCGTCGTTGACCGACGCGCAGATCGTCGCCGGAAACCCCGGGTCGTCACCACGTGCGCCGTAATGCAGGAAGTTGCTGGTGCCGCCGCCCTCGGCGATGACGGTGGCGACGGCGTCGTTGACGTCCATGGTGCTGACGCCGGGGGCGACGACCGCACGCCCGGCGGCGATGGCGTCGGCGAGCAGCCGACCCGCGGCGCGCATCGCCTGCAGCTCGCCGCGGGTCTTGAGCTGAATCGCCTCAGCCATGAACGGCTGTCCTCCGGGCCGGTCTCAGTGGCCGAGCGCCGTGCGCGCTCGCTGCTGCACCTCGTCGATGGTGCCGACCCCGTCGATCGCCACCAGCCGGTCGGCGTAGTAATCCAGCAGCGGCTTGGTCTCCTGGTGGTACAGCTCCAGCCGGCGGCTGATCGCCTCGGCGGTGTCGTCGGCCCGGCCGCGCGCCAGCATCCGGTCCAGCAGCACCGCGTCCGGAACCTCGAGGAGCAGGACCTTGTCGATGTCCTCGTCGCGCGCGACGAGGATCTCGCCCAGCTTGTTCGCCTGGACCACCGTGCGCGGGAAGCCGTCGAGTAGGAAACCCTTGGCGGCGTCCGGCTCGTCGAACCGGGCGGCGACCATGGCCACCGTGACCTCGTCCGGCACCAGCTCGCCGGCGTCCATGTACTTCTTCGCCAGCACGCCCAGCTCGGTACCGGCGCCCACGTTGGCCCGGAAGATGTCACCGGTGGAGATGTGCGGGATGCCGAGGGCCTCGGCGAGGCGGCTGGCCTGGGTGCCCTTGCCGGCACCCTGCGGACCGACGATCAGAATTCGCATCAGCGGAGGAACCCTTCATAGTTGCGCTGCATCAGCTGGGTCTCGATCTGCTTGACGGTGTCCAGCCCAACACCGACCATGATCAAGACCGCTGTGCCACCGAACGGGAAGTTCTGATTGTTGCCTTCACCGGTCAGCTCCAGGAAGAGGTTCGGGAGAATCGCCACAATTCCCAGGTAGATGGACCCGGGCAGGGTAATGCGGGACAGCACGAACTGCAGGTACTCGGCCGTCGGCCGGCCCGGCCGGATGCCCGGGATGAAGCCGCCGTACTTCTTGAGCTCGTCGGCCCGTTCGGTCGGGTTGAAGGTGATCCCGACGTAGAAGTACGTGAAGAAGATGATCAAGGCGAAGTACAGCAGGATGTGCACCCAGCTGCCCTGGTTGATCACGTAGAGCTGCAGGAACTGGGCCCAACCGCTCACCTCCTGGGTGCCGTCGGCGCTGACCGTGGTCGGCGCGACCAGCTGGACCAGCAGCAGCGGCAGGTACAGCAGCGAGGTGGCGAAGATGACCGGGATGACACCGGCCTGGTTGACCTTGAGTGGCAGGTAGGTGGACGTTCCGCCGTACATCTTGCGGCCGATCATCCGCTTGGCGTACTGCACCGGCAGGCGCCGCTGACCCTGCTCGACGAACACGACCGCGGCGATGATCAGCAGGGCCAGGACCAGTACCACGGTGAACACGACCGCACCCTGGTTGTTCAGGATGTTCATGCCCTCGGCCGGGATCCGGGCGGCGATCGAGGTGAAGATCAGGATCGACATGCCGTTGCCGATGCCGCGGTCGGTGATCAGCTCGCCCATCCACATGATGGCGGCGGTGCCGGCGGTCATCGTGAGCACCAGGGTGATCAGGGCGAAGGCGCTCTGATCCGGGATGATCTGGTCACCCACCGAACAACCCGGGAACATCTGGCCGTTGATGGCCAGGGCCAGGAACGCGGTGGACTGCAGCACGCCGAGGCCGATGGTCAGGTATCGGGTGTACTGGGTCAGCTTGGCCTGTCCGGCCTGGCCGAGCTTCTTGAGCTGCTCGAACCGCGGGATCACCACACCGAGCAGCTGGATGATGATCGACGCGGTGATGTAGGGCATGATCCCCAGCGCGAACACGCTCAGCCGCAGCAACGCACCGCCGGAGAACAGGTTCAGGACGGTGAACAGATCGTTGCCGGTACCGGCCTCGTCGATGCACTGCTGGATGGCGCCGTACGAGACGCCCGGCGACGGGACGGTCGCGCCCAGCCGGTAGATGGCGACCATGGCGAGCGTGAAGAGGATCTTCTTGCGCAGATCTGGTGTCTTCAGCGCCGAGGCGAAGGCGGCGAGCAATGATCCTCCTGGCTGCACCGGGCCAAAGGTGGTTCCGGCCCGATCGGGGCGCCGAACCGGGTTGGTCGGAACTCCGTCGTTGCGTGGTGGCCCGTGAGCCGCATGACTGGTCGCGTCCCGATCCGGGGCAGCCGAAGCCGCCCGGACCCAAGCGCGGCACTCGACTCTAACCTACCGGCGGCGCGTCGCGGGCGAGGCCGCCGTCGCCGCCGCACCTCCCGACCACAATGTGGGCCATGCCCGCCCTGCCCGCCGACGGCCCGCCCCCACCCATGCCCGGCGCGCCCGCGTTCCTGCAACGGATGGCCGACGGAACCCTCAAGCAGATCAATCCGTTCACCGGCACCGAGGTGTGGACAGTTCCGGGCCGGGCGCGTCGACCCGGTGCCCGGACCGGACCGGTGGACGACCCGGCCGGCGTGCGGACGTTGACCGATGCGGACCGGACCGGCGCCTGCGCGTTCTGCTCGGGAAGGTACCTGGAGACCCCGCCGGAGAAGGCCCGCCTGGTCACCGGCCCGCAGGGCGAGCGGATGATCCGGCATCTGCGGGCCGACCACGTGTTCGACACGATCGCCGAGTTCCGCCGCATCCCCAACCTGTTCGAGATCGTCTCGTTCGACTACTGGCAGCGCAACTACGGTCATCGGCTCTCGGAGCCGCAACGGGAGGCGATGCTGGACTACCTGTCCACCGAGGCCGGACGCCAGCACCTCGAGGCCTTGGCCCGGCGCCGCAGCAGCGAGCCCGCGGCGCCGGTGTCCGAGGCCGACCGACTCGACCACGCCGAGGACTTCTTCGGCGGTGGGCACGACGTGATCGTCGCCCGGCGCCACTATCCGGACGGCGCCAGCGTGACCTCCGCACTCGCCTCGTCCGGCACGCTCACCCCGGACGAGCATGACGCCTACCTCCGCTTCACCATCGACGCGCAGCGCGACCTGTACGCGTCGAACCGGTACGTGCGGTACGTCGCCGTGTTCCAGAACTGGTTGCGCCCGGCCGGCGCCTCGTTCGACCACCTGCACAAGCAGCTGGTGGGCATCGACGAGCGGGGTGCGCAGGCCGAACTGGAGATCCAACGGGCCCGGGCGAACCCCAACGTCTACAACGAATTCGCCGTGGACTACGCGGCGTATCACAACCTGACCGTGGCCGAGAACGAGCACGCGGTGGCGTTCGCGGGTTTCGGGCACCGGTACCCCACCCTGGAGATCTTCTCCCGCAGCGAGCGCCCCCAGCCCTGGCTACACTCGCGGGCCGAGCTCCGCGGCGTCTCCGACCTGATCCACGCGCTGCACGCGGCGACCGGGCCGGAGGTGCCGTGCAACGAGGAATGGCATCACAAACCGCCGGACGCCGATGTGCCGATGCCCTGGCGGGTGCTGATCAAGTGGCGGTTGTCCACCATCGCCGGGTTCGAGGGCGGCACCAAGATCTATCTCAACACCATCGACCCGCCCGCACTGCGGGACCTGGTCACCTCCGAGCTGTACCGGCTGCGCGAGGCCGGGTCGATCGCCGATGGCATCCGCATCGGCCCGGAGTGCCGGTGCGTGCCCAACAGCCTCCGGTACAACCCGGCCGTCCGGCGCACCGCGCGGCCGGACGCGGCGTTCCCGCCGCTGTACGGGCCGCCGGTCGACTGACCGGCCCGGGCGCGGCGCTCAATTCTCGTCGGCCGGTTCCGCCGAGCGGACCACCAGCACCGGAGCATCGGCATGCATGATCAGTTCCTGGCTGGTCGAGCCGAGCAGGGCACCCCGGAACCCGCCGCGGCCCCGGCTGCCGACCACGAGCAATGACGCCGCCGCGGCCGATCCGAGGAGCAGGGTGGCCGGATCGCCCTTGCGCACCTCGGTCCGCACCACGACGTCCGGATACCGCTCCGACCAGCCGGCCAGCTCTTCGGAGACCAGCGCCCGCTCGATCTCCCGGAGCGCGTCGTCACCGATCTCGGCACCGACCAGACCCCGCTCGTCGATGTCGAGGGTCATGTCGTCGTGCCAGGCGTGCAGGGCGATCAGCTCGGCCCCACGGGCCGCCGCGGCGTCGAAGGCCGCGGCGACCGCCGGCCGGCTGTTCGCCGACCCGTCGACGCCGACCACCACCGGGCCATTCCGCTCCCCCGTGACGCCCGGTCGGATCACCGCGACCGGCACCGTGGCGTGGGCCGCCAGCGCCTGCGCCACCGAACCCCCGACCGCGCGGCGGACGCGGCCCCGTTCGCGGGTCGACACGACGAGCATGGCCGCGCCGGCCGATCGGCCGAGCAACACGTCGACCGGGTGTCCGGTCTCCACCGTGCTGCTGATCGGCAGGCCGGGGTGGAGGTCCAGCAGTTCGCCCGCGATGTCCCGGTGCCGCTGCTGCTGCCGCTCGCGCAGGATCGAGCCGTAGTCCGGCGCCATCACGTCGTAGGCCAGCAGCCCCCGATGCGGCACCGTGTACGCCGACGCCAGCACGAGTCCGGTGCCCAGGCGGACCGCCTCGGCCGCCGCCCAACCGGCGGCCGCCCGCGACTCGTCCGACTCGTCGACCCCGACGACGACCTCACCCGGCAGGTCATGTCGCTGCTCGCTCATCGGGTCACCGCTTCTCAGTGGAACTGCGGAATGATCAGGTACAGCCCGTACAGGACGAGCAGCCCCGACACGGCCAGGCAAAGATAGCCGCTGATCCGGGCCAGCGGACTCGGCGCGGCGCTGCCGTCCCGGCCACCGGAGGACAGCGCCAGGACGCCGAGCGAGTAGATGCCCACGATGGCGATGGCGGCGACGACGGTGGTCACCGCGACGAGGCCGAGTGAGGCCCAGTCGATCTTCATGATGGATCGTTACCTCTCTGTCCGGGTGGTCCGGCCGGGTGGATCAGACGTCGGCCGGCTGCTTGACGGCATTGATGGTCACGTCGGCGGAATCGTTGACGTTGGCGCTGTCGACCGGGGCCCGCTTGGAGATGGCGTAGATGGCCCCCGCGCCGACCAGCAGCCCGACGAACACGATGACCAGTCCCAGGGTGCCGGTCAGCGCGATGGCCGCCGCCACCCCGCCGACCAGGGCCGCCGCCGGAAGGGTCAGCAGCCAGCCGTAGAGGATCTTGCGCGCGGTGCCCCAGCGGACCTCGGCCAGCTTCTTGCCCATGCCCGATCCCATGATCGAACCGGAGCAGACCTGGGTCGTGGACAGGCCGAAGCCCATGTGGGAGGAGGCCAGGATCGCGGCGGCCGAGGTGGTCTCGGCGGCGAAGCCCTGCGGCGCCTTGACGTCCACGATGCCCTTGCCCATGGTCCGCATGATCCGCCAGCCGCCGGAATAGGTGCCCAGGCCGATGGCGATACCCGCGGCCGCGATGACCCAGGTCTGCGGGCCGGTACCCGACTCCTGGTAGCCGGCGGTGATGAGCACCAGGGTGATGACACCCATCGTCTTCTGGCCGTCGCTGGTGCCGTGCGCGAGCGCGACCAGCGAGGCGGAGACGGACTGGGCGTGCCGGAACCAGCCGGCGGCCGGCTCCCCGTCCGCCCGCTTGATCATCTTGTACAGCGCGAAGGTGGCCAGACCGGCGGCCAGCGCGGCGACCAGCGGGGCCATGATGGCCGGCAGCACGATCTTGGAGACGACCACGGAGAAGTTCACCCCGGAGACGCCGGCGCCGATGACCACGGCACCGATCAGTCCGCCGAACAGGGCGTGCGATGAACTGGACGGCAGGCCGAACAGCCAGGTCAGCAGATTCCACAGGATCGCCCCGACCAACCCGGCGAAGATCATCTCCGGAGTGACCAGGGCGTCGTTGACGATGCCCCCGGAGATCGTCTTGGCCACCTCGGTCGACAGGAACGCACCGATCACGTTCAGGATGGCGGCGATCAGGACGGCGTTGCGGGGCTTGAGCGCCCCGGTGGCCACCGAGGTCGCCATCGCGTTGGCGCTGTCGTGGAAGCCGTTGGTGAAGTCGAAGAACAGTGCCGTGACGATCACCATCGTCACGATGAATAACGTTGTCGACATGCAGCCCTCGATCCGTTCGCCACAGTCGGCGTGATCCTCATGGATGGCCGGTGGCGAACTCGACCCTGAGGGCCACTCATCGGCGACCGGGACGCTATGGGCCATTGATGAACGGACGGTGAACCACCGGCGTCACTTCGGCGCAACCGTCCGGAAATGGTCCGCATCGGGTGACCCGGGTCGCCGCACGACGCGAAATGCCCCGCGGCCGCACCCGGGAGGGTGCGGCCACGGGGCATCCGCAGCGATTCGGCCGGCGGCCGACGCGACTCAGGCGGTGGTGACGCTGCCGCCGGCCGCGCCGATCTTCTCCTTGGCCGAGCCGGAGGCGGCATCGACCGTCAGGTTGATCGCGACGCCGTTCAGGTCGCCGTCACCGAGCACCTTGACCTTCTGGCCCTTGCGAACCGCGCCGGCCGCGACCAGCTCGGCCACGCCGACCGTGCCGCCCTGCGGGAACAGGGTGGCCAGGTCACCGACGTTCACCACCTGGTAGCTGACCTTGAACCGGTTCTTGAAGCCCTTGAGCTTCGGCAGCCGCATGTGCAGCGGCAGCTGACCGCCCTCGAACGCCGGCGAGACGTTCTTGCGGGCGCCGGTGCCCTTGGTGCCCCGGCCCGCGGTCTTGCCCTTGGAGCCCTCGCCACGACCGACGCGGATCTTGTCCCGCTTGGCGCCCGGCGCCGGCCGCAGGTCGTGCAGCTTGATCGTCATGACTCACTCCCCGGCACGACCTCGACCGTGAGCAGGTGGGACGCGCGATTGATGTAGCCGCGGTTGACGGCGTTGTCGTCGACCACCACGGTCTGGTGGATCTTGCGCAGGCCCAGCGAGCGGACCGACTCGCGGGCCGGCCGCTTGTTGCCGATGGTGGAGCGGACCTGGGTGACCTTCAGCTGATCAGCCATGTCAGACCCCCTGTCCGGCCCGCGCCCGCAGCATGGCCGCCGGGGCGACGTCCTCGATCGGCAGGCCACGGCGGGCGGCCACGGCCTCCGGCTGCTGCAGCCGCTTGAGGGCGTCGATGGTCGCGTGCACGATGTTGATCGGATTGTCCGAGCCGAGCGACTTGCTCAGCACGTCGTGGATGCCGGCGCATTCCAGCACGGCGCGCACCGGGCCGCCCGCGATGACCCCGGTACCCGGCGAGGCCGGCCGCAACAGCACCACGCCGGCCGCCGCCTCACCCTGCACCGGGTGCGGGATGGTGGAGGCGATCCGGGGCACCCGGAACATGTACTTCTTGGCCTCCTCGACGCCCTTGGCGATGGCCGCGGGAATCTCCTTGGCCTTGCCGTAGCCGACGCCGACCTGCCCGTCGCCGTCACCGACGACGACCAGGGCGGTGAACGAGAACCGCCGGCCACCCTTGACGACCTTGGCGACCCGGTTGGTCACCACGATCCGCTCGAGCAACGGGTTCTTCTCCACGGGGGCGTCGCGGCGGCCGCCGTCGCGACCGCCCCGGCGGTCCCGCCGGTCGCCGCCGCGATCGTTGCCCCGGTCGCCGCCGCCGAAGCCGCCGCGCTGTTGTCCGGGCATCAGATATCCCTCTCGATCTTGGTGCAGTTAGTCAGTGTCGATTCCACTTAGAACTCCAGGCCGGCGCTGCGGGCGCCGTCCGCGAGGGCCGCGATCCGGCCGTGGTAGGCGTCGCCACCGCGGTCGAGCACGACCGTGGTGACGCCCAGCTCCACCGCGCGCCGGCCGACCAGCTCGCCGACCTTGCGGGCCTTGGCGGTCTTGTCGCCGTCGGTGGCGCGCAGGTCGGCCTCCAGCGTGGAGGCCGACACCAGCGTCTTACCGATGGTGTCGTCGATCAGCTGGACCGTGATGTGCCGCGACGAGCGCTTGACCGCCAGCCGCGGGCGCGCCGACGTGCCGGAGACCCGCTTGCGCAGCCGGAAATGCCGGCGGGCCCGGGCGACCCGGCGTTCGTGGGAAACAGAAGCGGCCATCGTTACTTACCCGTCTTTCCGACCTTGCGCCGCACGACCTCGCCCGCGTACCGCACGCCCTTGCCCTTGTAGGGGTCGGGCCTGCGCAGCTTACGAATGTTCGCGGCGACCTCGCCGACCTGCTGCTTGTCGATGCCCTCGACCCGGAACTTGATCGGGGACTCGACGATGAAATTGATGCCATCCGGCGCCGGGACCGGCACCGGGTGCGAGTAACCGAGGGCGAACTCGAGGTCCTTGCCCTTGGCGGTGACGCGGTAGCCGACGCCGACGATCTCCATCTGCTTGCTGTAGCCCTGGGTGACCCCCACGACCATGTTGTTCAGCAGCGAGCGGGTCAGTCCGTGCCGGGCCCGCGAGTCGCGGTCGTCGTCCGGCCGGGAGACCTTGAGTTCGCCGTCCTCCTTGGCCACCTTGATCGGCTCGACCACGGAGTGCGACAGGGTGCCCTTGGGGCCCTTGACCGTCACGGTGTTGCCGACGATGGTGACGTCGACGCCCGCGGGCACGGGGACCGGCAACCGTCCGATTCGAGACATGTCCTGACCCCCTTACCAGACGTAGGCGAGGACTTCCCCGCCCACCTTCTTCTTCGCGGCCTGACGATCGGTCAGCAGCCCGCTGGACGTGGAGATGATCGCGATGCCGAGGCCGCCGAGGACCTTGGGCAGCTCGGTCGAGCGCGCGTAGACCCGCAGGCCGGGCTTCGAGACGCGGCGGATGCCGGCGATCGAACGCTCCCGGTTCGGGCCGTACTTGAGCTTGACGACGAGCGACTTGCCAACGGTCGCGTCGGCGGTGGTCCAGGAGGCGATGTAGCCCTCCTTGACCAGGATGTCGGAGATGCTGCCCTTCAGCTTGGAGAAGGGCATGACGACCTCGTCGTGGTACGCCGAGCTGGCGTTGCGGATCCTGGTGAGGAAGTCCGCGATCGGGTCGGTCATGGACATGTGGTCGTGCCTTTCTCGCCTGGTCCCCCACACTGCTGCGCAGGGCCTGTGACGACAACGGGGTGCTCGCGCACCCTCTTTCAGATGTAGTAGTGCACTACCGGGAGCTTGCGACCGGTAGTCCAACGAAGCTTGCTTCGTTGGGCGGAGCGAAGCGGAGCACTTCCAATAGGCGTTGGGTCGGCCGAAGGCCGTCTTCTCCTACTGGCGGAGCCAGGGTTTACCAGGACGCTTTGGTCACGCCGGGCAGCTCGCCGGCGTGCGCCATCTCGCGCAGGCAGATCCGGCACAGGCCGAACTTGCGATACACCGAGTGCGGGCGGCCGCAGCGGTTGCAGCGGGTGTACCCACGCACCGCGAACTTCGGCTTGCGCTTGGCCTTGTTGATCAGAGCGGTCTTTGCCATGCGATCAGTTCTCCTTGAACGGAAAGCCCAGCTGCCGCAGCAGCGCGCGTCCCTGGTCGTCCGTCGTCGCCGTCGTGACGACCGTGATGTCCATGCCCCGGGGCCGGTCGATCCGGTCGATGTTGATCTCGTGGAACATCGACTGCTCGTTCAGGCCGAAGGTGTAGTTGCCGTGGCCGTCGAACTGCGTCGCCGACAGGCCGCGGAAGTCGCGGATACGCGGCAGCGCGATGGTCAGCAGCCGGTCCAGGAACTCCCACATGCGATCGTTGCGCAGGGTGACCTTGGCGCCGATCGGCATGCCCTCGCGCAGCTTGAACTGGGCGATGGACTTGGTGGCCCGCCGGACGATCGGCTTCTGGCCGGTGATGGTCGCCAGGTCGCGCACCGCGCCTTCGATCAGCTTGGCGTCACGGGCCGCCTCGCCGACACCCATGTTGACGACGACCTTGGTCACGCCCGGGATCTGCATGACGTTCGCGATCGCGAACTCCTTCTGCAGGGCCGGCTTGATCTCTTCCTGGTAGCGCAGCTTGAGCCGCGGCTTTGGCGCTGCCTGGGTCTCGGTGGCGTCGATGGTGGAGGTCATCACAGGTCCTTACCGGTACGACGGGAGAAGCGAACCCGGCGGCCGTTCTCGTCCTGGCGCTTGCCGACGCGGGTCGGCTTGTTGTCGGCGTCCACCACCTGCACGTTGGACA
Organism: Nakamurella sp.; assembly: GCA_044223435.1. Lineage (GTDB taxonomy): Bacteria > Actinomycetota > Actinomycetes > Mycobacteriales > Nakamurellaceae > Nakamurella. Next base: position 136,610 of record JBGALY010000005.1, read on the forward strand.
CGTGGATGGCCGCCTCCTGGGTGACGATCCCGCCGGTCTTCGCGCCGCGCTGGGTCGTCGAGACCTTGGTGTGCTTCTTGATCCGGTTCACACCCTCGACGAGGACGCGGTCGGTCTCCGGGTAGGCCTGGATGACCTTGCCGCGGGCACCCTTGTCCTTGCCGGCGATCACCAGCACGGTGTCGCCCTTACGCACCTTGAGCCCCATCACAGCACCTCCGGCGCCAACGAAATGATCTTCATGTACTTCTTGTCGCGCAGTTCGCGGCCGACCGGCCCGAAGATGCGGGTGCCGCGGGGGTCACCGTCGTTCTTGAGCAGCACGGCGGCGTTCTCGTCGAACCGGATGTAGCTCCCGTCCGGGCGCCGCTTCTCCTTGACGGTGCGAACGACGACGGCCTTGACCACGTCGCCCTTCTTCACCCCGGCACCCGGGATGGCGTCCTTGACGGTCGCCACGATGATGTCGCCGATGCCCGCGTACCGGCGGGACGAACCCCCGAGTACCCGGATGCACAGGATCTCCTTGGCGCCGGTGTTGTCGGCGACGCGGAGACGGGACTCCTGCTGAATCACTGCAGTCCGCCTTCCTAGCAACCCGGGATCGCCGGGCCGCGGTTGTCTGGTTCCGCTCCCTCCCGCACGTCCGGCCGGTGACATGCGAAAAGACAAGAGGAAGTACGAGCGCGGACCTGCCTCCGCTCGCCTTTTCGCTCTTGCCTGTGGCACGTGGCCGCACGCGTCCGCTCACCGGTTCGCACCGGCGGGTGGTCACGCAGGAAGGTGACGAAGCCCTGGCAAGATTTCCGACCTTGCCAGGCCAGATCGACGCCCGCAGAGCACACTTGCGCGGCCCGGCTGACGCCAATCGTCAACGATACTCGATCATGCCGGCCGACGCCAATCGGGCCAGGTCAGGGGCCACCCGAACAGTCGACATCCACCCTGACGGCGCAAGAAACCCGTCCACGTGGATCTCGCACGAGGGTTGTCCACATTCTGGCGGCTGGTCCGCTCGCCCGGGCGCCGAGCCGGTGAACTAGGTCGATGCCTCGCCCCGCTCCAATTCTCCCGTCACGCGTCGCCGACCTGACCCGCCGGCAAGACGGGCTCGTCACCCGCACCCAGGCGACCGGTGCCGGGGCGACCATCGCCCAGATCGACGGCGAGCTCAGGACGGGCCGGTGGACTCGGGTGCTGCCCGAGGTCTACTCGACCGCCGGACCCGGACCGACTCCCACGACCTTCATCCGGGCCGTCTGGTTGTGGGCCGGCGCCGGTGCCGTCATCGAGGGCGAGGCGGCGCTGATCTGGCAAGGCCGATCGGCCCGGCCACTGACCGAGGTCACGGTGTCGTGCGGCGGACGGAACCTCCGGCCGCCACGGGACCCGCTCTGGCCGATCCGCATCCGGCGGCATGTCGTCCACGAGTTCTGGACGGTCCGCTGGAACCGCATCGATACTGTGCGCAGTGAGTACGCGATCGCCCAGCTGCTCCCCGCGGTGGGCCCCGCCGTGCTCGATGAGGCAGTGCGCCGACGATGGGTCACGGTCGACCAGGTCGCCGAGGTTCACCGATGCCTGTCCCCCGGCCGAGGTTCCGTCGTCCGCGGCACGATCCTGGCCGCGGCCGAGGGCGGCGCGATCTCCGAGGCCGAGCGGCTCCTGCAGCGCCATCTGCGCGCGGCCGGGATCCGCGGCTGGCGGGCGAATGCTCCCGTTCGTCTCGGCTCCGAGGTCCGCATCGGCGACATTGTCTTCACCGAGGTCCGGCTGCTGGTCGAGATCGACGGGTTCGCGTTCCACACCGACCACGCCAGGTTCCGGGACGATCGACGTCGGCAGAATGCATTCACGCTGGCCGGCTGGACGGTGCTGCGGTTCACGTGGTGGGACCTGACCACGGAGCCCGAGCGCGCCGTGCGAGACATCCAGGCGACGCTCGACCGGCTCCGGAACCGGTGACATCCACACCAGCCGTCCAAGTAGGCCGCCCCTGTGGATCTCGCGGTGCACACGCGAAACGGCCCCGCCCGAGCCGAAGCTCGAACGGGGCCGCCGCGAGAGAACCCGACTTACTGGGCCTTCTCCAGGATCTTGACCAGACGCCACCGCTTGGTCGCGGACAGCGGCCGGGTCTCGGCCAGCAGCACGCGATCGCCGATGCCGGCGGTCTCGTTCTCGTCGTGCGCCTTGACCTTGGTGGTGCGGCGGATGACCTTGGAGTACCGCGGGTGCTTCACCCGGTCCTCCAGGGCCACGACGATGGTCTTGTTCATCTTGTCCGAGACGACAAGGCCCTCACGGGTCTTGCGCTCGCCGCGCGCCTTGACGGCGGGCGCGGCGTTCTCGGAGGCGACGGCCTCATCGGCCACCGTGTTCTCCGGCTGCTCGCTCATGCGGCACCTCCTTGCTTGGCCAGCTCGTCCGGACCGACGGACAGGCCGAGCTCGCGCTCGCGCATGACCGTGTAAATCCGAGCGATGTCGTGCTTGACGGTGCGCAGCCGCCGGTTGTTGTCCATCTGTCCGGTGGCCATCTGGAAGCGCAGGTTGAACAGCTCTTCCTTGGCCTCACGGAGCCGCAGGACCAGTTCGTCCTGGCCCAGCTCACGCAGCTCGGTCGCGGTGGTCGACATCAGCCCTCAACCCCTTCCCGAGTGACGATGCGGCACTTCATCGGCAGCTTGTGGATCGCGCGGCGCAGCGCCTCGCGGGCGGTGGCCTCGCTCGGGTAGCTCATCTCGAAGATGATCCGGCCCGGCTTGACGTTGGCGATCCACCATTCCGGCGAACCCTTGCCAGAACCCATGCGGGTCTCGGCCGGCTTCTTGGTCAGCGGGCGGTCCGGGTAGATGTTGATCCAGACCTTGCCACCACGGCGAATGTGCCGGTTGATGGCGATACGCGCGGACTCGATCTGCCGGTTGGTGACGTAGGCCGGCTCCAGCGCCTGGATGCCGTACTCACCAAAGGTGACCTGGGTCCCGCCCGAAGCCAGCCCGGTCCGATGCGGCCGGTGCTGCTTGCGGTGCTTGACCTTGCGGGGAATCAACATGACCTATGCCCCTGTGGTCTCGGAGCCGGCCGCGCTGGACGGGAGAGCCTCGGGGTTCTCCTCGACCGCGGCGCGCCCGGCGTCGGTGGACGTCGGAGTGGTGCCGGACGACCCGGAACGGCGGCGCTGCGGACGCTCGGCCCGATCGCCCCGACCTTCCCGGGCGCCCCGCTGCTGGGCAGCGGCCTCGGCGGCCCGCTGCTCGGCCAGGGTGCCGACCTTGTCGCCCTTGTAGATCCAGACCTTCACGCCGATCCGGCCGAAGGTGGTCTTGGCCTCGAAGAAGCCGTAGTCGATGTCCGCCCGAAGGGTGTGCAGCGGCACCCGGCCCTCGCGGTAGAACTCCGAGCGGCTCATCTCGGCGCCACCCAGACGGCCGGAGCACTGGATCCGGATGCCCTTGACGTTCGGCGAGCGCTGCGCCGACTGCATCGACTTGCGCATCGCCCGGCGGAAGCTGACCCGGTTGGACAGCTGCTCCGCGACGCCCTGGGCAACCAGCTGCGCGTCGGACTCGGGGTTGCGCACCTCGAGGATGTTCAGCTGCACCTGCTTGCCGGTCAGCTTCTCCAGCTGCCCGCGGATGCGGTCGGCCTCGGCGCCGCGGCGACCGATGACGATCCCCGGACGGGCGGTGTGGATGTCCACCCGCACCCGGTCCCGGGTCCGCTCGATCTCCACCTTGGAGATGCCGGCCCGCTCCATGCCCTTGCTCATCAGCTTGCGGATCTGCACGTCCTCGGCCACGTAGTCGGCGTAGGACTTGTCCGCGTACCACCGCGAGTTCCAGTCGGTGGTGATGCCCAGCCGGAACCCGTGTGGATTGATCTTCTGACCCACTACCGGGTCCTTCCCTTCGCATTCCGGCCGGCCTTGCGACCGTTGGACTGATCGGCACTCACCGAGACGAGCTCGATGGTGATGTGGCTGGTCCGCTTGCGGATGCGGAACGCCCGGCCCTGGGCCCGCGGCTGGAACCGCTTGAGCGTCGGACCCTCGTTCACGTACACCCGGTCGACGATCAGCGACTCCGGGTCCAGCCCCTGGTTGTTCTCCGCGTTGGCGACGGCGGAGGCCAGCAACTTGGCCACCGGCTCGCTGGCCGCCTGCGGGGCGAACCGCAGGATGGACGCGGCGTCGACCGCCGAGCGGCCGCGGATCAGGTTGACCACGCGGCGGGCCTTCATCGGCGTCAGCCGCGCGTACCGGAGGGTGGCCGAACTGCGGGGCAGCTCGGTCACCTCGTTGGTCTCACTCATGTCTGAAACGTCTCCTAACCGCGCCGCGACCGGCGGTCGTCCTTCACGTGGCCCTTGAAGGTCCGCGTCGGAGCGAATTCGCCCAGCTTGTGGCCGACCATCGACTCGGTGACGAACACCGGGACGTGCTTGCGGCCGTCGTGCACCGCGATCGTGTGCCCGAGCATGTCGGGGATGATCGTCGACCGGCGCGACCAGGTCTTGATCACGGCCTTGGAGTTCTTGTCGTTCGCCGTATCCACCTTCTTGAGCAGGTGGTCGTCGACGAACGGGCCCTTCTTGAGACTGCGGGGCATCCCGTCCCTACCTTCCTGCTCCGTACTCGATGGACTGGTTGTGTGCTGACATCACTGCTCTCACGGTCACCGCTTCTTGCCCTTGCGCCGGCGACGCACGATGAGCTTGTCGCTTTCCTTGTTCGGCCGGCGGGTACGGCCCTCCGGCTTGCCCGCCGGGTTCACCGGGTGCCGCCCGCCCGAGGTCTTGCCCTCGCCACCGCCGTGCGGGTGGTCGACCGGGTTCATGGCGACGCCGCGCACGTGCGGACGCTTGCCCTTCCAGCGCATGCGGCCGGCCTTGCCCCAGTTGATGTTGGCCTGCTCGGCGTTGCCGACCTCGCCGACGGTGGCCCGGCAGCGCACGTCGACGTTGCGGATCTCCCCGGACGGCATGCGCAGCTGGGCATACGGACCGTCCTTGGCGACCAGCTGCACCTTGGCGCCGGCGGACCGGGCGATCTTGGCGCCACCGCCGGGCCGCAGCTCGATCGCATGCACCACGGTGCCGACCGGGATGTTGCGCAGCGGCAGGTTGTTGCCCGGCTTGATGTCGGCGCCCGGGCCGGTCTCGACCGTGTCGCCCTGGCTCAGCCGGTTCGGCGCGATGATGTAGCGCTTGTCGCCGTCGGCGAAGTGCAGCAGCGCGATCCGGGCGGTGCGGTTCGGGTCGTACTCGATGTGCGCGACCTTCGCCGGCACGCCGTCCTTCTCCGCGCGCCGGAAGTCGATCACCCGGTAGGCACGCTTGTGCCCGCCGCCCTGGTGCCGGGCGGTGACCCGGCCGTGCACGTTCCGGCCGCCCTTGGAGTGCAGCGGACGAACCAGCGACTTCTCCGGAGTGCTCCGGGTGACCTCACTGAAGTCGGCGACCGAGGCGCCGCGGCGACCCGGGGTCGTCGGCTTGTACTTACGGATACCCATTGGTTCTGTAGTCCCTTACCTCAGGCGCCGCTGAAGACGTCGATCGGCTTGCTGTCGCCGGACAGCGTGACGATGGCCCGCTTGGTGGCCTTGCGCTGGCCGTAGCCGGTGCGGGTGCGCTTGCGCTTGCCCTGCCGGTTGATCGTGTTCACCGAGACGACCTTGACCCCGTCGAAGATCTTCTCGATGGCGATCTTGATCTGCGTCTTGTTGGCGTCGGGCCGCACCTCGAAGGTGTAGCTGCCGGACTCCAGCAGGCCGTAGCTCTTCTCGGAGACGATCGGCCGAATGATGATGTCGCGAGGATCGGGGATCACTTCTCCTCCTCCTGTTCGTCATCAGCGTCGGTGGCGACGGCGACGTCGGTGGCGACGGCCGCAGGGGCCGGCTCCTCGGCCGCCGCGTGCCGGCCGGTACCGGCCGGAGCGGCCTGCAGGCTGTGCCCGGCCGCGGACAGGAACTCGTCGAGCGCCGCCTTGGTGAACACCACGTCGTCGCTGTCGAGCACGTCGTAGGTGTTGAGCTGGCCGGCCCACAACAGGTGCACCGAGGGCACGTTGCGCAGGCTCTTCCAGCCGATCTCGTCACCGAACTGCAGCACCACGAGGATCTTGCGGGCGGTGGAGACGGTGTTCAGGGCGGCGAGGGCCTTCTTGGTGGACGGCGTGCCGTCGACCGCGAGGGACTCGAGCACGTGCACATTGCCGCCGCGGGCCCGGTCGGACAGGGCGCCCCGCAGTGCGGCCGCCTTCATCTTCTTCGGGGTCCGCTGGGTGTAGTCGCGCGGCACCGGACCGTGCACGACGCCACCACCGGTGAACTGCGGCGCGCGGGTACTGCCTTGCCGTGCCCGGCCCGTTCCCTTTTGCCGGTACGGCTTCTTGCCGCCGCCGGACACCTCGCCCCGGGTCTTGGCCTTGTGCGTGCCCTGGCGGGCGGCGGCCAACTGGGCCACCACGACCTGGTGCATCAGCGGGACGTTGGCCTGGACGTCGAAAACGGCGGCAGGCAGCTCGACGACCTCACCCGCCTCGCCGGCCGGTCCGGTGATCTGGACGGTGGTCATCAGGCACCCACCTTGCTCTGGTTCTTGACGGCGGACTTGATCAACACGAGACCGCCCTTGGGGCCGGGCACCGCGCCGTGGATCAGGACCAGGCCCTTGTCGGCGTCGATCGCGTGCACCGTGAGGTTCTGCACGGTCACCTTCTCGTTACCCATCCGACCGGCCATCCGCAGGCCCTTGAAGACCCGGCCGGGGGTGGAGCAGCCGCCGATGGAACCCGGCGAGCGGTGCTTGCGCTGCACGCCGTGACCGGCGCCGAGGCCGGCGAAGCCGTGGCGCTTCATGACGCCCGCGGTGCCCTTGCCCCGGCTGGTGCCGGTGACGTCGACGACCGCGCCGGCGTCGAACACCTCGGCCGCGGTGAGCTCCTGGCCCACGCTGTACCCCGACACGTCGTCGGTGCGCAGCTCGACCAGGTGGCGGCGCGGCGTCACGCCGGCCTTGACGAACTGGCCGGCGGCCGGCTTGGTCACCTTGCGCGGATCGATGGCGCCGAACGCGAACTGCACCGCGCTGTAGCCGTCGGTCTCCGGGGTGCGCACGGCGGTGACCACGACCGGACCGGCCGCGACGACGGTGACCGGAACGACACGGTTGGCCTCGTCGAAGACCTGGGTCATCCCGAGCTTGTGGCCCAGGATTCCCTTGATCGCTTCTGCCATGTTGGTACTACCCATCTCCTGTGCTGTGCCATGGCGCCCCGGGGGGCGGTGGACGTGAACGTGGGGACCGCGCCGCCGGCGGCCAACCTGCCGCGGGCGGGCGCGCCGATCCCCTACTGGATGTTGACGTCCACGGACGCCGGCAGGTCGATGCGCATCAAGGCGTCGACGGTCTTCGGCGTCGGGTCGAGGATGTCGATCAGCCGCTTGTGCGTGCGCATCTCGAAGTGCTCGCGCGAGTCCTTGTACTTGTGCGGGGACCGCACCACGCAGTACACGTTCTTCTCGGTGGGCAGCGGCACCGGGCCGACCACCCGGGCGCCCGTACGGGTCACCGTCTCGACGATCTTGCGTGCCGACGCGTCGATCGCCTCATGGTCGTAGGCCTTGAGCCGGATGCGGATCTTCTGTCCCGCCACGCTTGCCGTCCCTCTCGTTCGGCGCGAACTGCTCGCGCTGTACATCACTCGCGGCGGAGGATCCGCCGTGCTCACCGGTGCTCGCGCACCGCCCGTGCGGTTCTCCGCCCGCCCGTACACGGCCCTGCGCCGTGGACGCGCGAACAGATCCGCGCACTCGTTCGGGCGAACCGGAGTCCGCCGCCGCTGTTCAGTCTGTCCGGGTTCACCGGTCCACGCGGTCGGGCGTGTCGCCCCACCGGGTCATGCGTCCGCCACCACGGCGAACACCAGGACCGGCCGCGCTCGGATGAGCGCGAGACATGCTTTCAGTGCTCTGCTTCGGTACTGCCACACCCTGATCGAGACCGCACGACAGTGCGCACCCGGCTCAGGGCAACCGGAACAGTATGCCGCAGATCCGGGGGTGACTTCAAGTTGGGTCGATCTTGGCCGATCCCGGTCCCGCCGATGGTCGGGGCCTCCCTCGATCCGGGCCGGGTCGGGCGGTTGAATGGGCCGGTGAGCACAGCCGGGGCGATGGCCGACTTCCTGGCCACCCGCTCGCCCGAGCAGCTGGCCGACATGCTGCGCCAACGGCCTGATGCCACCTGGGGGGCACCGATCGCCGACCTGGCCGACCTGGCCGAGCGGCTCGCCGGCGCGGTCTCGCTCAACCGCGCCCTGCAGCAGGTCCCCGCACCGTGCCTGCAGCTGTGCCACGGGATCGTCGCCCTCGGCCCGAGCACCACCGTGCCGGCCCTGCTCGGGCTGCTGCCGGACGCCGGCGAGCCCGGCGATCGTGACGCCGCGGTGATGGCCCACCTGGATCGCCTGTCCGATCTGGCGGCGGTCTGGTTCGACGGTGACCGGCTGCGACACAACCCCGCGCTCGAGGAGCTCATCCCCCGCCCGATGGGGATCGGGGTGCCCGTCACGCTCCTGCTCGAGCGTCTCGGCCGGGCGGAGGTTGCCGCGACGGCCGGCGCGTGCGGCCTGCCGACCTCGGGCAGCCGGGCGGCGCTGATCGGCCGGCTGGTCGAGCTGCTCACCGACCCGGACCGGGTGCGAGCATCGCTGGCCGGTGCACCTGCGGCCGCCCGCTCGCACCTGGAGGTGTTGGCCGCGGCGCAGGCCCGCGGCGAGCCGGTGCCACCCCGGGGACGGGTCGCCCTGGAGGGCGAGACCTGGGCCCGCCGCCGGGGATTGCTGTTCGGCGGGCAGTACTACGCCCCTGAGGTACCGGTCGAGGTGGTGCTGGCCGTCATGGGTGCGCGCACCCGGCTGCCGTTCACCCCACGGCCACCGGACTACGCGGCACACGCCGTGACCCCGGAGGCCATCGACCGCGGAACCGCGGCGGCCGCCGCCGAGGCCACCCAGTCCGTCGCCACCCTCATCGACCGGCTCGGCCGCAGCCCGGCCGCCGCACTCAAGGCCGGCGGAGTCGGCAACCGGGAGCTGGTCAAGATCGGCAAGGCCATCGGCGCCGACGAATCCCGGGTGCGATTCGATCTCGAGTTGCTTCGTGATCTCGGCGCGCTGGCCGGTACCGACGGCGAAGTGGGACTCGCGCCCGCCGCCGCGGCCTGGCGGGCCGCCGAACCCGGCGAGCGGTACGCCGACCTGGTGGCGATCTGGTGGACCCTGCCGGTCCACCCTACGATCGGCCGGGACGGTGACGGCAAGGCGGTGCCGGCGATCGGCCGGCGAGTGGCCGACGGTTCGGCGGCGGACCTGCGCGGTGCGGCGTTGCGCGTGATCGACGAGCTGGGACCGGAGCGGGCGCCGGGCGACGCCGCAACCCTGACCGGCCAGCTGACCTGGCACCGACCGCTGACCACACCCGACAGCACCTCGGTCCTGGCCTTCTGGGCAGAGGCGCACGCGATCGGCGTTCTGGTCGACGGGGCACTGAGCCCGGTCGGCCGATGCCTGCTGGACGGCGACGCCGGTGAGCTGCTGGCGGTGGCGGCCGGACTGCTTCCGGCCGCCACGTCCTCGGCCCGCTTCGGGTCGGACCTCACCGTGCTGGTGGCGGGATCGCCGTCGGCCTCGGTGAGCGCCCTGCTCGACACCTGCGCCGACCGGGAGGGTCGGGGTGCCGCCGTGGTCTGGCGGCTGTCCCCGGCCGGCGTCCGCCGGGCGTTCGACGAGGGGTGGACCGCGGACGAACTGACGACGGCGCTCCGGGGCCTGCTCGACCCCGCCGTGGACGCCGATCTGCCGCAGGCCGTGACCTACCTGATCGCCGACGTCGCCCGGCGGCACGGGCACCTGGTCGTGCTGCCGGCCGCGAGCTGCGTGCGATCCGCGGACCCGGCCCTGCTGCGCGAGGTCGTCGCCGATCGGCGAGTGCAGCATCTGCAACCGCACCTGGTGACGGTCGAGGTCGTGGTGTTCCAGCAGCCACCGGTGGTGGTTGTCGAGGCATTGCGCATGGCCGGGTACCTGCCGGTGCCGGCCGACGAGCACGGGGTGGTGGATCTGCACCGGACCGCCGCCCCACCCGAGCGGACCGCCGGCGCCGGTGCGCACGTCCGCCCACTGGATCGACTGGCCCCCGGGCGCACCGCCCCTCGGCCGACCGGCCCCGGCTCCGCCGAAGACGCCCTGGCTCTGGCCGGTCGGTTGCTACGGCTCGCCGGCACCTCCGACCACGAAAGTCCGACGAGTGCCTCCGAGGAATACGTCGACCTGTTCGCGCCGCAGTTGAGGCCCCTGGAGCGACGCCAGCTGGCCTTCGCGATCGACCAGCAGCTGCCGGTGATCATCACCTACCAGACTGCGGCCGGCGGGGTCAGCCGGCGCCTGATCTCCGACCTGGAACTGATCGGCGACCACCTGTACGCCTGGTGCCACCTCCGCGAGGACCAGCGCGAGTTCAACGTCGCGCGGATCCGCGAGGTCCACCCGGCGAGCCGGTGACCGCCGGGTGGCCCCAGCGCCGACCCCGTCCCACCCCGGCGGCGATCGGCCGCCACACCACACCACCTGGTCGATCCCGGGCCGGTCGTCCGCGACGACGCGACTACGGAGCGGCGGCCCCGCCCACCGGGCCGGAAGTCCCCCGTGCCGGCCCCGTTGTCCCGGTCTGCCCCTGCACCGGCGCCGTCCCCGGACCCGCGGGGCCCGGCTCCCCCGGTTCGGACTCCGCCGTCCCCGTGGCCGTGGCCACCTCGGTCCCGGCCAGCTCGGCCGCGGCTCCCGCCGGCGCCGATTCGGCGGCGCCGTCGGCGACCGCCGGAGCGTGCGCCGCGTGCTTGCGCCCGAATGGCAGAACATGCAACACCGCAACCACGATGGCGCCGACGATCAGGCCGAGCACGGCCGAGAAGAACGTGTTCGTGATCCACCCGAGCGTGGCCCCGAACCCGCCGGTCGCGTCGTGCACGGCGGTCTCGAGGTGGTGCACCCAGCCGTAGAGCAGGTGGAAACCGAGTTCGTCCATGCCGACCAGCAGGATGTGCCCGCCGACCCAGAGCATCGCGACGACACCCACCCAGGCGAGCGTGCCCAGCACGATCGGCATGGCCTTGACCAGGCCCCGACCGAACCCGGCCACCGCCTTGCCCGGCCGCTTGGCCAGTGCCAGGCCGGCGTCGTCCATCTTCACGATCAGCCCGACCACGCCGTAGACGAGGGCGGTGATGAGCACCGCAACGATTGCCAGGATGATCGCCCGGGCCACCAGGCCCTCATCGGCGACCTCGTCCAGCGCGATCACCATGATCTCGGCGGACAGGATGAAGTCGGTGCGGGTCGCCGACGCGACGACCTTCTTCTCGTGCTCGGCCGGGTCCACCGCCGCGGCGCCCGAATCGGCCTGCTCCTCCTCGGCATGGCCGGAGAACTTCTCCCAGAGCTTCTCCGCACCCTCGTAACAGAGGTACGTGCCGCCGATCATCAAGATCGGGGTGAGCAGGACCGGTGCGAACTGCGACAGCAGCAGGGCCACCGGCAGGATGATCAACAGCTTGTTCCGCAAGGAACCCTTGGCGATCCGCCAGATGATCGACAGTTCGCGCTCGGGCTTGAGCCCCTGCACGTAGCGCGGGGTGACCGCCGTGTCGTCGACCACCACCCCGGCCGCCTTCACACTGGCCCGGCCGGTCGCCCCGGCGATGTCGTCCAGCGATGAGGCCGTCAGCTTCACCAGCGCCGCGACGTCGTCCAGCAGCGCGAACAGTCCGCTCATGCCGTCGTCCTTTCCGGAGACGTCGCACGCTCCGCCACCCGGACACGGCCGACGGCATCATTCCGCCGATTCACTCGGCAAGCCTCGCTCATGCCGCCGTCCTTTCCGGAGACGTCGCACGCTCCGCCACCCGGACACGGCCGACGGCATCATTCCGCCGATTCACTCGGCAAGCCTCGCTCATGCCGCCGTCCTTTCCGGGGACGTCGCACGCTCCGCCACCCGGACACGGCCGACGGCATCATTCCGCCGATTCGCTCGGCAAGCCTCGCTCATGCCCCTCATCGTTTCATCCCGTCCGGAGCTTTCCGCGGGGACCGAACACGAACGATCGGGTCGATGTCCTCGTTTGCCTGGCGAACCAGTGGGCGCCGGCCGGGAGCGTGCGAGACCATCCAATCAACCGGCCCTCACCAACCCGGGATCTCCGGGCCCGGATCCGCCAACCGGAGGGAGTCCGATGGTCGCGGTCGTCACCGCCACCCCCAATCCGGTGGTCTTCACCTGGCCCGATATCGCGCAGCAGCGGATGCTCGACGTCGACGTCGGTTGGGACACCGGCGACAAGCGGCCGGGCCGCGTCACCATCGCGGTCGACGGGAAGGTTCGCCCACCGGTCCCGGCCGCGGGGGCGGCCTCCGGAACCACCCGCTTCCAGATCGGACTGGGCCAGACCGCGACCGCCGAGCTCACCAGCGTCGAGGGGAAGACTTCCTTCGGCCTGACCACGATCACCACCCAAAAGGATCCCCTCGCGGCGTACATGACGGACCCGGACCGGACGTTCATCCAGAAGTTGAACGTCTCGGTCGGGATCGAATCGATAGCCGTCACCTTCACCACGGCGGACGTCGCCTTCGGTCACCTGCTGGTGCGGCGGCGGGACACCGGCGCGGTGGTGGCCGCCCCGATGGAGCCGGATTTCGGCCTGCACCATCGGCTGACGGTGCCGAACCTGGCCCAACAGACGGTCTACGACGTGCAGGTCATCGCCCTGCGACGCAATGCCCAAGGCGGCGTGACGCTGGGCAGCGGGGCCAGGAACCCGACCCGGTCGGTGGCCGTGACCACCGGAGTCCGCACGGTCACCGTGTTCTTCGACTCGATCTGGGTGCGCAACGACAGCGACCCGGGTGGCACCGGGGAGCTGCACTTCGCGCTGGGTGCCGGCGGCGTGATCCCGTCGACCGATTTCGGCCCCGCCTTCTTCGACGACCGGGACTTCGGCGACGGCGACGTCCGGGAGGTCGGCCGTTCCGTGGTAGGCCCCCGGGCCCCGCGGCAGATCTGGGTCCGAGCGGACGGGTACGACGACGACGGCGGCTTCTTCACCGGAGTCGGCGTCGGCGGCTTCCGGCGTGGCATGACCCCGCCCGGCACCGACGGCGCGGAACATGACGGGCTCGCCCGGGCCGAGGTGACGGTCTGGGTGGACACCGACGAGCTGGCCACGGGCCGCCGCGTCCCGCTCACGTTGGAGACCGGATCCTTCGCGTTCGCCTACACGGTGTTCGCCGCGGTTCAGGTCGACCGCCGGCCGGGGCAGGTGAAGTTCCTGGACGGGCAAGTGCTTCCGCAGCGGCCGCGGCTCCCACTCGATCCGCGGGTTCGCGATTCGATCATGCTGACGGCACGCCGGCGAGCGCTGTTCGGGTCGCCGCGGGGGCAGGTCGCGGCCTCGTTGCTGCCCCCTGACGGCGCGTTGGCCGTCTTGCGCGCAACCGGGTCGACCGACCGGATCGACGAGGTCGTCGAGTTCGAGCTCGTGCCGACCGTCGCCGTGGCGATCGCCGACGCGGCCGGTCGCGGGTGGGTGTTCGCGGCCGACGCGCAGGCGCGGGTGTTCGCGGTGCCGGCGGATAGCGACGGCCCGCTTCCGGGCGACCCGCTGCCGGTCCGGGCGGTGGGGCTGCACGTGGCTGCGCCGACCGGTCGGCTCGTTCTGCTGACCGCCGACCCGGACGGAGTGCTGTGGATCGTCGGCCTGTCCGACGGCCGGGCGGTGGGCGACCCGCGTCCGATCGGGCGGCGGATCAGCGCGGAACTGACCACCCTCACATCCGACTCCGGCGCCGTGTCGGTGTTCGCCCTCCGGAACGACGGTCAGGTCGTCCACCGGCTGCTCCGGCCGGCCGACGACGCCGGCGACGGTCCGTGGGACGAGTTGGGCGACGTGGGCGTCGGCGAGCTGTCCGCCGAGTGGGTGGCCGACGGCGCGGGCCTGCTGCTGCACGTCGGGCTGCCAGGGGGCGGCGAGGTGGCCGAGGCGGTGCTGTACTGGCCGCGCTATCCGGAGCCGGACGGCCGGAGCGAGTGGGCGCTGGTGCCCGCGCCGTAGTCCGCGCCCCCTAGGCCCGCGACGTCGCCGGCGCACACTCACGGCACGCCAGGTCCGCGGCGCGGCGGCGGTCATGGGCGGACCTGGCGTCACCGCACGACGAAGGGCCCGCCGCATTGTTGCGGCGGGCCCTTCGCGGAGCAGGCGTCCGGGTCAGACCCGGCCCGGACTCACTTGACGATCTTGGTCACCGAACCGGCGCCGACGGTGCGGCCACCCTCGCGGATGGCGAAGCGCAGGCCCTCCTCGATGGCGATCGGCTGGATCAGCTGAACGGTCATCTCGGTGGTGTCGCCCGGCATGACCATCTCGGTGCCCTCGGGGAGGTTCACCACGCCGGTCACGTCGGTGGTGCGGAAGAAGAACTGCGGGCGGTAGTTGTTGAAGAACGGCGTGTGCCGTCCGCCCTCGTCCTTGCCCAGGATGTAGACCTGCGCCTCGAACTCGGTGTGCGGGGTGATCGAGCCCGGCTTGACGACGACCTGGCCACGCTCCACCTCCTCGCGCTTGGTGCCGCGCAGCAGCAGACCGACGTTGTCACCGGCCTGGCCGGAGTCGAGCAGCTTGCGGAACATCTCGACGCCGGTGACGGTGGTGGTGAACGACTTCGGCTTGATGCCGACGATCTCCACGGTCTCGTTGACCTTGACCTGGCCACGCTCGACCTTGCCGGTCACCACGGTGCCGCGACCGGTGATGGTGAAGACGTCCTCGATCGGCATCAGGAACGGCTTCTCGATGTCGCGGACCGGGTCCGGGATCGACTCGTCGACCGCGGTCATCAGCTCCTCGACGGTGGCGACCCACTTCGGGTCACCCTCCAGCGCCTTCAGGCCGGAGGTGCGGATGACCGGCGCGTCCTCGTCGAAGTCCTGCGCCGACAGCAGCTCGCGGACCTCGAGCTCGACGAGCTCCAGGATCTCCTCGTCGTCGACCATGTCGGCCTTGTTCAGGGCGACCAGGATGTAGGGCACACCGACCTGCTTGGCCAGCAGCACGTGCTCCTTGGTCTGCGGCATCGGGCCGTCGGTCGCCGCGACCACCAGGATGGCGCCGTCCATCTGGGCCGCACCGGTGATCATGTTCTTGATGTAGTCGGCGTGACCGGGGGCGTCCACGTGGGCGTAGTGCCGCTTCTCGGTCTGGTACTCGACGTGCGCGATGTTGATGGTGATGCCGCGCTGACGCTCTTCGGGGGCCTTGTCGATCTGATCGAAGGCGGAGACCTCGTTCAGGGTCGGGTACTTGTCGTGCAGCACCTTGGTGATCGCCGCGGTCAGCGTCGTCTTGCCATGGTCGACGTGACCGATGGTGCCGATGTTG
Source organism: Nakamurella sp. (assembly GCA_044223435.1). Classification (GTDB taxonomy): domain Bacteria; phylum Actinomycetota; class Actinomycetes; order Mycobacteriales; family Nakamurellaceae; genus Nakamurella. The sequence goes on from JBGALY010000005.1 coordinate 152,110, forward strand.
ACGTGCGGCTTGCTCCGGTCGAACTTCGCCTTCGCCACTGCTGTCCTCCTCAGGACTGTTCGTTGCGCCTTATGACTCTGTGCCGGTTGGACAGTCGAGCTCGTCAGGCGGTGTGGATGGATCTGGACCGAACCGTGCTGGCCCGGACCCGTGATGCCGCTACCCGTTTGGACGGCGGCACCCCGACTGTGCAGGGTACGGATGGCCGCGCACTGGGGCCATCCGCACCCCGGGTTATGGAGTTGTCAGCGACCGGCTCACTCGCCGGTCGCCTTGGCGATGATCTCCTTCGCCACGTTGGCGGGCACCTCCGCGTAGCGATCGAACACCATCGAGTACGACGCCCGACCCTGGGTCCGCGACCGCAGGTCACCGACGTAGCCGAACATCTCCGACAGCGGCACGAGCGCGGTGACCACGCGAGCGCCGGACCGCTCGTCCATCGACTGGATCTGCCCGCGCCGGGAGTTCAGGTCACCGATGACGTCGCCCATGTTGTCCTCGGGGGTGACGACCTCGACGCTCATCAGCGGCTCCAGCAGCACCGGCTTGGCCATCCGGGCGGCCTCCTTGGTGGCGATGGATCCGGCGATCTTGAACGCCATTTCCGATGAGTCGACCTCGTGGTAGGCCCCGTCGACCAGGGTGATCTTCACCCCGAGCATCGGGTAACCGGCCAGCACGCCGTACTGCAGCGCGTCCTGGGCCCCGGCATCCACCGACGGGATGTACTCCTTCGGGATACGCCCGCCGGTGACCGCGTTGACGAACTCGTAGGTCGCGCCGTCGGTGGCCTCGAGGTCCAGCGGTTCCATGGTGATCAGGATCTTCGCGTACTGGCCCGACCCACCCGTCTGCTTCTTGTGGGTGTAGCTGTACTTCTCCACGGTGCCGCGGATGGTCTCGCGGTAGGCCACCTGGGGCTTGCCGATGTTGGCCTCGACCTTGAACTCGCGGCGCATCCGGTCGACCAGGATGTCCAGGTGCAGCTCGCCCATGCCGGAGATGACCGTCTGACCGGTCTCCTCGTCGTTCTTGACCTTGAACGTCGGGTCTTCCTCGGCCAGCTTCTGGATCGCGGTGCCGAGCTTTTCCTGGTCGCTCTTGGTCTTGGGCTCGATGGCCACCGAGATCACCGGATCCGGGAAGGTCATCGACTCGAGCACGATCTGGTGCTGCGGGTCCGCCAGCGTGTCGCCGGTGGTCGTCTGCTTGAGGCCCATGACCGCGCAGATGTCGCCGGCGTGCACGCTCGCCAGCTCCTCACGCTTGTTCGCGTGCATCTGGTAGATCTTGCCGATCCGCTCCTTGCGATCCTTGGTCGCGTTGACGACCTGGCTGCCCGAATTGAGGGTGCCCGAGTACACGCGGACGAAGGTCAGCTTGCCCAGGTGCGGGTCGGTGGCGACCTTGAACGCCAGACCGGCGAACTCGGCATCCGGGTCGGGCTGCCGCTCCGCCGGGGTGACCCCGTCCGGCAGGGTCCCCTCGATCGCGCCGATGTCCAGCGGCGACGGCAGGTAGTTCACCACCGCGTCGAGCATCGGCTGGACGCCCTTGTTCTTGAACGCCGAACCGGTGACGACCGGGTTGATCTTGCCGGCGATGGTCGCCCGGCGGATCGCCGCGTTCAGCACGTCCAGCGGCACCTCTTCGCCGCCCAGGTACAGCTCCATCACCTCGTCGTCGTTCTCGGCGACGGTCTCGATGAGCTTTTCCCGGTACTCGTCGGCCTGCGCCTGCAGGTCGGCGGGAATGTCCTCGACGGCGTAGTCCTCACCCTTGACGGTCTCGCCGCGCCAGGTCAGTGCCCGCATCTGCAGCAGGTCGACGACCCCGATGAAGTCACCCTCGGCGCCGATCGGGATCTGCAGCACGGCCGGCGTCGCACCCAGCCGCTCGACCATCATGTCGACGCACCGGAAGAAGTTGGCCCCCGTGCGGTCGAGCTTGTTGACGAAGCACATCCGCGGGACCTTGTACTTCTCGGCCTGCCGCCAGACCTGCTCGGTCTGCGGCTCGACCCCGGCCACCCCGTCGTACACCGCGACGGCACCGTCCAGCACCCGCAACGACCGCTCGACCTCGACCGTGAAGTCGACGTGGCCGGGCGTATCGATGATGTTGATCTTGTGGCCCTTCCACGACGTGGTCGTGGCCGCGGAGGTGATGGTGATGCCCCGCTCCTGCTCCTGCTCCATCCAGTCCATGACCGCGGCGCCCTCGTGGACCTCGCCGATCTTGTACGTGATGCCGGTGTAGAACAGGATGCGCTCGGTGGTGGTGGTCTTGCCCGCGTCGATGTGGGCCATGATCCCGATGTTGCGGACCTTGTCCAGAGGGCTGCTGGCCACGGTGGTTCCCTGCCTCGTCTCGAGAGTTTTCGTCCGGTGGGACGGATGGAATCGGGCTGCCTTCGAATCGTGCCCGATTGCGGTCGCGCCCGCTTGGCGCGCGGAGTGCGCGCAGCACAGGTTCAGCGCCGGACGGGCGTTCGATATTCCCTGCCGGCCCGTCGGCGCCGTCCGTGCACGACGACGTCACCAGCGGCGGATCCGAATTGCCGCTGGCCGACTTCGTCGTGCACGAACACTCGTGCCGCATGTCCGTGCACGACTACGTCACCAGCGGCGGATCCACATTGCCGCTGGCCGACTTCGTCGTGCACGAACACTCGTGCCTCATGTCCGTGCACGACTACGTCACCAGCGGTAATGCGCGAAGGCCTTGTTCGACTCGGCCATCTTGTGCGTGTCCTCGCGCCGCTTGACGGAGGCGCCCAGCCCGTTGGACGCGTCCAGCAGCTCGTTCATCAGCCGCTCGGTCATCGTCTTCTCCCGGCGGGCCTTGGAGTAACCCACGATCCAGCGCAGCGCCAGCGTGGTGGACCGGGCCGGCTTGACCTCGATCGGCACCTGGTAGGTGGCGCCACCGACGCGGCGGCTCTTGACCTCCAGGGCCGGGCGGACGTTGTCCAGCGCACGCTTGAGGATGACGACCGGATCGCTGCCGGTCTTCTCCCGGGCACCTTCCATCGCGCCGTAGACGATCGACTGGGCGATCGAGCGCTTGCCGTCGAGCAGCACCTTGTTCACCAGCTGGGTGACCAGCGGGGAGTTGTAGACCGGGTCGGCGACCAGCGGCCGACGCGGAGCGGGACCCTTGCGGGGCATGTCAGCTCTTCTCCTTCTTCGCGCCGTAACGGCTGCGGGCCTGCTTGCGGTTCTTGACGCCCTGGGTGTCCAGCGCGCCGCGCACGATCTTGTAGCGAACGCCCGGCAGGTCCTTCACCCGGCCGCCGCGGACCAGCACGATGGAGTGTTCCTGCAGGTTGTGGCCCTCACCCGGGATATAGGCGGTGACCTCGACGAGGCTGGTCAGCTTCACCCGGGCCACCTTGCGCAGCGCCGAGTTCGGCTTCTTCGGGGTGGTCGTGTAGACGCGGGTGCACACACCGCGCCGCTGCGGGCTGCCCTTGAGAGCGGGCGTCTTGGTCTTACCGATCTTGTCGGTGCGGCCCTTGCGGACCAACTGCTGGATCGTGGGCATGCGCTGCTGACTTCTTCCTTCGCGACGAGGCCGTGCTGGGCCATGAGGTGACTGCGAGTGCTGCCGCGAGCTGGTCCCGACCGGCCGGATCGAGGGCACACAACAGCGACCCAGCAGGACCGGGCCGATCGATCAGGCTACCCGTCGGGCCGGGCAGCAGCAAATCGTCTGGCGATACGGTCAGGGCTGAACGCCCGTCCCGGCCCGGATGGCCGAGCGGGCGCCGGTCCGTCTCCCGGTTCCGGCGGCGATGGATGCCGCGCGGGGGCAAGTCAGACCTCAGCGCTGGGTGCTTCGTCAGGTGATCCTACCCGCCCTGGCCGGTCGGTGGACCCGATCAGGTGGGCCAGTCGGGCAGGAGTGATGAGGTCGCTGCTGCTGGCCCGCTGCGCGCAGGTCCAGCGCGCGCCGAGCTGGCCGCGCCGCACGGCGTCGGCGATCGAGGCGCCCTGCAGGACATAGGCGTCCAGGAAGCCGACGGCCAGCGCGTCACCGGCGCCGTTGGTGTCCACGACGGGCAGGTCGACGCCGGTCGGCAGGGCCGGCGGCGGGAACGACTCGATCCCGTCGCCGGTCGCCACCAGCACGCCGTCCCGGCCACGCCCGCACACCACCAGCCGGGCGGGTCCGGCGGACAGCAGGTGACGCAGCAACGCATCCGGGTCGGGGTGGTGGGCGGCCGAGACGAACAGGATGTCGGCGGCGGCGACGAAGTCGCGGCGGTAGGTGTCGTCCGGGTCGCGCACGTCCTGCAGGTCGCAGGCGACCACCGCGCCGGCCGCGCGGGCCACGGGGAGCAGCCGACGGGCCCAGTTCGGCAGGTGGAACAGGGCCAGCCGGGCGCCGGTCAGGACCCGGGCGGCCAGGACCGGATCGACGGTGAGGCTCAGATGCCCGCGACCGTCGTAGAAATTGACCCGGGACCCGTCGGCCGCCATCAGGTTCACGCTGCGCGCGGTCCCGGTCGGGTCGATGCCCAGGCCGGTCAGGTCGATGCCGTCGGCGGTCAGTTCGTCCCGGACCCAGTGGCCCAACGGGTCGGCGCCGACGTGGCCGATGAACGCGGTGCGCCGGCCGAGCCGGGCGAAGCCGCGACTGGTGAATCCACCCGCCTGCCCGACGTAGTCCAGGTCGGTGGCGAACTGACCCTCCGCCTGCACCACCTGCGCCAGCACGGCTCCGGGCGCGAGGTACACATTGGTGTCGATGCCGACGTTGCCGACGACGACGACGTCCGTTCGGGCGGGAGTGCGCACGATCGCCATCCCACACCGTCGCGGCCGCCGCGGCACCCGGTAGGGGTCTGCCGGGTGCTGCCGCAGGACGTCATGACAGTGGGTTCGACACACATGGTCCGGGGTAACCATGTGTCGCCGACCCGCTGTTCGCCTCGACCGGCAGTCGTAGCGTGACCCGCAGTTCTGCGCCCGACCGTTCCACGCATGCGCGCGCCGTCGTGGAACCCGCGGGCCATAGCCCACTTCCGGAGGATCAATGACGAACTCACCGACCACACCACCGACCGCCGCGTCACCGCCCAGCCGGTCGACGATCGTCAAGGTCGTCTCGGCCAGCATGGCCGGCACGACGGTGGAGTGGTACGACTTCTTCCTGTACGGCGTCGCCGCCGCCCTGGTGTTCCCCAAGGTCTTCTTCCCGGCCAGCGACCCCGCGGTCGGCGTGCTGCTGGCCCTGGGCACCTTCGCGATCGGGTTCATCGCCCGGCCGATCGGCGGTCTGGTCTTCGGCCACTACGGCGACATCCTGGGTCGCAAGAAGCTTCTCGTCATCAGCCTGGTGATGATGGGGCTCTCCACCTTCCTCATCGGGTTGCTGCCCGGGTACGCCACGATCGGGGTGGTGGCGCCCATCCTGCTGATCGTGCTGCGTCTGGTGCAGGGTTTCGGCCTCGGCGGCGAGTGGGGCGGCGCGGTGCTGATCGTGTCGGAGTACGGCGACAAGCGGCGCCGCGGTTACTGGGCGAGCTGGCCGCAGGCCGGGGTGCCACTGGGTCAGTTGATGGCCAACGGCCTGCTGGCGCTGCTCGCGTTGGTGCAGTCCGAGGAGGCGTTCCTGTCCTGGGGCTGGCGGATCCCGTTCCTGATGTCCGCCGTCCTGGTGATCATCGGCCTGTTCATCCGGCTGTCCATCGAGGAGTCCCCGGTGTTCCGGCAGGCCGCAGATCAAGCAGCCGCACAGGCGGCCGCGGCGGGCGCGGATGCCGACGCGAAGGCGCACATGCCGATCGTCGAGGTGTTCCGCAAGTACCCGCGCGAGGTGTTCACCGCGATGGGCGCCCGTTTCGCCGAGAACGTCTCCTACTACATCTTCACCGTCGTCATCGTCACGTACCTGACCAAGAACCCGCCGGACCACACGGCGTCCAGCTCGTTCGTGCTCAACGCGGTGCTGATCGGCGCGGCGGTGCACTTCGTGACCATCCCGATCTGGGGCGCCCTGTCGGACCGCTTCGGGCGCAAGCCGCTGTACCTGTTCGGTGCGGTCGGCGTGGCCGTGTGGTCGTTCGTGTTCATCTTCCTGATCGACACCAAGAGCTTCCCGCTCACCGTCGTCGCGGTGGTCGGCGGACTGCTGTTCCACGGGGCCATGTACGGACCGCAGGCGGCCTTCCTGTCCGAACTGTTCGGCACCCGGGTCCGGTACTCCGGCGTCTCGGTCGGTTACCAGCTCGCCTCGATCCTGGCCGGCGGCCTGGCCCCGGTCGTGGCGGTCGCCCTGTACACCGGATTCGGCAGCGGATACGCCGTCGCCGTCTACGTCACCCTGGCCTCGGTGATCACCGTGCTCGCGGTCGGCACCTATTCGGAGACCAAGAACCGGGACCTGGCCGACGATCCCGCCTTCCGGCGGGATGCCGCGGCGTCGCCGGTCGCGGAGCGGCGGAACGTCGCCGCCCCGGACGCCCGCCGCTGACCCAGCCCGGCCGCGAGGCGTCCGGTCGACCGTGGCGACCGGACGCTTTGCGGTTCCAACGGGTCCCGCGTCACTGCGGCGCGGCGCGCAGCTCCCGCCGTTCGTTGCGCCGGATCCGGTCCTGCCCGATCATCCGGGAGATCGACGCGGCGATCGCGTTCTGGATGTCGGGCCCGGACCGCTGCCAACCGAACAGCCTGGCGACCGCGACGGACAGCTGCTCCTCCTCGATGACAATGGCGTCCCGGACGGTGCCGACGACGGCCAGATCGATCTCCTCCGGCGGGATCGACAGCACCGGGCGGGATCCGTCGGCACCGGCCGGCACCCGGACGACCGTCAATTCGCGCCCGTCGATCCGGTAGAAACCCGCGGGGTCGCGAGCCACGTCCCGCCCGTCCACGTGGACCCGGGACAGCACATGTTCGGCGTTCGACCGGATCTGCGCGCCCATCCGGCCGATCTTCCATGCGTCGCGCAGGCGGGTGAACAGCACGGTCTCGTGCACCGGCGCCTCCACCGCGATGACCGCCTCGAAGAACCGGCGCAACCCCGGGCGAGCCTCGGGGGACCGCGGGTCGTGGGCGGGCCCCACCGCCGGGGCCGGGGCCGCCCGGTACGGCTCGGCCCAGGCCGGCACCGCCGCGGGATCGAGGTCGTCGAAGCGGATCTCCGCCTGGGGAGCCACTTCCCGATCTGTCGCCGCGGTGCGGGAGCCGCCGTCCGCATCCCGGTGCTCGTCGGCGGCGGTCATCGCCTGATCCAGTGCGGCCCGCAGCCGCGCCTCCTGCGTCGAGCGGTCCCGCCACCAACTGATTCCCCAGATCCGGTGGATCCGCCAGCCCAGGCCGCGCAGCACCTGATCCCGCAACCGGTCCCGGTCGCGCGCGGTGGACGCGGAACGGTAGGCAGCTCCGTCGCACTCGATTCCGAGGAGGTACTCACCGGGCCGGTCCGGATGCCGCACGGCCAGATCGACGCGATAGCCGGCGGCACCGACCCTCGCGTGCACCGGGTATCCCCAGGCGCGGATGACCTGGGCGACCTGCATCTCGAACCCGTCCGGGGCCCCGGAATCCCGGGCCGGGGCGTCGTGGACCAGGGCCGCCGACCCGCGCGCCGCGAAATCCAGGTAGCCCCGCAGGTGCAGCGGACCGGCCGAAGCCACCCCGGTGATCTGAGCCGGCTTGAACGAGCTGACGATCTCCACCCGTCGCCGGGCCCGGGTGATCGCGACGTTCAGCCGGCGCCAGCCTCCCTCGCGGTTCAGCGGGCCGAAATTCATGGTGAACGTGCCGTTCTCGTCGGGCCCGTACCCGACGCTGAAGATGATGACGTCCCGCTCGTCTCCCTGGACGTTTTCCAGGCTCTTGACGAAGAACCCGTCCAGCCGGTCGCGGTGGTCCAGCAACTCGACGATCTCGGGTCGTCCGGAATTCTCGATCGCCGCGCGGACGGCGTCCTCCTGCGCGGTGGAGAACGTGACCACACCCAGCGACCGGCCCGGCCGGGTCCGCACGTGGTGCGCGACGAGTTCGACGACCTTGCGGGCCTCCACCGGATTGTCACGGGCCCCGCCGCGCCGGTACCGCCCGTCCACCAGGTAATGCTCGACGCCGAGATCGGCGCTGTCGAAGACCGCACCGGGGAAGGTGCGCAGCGTGCCGTCGTAGAAGCGGTAGTTGGAGTAGGTGATCAGGTCCTCGTGCCGGCTGCGGTAGTGCCAGGTCAGCGGCAACGACCGCAGGCCCCCGGCGGCCTTGCACAGGTCGAGCACCGATTGGAAGGAGTCCGGGGCGGCGTCGTCATCGGCCTGGTCCGTCTCCGGATCGTCGGCGCGGGCGAAGAAGTCGGTGGGCGGCAGCTGCTTCTGGTCGCCCGCGACGATCAGCTGGGCACCGCGATAGATGCAGTTCACCGCGTCGGCCGGAACCACCTGCGACGCCTCGTCGAAGATGACCGCGTCAAATCGCATCGCCGGGGTCAGGAAGGTGGAGACGGTCAGTGGGCTCATCATGAAGCAGGGTTTGAGTTCGGTGATCAGGGAGCCGACCTCGTCGAGCAGCTGCCGGATGGGTTTGTGCCGGCTCTTCTTGTTGGCTTCCCGGGTGATGACCTGGGCGGGCCGACCGGTCAGCGACCGGGGACGTCGCTCCCCGCAGGCGGCGGCGACCAGGGTGTTCGCCTGATTCACGATGCGGCGGTCCAGGTCCCGGTACTGCGCCACCAGTGCGTCCCGCTCGGCGGCCTGGTACCGACGCAGCCGGTCGTCCCGCTCGATGGTCGTGTCCAGCCAGGCCCGCAGGGCGGCAGCCTCGATCGCGCCGGCGACCTGATCGGCCGGCAACCGGGCCGCCGCCGTCGCGTCCACCGCACCGGCCAGCTGCAGATCGGCCAGCGCGGCCCGTTCGGTGGCGAACGCGCACCATTCCGCGATGTCCCGATGGGCGCAGTCGGCCATCTCCCGCAGCGCCTGGGCGGATTCCCGCACGTCGACGTCGAGCTCGGCGATCAGCTCATCCGACCGCTCCGCGGTGAAGGCCGTGAGCACCCGACCCCGGGACCGCGCCCAGTCATCCATCGCGTTGGTCAACAGCGCGGCGTCCAGGGTGAGGGACGACAGCCGTTGCGCGGTGACCGGATTGAGCGGACCGCCGACGGCGTCCCGGACCTGAACGGCCCACTCCAGCGTCGCGTCCAGGACGGCCCAGTCCGTGTCGGCCCCGGCGTAGACGGGTCCGAGCAGGCGGGCGTCCTCCGCGCTGGTCCGGTCGAGGGCGGCGCCGACCTCGGCCAGCCGGCGGGCCGCGGCCAGCGCCGACCGGGCCTGCGCGAGGGCCAGGGGCCGCCCGGCGAGCTCGGCCACCCGTCCGGCGGCCGCGGCCGGACCACGCAGGTCGGCCGCCCGGGCGGTGCACCAGCGGGCGGTATCGTCGAGCGTGAGATGCTCGATCTGCCGGATCGCCGGCGGGTCGAGATGTGCGGTGGTGGAACGAATCCAGCCAGCGACCTGATCGGTGAGCCGCCGCGCGATCAGGGTCAGCCCCGGGTCGGGCGCTCCCCCGTCCGCCAGTTGCCGGACCAGCCGGGCAGGGTCGACCGCGGCCCCGGCCAGCGTGGCGGCCCGGCGGGCGACCTCCAGAGCGCTGCCGAGCCGGGCGAAGTCGGTGTCCAGCCGTCGGTAGGCCGCCTCCAGCGGCGGCGCGAACTGCCGCTCCCGACTCTCCAGCTCCCGCACCGCTGCCTGCCAGGCCACCGCATCCGGCAGCCGCTCCAGCAGCCGCCGATCCACCTTCCCGCCGACCGTCACCTCCCGCAGGGTGCGCCGGTCGGCCCGGGCCTGGCCGCTGAACCGGCCGAACCCGCGGTGGTCACGGGTGAACCGAACGCTCAAGGCGGCCAGGTCCAGCGCGAGGGCCTGATCGGTGAACACCCCGTTCAGGCTCTGCCGGTGCCGGCGGACCTGGTCGGTCAGCGGGGCGAGCACGGCGATCGATTCGGCGACCGCCGGCTGCCGGGCGGGGTTGAGCCATCCGGGCTGTGGCTTGGCCGGGTTCTCGGCCAGCAGGGCGAGCTCGGCGTAGGCGCGGGCCCGACCCAGGGCGAGGCCATTCTCGGGCAGACCGAGCAACCGGCCGAGCTGGGCGGTGTCCGCCCCGATGGCGCCGAGGTGGGCCGGCGCCGAGTCGAGGAAGGACAGCAGGTCCGGCAGCGCCGCGGTGCTGGTGCCCTCGCCGGGCGCCCAGGGCAGACCGGTGAGCGTGCCGAGCACCTCGAGGTCGGCGTCGGTCACCTCGCCGGACCGGACGCCGACGGTCCCGGCCAGCTCGGTGCGGGCGGCGATCAGCTGCCCGGCCGCCGACTTGCGGGCGGCGAGCAGGTCGGTGACCGCCGTCAGGTCGGCGGTGACCAACCAGTCGTCCGGCGGATCGGCCGGCGCCGGGGGGCGCCGCTGGGCGAGCTGCAGCAGCCGGACCCGGGCGTGCATTGCGCTCAGGCTCATCGCCTGAACCAGACCGGTGTCGTCGTCGACCGCCGCCGCGATCAGCACGAGCCCGTCGGCGGACCCGGCCGCGTCGGCGGTGGCCGCGGCCAGCTGCTGGATCGAGTACTCGGTGTGGTCGGTGTCGGCCAGCTCTCGCCAGCCGAAGCCGTCACCCACGAGCGCCGGCCGCCAGTTGCGGGACAGCGTGCCGGCCCGGTCGACGATCCGGCGCACGGTCGCGCCGTCCAGCGCGGCCCAGAAGTCGGACGGCGGCAGCGATCCGCCGACCTGGGGCAACCTGCCCAGGTCCCCCAGCACGTCGAAGATCGACCGCCCCAGCGGTTCCCGGATCTCGTTCATGGCGACGGCGTGGTCCGTCAGCTGCGCGCGCATGGCGACCAGCAGTTGTCGATCGGTCTGGGTGAACAGGGCCTTGGTCACGACCTGTTGTTGCAGGGTGGCGTGCAGATCGTCCACGACGTGCTTGCGGGTCGCCGCCTGCGAGTGCAGCTCGAACAGAAAGGACCCGAGATCGGCCTGCGTCAGTCGATCTCGGACCACGTCCAGGGCGGCCGCCTTCTCGCTGACGAACAGCACGGTCTTCCCCGCGGTCATCAGCTCGACAATGATGTTGGCGATCGTCTGACTCTTGCCGGTGCCCGGCGGACCGTCCATCACGAAGCTGTGGCCGTCGCGGGCCGACACGATGCACGCCCGCTGGCTGCTGTCCGCATCCAGGATGCTGGCGAGATCCTCGGCCGGATACCGTTCGTCGAGGGTGTCCGGGTCGGGTGGGTCGAAGGTGAGCCGCCCCGCCTGGGGCGCGTCCGGGCCCAACCCGAGCAGCTGGACCTGAGGGTGCGCCAGGATGGTCGACGCGTTGTCGGTCAGGTCCCGGTACATCGCCTCCTTGTGGAAGCTGAAGGTGCTCATCACCGCCCGCTCGAGGACCGCCCAGCCCGGCCGGTCGGTGATCGCCGCGCCGATGGCCGCCCGCAGGCCGGGTAGGTCGACGTCGTCGGCATCGAAGGCAGGCACCTCGACACCCAACTCGCTCAGTTTGAGCGCCAGGGTCGGGTTGAGCACCGGGTCGTCGTCGGTGCGGTGCACGAGATAGGGCCGGTCCCGGGCCGGCCGGGTGAGTTCCACCGGGAGCAGCACGACCGGGCTGACCACGGTGGCCCGGTCGTCCGGGTCGATCCACTGGAGCATCAGCAGGCCGACGTAGAGCGTCCACAGACCGCGGTCCGCGTAGAGCTGGCGGGTGACGACATCGAGCCGGCGGAGCGAGTTCTCCAGCTCGACGGGTCGCTTGCCGGCCACCCGGATGCCGTTGTCGACGCGCCGGCCGTACCGGGCCGACGCAGTCGGAACGGCGGGATCGGGACCGGCCGGTCCGGGCGGCGTCGCGGCGGGAGCATCGACCGCCAGGGGTGCATCGACCGCGAGCGGGGCATCGACCGGGCCGGGGCCGGGTGGTGCCGGGTCCGGATCCAGCGTGTACAGCCGGGTGGGCCGGCCGGCGAGCAGGACGGCCAGGTCGTCCGGGCCGGGCTCGGCGAGTTCCACCGACGCGGTCCGCGTGTGCTTGAAGTACAGCTGACGTTGCCGGCGATCCAGCGCCACCAGTTGACGACACCACGCGTCCAGTTGACGGCGCAGCCTGGCCGACTTGGCCGCATCCAGGGCCGGTTCCGGTGTCGGGTCCAGGGTCGGCGGCGGTCCGTCCGGCATGCGTCTCCCTCGGGGCGATGAATGGCGACCATCGTGTCATCGCCGGCTGCCGGTCAGGCACCGGCGGGCCGGACCGGGCGCTGTGAGATTGCCGGTGCGGTCAGTGGGGTGGCCGGCCGGGCCGGCCGTCGACGGCGAACGGATCGGCCTCGTCGCCGTGGTGCGGCTCCCGGGCCGTACCCGGTCCGGTGGGTACGGCCGCGAGCCGTCGCAACCGTTCCCGCACGATCGGGACGAGACTTTCCATTTCCGCCTGGTCGTCCTCGTCGTCCGCGCACATCGGCAGATCGAGCGCGGACCGCACCTGCCGGGCAGCCTCCGCGGCGTCGAACGCGGTCAGGCCGTTGGTCCCGGCCAGCGAGTCGAGGTGTACCTGCCGGGCGAGCTCGTCGACCCGGTCGGTGGCGCAGAGGCCGATCAGCCCGCCGCCGAGCTCGTCGATCAGCACGACGAACGCGTGGGGGTGTCGTCCGTAGGCGAACTCGACGACGAGGGCCCGGTCCGCTCCGTCGGTGAATCCGTAGGCCCGCCGGAAGGCGGCGGTGCCGAGTGCGGGAACCCAGGGACGATCCTCGAGGCCGCCGGCGACCAGCGTGGTGGCGGCGCGGATGGTCAGGCCGCGGATCTCCCGCGGACCGAGGTGGGTGAGCATCCGGCACATCACCAGGGCCTCCGGCCGGCCGGTGCGCGCGGCCTCCTCGACCAGCCGGCTGAGCCCGTCGACCAGATCGTCCTCACCCGTGGCGCCGGAGAACGACCAGAGGATCTCGGCCGCCGCCAACTCCGCGTCGAGGGCATCCATCTTCCGATCCAGCAACGGCTCCCAGACCGCGAGCAGGCCGGCCACCGGGTCGCCGCACAACATCGCGGTCGCCGCCCGGAGCAACCCGGCCAGCTCGGCATGATGTTCCCCGCCCGACGCGCGACTGCCCTCGAGCAGGTCGAGCGGCAACCCCAGCTCCGCCAGCTGAACCAGGATGTCGTCCACCGGCGGTTCGATCACGTCGTGGCCATACCCGTCCAGGTCCCGCGCGATGCCCGGGGCGGCAAGCGCTGGCCCGTCGGCGTCGCCGGCCGCGCCCGGCCGGCCGGCCTCACCCGTCGCGAACAGCCCCGAACCGGGCTCCCGCCCGCGCCTGCGGGGCCCGTGCTGCAGGCCGGACCCCGCGCCGGACGGACCGACGTCGGGCACGGCGTGCAGGTGACCACGGTGGCGATTGCGTCTGGACATCGCGTCCCATGCTGCCATGACCGCTGCCGGCGGCCGGCGGTTCAGTGCCGCCGTTCCGTGTAGATGCCCAGTGCCGCCCGGGTGGCCCGCAACAGTGGCACGTCGAGCCCGGCCGCGATCGCGCGGTCCACCAGATCGCCGATGATCGCCTCGCTCTCCACCGGCCGCCCGGCGAGCCGATCCTTGTCCATCGACGCCCGGTTGTCGGCGGCGACGTCGGTCAGGAACGCCAGGTCACGGGCGAGGACGTCCGGCGCCGGCCGGTACCCCGCCGCCCCCGCCACCGCTGCCGTCTCGGCCAGCAGGGCCGCCGCGGTCTCGTAGCCGCCCGGCGCCCGGGCCACCTCCGCGGTGGTCCCGCCGGTGATCACGTTCAACGCGGCGAAGGCGGCCAGATACACCCATTTGGCCCAGAGCTCGGCCCGGATCGTCGGCGAGAGAGTGGCCCGGAAACCGCACCCGATGGCGGCCGCGTCGAACCGGCCGATCCGGTCGCTGACCGATCCGTCGAGCTCACCGTAGGTCAGCGCGGCCGGCACCGGGCCGGTGCGGATCCGCCCCTGTTCATCCAGGTAGGCCGAGACGAAGGCGAAGCCGCCGATCAATCGATCCGCGCCGAAGCGATCGGCCAGCACGTCCAGGTGCCGCATCCCGTTGAGCACGGGCAGCACCGCCGCGCCGCGATCCATCGCCGGCGCGATATCGGCGATCGCCCCGTCCAGCCCGTAGGCCTTGACGGCGAGCAAAATGACATCGAAGGGCTTGGCCGCCGGCAGGTCGTCGACCGTCAAGGCCGCCACCGGGACCGTGCGCACCTCGTCCTGCGGGCCACCGGCCGTGCCGATCAGCTGCAGACCCTCGGCGCGGAGCGCCCGCGCCCGGGCGGGACGGACCAGGAAGGCCACGTCCCGCCCATGGGCGGCCAGCTGGCCGCCGAACAGTCCACCGACCGCGCCGGCGCCCACCACGAGAATCCGCACCGCATCTCCTTCGCTCGCCGGTCGACCCGCGCGATTCACCGCAATGATTCCCCGCCACGACGGAAAGATTCCCCGCCACGATGTCGAGAACGCTCGCCCGGCTCCGTCCTCGGGTCGAACGCGATCACAATGGGTCGCACCAGCACCGAGGAGAAACCATGGCCAAGTACCTGCTGCTCAAGCACTACCGCGGCGCCCCGACCCCGGTCAACAACGTGCCGATGGATCAGTGGGACCCGGCGGAGATCACCGCGCACATCCAGTTCATGCGTGACTTCGCGGATCGGCTGGAAAGCACCGGAGAACTCGTCGGCGTCGAGGGGCTGGCTCCCGAGGGCACCTGGGTCCGGTACGACGGCGAGGGTCGTCCGCCGGTGACCGACGGCCCGTTCGCCGAGACCAAGGACCTCATTGCCGGCTGGATGATCATCGACGTCGACAGCTACGCCCGCGCCCTCGAGTTGGCCGGCGAGCTGTCGGCCGCGCCGGGGGCGGGCGGCAAGCCCATCCACGAATGGCTCGAGGTGCGTCCCGTCATGTCCGCACCGCCGACCATCACGGACTGATAGCCGAGTGAGTCCCCCGATGGAATCCTTCGATGCGGACCGTCTCCGGAGCCTCATTCCGTCGGTGATCGGGATGCTCGTCCGCCGCGGAGCCGACTTCGCGGCGGCCGAGGATGCGGTGCAGGAGGCTTTGGTCGAGGCGCTCCGCGCCTGGCCGGTCGAACCACCGCGGGACCCGAAGGGCTGGCTCGTCACGGTGGCCTGGCGCCGCTTCCTCGATCACCGCCGGGGGGAGGCCGCCCGCCGCCGTCGCGAGGATCTTCTCGACCGCAGCGACCCGGTGGTCGCCGACCCCGCTCCTGGGGTGGACGACACCTTGCAGCTGTACTTCCGGTGCGCCCACCCGTCGCTGACGCCCGGGTCGGCGGTGGCGCTGACCCTCCGCGCGGTCGGTGGGCTCACCACCCGCCAGATCGCCCAGGCGTACCTGGTGCCCGAGGCCACCATGGCGCAGCGGATCAGCCGGGCCAAGCGCACCGTGTCCGGGGTGCGGTTCGATCGGCCCGGCGATGTGGGCACCGTGCTGCGGGTGCTGTACCTGGTGTTCAACGAGGGCTATTCCGGCGACGTCGATCTGGCCGCCGAGGCGATCCGGCTCACCCGGCAGCTCGCCGGGGCCATCGACCACCCCGAGGTCGCCGGGCTGCTCGCGTTGATGCTGCTGCACCACGCGCGGCGCGCCGCCCGCACCCTGCCCGACGGGAGCCTGGTGCCGCTGGCCGAGCAGGACCGGTCCCGGTGGGACACCTCGATGATCGCCTCCGGGGTGGCCATCCTGCAGGCCGCGCTCGCGCGCGATCGGCTGGGTGAGTTCCAGGCCCAGGCCGCCATCGCTGCCCTGCATGCCGATGCGCTCACCGCGGAGGAGACCGATTGGGTGCAGATCGTCGAGTGGTACGACGAACTCGTTCGACTGACCGACAACCCCGTCGTCCGGCTCAACCGGGCGGTGGCGGTCGGCGAGGCCGACGGACCCCGCGCCGGTCTCGCCGCGCTGGCGACGCTGGACGACACGCTCCCCCGCTACTGCGCCGTGGCGGCCTACCTGAACGAGCGGGCCGGCGACGCCGTCACCGCGGCGCGGCTCTACGTCGAAGCTGCCGGCCGGGCCCCCAACGCCGCTGAGCGCGACCACCTGACGCGACAGGCCGCTCGAATCAACGCCTGCCGCTGACTCCAGTTCGGTAGCGCTTCTTTTTCAGCGGTTCTCCGGTCCCGAGCCATCGGATCATTTGTGCGGCAGCGGATTGAGTTCGGAATGAGTGTCGCTACAGGAACGGCCCGGGTTGCCGCCGGCAACGACGCCATCGGCCGCCCGACGTGACGCAGCGGACCGGTCGCCCCTGGGCGGTTCCGCGCCCGCGGCCCGCTAGTCTTCGCAACGACAAGTCCGCACAACGGGGGAAGTGCGATGATTCGACGGGTTCTTGTGTGCATGGGTATCGTCGCCGGCTTGGTGATCGGCGGGGGGTCCGCGGCGCAGGCGGCTCCGCTCAAACCGCTGCGACTGGCGAGCTACACCGTCTCGGTGCTGCCGCCCGTGGCGCCGGCCTTCGCCTGCACCTACAACTTCATCAACCGCGGGTATGTCGCCGTCACGGCGACGTTCAGCGGCCTGGATCGGGCAGCCTGGCGGCCCACCGACGACCGGCCGGGCCCGCCCCAGGGCAACCTGTCCGGCACCGCGCAGGTCAGCCGGATCTACGGCTGCGCGGACGCCGACGGCAAGCGCCTGCGCCGCCATGACCGGACCGTGACCGAAACGGTCAGCCTCAACACCAGGCAGGGCACCGGCTTCCGGTTCCCGGCCTCCGGTGACACCGTGACGGCAACGACCTACGCCTTCCTCGACGACCGGCAGCCCGGCAACTGCCCGGCCGGCACGACGGCGATGACGTACAAGATCACCGCCCGCCACGCGGCGCTCCAACTCGATACCTACCTGGGCAGTCCGGCCAGCGGAACCTACCGAGCGCCGGCGCGGGCACAGTGGATCGGCGCGGTGCCGACACCGGTGCCGGCCACCCAGAATCCCTAGCCCTCAACCGCTCCGGGCGCCCGCGACGCCTCCCGTCACCCCGATGGCGGGTAGCTTGCGGACGATCCGGTCGATAGTCTTTTTCCCACAGGCGATTCAGACGCTGGGGGGCGATTCGAATGGTACGTCGGATACTGGTGGCCGCTGGTCTTGTGCTGGCCGTCATGCTGGCCGGGCAGTCGGTCGTCCAGGCGGCACCGCCCGGTGCGAAGTCGTTGTGGCTGGCCAACTACACCGTTTCGGTGAATCCGCCCAGCGAACCGGTCAGCGAGTGCATCTACAGCACCTTCAACTGTGGCGTGGTCGTCGTGCGAGCGACTTTCGGCGGCCTGAACCGGATCTCCGGCCGCCCGGCGGGCGGATCACCGGGTCCGTCCGAAGGCAACCTGATGGGCACGACCCAGGTCGCTCGGACCTACGGCTGCCAGGACGCGTCCGGCAAGCGACTCCGCAGTTACGACCGGACCGTCGCCGAGACCGTGGAACTGGACACCCGGCGGTCGTCCGGGTTCTTCTTTCCCCCCACCGGCGACACCGTCGAGGTATACACGTTCGGGTATCTCACCGACGGCCAGCCCGGAAACTGCCCGGCCGGCACCACGGCCATGACGTACAAGATCGTCGCCAAGCAGACGCGCCTGCAACTGATTTCGTCCATTGACGCAGTGGGTCGGTGCCGTGCCGGCTCCGGCGCCCGTACTGACGCCCTGATCCCGAGCACCCCACGGGGGCGTGCCGGCCCGGTTAGGGCGAACGCGATGGCTGTTCGATGGTGCCCGACGGGGCGGGACACGCGGCCCGTGGCGGTACCCAGGGCGCCGGGAGAGAGTCATCTCCACCTTCACCCTCCACCCGACGTCGCCTTGCAGATGGTGTTCGAGGCCGGCCGATCCGGCCGGCTGAGTCGGCACTGCCGGTGAACTCCGCCGATCAGACCGCGCCGTCGTACCCGCCTGGGATGGCCGGTCGGCCAGCTCGGCACCGAACTGATCCGGCGATCGATCCCTGGCGTCGTCGCTGGTCCGGCGGCACTGTCGCGCGATCCACACCCACCCGCCTAGCAGAGCAACTCGCCTGATGCAGCCGAGCAACCCGCCCGATGCAGCGGAGCACTCTCGCGCCCCGGCCGAGAACCCACCCGTCCGCGGACTGCGCCGGGCAGCACCGTCAGGATGACCGGCCGCGAGCGATCGGGCCGCGATACCGCAGCCCAGGGCCCACGTCATCGGCGGGACTCGAGCAGCCGCGTCCCGAGAGATACCCCCAGGGGTGTCTGATACGATCGGTTCAGATACCCAGAGGGGTATCGAGGAGGCGAGGGTGAGATGTGCCGGGCTGTGGCGTGCAAGACCTGTGGCAAGACGACCTGGGCCGGGTGCGGCCAGCATGTCGACGCGGTGATGGCCGCCGTTCCCCGCACCGACCGCTGCTCCTGCACCCCTGAAACCAGGACCGGCAAAGGCATGTTCGCCGGTTTGTTCGGGCGGCGGGGCTGACGTGAACACCCCCGGAGTGCGTCGAACGGTCATCGTCGGCGGGGTGGCCGCCGGCATGTCCGCCGCGACGAGGCTGCGCCGCAACGACGAGTCGCGGGAGATCGTCGTCCTCGAGCGGGGCTACCACGTGTCATTCGCCAACTGCGGCTTGCCCTATCACCTCGGCGGCACCATCGCCGACCGCGACGACCTGCTGCTGCAGTCCCCGGCGGGCCTGCGCGACCGGTTCCGGCTGGACGTCCGGGTCCGGCACGAAGTGCAGCGGATCGACCGGGCGGCCCGGACCGTCGCCGTCCTCGACCTGTGCACCGACCAGACCACCGAGATCGGATACGACGAACTTGTTCTCGCCACCGGGGCGGCTCCGGTGCGGCCACCGATCCCGGGGATCGAACGTGCACACACGCTGCGCGATCTCGCCGACATGGACGCGATCGCGGCGAACCTGGACGCCGCCACGTCGGTGGTCGTCCTGGGTGGCGGCTTCATCGGCGTCGAGCTCGCCGAAAACCTCGCCCGTCGCGCCATCGCCGTCACCATCGTCGAACTCACCGATCAGATCCTGGCTCCACTCGATCCGGAGATGGCCGCTCCGGTCGCCGACCACCTGCGGCGACACGGCGTCCGGATCCGTACCGGAGTCGAGGCCACCGCGGTCGAGCCGGGCATCGTGCGCCTGGACGACGGCGGCGTCCTGCCGGCCGACCTGGTGATCGCCGCGATCGGCGTCCGCCCCGAATCGACCCTGGCGCGGGACGCCGACCTGGCCATCGGCGCGCGCGGCGGGGTGGTCGTGGACGAGCACCAACGCACGTCCGACCCCCACATCTTCGCGATCGGCGACGTCGCCGAGAAGATCGACGCGCTGGACGGCGGCGCCGTCCTCATCCCGCTCGCCAACACCGCCAACCGGCATGGCCGGCTGGTCGCCGACGTCATCTGCGGCCGGAGCACCCGGGCCCGGCCGGCGCTGGGCACGGCCGTCGTCGGCGCCTTCGGGTTGACCGCGGCCGCCACCGGCAGCAACGAGAAGCGGTTGCGAGCGTCCGGTCGCCCCTATCGCGCCATCCACACCCACCCGGCCGATCACGCGGGCTACTACCCCGGTGCCGAGCCGATGGCCCTCAAGCTGCTCGTCGACCCGGACACCGATGCGATTCACGGCGCCCAGGGTGTCGGCGGCCACGGGGTGGACAAACGGATCGACGTGATCGCCACCGCGATGCGCGGCGGCCTGACCGCCACCGATCTGGCCGACCTGGAGCTGGCGTACGCACCTCAGTTCGGTTCGGCCAAGGACCCCGTCAACATGCTCGGGATGATCGCCGACAACCTGGCCGGCGGTGAGCGGACGGTGCAGTGGCACGAGGTCGAGCGGGAAGTCGAGGACGGCACGACCCTGCTCGACGTGCGCAGCTCGGCGGAGTTCGCCGATGGGGCCATCCCGAAGGCGATCAACATCCCGTTGGACGAACTCCGGGGTCGCGCCGCCGAGACCCCGCCGGTCCGGTCATCGTGACCTGCGCGGTCGGCCGACGCGGGCACACCGCGTCCCGGCTGCTCCGCCACCTCGGCCGCGACGCGGCCAACCTGGACGGCGGTTACCGCACCTGGGCGGCCGCGCAGCCGCGCTGAGCGGGAGTCGCCGGCACCTCTGCCGTCACCGCCCGTGGGGGAGCACGATGGAGCGATGCAACCCACCCTGTTCGAGTTCGCCGGCGGTGACGCGGCGTTCCTGGCGTTGGCCAGGTCCCATCATCGGCGGTGCCTGGAGGACCCGGAACTGAACCACCCGTTCTCGAATCCCGATCAGCACCCGCAACACGTCGAACGGCTGGCCGCCTACTGGGCCGAGGTGCTGGGTGGACCGCCGACCTTTTCGACCGGCTGCGGCAGCGAGACGTCGGTGTTGCGGATGCACTCCGGCAACGGCGACATCACGGACCTCGGGAGGCGGTTCGTCGCCTGCTTCGACGCAGCGATGGACGACGCCGCACTCCCGAGCGACCCGGACTTCCGCAGCGCCCTGCACGCCTACATGGTCTGGGCCGTCGATCGGGTTCTCGCCCACGAGGACCGCGACCGCATTGCGGACGGCCTGGCAATGCCCCGGTGGGGCTGGGACGGACCGATCGATCGATCCGGCTGACGCGACCGGTTGCTCGACGTGAGGCTTCGCGCGGTCACCCACCGGCGCCTTGTCCCCCGGGGACCCCGGACGCAGCCGCGGCAGCCTCGGCCGGATGGTCGTCGGACCCGGAGGACCGGTACGTCGGTCTCGGGCCTTTCGGGCGATTGCCCGGAAGGTTGCATCGGGGTTGCATCCGCGCGCGATCCGTCGTCATCCGGCCGGTCCACCGATGATTCATATGTGCTGCCGGTCAACAACTTTGGCACCGATGACGGCCGGGTTGCAGCCGGCCCGCCGGCAGCCCCCTTGCCGACCCCGCGGACCCGGACCACGATGGGATGAGCGCAGTGCCGCGCATTGTCCCGTTCGTCCGATTCGAACGGGTTTCAGAGCGTGGAACTACGACATCCCTGCCCCGAGATGTGAGGACCGCGCATGACTGATCGGTCGACGAAAACCGGCACCCACCCCGGGTCGGTGGACGTGCTCGGCCAACTTCTGGGTCCGAACGCACACGACGGCGAACTGCGGCAGCGAGCCCGCAGCGCATTCACCGACCCGGACGACCGGGCGCGGGCGCTGCGCGTCGCCTACGACAAGGTGCTGTCCGCGGCCATGGATCCCTCCGTGCCCGGGCGGATCCAGAGCTCCTGGGAGCGGGCGCTGGCCGCCGGCGTCGATCCCGACGGTCAGCGCCCACCCCGGTTGCACGAGATCCTGGAGATCCGCCGGCTCCGCAACGAACACCCGCTGTCACCGTACGTGCCGGCCCTCGCCGGCCTGCTGGCCGACGAATCGGTGGCCGGCAACCACATCATGGTCATCGCCTCGGCCGCCGGCGAGGTGCTCTGGCGAGTCGGATCGCGGGACGTCATCCGGCTGGCCGAGAGCCTGGAGTTCGTCGAGGGGGCCCGCTGGTCCGAGGACGCGGTGGGTACGAACGCCATCGGGAACGCCGTGGTGGAGGGTCGGGCGAACCAGGTCTTCTCCGCCGAACACCTGGTCCGCAGCCACCACAACTGGGTGTGCAGCGCCGCCCCGATCTACGACCCGGAGACCCGCACCCTGCTGGGCGTGCTCGACATCTCCGGCCCCTACCGGAACGCGAATCCCGACGCGTTGGCGCTGGTCCGCTGCGGCGCGGCGCTCGTCCACGAGAAGTTGCGCAACGCACGTCAGGAGGCCGATGAACACGCCCGGGAGCTCGTGCGACAGCAGCACCAGGCGCTCGACGGGCTGGCCCTGCTCTCCCCCGGCGGTCGCTCCCTGCTCGGTACGCTGCCGGGCCTCACCCCCGGGGCGGTGGGTCAGGCCCGCCGGACGGGCCGGCTCACCCTTCCGGACGGATCCGAACTGCCGGCCGAAATCCGAGGTGAGTACCTCCTCGTCGAACTGCCGAAGGCGGCCCGAACCCAGCACCGGCACACCCTCGACCTGCGCTTCCTCGGCGCCGGCGAGCCCGTCGCGGTCGTCGACGGTCGCGAGGTTGTCCTGTCGCAGCGCCGCGCCGAGATCCTCACCCTGCTGGCCACCAATCCCCAAGGCCTGACCGCCGATGAGCTGGCCGGTGAGATCTACGGTGACGACGGCGTCCGGACCACCGTGCGCGCGGAGATGCACCGCATCCGGTCGGTCCTCGACGGCTGCGTCCGATCCAACCCGTACGCCTTCGACCCGGACATGGTGGTCACGGCCGACTTCCTTCAGGTCACTCGGCAGATACGGGCGGGCAATCTGACGGCCGCACTCGAGTCCTACTCCGGGCCGTTGCTCCCCCGCTCCAGTGTCCTGTCGATCGAACTGCTGCGCGACGAGCTGACCGAATCGCTCCGGCACGCAGTATTGTCGTCACCGGGGGTCGCGCACCTGCGCCGCTGGATCGAGACCGACACCGGCGCCATGGACCCGCAGGCGATCCGATTGCTGCTGTCCCGGCTGCCGGCCGCGGACAAGGACCGCGCGTACCTGGCCGCCCGGCTGCGCCGGATCGATCGGGAGTTCGGCGGCGGCGCCGGAGCCGGCCGGGGTCGACCGGTGCCGGTGACTATGCCCGCGTCCCGGAGTACCCATGCCACCCTGCCGCGTCGTTGACGGTCGCGCCTACCTGACGTACCGGCGCTGGCGGCTGCGCGACGGTGTCGACGTCGGCCAGATCGACGCGCTGGTTCGGGAGCAGATCGTGCCGCACTACCGGCGGTTGGATCCGGCCGTCCGGCTCCATCTGGAACTGGTCGACGGCTCGCGCTCGATCCTGGCCGTTCAGGTCTGGCCGGACCGGGCCCGGCACGCGGCGGTACTGGCCTCCGGGGAATATGCCGAGTGGCTCGCCGCCTACCGGTCGATCCTGCGGCGGTGGGACGAGCTGGTCGAGTTCGAGGCGGAATGGGCCGCGACGCGACTTCGCTGATCGCCGCCGGATCGGCGGTCCGGATCCGCCGGCCTGACCGCCGCATCGGCTGCAACCCCGCTGCCACCCTCGCCGTCCTAGCCTTCCTGCACACCGTGACCGGGAGCAGATGCCCCGAACGACCGGGCCGGACATTCCGGCCGGGCCGCTCGCCCCGGTCGCCTCCCGCATCAGGAAGGACGCCAGCCGATGAAGGCAGCGATGTACTACGGGAACAAGGACATCCGGATCGAGGACATCCCCGAGCCGACCGTCCGCCCGGGGACCGTCAAGGTCAAGATCGAGTGGTGCGGGATCTGCGGGACCGATCTGCACGAGTACCTGGACGGACCGATCTTCGCGCCGCCCGCCGGCTCCCCGCACCCGCTGACCGGCGAGACCGTGCCGGTGTGCCTGGGCCACGAATTCGCCGGGGTCGTCGCCGACATCGGTGACGGGGTAACCAATGTCGCGGTCGGCGAACGGGTCGTCGTCGAGCCGTACATCACCTGCGGCACGTGTGCGCGGTGCAAGGCCGGCATCTACAACGTCTGCGACACGCTCGGCTTCATCGGCCTGTCCGGCGGCGGCGGCGGGTTCTCCGACTACGTCGTCGCCGACGCCAAGCGGACCTTCTCCATCGGGGAGCTGCCCACCGACATCGGCGCGCTGATCGAGCCGCTGGCCGTGGCCTACCACGCGGTGCGGCTGTCCAAGGTGCGCCCCGGGGAGAGTGCCACCGTGTACGGGTCCGGCCCGATCGGCCTGGTCACCGTGGCCGCGCTGAAGGCCCAGGGCATCGAGAACGTGATCGTGGTCGAGCCGGCCGAGGTCCGCAAGGTCAAGGCGACGGCGGCCGGCGCGAGCACGGTGCTCGATCCGACCGACACCGACATCGTGAGCGCGATCAAGGATCTCACCGGAGGCGTGGGCACCGACGTGTCCTTCGAGTGCGCCGGCTTTAACGGTGCCACCGCTCAGGCGATCCGGGGCACCAAGGGCGGCGGCACCGTGGTCAACGTCGCCATCTGGGGCCACGAGGCCACCGTCGCGATGAACGACCTGGTCTTCAACGAGGTCTCGGTCGTGGGCTCACTGGCCTACTGCAACGACCACGAGCCGACGATCAGACTGCTGCAGGACGGCAAGGTGGACGCCGCCCAGTTCATCACCGGCAAGATCGCCGTCGACGACATCGTCGAGGGCGGCTTCCGCGAACTGATCGATCACAAGGCGGAGAACGTCAAGATCCTCGTCCACCCCTGACCCCTCTCCCCGCGCGGCCGAAGTCGACGACTGCCGTCCCTCCCGTCACATCCGGGGTGAGTGATCCGCGCGGGACGTCATGCCCCGCTGGCGTTACCCAGTTCCGAGCATCCCGAAAGGATCCCCACCGCATGAGCATCAAAGGCAAGGTCGCCCTCATCACCGGCGGCGCCCGCGGCATCGGCCGCGGCATCGCGCTGCGCCTGGCCCGGGACGGCGCCGACATCTGCATCGTCGACCGCGAGGGCACGACCATGCAGGACGTCGCCGACGAGATCAGCGCCCTCGGCCGCAAGGCCACCGTGTTCGCGGCCGACGTGACCGACCGGTCCCAGGTCTACGCGGCCGTCGACCACGCCGAGTCCGCCCTGGGCGGCTTCGACATCATGGTCAACAACGCCGGCATCGCCCAGGTGAACCCGATCGACGAGGTGACGCCGGAGGAGGTCTCCAAGATCCTCGCGGTCAACGTCGAGGGTGTGCTCTGGGGCATCCAGGCCGCTGCGGCCAAGTTCAAGCAGCGCGGCGCCGCCACCGGCGGCAAGGGCGCGAAGAACAACGGCAAAATCATCAATGCGGCGTCCATCGCCGGCCACGACGGATTCGCCATGCTCGGCGTCTACTGCGCCACCAAGTTCGCCGTGCGCGGCCTCACCCAGTCGGCGGCCAAGGAGTACGCGCCGTTCGGCATCACCGTCAACTCCTACTGCCCGGGCGTCGTCGGGACCGACATGTGGGTCGAGATCGACCAGCGGTTCGCCGATCTGACCGGCGCCGAGAAGGGGGCGACGTTCGCCCAGTTCTCGGACACCATCGCCCTGGGCCGCTCCCAGACCGCCGACGACGTGGCCAATTTCGTCTCCTATCTGGCCGGCCCCGACTCGGACTACATGACCGGCCAGTCGGTGCTCATCGACGGCGGGATGGTCTACCGCTGATCCGAAACCTGTCTCGGGTGGGCCGGGCAAGCGGGCCGGAGAGGCGTCGGAGTCGGCGAAGGCGTCCGTTGGCCTCCCCGCGGCAGCGGGTGCGCGGATGAAGTCGTCGACATCCGTCACAGCAGTTCCATGTCAGGTGAGTTGATCCGCGTGGGGGTATTTGATCCGCGCGCCGAAGGGAAGGGGCCGCGGCGGTGATCCTGGAACACGGGGACGACCTGCCGGTGGTGCCGGGCAGCGCGATCGGGGTCATCCCCAACCCGATGTCCGGCCGGGACATCCGGCGGATCGTGTCCCAGGCGTCGGTCTTCCCGAACACCGAGAAGACCTCCATGGTGCTGCGGATCCTGCGGGCGGCCGGCACTCTCGGGGTCGAGCGAGTCCTGCTGTCCACCGACACCTTCGGGATCGCCGCCGGGGTTCAGCGGGAGATGGTGCGGTTGACCACGGCGAAGTCGACCGCCCACCTGCGCTGGCCCAAGGTCGAGTTCCTGGAGCTCGACCGGCCGACGGGCCGGGCCGACGACACCACCGCCTACGCCCGCATCATGGCCGCGCAGTGCTCGGCCGCCGTCGTGCTGCTCGGGGGCGACGGCACCATGCGGGCGGCGGTGCCCGGACTCGGCCGGACCCCGATGCTGGCCCTGTCCACCGGCACCAACAACGCGTTCCCGATCATGCTGGAAGCCACGGTCGCCGGCATGGCGGTGGGAATGATCGCCATCGGGGCCGTCGAAGCCCCCGAAACCCGTTGCAAGATGCTCCATGTCGAGATCACCCGGGCGTCCGGCCGGGTCGATCACGAGGTCGCGCTGGTCGACGCCTGCGTCAGCACGGCCATGGACGTCGGTTCCCGCGCGCTGTGGACCGGCACCTCGCTGCGCGAGCTGTACTGCACGTTCGGCGAACCGCACGGCATCGGGCTGTCCTCGATCGTCGGGCGGCTGCTGCCGACCGGCCGCACCGACGACCACGGAGCCGCGGTCATGCTGGCCGACCCGGCCACCGCGGCGCACACCGTGCTCGCCCCGCTGGCCCCCGGCCTGCTGCAGCCGGTCGGGGTCACCGGGGTCGGCGAACTCGTCCCGGACCGGCCGCACCCGGTGCGGCTGGACCGGGGCACCGTCGCCGTCGACGGCGAACGCGAAGTCGAATTCGGTCCGCAGGACCGGGTCACGGTCACGCTGCGGCACGACGGACCCCGGGTGATCGACGTCCCCGCCGCCCTGCGCGCCTCTACCACCCAGCACGCACTGCTCACTCACTCACGCTCATCAGCAGTCAGGACCCGGCACAGTGCCGGGCACGAGACAAGGGAGACACCATGACCCAGACGCTCGACCGATCGGCCGACGTCGACGACGGCCTGACCCCGGAGCGGCTGCTCGACGCCTACCGGACGATGAAGTCGATCCGGATGTTCGAGGACCGGGTGCATGACGAGTTCGCCACCGGCGACATCCCCGGATTCGTGCACCTCTACGCGGGCGAGGAGGCGTCGGCCGCCGGCATCTGCGCCCACTTGGACGCCGAGCGGGATACCATCGCCTCCACCCACCGCGGGCACGGCCACTGCATCGCCAAGGGCGTGGACATCAAGCCGATGATGGCCGAGATCTTCGGCAAGATCACCGGTTCCTGCCACGGCAAGGGCGGTTCGATGCACATCGCCGACCTGTCCAAGGGCATGCTCGGCGCCAACGGGATCGTCGGCGGTGGTCCGCCGCTGATCTGCGGCACCGCGCTCGCCGCCAAGATCAAGGGCGACGGCGGCGTCGGCGTCGCGTTCTTCGGCGACGGTGCCTCCAACCAGGGCACCACCGCGGAAGCGATGAACCTGGCCTCGGTGTGGAACCTGCCGGCCATCTTCGTCGCCGAGAACAACGGCTACGCCGAGGCCACCGCGGCGAAGTGGTCGGTGTCCGCCGACAACATCGCCGACCGGGCCGCGGGCTACGGCATGCCCGGCGTCATCGTCGACGGCTTCGACTTCTTCGCCGTCTACGAGGTGGCCGGCGAGGCCATCCGGCGGGCCCGCGAGGGCGGCGGCCCGACCCTGATCGAGGTCAAGCTCACCCGCTACTACGGCCACTTCGAGGGCGATCAGCAGACCTACCGGCCGAAGGACGAGATCGGCAACGCCCGTGAGAGTCTCGACTGCCTAAAGCGTTTCCGCGAGCGGGTCACCGAGACCGGCCGGCTGACCGATGCCCAGCTCGACCAGGTCGACGCCGAGGTCGCCCAGCTGATCGAGGAGGCCGTGGCCGAGGCCAAGGCGGCCGCCGTGCCCGGCGCGGCCGACCTGCTCACCGTAGAGATCGCCCAGCGCACTAGGCACCGCCGCGAGGCCTGACCACCCTGCCGAGCGGCGTCGTGGATCGACCTGAACCTGCGGGTGATGGGCAGAGCTGGCGGGCAACATCGACCCACCAGCCACCTGGTCACCGTCGACTACAACTGCTCAGGACAACAGGACGACCATCGCTACAGCCCGCACGATCAGCTACCGCGAGGCGGTCAACGAGGCCCTCGCCCAGGAAATGGAACGCGACCCGAGCGTCATCGTGATGGGCGAGGACGTGGCCGGCGGCGTGGCCGGCGACGGTGACGACGACGCCTGGGCGGCGTTCTCGGCGTCCTGAGAACGGCCCGAAGTTCCCGGACCGGGTGCTGGATACCCCCATCACCGAGTCCGGCTTCATCGGTGCCGCGGTCGGCGCCGCGACCCGCGGGCTGCGCCCGGTCGCCGAGCTGATGTTCGTCGACTTCATGGGTGTCTGCCTGGACCAGATCATGAACCAGGCGGCGAAGTTCGAGGAGAGCCCATGTTCGGCGGCGGCGGCCGGTGACGATCCGGGCCATGTACGGGGCCGGCCTGTCCGCGGCGGCCCAGCACTCGCAGGCGCTGTACCCGATCTTCACCCACCTGCCCGGCCTGAAGGTCGTCCTGCCGTCCAGCCCGTATGAGGTGAAAGGCCTGCTGATCCAGTCGATCCGGGACAACGACCCGGTGATCTTCCTGGAGCACAAGGCCATGTACGACGTCACCGGCCCGGTGCCCGAGGAGAGCTACACGATTCCGTTCGGCGAGGCCAACGTGGTGCGCGAGGGCGACGACGTCACGATCGTCGCGATGGGCTGGATGGTCCGCAAGGCCGTCGAGGCGGCCGCCGAACTCGAGGCCTCCGGTATCCAGGCCGAGATCATCGACCCGCGGACGACCAGCCCGCTGGACCTGGACACCATCCTGGAGTCGGTCGAGAAGACCGGTCGGCTGGTGATCGTCGACGAATCGAGGCCCCGCTGCAACATGGCCACCGACATCAGCGCGCAGGTGTGCGCGGAGGCGTTCGGCGACCTGAAGGCGCCCATCAAGATGGTCAGCCCGCCGCACGTGCCGGTGCCGTTCGCCGGTTCGCTGGAGCAGCTGTACATCCCGCAGGCGCAGGACGTCATCAACGCGGTCAAGACCGTGACCGACTGGACCCGGTGACCTGATGACGACGACCGAAGAGACCGCCCCCAGCCAAGTGACGGACCGCATCACCCGGATCACCATGCCCAAGTGGGGCCTGTCCATGGAATCGGGCAAGGTCACCGACTGGTTCGTCACCGAGGGCGACGAGCTGTCCGAGGGCCAGGACATCTGCGAGATCGACACCGACAAGATCGCCGGTGCGCTGGAATCGACCTGGACCGGGACGGTCCGGGCGCTCGTGGTGGAGACGATGGTCGACGTGCCGGTGGGTGGCACGATCGCCTGGTCGCCGACGCCGATGTGCCCCAGGACGAGATCGACGCGGCCGTGGCGCAGGCTCGGGAGCAGTTGGCCTCCGGCGACATCGTCGACGACTCCGGGCCCACCCTGGGCACGGTGCAGGTCGGCGACCTGACGATCGCCTACGCGGTGCTCGAGCCCGAGGAGGAATCCACCGCGGCGCCGGTGGTGTTCGTGCACGGGTACGGCGGGGACAAGGACTCCTGGATGTTCGTCCAGGAGCCGATCTCCGCCCACCGGGCGACGTACGCGCTGGACCTGCCCGGTCACGGCGTCTCGAGCAAGAACGTCGGGGCCGGGACGGTGGAGTGGTTGGCCGCCACCGTGCTCGGCTTCCTGGATGCCCTCGGCCTGCGGTCCGTGCATCTGGTCGGGCATTCGCTGGGCGGGGCCGTGGTGACCGCGGTGGCCGGCGACCCCGCCGCGGCCGGGCGGGTGGCGTCGCTGACCCTGGTCTCCCCCGCCGGCTACGGACCGGAGATCAACGCCGAGTACATCCGCGGCTTCGCCGCCGCGGAAACCCGGCGGGAGCTCAAGCCGCACCTGCTGCAGCTGTTCGCCGACCAGTCGCTCGTGCACCGGCAGCTGATCGACGACCTGCTCGCGTACAAGCGGATCGACGGGGTGGACGTGTCGTTGGCGACGCTCTCGGCCACCCTGGTCGCCGGGGTCGACGTCACCGCCGCACAGGCGTCGTTCGCCGGGCCCACGGTCGTGGTGTGGGGTGCGCAGGACCTGATCGTCCCGGCGTCGAACGCCGCCGGGCTGGACGGCCGGGCCAGCGTCCATCTGGTGGACGGAGCCGGGCACATGGCCCACATGGAGAAGCCGCACGACGTCGTCGCGGCCATCCACGAGGCCGTCGGCAGCAACTGAACGACAGCAGGAGGGGGGGTGCCGGCGATCCGCACACCCCTCCTGCCGTCCCCGCATCCCGGTACCCTGTGCCGCGTGGCGGATGCGGACGACGTACGCAGGATCGCGCTCGGCCTGCCCGATGTCGTGGAGATTCCCAGCGACGGGTTCGACTTCCGCGTCAACAACCGGGGATTCATCTGGTCCTACCCGGAGGGATTCGGCCGCGGCCGCCGGATTCGCACCGATATCGCCGTCCTCTTCGTCGGCGACGAGGCCGAGAAGCAGGCGCTGCTTCGGGGTGAGCCGGACTCTTCTTCACGACCCCGTCCTACGAGCCGTTCGCGCTGGTCATGCTGCGGCTGGAACCGGTGGATCGTCGATCGGCTGAGTGAGCTGGTCACCGACGCCTGGGACATGCGCCGCGCTGCCCCGTAGAGCGCCGACAAGACCACGGAATCGAATTCCGTCACGTCTGGGCATCGCGGGCAGACACAGATGCCGCTCCGCTCTCCGCCGGTCAACTCCGTTGGCCGCGAGCGGTTCTCACCTGTCCCCGACCCGCTCGGAGTCCGCCCATGCCCCCACCCGGATCGTCCCGATCACCCCGCCGACTCACCCGCACCATGTTGGTGGCCGCCGCACTGACCCTGGCCGCCACCGGACTCACCGTCGCGTCCGCCGGGGCCGCGCCGGCCCCGACCGGCGTGGATCGCGGCGCTCCCGCGATGGGCGCGGAGGATCCCCGGCCCGCGCCGCCCGCGGTCGCCGACTACTACCCGGTTGTCTACGCCCAGCAACAGATCCTGCCCACGGCCCGGATCGACACCGCCGCCGGCACCGTCACGTTGCCGCTGCACCAGGGACGCATGCGGGACGGACGAACCGTCTGGTTCGTCGTCACCGACGCCTCCGACCGGCAGTTCGCGCGGAAGTACGGTGCCAACTACTCCGCCAAGCTCGCCGATGCGCCGTCCACGGCGGTGCGCACCGCGTCCCTGGTCGGTGGAACCCTGGTGTTCGACCGGGGCACGGTCGATTTCGCGCCCGAACGCCGGGTTGCTCCCGGGCCCGCGCCGGACTACTTCCCGCCCACCGAGGCTGTCCCCGGCTCGGTCGGCGACGCCGACTACTCGCCCCTGGTGCGGGTTCGCGGCAGCAACGCGGTCCTGAACGCCACCATCGTCGCTTTCGACGTCGCCGCGGCCGAGATCGAGTTCCCGAACGGCACCGTCGACCACACCAAGGTGATCGACCGGGCCGTCGCGATCTCGCCGGCCCGGCGCACGGTCACGTTTGCGACGAGCCCGGCGACGGCCGGCGGTCGCGCCGTGCTGTTCATCAGTCTTGACTCGAATTCGCCGCTGGTCTCCGCGCTCGAGGCGAGCACCTACGCGCCGCGGCTGTCCGGAGTGCCGGTCGGCACCGGCAACCGGCCGGGTAGCGCCGTCTCTGCGAACTTCGTCGTCACCAACGGACCCACCGGGGCGACCAACCCGCTCCGGCAGGGCCTGGACAGCGCCCTGTCCGACCCGGGCGCGCAGGTCCTGGACGTGTTCGCCACGGTGCCCGGCGTCGTCGCCGGCGAGAGCTACAGCCCGCTATGGGATCTGCAGGTCAGCACCTGGTCCGACGCGGCCGTCGCCGCCGGCCACCGCACCGTGCTGCACGGTGAACTGGATGCCCGCGCGGCCGCTGCCCGGGGTGACCTGACCAATCCCGACGGGACCCCGCTATCCGCCAGCGGCCTGATCTCGAACTGCCCGGTGCTCGCCCACTTCTGAGCATCCGCACCGTTGACGCCGCCCTACCATCCCACCCCCACCTATCCCATCGGGAGGAAACATGAAGATCCGCACTGCCCTCGTCCCGGCCCTCGTCGCCGCGATCGGCCTGGGTACCGTACTGCTCGCCGGCCCAACCGCCCTGGCCGGCGGCTCATCCGGCGGCTCACCCGGAGGCTCGGGTCGCCCGGTCGGCGCCGTCTTCGTCGGCACCAACCACAACAACAGCACCGTCCCGTCGCAGCCGGCCAACCAGGTGGTCATGTATCGCCGCGCCGCCGACTGGACCCTCTCCAGGACGGGCACTTTCGACACCGGTGGACAGGGATCCGGCCCTTCCCAACGGTTCGCCGGCGACGGCCTGGGCGCCGGCGAATCGGTCCGGCTGTCGGACGATCAACGTTGGCTGTTCGTCGCCAACGCGGGCTCCAACTCCGTGTCGGTGTTCAAGGTGCATCCCGACCGGTTGGAGCTGACCGACGTGGAGTCGACCGGCGACGGTTCGGCCGGGCGCCGGTTCCCGAACAGCGTCGCGCAGCACGACGACCTGGTTTACGTGCTGAACAGCGCGGATCAGGGCAGCATCACCGGGTTCCGGCTCACCCGCGGCGGGAAGCTGGTCCGCATCCCCGGTTCCACCCGCGAACTGGCCGCCAACCAGCAGCGGTTCACCCCCGACCCGTTGTACAACCCGACCCAGGTCTCGTTCACCCCGGACGGCAGCCGGCTGGTCGTGTCGATCAAGGACGGCCCCGACCCGGCGCTCGCCCCGGGCACCGAGGCGACCGGTCCCGGCCGGATCCTCACCTTCGGCGTCGACCGCTCCGGCCGACCGTCGAACACGTTCGTGCGCACCGACTTCGGGCACCGCGGGCCGTTCGGGTTCTCCTTCGACCGCCGGGGCAACCTGCTGGTCGGCGAGTTCGTGGGCGGTCCGGTCGAGGAGGTGGGCGGGGTCAAGTCGATCACCGGTGCGGCTGGGTCGTACCGGATCAACCGGGACGGCACGCTGACCCCGATCACCCCCGAGGTGGCCAACCACCAGTTGGACACCTGCTGGCTGGTGAACAACGGGCGCTACGCGTTCGGCGCGAACTACAGCTCCGGTACCGTCTCCAGCTACCGCATCGGCCCGAACGGTGCGCTGACCCTGTTGAACCCGGTGGCCGGCACCACCGAGCACCCGGGCAACGTGCAGGGCAGCACGCCGCTGGACTCGCGGATCAGCCCGGACGGCAAGTTCCTGTACGTGGTGCTGCCCGGCTCGGGCAAGGTGGCCGGCTGGCAGATCCGCGACGACGGGTCGCTGCGCAAGGTCGGTGAGTTCGGCGGGCTCCCGCGGACCGTGAACGGTGACCAGGCCCCCATCGACTTCGGCGCCGGCGGCAGCCCGGCCGGCATCGCCGTCATCTGACACCCCGCACCACGTCCGCCCCCGGCATTCCCGCCGGGGGCGGATCTGTCGGGTCAGACGGGCCGGGGGCGCATCACCGGTGGGCGCGTACGCGCTGGCCCCGAGCGGACCCGACGCCGTTCGGGGCGGACACTCGACACCGGAGGCGTCCAACGGGTAGAACCGAGCACCAGTACCTGCGAACACCCGGTGGAGGAGCTGGAGGGCCAGGACACCGGGTGCAGTGCACAGCGATCCAGAAGGGGCGTCGTGACGGCCGAGGCCACCCTGCGTCAACTGCGGTACTTCGCCGTTCTCGGTGCGGAGCTCAATTATCGGCGGGCCGCCGAGAAGCTGTTCATCAGCCAACCCGCGCTGTCCAGTGCCATCAAGCAACTGGAGCGTCAGTTCGGCGTCGCGCTGCTGCGTCGCACCACCCACGAGGTCGAGCTGACCGACCTGGGCGCGGCTTGGCTTCCCCAGGTCCAGCGCGTGCTGGTCGAGGTGGACGCGACCCTGGCGAGCTTGGTGACCCTGTCCAGAACGACGCCGACGGTGCTGCGCGTCGGCTACTTGATCGGCACGGGGGCCGACCTGCTGTTTCGCATCGTCAAGCATTTCGAGGCGGCCTTTCCCGACATCGCGGTCGAGCCGGTGGAGTACGACTTCGGCGACCCGACGGCCGGACTCGCCGAGGGCCGCACCGAGGTGGCGCTCATCCGACCGCCGGTGGACCTACCCGGTTACCGCACGCTGATCCTGGAGTCCGAGTCATGGGTGGCCTGTGTGCCGCGGGATCACCGGTTTGCGAACCGGCCCGAGGTCGAGATCACCGAACTCCTCGACGACCCGATCATCGGTGCGCCGGAGTCGGCCGGCGGGTGGCGTGACTACTGGCTCGCCATGGACGCCCGGGGAACGCGGCCCCCCAGGGTCGCCGGTGTCGCGGCCACCTACGAGGCCGAAACGACCCTGGTGGCCCGCGGACTTGGCATCAGCTTCACCACGTCGGCGACGGCCCGCTTCTACGACCGGCCCGGCATCACCTACGTGCCCATCGTCGATCGGCCGCCGAGCCAGACGGCCCTGGCCTGGCTCCCCGGATCTTTGTCGCCCCAGGCCGACGCCCTGGTCCGCCACGTCCGGCAGGAGTGGGCCACCATCAAAGGATTGGCACCCCACGACGACGACCGGAGTCGCTGACGACCGGGCCGTCGGCTACACCGCGCAATAGCCGCCGTCGATGATGATCTCCTGCCCGGTCAGGTAGGACGAGCTGTCGGACGCCAGGAAGAGCGCGAGACCCTCGAGGTCCTGCGGCTCCGCCATCCGGCCCTGCGGGATGCGCGAGACCCAGTTCTGGCGCAGCTCCGGCTCCCGATCGGTGAGCTGACGGGTCATGTCCGACAGGACGTAGCCCGGCGAAATGGAGTTGACCCGGATGCCCGCCCCCGCCCATTCGACTGCCAGGGACCGGCCCAGGTGGGTCACGGCTGCCTTCGACGCATTGTAGGAAGCCTGATGCTGGGGGACGTTCACGATGGACGCGGACATCGACGAGATGAAGATCGCACTGCCCGACAGTTCGCCATCGATCAGTCCCTTCGCGAATGCCTGGGCCGCGTAGAACGTTCCATCTAGGTTAACGGCGATGACCTTTCGCCACTGGTCGGCCGGAACGTCCACGCTGTCGTTCCAGATGCAGATGCCGGCCGCGGTCAGCAGCACCTGGGGAACGCCGAGCTCCGTGGTGATCCGGTCGAAGGCCGCGGCGACCGCCTGCTGGCTGGTCACATCGACGGAAATCCCCACCGCGGCGACGCTGTGGGCCGCGGCGAGTTTCTCCGCCGAGTCGGACACGGTGTCGAGGAGATCGAGGAGGGCGACGTTCATGCCGGCCGCGGCGAAGGCCGCGGCCAGTGAGTAGCCGAT
This sequence comes from Nakamurella sp., assembly GCA_044223435.1. GTDB lineage: Bacteria > Actinomycetota > Actinomycetes > Mycobacteriales > Nakamurellaceae > Nakamurella. The sequence continues at coordinate 187,086 of JBGALY010000005.1, forward strand.
TCCGCGGGCTCCGCCGGTGACCACAGCGGTGGGCCGGTTCGTGCTGGTGGTGGTCATGTGATTCCTTCTGCTTGGTGGTGGTCGAAGCCGCGGCGAACGGCGTCGATGAACTGGGCGACAGCGTGAGATGGTGATTGGTCCTGCAGTACGCCCGACGTGGATCCGGTTCCGTCGGCCCCGCTGCGCATGATCCGGTAGGCATCGTCCGGGGTGCCGACGCCGCCGGCATGCATCATGAGCACGTTGGGCGCGATGCGGCCCACCGCCTGGTTGGCGGGTTCGATCCAGGGTCGGTCGGTCCCGCCCCGGTGCCCGATCAATTCCGGTGGCTCGAACAGGATGATGGTCGGCCGGAGCGGCAGCAGTTCGAGGACCTCGCGCTCGTGACCGGCGCACACCATCGTCATCAGGCCGTTCTCCCGTGCGCGAACGATGCTGCGCCGCAGTTGCTCCGGCTCGAGCGGGAGGCCGGCGTGATTGAGCATCACCCCGTGGGCACCGGCGTCGACCAGTGACTCCGCGGTCACCCGGCCCACGGTGGACCCGGGTTCGTCGACGTCCATGCCCTGCGCGAACACGGCCACCGCAGGTACTTCGGCGCGGACCCGGGCGACCAGGGCGGTCGGCACCGTCATGATCACCGCGACGTCGTACCGTTCGCCGGCCCGTTGGGCAGCAACGGCCACGTCCAGGATCTCGGGCAGCCGGAGCAGGTTCTTGGTGCCCACTTCGAAGAACGGTCGCATCACTTGGTCCTCCGTCAATTCGTGTGACTCAGCGCCCGGAGGAGCGTGACGGCCTCCGGGAGCGTCCGGTCCGGGTGGTCACCGGCCGAGCACTCGAGGTTGACGGTCCCGGTGTACCCGACGTCGTGGATGGCCCGAAAGATGGCCGGCCAGTCCAGGGCTCCGTGACCGGGCAGCAGCCGGTTGTTGTCACCCAGATGTACGTGCCGGATGTGGCGGGCCCCGTCCCTGATCGCCTGCGGAACGCTGGATTCCTCGATCGACATGTGGAACGTGTCGGGCAGCAGCCCGGCATTGGCGTGGTCCACTCGGTCCAGGACCCGCACGTTGTCGGCCACCGTGTTGAGAAAGCGGCTCTCGTAACGGTTCAGCGTCTCGAGCAGCACCATCGCGGCCGATCCTTCGGCCCGCTGCAGCAACTCGAGATAGAATTCGACGAACTCGTCCTCCTGCTCCGCGCTCGGTTGCGGGTACGGATCGAACAGCGGCATCGGGTCCTGCGGCCCGTACTCGAACTCGATCTCGGTGACCAGTCCGAGTTCCGCGCAGACGTCGACGGTCTCGCGGTACATGTCCCGGCAGGCCGCTCGCAGATGGGGATCGGTGGCCATCGCCTTGCCGTAGACCGGCGACATGAGAACGAATTCGACCGGCCGCACACCCGTACGGCCTTCGAGAGTTGCCAGTTCCCGATGAACCGCCGGCGTCCAGGTGTCGCGGTCCTGGAACACGGCGATCGCGTCGTAGCCCCAGGCCGCCAGGTGTTCGGCCTTGTCCGTGAGCGTGGCGCCGGGGACCATCACGTTCGAGCAGGAGATCAGCATTGGCGGGCCTTTCCATGAGCGGGCAGCAAGGGCCCGGGATCGGGGTCGGTTCCGTAGAGATGTCGCAGGGCGCCGTCGAAGGCGCGGTACCTGGCCAGACGGGTCGCCCCGTCGTGGGGCCGAAAAGTCAGCTCGTCCGGGCGGTGGAGCGCAGCCGCCTCGTCGAGCGAATCGACCGCTCCCGCGGCCACCAGTGCCAGCGCGGCCGCCCCGCGGCAGGATGCCTCCGGTTCCTGGGGCGTGCGCAGTTCGAGTCCGCAGACGTCGGCCTTGAGCTGGTTCCAGAGCCCGGAGGCCGCGCCCCCACCCGCCGAGACGATGCCGTGGGCGGGGTGGCCGTGCGCGGCCAGATAGTCGAGGTTGCGCCGCAGCAGGTGTGCCACTCCTTCCATCACAGCGAAGGCGAGATCGAAGCGGTCGTGGCGAAGCTGCAGGTTCAGGAACGCGCCGCGGGCCTGGTCGACGAAGTCGGGTGGATTCACTCCGGTGAGGTAGGGAAGAAACAGCGGCGCATCGTCGTGGCACCGGCCGGTCAGCCGGTCGTCGAGAATCTTGTAGGGCAGGTCGGTAGCGACGTTCTCCCGGAACCAGTTCAGGCACACTCCCCCGCTGTCCGCACAGGTGAACAGGACGGTCTCGCCGGTCCGCAGACCGGAGTGAAAGGACGCCTTCACCGCCGGATCGAATTGCCAGTCGGTGGTGAGCATCGACACCGACAGCACCGTCCCGGCCGACGCGCTGACCGAGCCGGCCCGGTAGCAATCGGTGCCGACCATGGCGCAAAAGTGGTCCAGTGCGCCCGTATTCACCGTGTAGGAGGCGGCGCGCGGGAGCCGTTCCGCCACCCGGGCCAGGGCGGGCCCCAGATCGATACCGGCCGGCACGATCTCGGGCAGGGCGTCGGGGCGCACGCCGCAGTACTCGACCATCTCGGTCCAGTACTCCTTCTCGCGAACGTCGTAGAGATAGGTGAATCCGCGCGTCGTCTCTTCACCGACCGCCAGCCCGGTGAACCGGAGCAGGATGTAGTCCTTGATCATCAGCGCCCGATGGCCGGCCGCCAGGACGTCGGGGCGGTTCATCGCCAGCCAGCGGAGTTTGGTCGCCGGCCAGGTGGCGACCGGTTCGGGCTCGCCGGTGATGGCGAAGGACGTTGCCGGGTCGAAGTGTTCGGCCATCTGCCGGGCCTCGTCGACCGAACGCTCATCCATCCAGGACATCCCGGGCGCGACGACCGCGCCGTCCGCGTCGACGAGAACGAGGGACTCGGCCTGCCCGGTGACCACGATGCGGGCATGGCGACCGGCGCCGTCGATCCCCGCCCGGCCCGCGCACTCATGCATCAGCGCGACGACCGAGGTGAACAGCGCCTCGGGGTCGAATTCGACGCGCGGGCCGGAGCGGACGTACTCCATGGGTGCGTGCGCCGCCGCAAGGGTGCCCAGCTGGTCGTCGTACAGCACGACCTTGGTGTTCGTCGACCCGAGATCGACGGCGTAGATCAGCACCTCACTGGCCCATGACGGTGAGGAAGACCGTTCGGGTGCGCTCGCGAACCGCGTCGAGATCGCCGAAGTAGAAGCGACCGAACTCGCCGAGCACCGGGCTGCCGCCCTGCACCGGCACGATGTCGGACCGGCCCATGATGGACGAGATGATGTGGCCGTCGGTATTCAGCCCCCACGAGGGATGCTCATCGCGGAGATCCGCGGCATTCCTGATGTGGATGGGACCCGGGTGCAGGTACTGGCCCTCGTGGCGCGTCGGCGGAATGATCTTCGCGAAGGCGTTCAGGGTGTCCTGCAGGATCAGCTGCATTCCGTAGTACGTCACGTCTTCCGACTCTTCCTGGATGAAGACGCAGCAACTGGTGTGCTGGGTATAGGCCATGGCCACCCCCTCGCTCACACCGGTTTCTGCGACGAGGTCCAGCACCTGTTCGGTGATGTCGTAGAATTCCTGGCGGGCCGGCGTGGTGATGGTGAACGAACGTGAGATCACCTTCATGGGGACTCCTTGGGTCGCAAAATCGCACGGGTGGGACGCCGGGCTCGGTCATGCGGAACGCGGCTGCGAGAAAGGGTCGGTCAGTCGTTGTGCTGGGACGCCGGGTGCTCGCGGGCGTAGTCCGGGCCGGCCTCGTGCCGCCGCAGGCGTGGACGGATGCCGACGGCCCACCAGATCGCGGCCAGCACGACGATTCCGAGGAAGACCCATTTGTGGTTCTACGCAATCAATCTGGGTCGGTGGGGTCGGATCCGTGCCGGTTGGTGATCTTGCCTGATCAGTCCATGGTTGAGAAGTAGTCGCAGACGGTAGTTGCCGAACGATCGGTAGCCGCGGGCGATCCGCTTGGTGTTC
>JBGALY010000006.1:0-190067 GCA_044223435.1 Nakamurella sp.
GAACTCCCGCGCGGGACGCCCTCCGGCGGTGATGGCCCGGAGCATGTACACGGTCAATTGCGCCGCCGGGCCCGGCTCTGCGAGATGCTTGACCAGATAACCGCTCGGGTCGGCGACGCTGTCGGATTTCAGATCCTGGTAACGGCGCAGCACCTCGGCGTCGCACTCGACGCGCAGACCCTCCTTCGAGCCGAAGTGATGCGTGATCAGACCGGGTGAGACTCCCGCCCGCGCGGCGATCGCGCGGAACGAGGCATCGAAGCCCTGCTCCGCGAAACAGTCGATCGCGGCGTCCCGAATCCTGGCCCGGGCGGTCAGATCCGACGCCGGCCGGTCGCGCACGCCGCCCGCTATACGCATGACCAAGAGGCTCCACGCGTGACCAGAGCCCCGGCAAGGGACTTAGGACCCGTTGGCATCGTCGGCCGGTGTCCACGTCCCTGCGAATCGGCATCCTCATGCCGGTCGGGTCAGCTGCGGCATCGGCACGGTGCAGCGTCCGACCGGCCTCTCGGTGTGGCCTGACCGATGACTGGTCGGCGCCGTGTTCGTCTGTACGTCGGGAACCGACCGACCGACGGGAGTGTGCGGCATGCGGACATTGGCCTTTGCCATGAATCTGAGCGTGGACGGCTATGTGGCTGCGCCCGGCGACGACCTGGGCTGGAGCGTGCCGAGCGACGAGCTGTTCCAGTGGTGGTCCGACCGGGTGGCGGCGACGGGCCTGGCGCTGTACGGGCGCCGACTGTGGGACGAGATGGGCACAGATCGAGTTCGCCGGACGCTGGCGGGACATGCCGAAGGTGGTGTTCTCCTCGACGATCGGCGCGGTGGACTGGAACGCCCGCCTGGTCACCGGTGACGCCGTCACCGAGATCGCCCGGCTCAAGGCCGAGGACGGTGGTCCGATGGACGTCGCCGGCGCGACTCTGGCCGCGGCCGCCATGCGGGCCGGGCTGATCGACGAGTACGTGATCGTCACCCACCCGGTCCTGGTGGGCGGCGGCCGGCCGTTCTTCACCACCCTGGACAGCTGGGTGAACCTGAACTTGGTGGAAACTCGGACCTTCCCCGGCGGGATCCACCTGACCAGGTACCAGACCCGACGCTGACCCGTGGACTGTCCCGTTGGGTCGCCGGCCGCGGCGGGGGAGGATGGAAGCGCGTGTCCGCCGAGCCTTGGAGGTGCGAAGTCATCACCGGTGGCATTGATCTCGCGGCGGCCGCGGCGGCCACCGCGACCGCGACGGTGCACTGGATCGGCGGCCGCGCGCGGTTGCTGAGCCTGCGGCTGGGGGTGGACGACGCTGCCCTGCTGGACCTCGTGGGCAGCGCGGCGCGGACCGGCATCGACTGCCCATTGGGCTGGCCGGTCGCCTTCGTCGACTTTCTCGATCGGCAGCGGCGCCGCGCGATCGAGCTGCCCGAGGTCGACACCGTGGCTGGTCGGGCCGCGATCCTCTACCGGCGGACCGACCTGGTCTGCCAAGCGGGCGGGGATCGGCCACTCAGCGTCGCCGCGGATCGCATCGCGCATCCGGCGCTGCGGGCCGCCGGCCTGCTCGCCGCCCTGGCCGGGCGCGGCGTCGACGTCGACCGGGCCGGTCGCGGAGCCGTCGTCGAGACCTATCCGGCGGCCGCCCTGCGTCAGTGGGGGCTCGCGTTCCGGGCGTACAAACGGCCGGCCAACGCGCCCGCCCGCCACGAGCTGGTCGGTGCGTTGCTGCGGGCTGTGCCATGGTTGAGCGTCGCCGACGACGACCGGGATCTGCTGGTCCGGTCGGACGACGCCGTCGACGCCGTGGTCTGCGCCCTGGTCGCACGGGCCTCGCTGCTCGGCCTTGTGCGCCGGCCGGCACCCCAGGACGCCGAGATCGCCGCCATCGAGGGCTGGATCGCCGTGCCCACCGGGGATGTGAGCGAACTGTCCGGGCCGGCCACTCGGACCGCCGGTGACGACATGCCCGCAGCGACGCCGATGCGATCGGGGTGAGCACCATCGCGGCTCGGGGCCTGTGGCCACACCGACGCTGCCGAGTCCGATCATCGCCACGGCCCAGCGCATCCGGCCGGCGCTCTGCGTCCAGGTGTAACGGAAGCTTCCGGTCTCCAGCTTGCGGGCGAGCAGCGGTGCGCCGAAGAAAGCTCCGACGGTCCCCGGGAGCAGCAGCAGCACGATGCGGGTCAGTCCCGCCTGGCCGTGCCCATCGCGGAAGGATTCCCAGGCGAACTGGCAATTCGCCGAACCGGCCGGAGTGCAGGTGTGGTAGGTCTCGTATGCCGCACGCAAGTGCAGCCCATCCAGTACGAGGTAGCCCGCGAGGAGCGCCAGGATGGCAATCGTGCCGGCGAGCGTGGCGCGGTAGCGCCGCCAGACGACCCAGACCAACCTGATCCAGCGCACCGGTCGGGCCGGTACGTCGGGCACGGCCCTCAGGACCGTCATCGGAGTGGTCCGCTCGGCTGGGCAACCCGGCGACCACGCGCGCCCCGCAGGTATGCCATCGCCAGTTCCTCGACGCCCACCGGTCGGGATTCACCGTCCGGCCGCTCCGCGGCCTCCGGACTACCGAACCGGACCAACCGATGGCTGCGTTCACCGGCCTGCGCGGTTTCGATGACCTCGGCGCCCACCAGTGCGGCATCGGTCGGTCCGGTGACGAGTCGGTGGCAGGCGAGCAGATCGTCGAGGTTTCCGGTGGTGCGGCAGGGCGCCGGCTTGGTGTGTGCGTGGGCAGCGGCACCGACCTCGACACCACCGTGATGCTCGCCGTCGACGAAATCGACCCGGTGGTGGCCGCCGGGTGGCTCAGGTTGTGCGACAGTCCGGTGTCGGATCTTCCGGGGCCGGCAGTGCGACCCGGACCAGCAGCTCGCCCAGGGTGCGCCGCTCGTCGGCGGTGAGCATGGACAGGCTGCGATCGTCCGCGGCCTCGGCCAGGGCGCGCGCCTTGCGGAAGAGCCGCCGCCCGGCCGGGGTGGGCGTGATGATCCGCTGGCGCCGATCCCGGGGGTCGGCCTGCCGGGTGACCGCGCCCCGGCCCTCGAGTTCGTCGACCAGGGCGACGATCTGGCTCGGGTCCAGGTTCAGGAACTCGCTCAGCTCCCGCTGGGACGGCGCCAGACCCTCGCACGCGAGCCACAGGACCGAGAACGCGCGGACCTTGAGCCCGACGGCCTCCAGCGCGACGTTGGCGGCGCCGCTGCTACTGGCCCGCGCCCGGGCCAGCAGGAAAGGAATGTCGCCGGCCAGTTCCGAGTGCCGGAACCGGTCCGCCGGAGCGGGGTCGGGCGCCACGCCGCCGTCGGTGCGCGTCGTCGGCCGGGGCATCGATCCTCCGGATCCGTGACGGTGACCATCGTTGACGACGTCAAGTGTAGGTGGGCCGCACCGGCCGCCACCGTCGGCCCGAGTCTTGTCGAAAACAATCGTTGACTTTTTCAACGATAGATGTCATCGTTGCTGGCAGAGCGATTGCGGATCCGGCGGTGTCGGGTCCGTCACAGGGAGAACTTCATTCGTCGAGCGAAGGAGCTTGGGGTGTCCGTCGAAGGCAAGGTCGCCATTGTCACCGGGTCCGGGCAGGGACTGGGGCTGGCCTACGCACAGGAGCTGGCCGCGCAGGGCGCGGCCGTCGTGATCAACGACGTGAACCAGGACGTCGCCGACGCGGCCGTGGCGTCGATCCGGTCGGCCGGCGGCCGGGCGACCGCGGTCGTGGCCCCCGTCGGTCCGACCGCGACCGCCCGGCTGCTGGTGCAGACCGCCGTCGCCCAGTTCGGCCGGCTGGACATCCTGGTCACCAACGCGGGGGTGCTGCGGGACAAGTCGTTGCTGAAGATGACCGACGAGGACTTCGACCTGGTGATCGACGTGCACCTGCGCGGCACCTTCACCTGCGTCCGCGAGGCCTTCGGCTACTTCAAGGGCAACAACGTCGCCGGGCGGATCATCGCGATCGGGTCGCCGACCGGCCAGCGGGGGAACTTCGGCCAGACCAACTACGCCGCGGCCAAGGCCGGCATCGTCGGGATGGTCCGCACCTGGGCGCTGGAGATGGGCCGGTCCGGGGTGTGCGTCAACGCCGTGGTGCCGGTGGCCGCCACCGCCATGACCAAGACCGTCCCGTACTTCGCCGCCGCGGTCGCGGCCGACGAGGCGGGCGAGCCGATGCCCGACTTCTTCCGTCGGGAGATCGGGTTCGGCACCGCCGCCGACGTCGCCGGGCTGATCGCGTTCCTGGCCTCGGACGACGCCGCCGGGATCAACGGTCAGGTCATCGGGGCCGGCGGAGACCGGATCCAGGTCTGGTCCCACCCCGAGCCGGTGCTGAACCTGTTCCACGACGGGGGCTGGTCGGCCGCCGACCTGACCGCCGCCAAGGCCCAGCTGCTGGACGCGGTCCAGTCGGTGGGGGAGAAGTTCCCGGCCCTGCCGGTCGAGCTGCAGCCCGCGCCGGCCGGGGTCTGATTCCGATGACCTACCGGCTGGGCGTCGACGTGGACGCCGTGCGGGCCATCGACACCCACGTGCACATCGAGATCGGCGACGACGGGCACTGCGCCCTGCCGCAGCCGATCCTGGACGCGGCCACGGCCTACTTCAAGGCGGCGCCGCAGCGGCCGTCGATCGACGAGATCGCTGGTCTTTACCGCAGTCTGGAGATCGCCGCGGTGGTCTTCACCGTCGACGCCGGGACCAACCTGGGCCACCCGGGCAACAGCAGCGAGGACGTCGCCGCGGGGGCCGCCCGGCACAGCGACGTGCTGATCCCCTTCGGTTCGGTCGACCCGCTCACCGGCGCGGACGCGATCGAGCGGGCGAAGCGGCTGGTCGAGGACCACGGGGTCCGGGGGTTCAAGTTCCACCCGTCGGTGCAGGGGTTCGACCCCAGCGATCGGCAGCACTACCCGCTGTACGAGGCGCTGTCCGGGTACGGGTTGCCGACCATCTTCCACACCGGGCAGACCGGCATCGGTGCCGGGACGCGCGGGGGATTCGGCATCAAGCTCGGGTATTCCAACCCGATCCTGCTCGACGCCGTCGCCGCGGACTTCCCGGACCTGACGATCATCATGGCCCACCCGTCCGTGCCGTGGCAGGACGAGGCGATCGCCGTCGCCACGCACAAGGCCAACGTCTACATCGACCTTTCCGGCTGGTCGCCCAAGTACTTCCCGCCGCAGCTGGTCCGGCAGGCCAACTCGCTGCTCCAGGACAAGGTGCTCTTCGGGTCCGACTTCCCGCTGATCACCCCGCAGCGGTGGCTCGCCGACTTCGCCGAACTGGACCTGAAGGATCAGGTGCGGCCGAAGATCCTCAAGGACAACGCGGTTCGCGTGTTGGGCCTGGCGTCGTGACCGCCACGCTGACCGTTGGCGAGGCAGCCGGCGCGGATGGCGCCTTCGCTGCTCCGGCGGACGTCTACCGGTACGCCGAGCTGCTCACCGAGGCCGAGCGGTCCGTGCTGGCCGGCCTGCGCGCGGTCCTGAACCGGCACGCCCGGCCGGTCCTGGCGGACCACTGGGAACGGGGGGAGTTCCCCTACCAGGTGCTGCCGCGGCTGGTCGAGCTGGACCTCATGCGGCCGGCGGCCGTCACCGCCGCCGGGGTCGAGCCGAGTGCGCTGTACCACGGGTTCCGCACCTTCGAACTGGCGCGGGTCGATGCCTCCCTGGCCACCATGTACAACGCGCAGTCCGGCCTGTTCCGCACCGCGGTCGTCCGGGGCGGCAGCGCCGAGCAGGTGGCCGCACTCGACCCGCGGATCCGGACGTTCGACTACACCGGGGTGTTCGCGCTGACCGAACCGGACCACGGTTCTGACGTCGCCCGCGGGTTGGCCACGACCGCCCGCCGGGACGGCGCGGACTGGGTCATCGACGGCGCCAAACGGTGGATCGGCGGTGCGTTCACCGTGGACGTGATCGTCGTCTTCGCCACCGAGCCGGAATCCGGCGCCCTGCACGCATTCCTGGTGCCGCGCCAGTCGCCGGGGCTGACGCTGCGCAAGATCGGCGGCAAGACCGCGCTGCGGATGATGCAGAACGCCGACATCACCCTGGCCGGGGTGCGCGTCCCGGATTCGGCCCGCCTGCCCCACGTGCGCACCTTCGCCGACGTGGCCGGCATGCTGCGCCGGATGCGGTCGGACGTCGCGTGGATCGCCACCGGCGTGGCGGCGGGGGCCTACGAGGCCGCCGTCCGCTACACCACCACCCGCACCCAGTTCGGCCGCCCGATCGGCGGTTTCCAACTGATCCAGGAGAAGCTGGCCCGCATGCTGGCCGACGTCACCGCCTCCCTCGGGGCGGTCGTCCGGCTGACCCAGCTCCAGGAAAGGGGCACCTTCCGGGACGAGGATTCGGCCCTGGCGAAGATGCTGACCAGCCTGTCCATGCGGGAAACCGTCGCGCTCGCCCGGGAGGTCTGCGGCGGCAACGGGATCACGCTCGAGACCGACGTCGCCCGCTTCCACGCGGACGCCGAGGCGGTCTATTCCTACGAGGGAACCCACGAGATCAACGCGCTCATCGTCGGCCGGTCCATCACCGGCCGCAGCGCCTTCAACCGCTAATCGGGCCGAGCCAGCAAGGCCGCCCTTCTCGGACTGGGAGACATCAATGACGATCGCCGGCGAAGCCGTGCACACCCCCGAAAAGCGCAAGGAAGTCCGCAGAGTCATCTTCTCCGGCTACCTGGGCAGCACCATCGAGTTCTACGATTTCCTGCTGTACGGATCGGCCTCCGCACTGGTCTTCCCGACGGTGTTCTTCGGCGGCCTCGACCCCTTCACCCAGGTCATCTTCTCGTTCGGCACTTTCGCCGCCGGCTATCTGGCCCGCCCCATCGGCGGCGTCGTCTTCGGTCATTTCGGTGACCGCATCGGGCGCAAGAAGATGCTGGTCATCACCATGTTCGTGATGGGGGCGGCCTCGTTCCTGATCGGCCTCGTGCCCGGGTCGGCGGCGATCGGCGGGTGGGCCGCGGTCATCCTGGTCACCCTCCGGATCGCGCAGGGCGTCGCGGTCGGCGGTGAATGGGGCGGCGCCGCGCTGATGGCGCTGGAACACGCCGAATCCCGCAAGCGCGGGTTCGCCGCGTCGTTCGTCAACGCCGGTGCGCCGTCGGGCGCGCTGCTGGGCAGCCTGCTGCTCGGCCTGTTCGCGCTGCTGCCGCAGGATCAGTTCTTCGCCTGGGGCTGGCGGGTCCCGTTCCTGCTGTCCGCGCTGCTGCTGGCCATCGGCATCTGGGTGCGGACGCGGGTCTCGGAGAGCCCGGTGTTCCTGGCCGCCCTGGCTCAGGCCAACCAGGCCGACGCCGCCACGGTCAAGCAGCCGCTTCCGCTGTGGTCGGTGCTGCGCCGGCCGAAGGCGTTGATCCTGACCACGCTCGGGGCCGGGGCGGCATTCGCGTTCCAGGTCACCATGGCCACCTTCGCGCAGACCTATGCGGTCGCCGCCGGGGCCGACCGGTCGACGGTGCTGTTCGGCTTCTCGCTCGCGTCGTTCCTGGCCATCTTCGGCGTGGTCCTGGCCGGCGCCCTGTCCGACCGGTTCGGCCGGCGTCCGGTCCTGGTGGTCGGGTGCCTGGCCTGGGCGGCGCTGACGTTCCCCTTCTTCTGGATGTGGGGGTCGGGCAATGCCATCCTGATCACCCTGGCCTTCGTGATCGGCCTGCAGCTGCAGTCGCTGATCTACGGTCCGCTCGGGTCGTTCATCTCCGAGCAGTTCGGCACCGGGGCCCGGTACACCGGGGCCTCGCTGGGCTACCAGCTGGCCACGCTGATCGGCGGCGGGTTCACCCCGGCCCTGCTGGCCACCCTGTTCCGCAACGCGGACGGCCAGATCTACACCGTCGCCATCTTCCTGATGGTGATGGGCGTCATCAGCGCCGGCGCCGTGCTGGCCATCCGGGAGGGGCGGCACAACGACCTGAACGCGGTCCAGCACTGAACGCAGCACCCCGCACACTTTTCGACCAACGAAAGGACGATCAACCATGACTGTTGTGACCTTCGACGAGGCCAAGGAACTAGCCGGCCGGGACCTCGGTTTCACCGAGTACCGCACCGTCGACCAGCACCGGGTCAACACGTTCGCCGACGCGACGGACGATCACCAGTGGATCCACACCGACCCGGAGCGGGCCAAGGACGGACCGTTCGGCGCTCCGATCGCCCACGGCTTCCTGTCGCTGTCCCTGGCGATCCCGATGTGGGGCGAGCTGCTGGACGTCAAGGACGTGACCACCAAGGTCAACTACGGGCTGGACAAGGTGCGCTTCGTCTCACCGGTGCCCGTCGGCAGCCGCATCCGGATGGGTGGGGTGGTCGTCGAGGTCACCGAGGTGAAGGGTGACGGGATCCAGCTCACCGTAGACCAGACGATCGAGGTGGAGGGCGCCGGCCGTCCGGCGGTCGTCGCGCGCGGCCTGTACCGCTTCTACCGCTGAACGATCCCGCCCACCCGCACGACGACGTGCCCGCCACGGAAAGGCCATACCAGTCATGAGGAACAAGGGGACCGGCAGCTGGATCCACCGGCGCCGGGTGAAGTCGGCCGGCGCACCCGCGCTGACGGTGGGGGAGAAGGCGATCACCTACGACGCCCTGGCCGAACGCATCGACCGGCTGGCCGACGCGCTGGCCGCCGGCGGCGTCGGCCACGGCGATCGGGTGGCGTATCTGGGGGAGAACCACCCATCCTTCCTGGAGTCCTTCTTCGCGGCGGGCACGCTCGGGGCGATCTTCGTCCCGCTCAACACCCGGCTGGCACCGCCCGAGGTCGCCTTCGCCCTGTGTGATTCCGGCGCGACGGTGCTGATCCACTCGGCCGAGTTGACCGATCTGGCGACGATCGGCAGCGACGGCACCGGGGTCCGCCGGCGGATCGTCGCCGACGGACCGGTCGTCGCGGGTGGCCCGGCCGAACACCTGGAGGCGATCATCGCCGCGGCCGCGCCCCAGCACCGCGACGTCGACGTCGACCTGGCCGACCCGGCGATGATCCAGTACACCTCGGGCACCACCGGCCACCCCAAGGGCGCGGTGATCAGCCATCAGAACATCGCCTGGAACAGCTACAACGTGCTGGTCGACTACGAGTTGTCGGCGACCTCGGTGTCGCTGATGATCTCGCCGATGTTCCATGCCGCGGCCCTGGGCATGGGGGTGCTCCCGATGCTGCTCAAAGGCGCCAACGTCGTCCTGGAGGCGCATTTCGACGCCGGTCGGGTGTTGGAGCTGATCCCGCGGCACCGGGTCACCGCGCTGTCCGGGGTGCCGACGACGTTCCAGCTGATCTGCGAGCATCCGGCCTTCCCGACCACCGATCTGAGTTCGGTGCGCATGCTGACCTGCGGAGGTTCGGCGGTGCCCACCCGGGTGCTCGACGCCTACGAGCAGCGTGGGCTCTCGTTCACCGGGGGGTACGGGATGACCGAGACCTCGCCCGGCGTCACCAGTCTGCAACCCAGGTTCTCCCGACTCAAGGCGGGTTCGGCGGGCCTGACGCACTTCTTCACCGATGTGCGGGTCGCCGACGACGCCGGCCGGGACCTGCCGGCGGGGCAGACCGGAGAGATCCAGATCCAGGGGCCGAACGTCATCGCCGGCTACTGGCAACGGCCCGACGCGACCGCCGAGTCGTTCACCGCCGACGGGTGGTTCCGCTCCGGCGACATCGGCTACCGGGACGAGAGCGGCTTCCTGTTCATCGCCGACCGGCTCAAGGACATGATCATCTCGGGCGGGGAGAACATCTACCCCGCCGAGATCGAGCAGATCATCCTCGAACTCGAAGCCGTGGGCAGCGTCGCGGTGGTCGGCGTGCCCAACGACCAGTGGGGCGAAGTGCCTCGCGCATACGTACAACTGCGGCCCGGCTACTCGCTGAGCACCGACGAGGTCACCGCCCATCTGTCCGGCCGGCTGGCCCGATACAAGATCCCCAAGTCCGTCGTCACCGTCGAGGAGATGCCGCGCACATCGAGCGGCAAGATCCGTAAACGCGACCTGCGGACGCTGGCCGGGGCTCCGACGCAACGGGTTGGTTCGTCGTGAGGACCCACTGGTGGTGCGCACCTTCGGTCAGATGATCGGCGTGGTCGGCGGTGGAATCGTTACGGCGCGTTCCGGGACTCGCCTTGTTGCGGAGGATGGGTGATCAGCACCACCGAGGTGGTCAGAGCTGGCAAGCTGTCCCCGGACGTGCGCCGCCGGCAGGATCAGTCGCCGTGAACCGTTCCAGCGCGCGGTCGTCGACGACCAATCGGGAGAGAGCGACACCGACCACGCTGCTGGTTGCCCCGCCGAGCACCCCTGCGCAGATCGTGACAATGGCCCCGACCAGGATGAACCCAACGCCCAGGGCGATGGCGACGGTGCCGCCGGCAAAGACCAGGTACACGCCGCCGGCGACGATCGGTGTTCGACAGGAACAGGGCCGGCAGGCCGGACACAACGAGAACCAGCAGACCCAGGATGTCCGGTGATCGGCAGTCTGACCAGGCCCGGGCGCGAGCGAATGACCGCCCACGACTTCCTGGTGAGACCCAGGCCCTGGTTCCAGACCCGTCGCTGAGCGTCCCGGCCCGGTCCGGTGCGGGCTCCGGCCCCATCCCGCCGGGGTGACACCCGCACCGGGACCTTGGCCGATCCGGCCCAGCCGCCGGGACCGGTGACCGGATGCGCGACCTTGAAGAGGACGAAGGTCTCTGTCGGCGGCCGACCGCACCTGGTGAGCTGAGTGGGACTGGCCGGCCCGCGTGACGAGATGGCCGAACTCGGAACGGAATCGGCCGAGGTGGGCTCCCAAGGCCGCCCCCTATCCGCGCGAGGGGTGGTCCCGGTCCCGACTCCAGACGGGAGGTGAACCCGATGGCGGGTGGACCCGAGCCGATCGACCCGGCCGAGCAGTTGGCGGCCATCGGTCAGGCCGTGATCACCACTGACCCGACCGGCGTGGTGATCTATTGGAATCGCGCGGCGCAGGAGCTCTACGGGTGGACCACGGCCGAGGCGATCGGGCGGAACATTTCCTCGCTCACCGTCCCCGAGGTCGCGCACGATGTCGCCCGGGACATCATGGCCGCGCTGCAGGGAGGGATCGCCTGGTCCGGTGGGTTCCCGGTGCGCCGCAAGGACGGCACACGCTTCCCGGCATTGGTCACTGACGCCGGGATCTATCGGGATGGGAACCTGGTGGGAATCATCGGGGTGTCGACGAACCTGGGATCGGCCTTGCGCCCGCTGTTGGAACGCTCCACGGATGCTGCCTTGGTGCTGCGCTCGGACGGGATGATCACCTACGCCAGTCCGGTGGTGTTCCGGTTGTTCGGTTGGCCGGACGAGGCCATCATCGGCAGCCCGATCACGTCGCTCCTGCACCCTGATGACCGGCCCGAGTTGGGCCGGTTCCTGGAAGAACTGCTGATCGAGCCGGGTGAGCACCCCGCGGTCGAGCTGCGCGTTCGCCGCGGCGACGGGTGGGTATGGGTGGAAGTGGCGTTGACCAACCTGTTGGACGATCCAATGATTCGCGGCGTGGTGTGCAATCTGCGGCTCAGCCTGCGGCGGCACGCCCAGGAGCGGGCGGAGAATCGGGCCGAGCAACTGCAAACCGCGCTGCAATCGCGGTTGATCGTCGAACAGGCCAAGGGTTACCTCGCGGGTCGCGATGGGATGAGCGTGCAGGAGGGGTTCGACCGGCTTCGGCGATATGCACGCGACCACCAGACCGGGATCCAGGAGGTCGCACGGGGCGTCGTCGACGGCGACCTCACCGGCGTGTGACGCCGCCGGCCCGGGTCGCCCTCGCTCGCCGCAAACCCCCTCCGCCCGCGACCCCCGCAACGAGGCGATGGCACAGGAGAGGCGTTCGGTCTTGTCTCGGACCGGTTGCCTGCCGACGGGTGTGGATCGCCCGCAAGCCGGCGGCGGTGGCGCCGGAAGTCCCTTCCCGCGAATGCATCTCGCCCCGAGGCGCCGTCGATGACCCGCTCTCGATGCCCAACCCGATCACCGGCCAGCGGGCGCTTCCCGGCGAGGCACGCGGAGCGATTTGGCGGTCCGTCTTCGCGCGTTGCGCCGCACACCCGTTGTCACGAGCCACGTCCCGTATTATGGTGACGCAGGCTCGGTCGTCAGCGATCCGTGGCCTCGTTGTCCGGCGCCCTGGACCCCGGTGCCCTTCCCAGTCACAGGTAGCGAGTGTGTCGCCGCTGTGCCATGCAGTCTGCTGGCCGTCGGCGGTGACGCAGAGGACGGTGATCCCGGTGCCATCGATGCATCCCCAACGGGCCCTGAGGAGCCCAGCCCTTGGTCGGTCGTAGGCCGACAACGCAGCGGCGGGTCAGGTCCGTGAATTGCTCGGCGCGTTGCAGGCCGCGCGGGCCGGATGCTCGCCCTGCGGGCTCTCTGCGGCCGAGGATGCGGTGTTCCGGTTCTTTCTGCCGATGGCGAGGTCCCTCGCAGTCGAAGGGGCGGAGCAAGCGGGCGACCCGGAGACCGCAATCGAGGCCGCCGAGTTGGGGCTGGCCCGGGCGGTCCTGGACTGGCAGGGATCGAGCGCGCTGGCCTTCGAGGGGTTCGCCAGAGTCACGATCACGACCCATCTCCGGTCGCTCACCGGCGCTCACACACTCGCCTGATCGGGCGGGTGTCGATGGACGCCTCACCTCCCCCTCGGGCGTGGTCACCATGCCCGAGGGGGCATCGACCGGAATCGGGGGTCGTCGACACCGGCCGGGCAACCCGACCGGGGGCCGTCGAACCGATCGCGAACGATCCTGGGGGTAGGAATGCGCGGCAACGCGCGAACGTGAACCGGGCCCCAGAAAGTGACCGGCGACGCGGCCGCGAGCTCGACGTTGTACGTCGCAGCCGACGCATGGTTCCCCTATTCGGCTCGTGCGTCATCGGGTCAGCAACCCCGAATTCGGCATCCGCGGCCGGCCTCGGTGATTGCGTCGGCCCGCCGGCGCTGTTAGGTCGAGGTGCCCAGCTCGGTGTCTGGCAATGTCCACGGCCCGTTGTAAGCCGTCGCTCGACTCGCCGAAGTCTTGATCAGGAGATCGGAACTCGGATATTCACTAACCCCGGGACGTTGTCGAAGATCTTGTCATCGGAGACAAGTTGCAGGCCGTAGCGCATAGCTGTGGCAGCAATCCATCGATCTGCTTCGTGGTCCTTAGCATGCAATCCATGGCCAATGCGCTTGCACCTGGCCCTCAGCGTGGCGTACGCATTCACTAGGTCGTCATCAGGAACGACGACCACCATCGACCGCAAGATGTCCTCCAACCGGTCGCGGCGGGCTTGGCCCCAGCCGGCAACCTCCGCTCCGAAGCGCAGTTCGGCGACGGTCATGAAGGAGATGACGAGTTGACGCCCGGTCACGTAGGGCTCGTACGGCAGCCTTTCAGGCTTGCGGCTGAATAACCACCCGATCACGTTGGTGTCGACGGCGATGGGTTCACCGGTCAGGCTCTCTGTCATAGGTCGGCCAAGGCGTTCAAGAAGCCGTCAGCCTCCTCTTCGGTCAAGCCTTCTATCGCCCACTCGTCAACGGTGCGCAGATCCTGTGGAGTCGGCGGCCGCAGATCATGCGTCTCGAAGAAACCCGTCTGCTGCGCCAAGGCATCGACGTCAGGTGCAAGTTCTAGGCTCTTCACGGTGAACGAGCGAAGCCTGCCAAGCTCGTCCAGTTCGGGCTTGCCGATGGCCTTGACGTAGTGGGTAACAAGCAGTGCTGCCGTCTGCCGTACCTCCGTGGGGACCCTCAGGCGGATCTTGTGCCCAGCGTCGTCCTCGATCGAGAACGTTCCGGTGTTGAGGTTCAGTGCATAGAGTTTGCCTCGAAGGGCCTGCTCGGTGGGACTGACGAAAGGAAGAGCCGGTTGCGGCGCTGCCTGCTCGAGGCGCTTGCGGGCCGTCCGAGGGACGATCCGAGCTTGGAGATCTTTTCCGCCGATGGCTGAGTCGACGACTACGGAGTCGAACTTCCTCAGGGACCTGAGCCAGTCGTCGAAGTCGTGTACGAGTGAACTGTCGAAGCCAGCGGGTAACTCCGGAACAGCGTCATCGGAGGCCAGGGCGCACACACCCTCGGACAAGAGCTTTAGAGACAACTCTGAGAGGTCCGTAGGTAGGTCGAACTCGAAGGCCGCTTGCTCATCCATCAGGGGCGGTCCAGCGATCTCTAGGATCGTGCTGCCCTTGCGCAAGCCGACGAGCGAGAGCGTTGTAGCGTCGGTGACCGGCTGGGACGCCTTGCCGCTCCTCTTCTGGCCCACCATGGTGCGAGCGATGCGTCTGACGACCGATTGGGTGGCCTCTGCGATCTTGGTCAGATCCTCTAGTCGAATCTCGCCCTCGCCCTGACCTGCACCGTTGAGGTGCAGGCTGATCACCGGACGGGCGTCAACCTGTCCGTGCGATCGGTCGGATGCGGTCATGTGCACAGTATGGCCGTCTGGGACGACAGTCAGCTCTACGACGGGGCGCGGCCTCAGTGGGGAGAGAAGGCGGTCGGGCGCAGGCTTTTCTCACCCAGTGGCGAACGATAGGGAGCCGAAGGGCGCTGCGAGGCGAGACCAGCCGGCCCGCCAAGCGGCCTTGGGCGGCGTCGAGTCGTCTCTCAGACACTCCCTGGATGGCCACCTACGAGCGGTGGTCGAGTCGGGCCCGTCATCGAGATGAGGTCTTCGTTGGAACCAGAACTGAGACTAGGACCGGCTCAGCGGTCGAGTCACCTGCAGCCCGTCATGCGTTTGTGCTGGTCAGAAGGGCGGAGGATGGGGGATTCGAACCCCCGAGGGCGTTAACCCAACACGCTTTCCAAGCGTGCGCCATAGGCCACTAGGCGAATCCTCCTGATGTCGCCGGCAGAGTGTATCGGTCCGGCGGCCAGGGACAGAATCGGACCGGATCCGGCCCGAGGTCGGCCCGGGCTGAACGGGCGGCCGCCGGCCGTGCCTTGGCGTCCGGCCGGAGCTACGGGACGGTGGTCGGCGCCGACTCGGTGAAGGAGAATCCGATCGGCACGAGCTTGCCCTTGGTGAAGCTGACCCAACCCTTGGGGTTCATGTAGCCGGCCTCCTTCGCCGTGATCTCGGTGGGCACCACATCCAGAACGAACCGGTGGACGGTCCCGTCCTTGCCGGACAGCGTCTGGGTAAAGGCGAGCCGCTTGATCATCACGGTGGCGTGTTCGAAATGCACGAGCTGGTCGGCGCCGGCGAGTACCCACCCGGCACCGTCCCGGCGCACTGTGCCGATCAGCTTGTGGGCGGTGCTGTAGTCCATCTCGCCCCAGATATCGCGCTTGGGATTGTACAAGAAGGTCATCTTCTCGGTTTCGGTCTGACCGACCGACCAGGGGTAGTCGGTGGCGGCCGATCCGGGAAGCGCGACCACCCGGATCGTGATGGAGACGGCAACCTTGAGGGTGTCCCCGGCGCCGTTGGGCGCCTCGCTGGCCACGTCCAGCGACGACAGTTGGACCTTGAGCCCGTCGGCGTGATCGAACACATGGGACATCAGATCGGGTTGCCGCCGGGGGTCGACCACGACCTGGCCGGATGCCTGGTCGTAGGTGAGGATCTGCCGGACGTCGTCGCGGGTGCCCGGCAGCAGTGATTTCGGGGGCTCGGCCTGGGCCGCTCCCGCGGTCTGCTGCTTGCCGTCGATCGTCACCGTCGTGCCGCCGGCCCTGATGTCTGCCAGCTCCGCAGCAATCTGGGCGATCAGCTCGTACGGGTCGACCGTCCCACCTGCATGCTTGGCCTTGATCCGAGCCACCAGTTGCGTCAGTTCGGCCGGGTTGATGTCGGTGGGCAGGCCCTCGTTGACCGCGGCGGCCGTGTCGTCGTCCAGCACCGTTGCCGTGCCGGCATACGCATCGGCGAGAGCCCTCGCGGTGGGTGTCAGCTGAACCTTCGACGGGCCGGACCCGGTCTGCGTGGTCGTCCCGCCGCCGTTCGCCCCACCGGAGCCGGCGTCACCCGTCCCGCCGTCACCAGCGCTCCCGGACCCGCCTCCGGAGCCCGACCCGTCCTTGTCGCCCTTGCCGCCCTCCCCGGCCTCGTCCAGGCCGGGGATGCCGAACTTCAGATCACCGCTGGCCAGACCCCACAGGATCGAGCCGACGTCGTAGATCGTGCTGACGATGTTCAGGCCGGGAATCAGCTTGGCCAGACCCTTGGCCAGCAGCGTCTTGCCGAGCTTGGCCATGATGCGCTTCGTCGTCTTTTCCAGCGCCTTCTTGCCGAACTGCCCGAGCTTGCCGGTGACACCCTTGAGCGCGCCGTCCAGCTTCCGCCCGGCCTTCATCAACTTCTGACCGGCGGCGGCCAGGCCCGCTCGGCTGCTGCGCGCGGCCTGCGCGGTGCTCTTCACCGCCGAACGGTTGGCGGCGATCCTGGATTCGACCGAGGCCAGTGCCCTGGCGGCGTCCGCGTGATGCTGCTCCACCAGCGCGATCTGCTTGCGGAGTCTGGCCGCGGCTCGTTTGGAGCCGGCCGACGTGGACTTCAGCGCGTCGAGTTTGCGCTGCTGCTTGGCCAGTGCCTGGCTCCTGGTCTCAAGGTCCTTGACCAATCCCCGGTGCTGGGCGTCCAGCTTCTTGAGCTTCTCGGCCTGTCGGGCGAAGTCCTCACCGTGGTGAGCAGCGGCCTCGGCAGCCGCCTTGACCTCCTCTTTCGCCCGCCACGCGGCCTTGAGCCGGGCCAGGTCCATGACGGACAACGCCACTTCGGCCTCGAGCGACACCTTGCAGCTGACACGGTCCCGGAGATGGGCGAGACCGGCCTCGTCGAGCATCTCGACCAGGTCGCCGTCCACCGCGCCGGTGACCTTGAGCAGGTCCAGATCGGCCTCGCTCCGGGCGATGTCGAACTTGCCCTCCAGCGCCTTGATCGACATGCGGACCTTCAGCCCGGGGAAGCCCGGTAGGTTCGGACTGGACAGGTCCGCCCTGGCGAGCGCGGAGCTGAGCTTGGCGGCGGTCCGGCCGCCGGCTCGTTCCAGGGTCGCCTTGTTCTCGCCCAGCGACCACTTCGCGTCGACGGGACCGGCCTGACCGGTGGGCGACTCCAGGTACTTGCTGCCGCGACGGGATGCGGTGACCTTGCCGGAGATCTTCACCCGGTTCTTGGGATCGTTGAGGCCGAGCTTGAACTCGATCTGTTCACTGGCTCCCGACTTGTAACCGGGTCCACCCTGGGATAGCTCGTCGCGTTGGACGATCGGCCCGTTCGCCTGCCCATGGCGCAGTGAGGCCACGACGGCCCGGTTGCCGACCGACCGCTGCAGGCCGACGACGCCGTCGACGGACCTCCCGAAGCGCGGCTGGTCGTCCGGTTTCCGGCCGCGCGGGATCCCCTCGGGCGGGCGTTGGGGTCGGCCGGCCCGAGGGGCGGACGGCGATGACGCACGTGTGCGGTGCTGCATGCCGGACCTCCCCCCACCAGTGCACCGGTACGGGGTCGGCGCCGACAACGGCCAAGGCGCACCCACCGGGGCGCGGACCGGTGCCCGATCGGGCAGGCCACCAGGGGCGCTGATGGACGCCCCCGGGCGCGGCGGGTGCGGGGCGGCCGCGTCGGGGGCAGGTTTGGGGCGGTCGGCCGGGTGGCTCAGCCGGCGGGGGCGTCGGCCGCCACGGCGTCGTCCCGGGTCGCACGCCGGCGGCGCCGGCGGACGACCACCACCGCGGCGACGACCGCCACGATCAGCACCAGGGCGGCGACGAGCAGCCAGGGAGAGTGGGCGGCCAACGCCATCGCGGCATCGAACGCGGCAAAGCCGACGGTGGCGTAGATGAGCGCCCACATGATGCAGCCGATCAGCATGGCGACGGTGTAGCGCAGCCAGGGCATGCGGATCAGTCCGGCTGCCGCGTTGGCAACGGTTTGAAACCCGACGGTGAGGAAGGACACCGTCACGACGGGTGGGCCGTAGCGGTTCAACAGCGCGATCGCGCGGGTCGTCCGAGGACCGCTGAGCCGGGCGGCGAACCGGGTGTGCAGGGCTCCGGCGATCACGCCGCGGCCGATCCAGTAGGTGGCTTGCGCCCGGAGCAGGACGATCAGGAACAGGGCCGCGACGGCAATCCCGAAGGGCATGCCCTCGAACCACGTGGGCATCGGCTCACCGTCCGGTTCGGCGCCGGAGAGAGTTGATCGCCACCGCTGTCCGCTCCCGTTCGCCCGGCCCGTGTGCCCCAGCCAGGTTACGGGTTGCTCGAAGTGCAGGCTAACCTCAGCCGCGCCTCGGAGTGAGTGGTCAGGCGGCCTGCGCGGCCAGGATCTGCCGGATCTCGGCGGTCTCGGCGTCCTCGTAGCGAGCGAGCATGGCTTCCAGATCCCGGCGATCGGCCTCGGTGCGGTAGCTCGCGATCTCATGCTGGAACTTGCGCTGGGCGACCCGCTCGTCGTGGTGGCGGTGCAGTGTCTGCAGGATGTGAATGCTCATCGTCATCTCCGTGCGAGTGGTGTGCGGGCGGTGATGGACCTCGCCTCGTCGCTCATCCATCTGAATCGATTCTATTCTTGGTCAGACCAAATGTCGGTGCAGGTCGGTGTGGTCTTGGAGACAGTTGACGGCCGGCCCGACCCCCGCCCCGCGGGTGGTCCGCGGGAGACCCCGCCCGATCGGTGCCCAACCGGCCCGCCGAACCGGCACGAGCAGCCTCGTCGAGCCACTAGACTGTTCCCCGGACCCCCGCGGCGTCCATCTCATCAACCCCCCCAGGGCCGGAAGGCAGCAAGGGTCCGTGAGCTCTGGCGGGTGCGGGGGTCCCCCTATTTCTGCCGCGGACTCCCGCGCCGGTCCGGCGGCGCTGCCGGCCGCCGACCCGCTGCCGGTCCTTCGACGGGCCGGGTTCCGGTCGGCCGGTCCGGACGAGGCTCGGCCGGGACGGCAGTGTCCGACTGCTGCCGTAGCCTCGCTTTCGTGGCCCTGGCTCTGTATCGCAAGTACCGTCCGGCGACCTTCGCCGAGGTGGTCGGGCAGGAGCACGTCACCGACCCGTTGCGCACCGCGTTGGCCGCCGGCCGGGTCAATCACGCCTACCTGTTCTCGGGGCCTCGTGGTTGCGGGAAGACCTCGTCCGCGCGGATCCTGGCCCGCTCGCTGAACTGCGTCCACGGGCCGACGCCGGAGCCCTGCGGTGAGTGCCCGTCGTGCATCGCGCTGGCCCCGGAAGGCCCGGGGTCGCTGGACGTGGTCGAGCTGGACGCGGCCAGCCACGGCGGCGTCGACGACACCCGGGACCTGCGGGATCGGGCGTTCTACATGCCTGCCGAGTCCCGCTACCGGGTGTTCATCATCGATGAGGCGCACATGGTGACCACGCAGGGCTTCAACGCGCTGCTCAAGATCGTCGAGGAACCGCCCGAGCACCTGGTTTTCATCTTCGCCACGACCGAACCGGACAAGGTGCTCACCACCATCCGGTCGCGCACCCACCACTACCCGTTCCGGCTGATCGCGCCGAGCACGCTGCGAACCATGCTGGAACGGCTGTGCGTTCAGGAGGGCGTGACGGTCGAGCCGGCCGTGCTGCCGCTGGTCATCCGGGCCGGCGGCGGCTCCGCGCGGGACACCCTCTCCATGCTCGATCAGCTGCTGGCCGGCGCCGGACCGGAGGGCGTGACCTACCGCAGCGCCGTCGCCCTGCTCGGCGTCACCGACGCCGCCCTGCTCGATGAGGTGGTCGACGCGCTGGCCGCCGGCGACGGGGCATCGGTGTTCGGCGCGGTCGACCGGGTCGTCGAGGCCGGCCACGACCCGCGCCGGTTTGCCACCGACCTGTTGCAGCGGTTGCGTGACCTGGTGGTGCTGTCGGCGGTGCCGGAGGCTGCCGCCAAGGGTCTGATCGATGCACCCGCCGACCAGCTGGAGGCGATGACGGCCCAGGCCGACCGGCTCGGGGCCGCAACGGCGACCCGGATGGCGGAGGTGCTGCACACCGGCCTGGTCGACATGCGGGGCACCACCTCGCCCCGGCTCGTGCTCGAACTGCTGTGCGCGCGGATGCTGTTGCCGGCCGCGGCGGACGGCGACGGCGCCCTGCTGCAGCGACTGGAGCGCATGGAACGGCGCATGGAGATCGCGGCCGAACACGCGGCGGGACCCGCTCGCACACCCGCACCGTCACCGCCGGGGCCACCTCACGCGGCCCCGGATCGGATGGCCCCGGATCGGACGGCCCCGGGTCGCGCGGCCCCGGGTGGGGCGCTCCCGGCGACGCCATCGGCCCGTCCCGCCGGACCGCCGGCACCGGCGCCGGCGGGACCGTCGGGGGAACCCGACCGTCGATCGGCCGCGCCGGCCGCCGGTGCCCGGTTCGAGGTCCGTCCGGCTGCCCCCGTGGCGTCCGCGCCGGCACCGGGCCGCGATCGGCCGGCCGCGCCGTCCGGTCCCGATCTCGGGTTGCCGGCCCGGCCGACCCTGCGGTCCACTCGCTCCGCCGCGGCCGATCAGCCACCGGCTGCCTCGGCCGGGTCGGCCGGCCCCGATCGACTCGCCGGCACGTCATCGCCGGCGTCCCCGCCCGGGCCGGAGCGACGGCGAGCGCCGGACCGATCGGCCACCGCGGGTCGACCGGCCGAGGGGCAACCCGTCGAGCGGCCGACGGACGACCGCCGAACGGCGGAGCGGCCCTCGACGCAGCACCCGCCCCAGCCCGTGGCAGCCGGGTCGCCCCGGGTCGAAGACCGGTCCAGCACCGCACCCGCTCCGGAGCCGGCCGGGATCTCATCGGCCAGCCCGACGCCGGCGACCGGGATCGACGTCGCCGACGTCCGGCGGCTCTGGCCGGAGGTACTGGCCAAGGTGCAGGTGAAGCGGCGAACGACGCAGATCCTGCTGGAGTCGGCGACCGTCGTCGGGCTGGAGAACGGCGTGCTGCGGCTCGCGATGCCGTCGGGGGCGCTGGCCCGGCGCGTGCTCGAACCGGCCAACGCGGATCTGCTGCGGGCCGCCCTCAAGCACGTGCTCGGGGTGGACTGGCGGATCGGCTGTGACGCAGAGCCGGTCGGTGCCACGCGGGCCGCCGCCACGGCCCAGCGGCCGGCCGCACCCGCACCGGGCCGCGACCCGTGGGACGGTGCACCCCCTCCGGAACCGCCGGCCGAACCCGAGGACGACATCCCGGACGACTACGGCGAGCCGCTGGACCCGGCGTCCGCGTCGACCGCGCCGCGTGATCCGGAGCAGGTGGCGCTCGAACTGCTCTCGGCTCAGCTCGGTGCCCGACCGCTGGACCCGCTCGGCTGACGCCTGCCCGAGGCACCGGCCGACCTCCCCGAATGTCGATGTACCAAGCCGGCGCGCCCGTGACTCCTGATCAGGATGTCTCCGGCGCGTGGAGGAGAGTTGATCATGGACGTGCGCACCCCCGGCCCGGGCCCGACGGTCGCGATCATCGGCGCGTCGTTGGCCGGGCTGTTCGCCGCCGCGGCGGCCACGGCCGCCGGATGTCAGGTCACCCTGCTGGATCGGGACGACCTCGACGAGCGCACCCTCGCCCACCCCGGGGTTCCCCAGGGCCGGCAGCCCCACGTCTACCTGCTCGGTGGCCTGCAGGCGGCCGAGGAGCTCCTTCCGGGGCTGCGCAGTGGATTGCTGGCCGCCGGGGCCGTCGAGCTGGACACCACCCGCCTCGCGGTCTTGAGCGAGGAGGGCTGGTTTCCGGTTCGGTCGTCGGGCGTGCTCGGCCTGTCGATGTCCCGCCCGCTGTTCGAACGAGTCGTCCGGCGGCACGTGCTCGATCTGCCCGGGGTCCAGCTGGTGGCGGGTCGGGCGGTCACCGGTCTGCGCCGACCGGAGGGCCCGGCCGGCGACTGGCGGGTGCTCACGGCTGCCGGTGAGATCGCCGCCGCCATCGTCGTCGATGCGTCCGGCCGCGGTTCCCGACTGCCCACCTGGCTGGCCGCGCTCGGCGTGGCCGTCCCGCCCACCCAGGAGGTCGACGCCCGGATCGGTTACGCCGTGCGGGAGTTCGTCGATGGTCCGGACCTGGCTGGACTCACCGGCATCGCCATCGGAACGACCCCGGACACCGGTCGCGGTGGGTTGGTTCTGCCGATCGAAGGCGGGCGCTGGATGGTGCTCGCCTCGGGCTGCGGGGATCGTCGCCCGCCGCGCGACGTCGACGGCTTCATGGACGCACTGCGGGCTCAGCGGGATCCCGCGATCGCCGAGTTCGCTGGCCACGCCACCCCGGACGGTGACGTCCGCATCTACCGCCGCAACGGCAACCGTCGTCACCGGTACGACAAGTGCCGGGACTGGCCGGCCGGGTTGCTGTCGGTCGGGGATTCGCTGGTCAGCTTCAACCCGATCTACGGTCAGGGCATCGCGGTGGCCGCACTCGATGCCCTGGCGCTGCGCACGGCATTGGCCCGGCACCCCGGGACGCTTCTGGATCGGCGCCGCACCCGGCGACTCATGCGGCGGCTGGCCCGGGTCGCCGACCTGCCGTGGGCCATCGCGGTGGGCGCTGACCTGCGGCAACCGACGTCATCGGGACGGCAGAACCCCGCCCAGCGGGTGACCAGCGCCTGGGTGCGGGAACTCACCCGGCAGGCCGCGCACGGCAGCGAACGCGCCCAGAATGCGCTGCAGCGGCTGACCCACCTGATCGGTTCGCCGGCCGGCCTGATTCATCCGGCCCTGATCGGCGCAGCGGTCGGACGCCGTGCCGGACGGCGACCCCGACCGGTGGCCCGACCCGCCGGGCTCGACCGGCTCGCCATGTTCGAAGATCCGGTCCCGTCGCCGACGGCAGGCCCGGATCGGGGCGGTTCGGTCAGCGCAGGATCCCGACCTGCCGGGCCGACCGGATCCAACGTGGGAACTCGCTGAGCAGTAGGTCGTACAGCTCGGCGTCGGGAATCTCGTCGATGGCCGGCACTTTGAAGAATCCGGTGCTGTCGACCTGCCGGCCGGGTAGCTCGTCGAAGCGCTCCAGCACGCCGAAGTTGGCGTTGCCGAGTCCGACGAACTGCCAGAAGATCGGTTCGGCTGACGCCTGGGTGAGTTGCTGCTCGATCTCCTTGTTCCGGTACACGCCCCCGTCGGAGAAGAACAGCACCAGGGTCGGCTCGGCCGACGGGGTTCCCCGGACATAGTCGCGGACCTCGGCGATGACCTTCTGCTCCTCGTTGCCGATCCCGATCCGGCCCATGTCGAGCTGGCCGGGTCGCAGCTTGCGGGCCTTCTGCTTGAACATCGCTCCGACCCGCACGTGCAGGTCCAGCCACTGCGGCAGCTCACCGATGGTCAGATCCGGCAGCCGGCCCGGGTGGGATCCGAACGTCCAGGCCTGCATCGTGCCGTCCCGGTCGAGCTGCGTGCAGACTGCGGCCATCCGTTCGACGGTCGCCCTGACCACGCCCTTGCCGTACAGCAGCGACATCGACCCGGACGCGTCGAGCACGAGGATGACCCGGGCCCGCACATTTTCGGCCCCGGCCTTGCGCAAGGACAGGGTCACCTGCTGCTTGCGGAGGTCGAGCCGCTTGCGCATGTCGATCGGCAGCCCTTCCTCACCGGCCGTGGCCGCGGCGAGGGTGGGGCGTTCCAATGTCTGCACGCTGCCGGCCGGTCCTGTTGGGCCCGTCAATCGTGCTGGCCCGGTCGGTCCCCCCGGCGTGACCGGTCCCGTCGGTCCCGCTGGGGTGGCCGGGCCGCCCGGTGCGGGAGGCGCGATGGCACCGGCCCGCGCCCGCGGCGGCGGCCCGCCGGGCAGGGGGGTTGGCACCAGGGGCGTGAATGGGGCCGGCGGTCCGCTCGGCAGCCGACCGGGCGGGGCCGGCACGAAGGGTGTGACCGGGGGCCCGGACGGCAGGTGGGTCGGGGTCAGGCCGCCGCCCGGCCGCGCGGCGGCCGGTGCGGGGGCCGGAGGAGGTGCGGCGGGTGCCGGTCGGGTACCCGGCCCGGCGGCCGGCGTCATCGGCGGAGGGGCACCGGCGGCGGATCCGCCCGCCGATCCCGTCGCTGGCTCCGCGGGCGCCGGCTCGTCGTCCACGCTGATGCCGAAATCGGTGGCCAGACCGGCCAATCCGCTGGCGTAGCCCTGACCGACCGCGCGGAACTTCCACCCGCCGGCCCGCCGGTACAGCTCCCCGAAGACGAACGCGGTCTCGGTCGAGGCGTCGGTGATCGCGAACTCGGCGATCTCACCCCCGGCCGGATCGGTGACGGTCAACGCGAGGCCCGGCACCTGGCCGAACGTTCCGCCGTCGGCGGACGCGGCGAGCACCACGCGTTCGACGCCAGGTTCCAGCCGGGCCAGGTCGACCGTCACGGCATCGGCGAAACCACCGGCACCGGATTGCTTTCCGACGTGCCCGACCGCCCCGGACGGGTGCGCGGGTTGGTTGTAGAAGATGAAGTCGTGGTCCCCCCGGACCTTCCCCCGGGCGTCGAGCAACAACGCCGACGCATCGACGTCGGGCACCCCGGTCCCGCTCGACCAGCGCAGCACGCATCGGACGGCGGACGTGGGCACCGGCAGGTTCGATCCCTTGATCATCGACGGCATGCCGACCATCGTGCCGGTTGACCGCGCCGTCTGCGAGCACCCTGGGTCAAGCGGAGCAGCTTCCGCAGTCGCCCCCGAGTTCGGCGGACCGGACCCGTGGAGCGCGGCCGCGGAAGATGCGCCGGTGTCAGTCCGGCCGAATGTCCGCAGCCGCCCCGAGCGCGGCGCACCGGCCCCGGTCCAGCCCGGACGCGCGACTTCCGCCCGCCGTAGCCCGGCCGAATGTCCGCGAACAAGGCCCCCGCGAACAAGGCCCCGCGACCAAGGCCCCGGGTCAGCGCGCGGGTGATTCCCGGTAGTCGTCGGCTCCCCGTACACCGGCCTCGAAACCGTCGACGGTGGTCGTCGGAAAGATCGACAAGGCGATCACCTGCCGGCCCGAACGGTTCAGCTTGATCGCCATACCTCTGGCCGCCCAGACTTTCTCGCCGCCGGGCACGGTGGCCACGTCACGGCGGTAGTCGAGCTCGGCGTCCGGTTGGCCGAGCCTCAGGACGGCCTCGGGGGTCAGATCCGGATACTCACCTTCGATCTTGACGACCAGATCGTCCCGGAACCAGATCTTGACCGGGCCGCCGTAACCGTCGACCGAGGCGGGGCACCAGAAGGTCTCCTTCGGCGGATGACCGAGAAAGTGCCGGCCGTACCGGGCGGGATCGGCGTTCAACTCCGCCGCGACGTCGACCAGGGCGGAGCCCGCGGCGAGTCCGCGGCCCTCGACCAACGTGGTGAGGTCACGAGCCGCGAAGGCCCGCATCGAATCGCTCGCCGGCGTCATGGTGTTCCTCCGACCTTCTCCACGTCGCCGAGGAAGAATGCGGCCATCACGTTGCGGGCGCCGACCACGCCGGCCAGCTTCTCGGCGTTGGCTCGCTCGGTGTAGCCGTGATAGGTCGGGACCGGGTCGGTGACGTCGGGGTCGTGGAATTCCCCTTCGACGACCCGCCGCAGGTCCGCGTCGGCGTAGTTGATCGACTCCAGGACGGTGTGGGTGAAGTACTCCACGACGCCCTCCCGCAGGGTGAACCCGCCGGCCTGCTGTCCCAGCCCTTCCCGGTAGCCCCGGTACCGCGAGTGCTCCAGGGTGTGCAGGTATTCGTGCACCACGGTCTGGAAGAGATCCCACATCTCGCGGCGGTTTCCCCGGTCGGTCGAGCTCTTGAACCTCTGGATGTTCACCACCCCGTCGGCGGCGAACGCGGGCCAGGCCTTGTGGGTCTCGATGAGTTCGGCCCGCTTGGCCGTCACGATCTGCGCCTTCACCCGGTCGACGATGGCCTTCTCCGGACCCCGAGTTTGGATGGCCCCGTGCTCGCGATCCAGTTCCCGGACGTTCGGGTGCCCGGTGAGTATCTTCTCGACCCGCCAGTTGGCCGCGGCGTCCTGGGCGTCCACGTCCTTGAGCAGGTTGACCTTGGTTTCCCAGGCGTCGTGGATGCTGACGCCGGGAGCCAACGGCGGTCCGACCGACCATTTGCCGAAGACGGCGTCGGTGGCGGCCTTCGACCGTTCGGCGACCGCCCTGATGTGGTCCCAGTCGAAGAGGTCGTCGTCGTTCCGGAGAGCGGCCTTGCCGGCGGCCAGCTGCTGGTATTCGAGCTGGACGAGGGCCAGCACCAGGGTCTTGAGGCGCGCCTCGTACGCGCCCCGCCCGGGAATGCTGGCGACAAAGGTCGGGGCCACGCCGCCCGCCCCGGCGGTCAGCGACGTCTTCACCGCCTCGCGAGCGGCGGTGCCCTCGGCGTCGGTCAGGTCCCGGGTGCCGACCATCAGCTCGGCGGGTGCGGTTCCCCAGCCGAACTCGCCGGCGGCGTCTTTGGTCGCGACCGACGGCGCCGGGGCGAGGGTGCGTTCGGGACGGTGCGTCCGGAAGGCCTGGTCCAGCGCAGCCATCGTGGCGCGGTCGACGACCCCGTTCTGCGGCAGCGCCGTCGCCTGCTGGAAGGCCCGGACCCCGGTCGCGGTGGCCGCGTCGTACGTTCCGGACACGTCGGTGGTCGCCAGGTGCCCCAGGTCGGCGAGCGCCTGCTGCACCTTGGTGACGGACAGGCTCTGGTCACCCGTCCGAAGTGTGGTGTTGCCCTTGTTCACCTGCTCGAGCAGGTAGTCGCCCTTGAGTCGGTTGGCGCCGACGGTCTGCCGTCGTTCGTCGACCGTGACGCCGGCCGTGGCGAGATCGCGATGCTCCCGATCCATCAGTTGGCGCAGTTCGCCGATCGCCTGGACCTTGCGCTTCTCGTCCTGGTTGAGCTCGGCGTCGGTCTTCCGCCCGATCCCGTGATGCTGCTCCCACGCGACCAGCAGGGCGGGCATCCGCCCGAGCGCGGCCGAGCGTTCGGCGAACTGGTCGTCGCGCAGGGCCGCGTAGGCGCGCAGGGCCTTGAGCACGGCATCCCAGGGCGTGGAGCCGATGGCGAGCAGGCCCCAACCGGATTTCAGGCCGACGGCGGTGGAGGTGCCGAAATCGGCGGGGGATCGCCGGATGACCGTCGCACTCGTCGATCCGGTGGGCGCGTGGACCAGGCCGGGCACCGGCACCACCCGCGTGGCCGACGTCAGCGGCTCGGCGGTGACGACCGGGGCGTCCGGTTCGGCGCGCGGCCGGCGGGCCGGGGTGTTCCGCACCATGGGTGAGGACATTGGCCGAACCCCTCCCGACGACCGCCGACGCCTGATTATGGACCCGCGGCGCCCATCCGCACCCGGTGAGGCGGCCGGCCGCCGTCCCCGGTGGGCCTCAGTGGCCGCGAACCACCCAGTCGTCCAGCTGCGGGGCTTCCGCGCCGATCGTGGTGTCGTCGCCGTGGCCGGTGTGCACCACGGTCTCCGGCGGCAGGGTCAGCAGCCGGTGCTTGATCGAGTCGATGATCGTCGGGAAGTCCGAGAACGACCGTCCGGTCGCGCCCGGGCCGCCGCGGAACAGGGTGTCGCCGGTGAAGACGCAGCCCAGGGCCGGCACGAACAGGCAGACCGACCCGGGGGAGTGACCCGGGGTGTGCCGCACGTGCACCTCGATCCCGGCCACGGCGATCGTCTCGCCGTCGGACAGGTCGGCGTCGGGGTACCGCTGCGGGTGGGTCATTCCCCACAGCGGCGCGTCCGCCGGGTGCATCAGCACCGGGGCCCCGGACCACTGCGCCAGGGTCGGCGCCTGTCCGATGTGGTCGTTGTGCCCGTGGGTGCACACGACCGCCACCACCCGCCGGTTGTGCAGGCGGGACAGGATCGCGTCCGCGTCGTGGGCCGGGTCGATGACGATCAGTTCGTCGTCGTCACCGATCAGCCAGACGTTGTTCTCGACATCCCAGGTGCCGCCGTCCAGGCTGAACGTCCCCGAGGTGACGATGCGTTCGACCCGCGCGCCCGTCATGCCGCGTCTCGGTGGGACCCTCGACCCGACCCGCGCGTCATGCCACCACCCCGAGGCCCGGGTAGAGCGGGTGCGCGTTGGCCAGCGCGGTCACCCGGGCGTGCAAGGCGGACTGGACCGCCGGGTCGAGCTCACCCACCGGAGCGATGAGCGCGGCCGCGATGATGTCCGCGACCTCGACGAAGTCGCTCGCCCCGAAGCCGCGGGTGGCCAGCGCCGGGGTGCCGATGCGCAGACCCGAGGTCACCATCGGCGGGCGCGGGTCGAACGGCACCGCATTGCGGTTGACGGTGATTCCGATCGAATGCAACCGATCCTCGGCGGCCTGCCCGTCGAGGTCGGAGTCGCGCAGGTCGACCAGCACCAGGTGCACGTCGGTTCCGCCGGTCAGCACCTTCACCCCGGCCTCGGCGACATCGGCCTGGATCAGCCGCTCGGCGAGCAGCCGCGCGCCCAGCAGCGTCCGCTCGGCCCGTTCGGTGAACGAGGGGTCCGCGGCCATCTTGAAGGCGACGGCCTTGGCCGCGATGACGTGCTCCAGTGGGCCGCCCTGCTGGCCGGGGAAGACTGCCGAGTTGACCTTCTTGGCGATCGCCGGGTCGTTGGACAGGATGACGCCGCCGCGGGGCCCGCCCAGGGTCTTGTGGGTGGTGGTGGTCGTGACGTGGGCGTGCGGGATCGGATTCGGGTGCAGGCCGGTGGCGACCAGGCCGGCGAAGTGGGCCATGTCGACCATCAACAACGCGTCGACCTCGTCCGCGATCAACCGGAACCGCTCGAAGTCCAGGTGCCGCGGGTAGGCGGACCAGCCGGCGATGATCAGCTTCGGCCGATACTGGCGGGCCAGCTTGCTGACCTCGTCCATATCGATGCGGTAGTCCTCCTTGGACACCTCGTACGCGGCCACGTTGTACAGCAGACCGGAGAAGTTGATCCGCATGCCGTGGGTCAGGTGCCCGCCGTGCGCCAGGGACAAGCCCAGGATCGTGTCGCCCGGTTTGATCAGCGCCTGCATGGCGGCGGCATTCGCACTGGCCCCGGAGTGCGGTTGCACGTTCGCATACCCGGCCCCGAACAGCGCCTTGACCCGTTCGATGGCCAGCCGCTCGATGACGTCGACGTTCTCGCACCCGCCGTAGTAACGGCGGCCCGGATAGCCCTCGGCGTACTTGTTCGTCAGCACGCTGCCCTGGGCCTGCATGGAGGCCACCGGGGCGAAGTTCTCCGATGCGATCATCTCGAGCGTCTGCTGCTGGCGCTGCACCTCTTTGGCCACGTACTCTGCGACCTCGGGGTCGGCGATCTCCAGCGGAGCGTTCAGCCCGGGCCAGGGGCGGGGGGTCGGGTCCGCGGGGGTGACCGACGCTGCCGCGGTCGATCCCAGATCGGTCGTCGTCATGCTGATTCTCCCTACCAGTCGCGCCCGGTGGGCGGGCGCCTGTCCGGGCGGGCGAACCCGCCTTTCCCGGATCACCACCGTATCGGCTGGACCGGGAGTCTCAAGAATCGGTCAGGGGCGAGCGGGTCATTCGGACGCCCCGGGCAGCGGCTGATCGGCGACCAACGCGTCCAGGTAGGCCGGCATCGTGGCGGCGGCCAGCAGGCCGTCGGTGTCGGTGTCCGGCACGGTGGGCAGGGTGAAGTCGTGGACGACGCTCGATTCACTGCCCTTGACGGACAGGGCCAGGTCCATCAGGTCCGCGACGGTGACGTTGTCGGTGGCCGAGTTGTCGATGACGGTCTGCAGGACCCGGTTGAGCCGGGCCGGATCGGTGATCAGCCCGCCGCTGCTGACCTGGGCCAGCATCGCGGCCAGTAATTGCTGCTGACGGCCGATCCGGCCGAGATCGCCGGTCGGGTCGCCGGCCACCCGCCGCGCCCGGGCCAGGGCCAGGGCCTGGTCGCCGTCGATCAGCTGGGTGCCGCCGCGCGCGATGATCGTCCTGCCGTTGTCGACGACCGGCCCGTCGAACGTCATGGTCAGGCCGCCCATCGCGTCCACCACGGAGGCGAATCCCGCGAACTGCACGACCACCAACCGATCGATGCGCAGCCCGGTCAGTGCCTGCACGGCCTTGACGGTGCACGCCGGGCCACCGACCGCGTACGCGTTGGTGATCTTCCACTGGGCATAGGGGTTGTCGAAGTCGCGGTCGGACAGCGAGTTCGTCGAGTAGTCCCAGGCCTTGCACGTCGGTGCCGGAATGAGCAGGTCGCGGGGGATCGAGACCAGGTCGACCCGCTGCCGGGATGCGGACACGTGGGCGATCATCATGACGTCGGACTGGGACGTGCCCGCGCCGGGCGCTACCTGATCGGCCGGCCGGGTGTCCAGGCCGAGGATCAGGATGTTCTCCGCAGTGCCGGTTCCGGTCGCGCCGCCCGCCGCCGGGACGGTGCGGATGTTCGGGTCGTCCGGGGCCAGGGCGTCCACCGACCGCTGTGCGATCGACGAATCCACCCGGTCGACCGTCCACCAGGCCACCCCGGACGCGAGTACCACCACGGCCGCCACCACCAGGGCCAGCGTCCGTCCGGCCGCCCGCAGGGCCCGGTGCCGGGGGCGGGTCGGCGGCTCGGGAGCTGCCGTCTCCGGTACGTCGTCAAGATCTGGCGTCACCCGATCAGTCTAACAACTGTGTCGCTGATCGTAACTATCCGTCGAAAAGTATGGTTCACAGGCGACATCACCGCCCGCTGGAGGTGTTGGCCACTCCGTTCGGTAGCGACGCGCGGAGGTACCGGTCCGCCGGCCGCCCCGCCCGGCCCGCCCCCCGCCGTCCCGGGCGGTGCTTCACGGTGCGGTGCGCGGCGCCGTGCTGCCCGGCTGGGGGTGATCGGGTGCCGACTGATGGGGGCGAAACTCTTGCGGCGGACCTGGGTGATTTGTGCAATCTTGCCAGTTTGGTCGGCGGTGCCAGTGGATAACGATGCGGTGACGGACTGGTGCCTCGGGTGAACTGAGGTTTACGGTTCGCCACACGCGGTGTGCGATGCCCTGTCCGGCGGGCCGGAGATCCGGTTCCACCGCGGCTCGCCCGCGGGCCACCGCGGCCATCGCCGATCGCCGAGCAGCAACTGGAGGAACGCGAGCGTGAAACGTCAATTGTGGTGGGGGGCCGGTCTGGCCGGCGTTCTGGTGTTGGGTCTGACGGCCTGTGCAAGTTCGGACCGGGGCTCGACGACCACGTCCGGGGAGGCGACCGGCGGTGGGTCCGCGTCGGCGTCCGCCGGGGAGGGTGCCGGCGGCACGCCGGCCGATCCGGACGGCACGTTCACCTTCGGCGCGGCCGGCGCCCCCAGCATGTTCGATCCGCTCTACGCCACCGACGGCGAGACGTTCCGGGTGGCCCGGCAGCTCAACGAAGGCCTGATCCGGTTCAAGCCGGGCACCGCCGACCCCGAGCCGGCACTGGCCACCGCATGGGAATCGTCGGCCGACGGCAAGACCTGGACGTTCACCATCCGCGACGGGGCCACGTTCCACGACGGCACCCCGGTCAACGCCGAGGCGGTCTGTTTCAACCTGGACCGGATGTACACCCAGACCGGTGCCGGGGCCACCCAGGCCCAGTACTGGTCGGATGTCATGGGCGGCTTCAAGGATCAGGTGGGCGAGGACGGCCAGCCCGTCCCCTCCGTCTATTCCAGCTGCACCGCCGAGGGCAACAAGGCGGTCATCGCGCTGACCACCTCCACCTCGAAGTTCCCGGGCGTGCTCGGCCTGCCCTCCTACTCGATCCAGTCGCCCACCGCGCTGCAGCAGTACGACGCGAACAACGTCGTCGCGCAGGGTGATTCGTTCGTCTACCCGGCCTACGCCACCGATCATCCGACCGGAGCCGGCCCGTACAAGTTCGGCGCCTACGACAAGGCCAACAACACGGTCACTCTCGTCCGCAACGACGACTACTACGGCGAGAAGGCCAAGAACAAGACGCTGATCTTCAAGATCATCCCGGACGAGACCGCCCGGAAGCAGGAACTGCAGGCCGGCACGATCGACGGCTACGACTTCCCGAGCCCGGCCGACTGGGACGGGTTGACCGGCGGGGGCTTCAACGTCGAGGTCCGGCCCGCGTTCAACGTGATGTACCTGGGCATCACCCAGGGCAACAACCCGGCGCTGGCCGACCTCAAGGTCCGGCAGGCGCTGGCGTACGCGGTCAACCGGGAGCAGCTGGTCAACTCCCAGCTGCCCGAGGGGGCCCAGGTCGCGACGATCTTCTATCCCGACACCGTCGACGGGTGGACCGACGACGTGCAGAAGTACACGTACGACCCGGACAAGGCCAAGCAGTTGCTGGCCGAGGCCGGCCAGTCGAACCTGACGGTCAACTTCTGGTGGCCGACCGAGGTCACCCGGCCGTACATGCCGGACCCGAAGAGCGTCTTCACCCAGTTCAAGTCGGACCTGGAGGCCGTCGGCATCACCGTCAACGAGTCGTCCAAGCCGTGGAACGGCGGCTATCTGGACGGTGTCGAGGCCCATGACGCGGACCTGTTCCTGCTCGGCTGGACCGGCGACTACAACACGCCGGACAACTTCATCGGCACCTTCTTCACCCGCACCGACAACCGCTTCAACACCGGCACCCAACCGTGGGGCCCGGAGTTGTCGAACGCATTGAAGGAGGCCGACGCGATCCCGGATCCGGACCAGCGCAACGCGGCCTACGTCAAGATCAACCAGGATCTGATGAGCACCTACCTGCCGGCGATCCCGATCTCCCACTCGCCGCCGGCCATCGTGGTCGCCGGAAACGTGGCGGGTCTGGTGCCCAGCCCGCTCACCGACGAGCGGTTCAGCACGGTGTACAAGACCGGCTGAGGTCGGCCCCGATGCTGCCCGCGGGATCAGGCGAGATGCCGATTCCCGCGGGCAGCACCATTCTTGATCCGATGAACGCCGGTCCCGATCCGATCAGTGCCGGCCTCGTCCGGTTCACCGCCGGTCGATCGACAGCCGCACGTGAGCAGGTTCGGAGGAGCCGATGCTGAGGTACACGGTGCGCCGACTGCTCCAGCTGGTGCTGGTGCTGTTCGTGCTGTCGATCCTGTTGTTCTTCTGGTTGCGCAGCCTGCCCGGCGGCCCGGTCAGCGCGCTGCTGGGCGACCGCGCGACGCCGGAGAAGCGGGCCGAACTCGAGGCGGTGCTGGGCCTGGACCAGCCCGTTTACGTGCAGTACCTCAAGTACCTGGGCCGGATCCTGCAGGGCGATTTCGGGCAGTCGGTCGGCGTCGCGCCGGGCACCGACGTGGTCGAGGTGTTCCTGATCCGCTTCGGGGCCACCATCGAACTGGCCGTCGGGGCCTTGATCCTGGCCCTGGCGTTCGGCATCCCGCTCGGCTACTTCGCGGCCCGGCGCAAGGGCGGCGTCACCGACAGCGGGCTGATCGTCGTGTCGTTGATCGGCGTGGCCATTCCGGTGTTCTTCCTGGCCTTCCTGCTCAAGTTCGTCGTCGCGG
Organism: Nakamurella sp.; assembly: GCA_044223435.1. Taxonomy (GTDB): domain Bacteria; phylum Actinomycetota; class Actinomycetes; order Mycobacteriales; family Nakamurellaceae; genus Nakamurella. Next base: position 33,395 of record JBGALY010000006.1, read on the forward strand.
TGAAGCTGGGGCTGCTGCCGCCGTCGGGCCGGCAGACCCCCAACATCGATGCCACCCGGGTCACCGGACTGTTCATCCTCGACGGCATCCTGACCCGCGAGTGGGACGCCTCGTGGGACGCGGTGCGGCACCTGATCCTGCCGTGGATCGCGCTGGCCACCATCCCGTTCGCGGTGATCTTCCGGATCACCCGGGCCTCGGTGCTGGAGGTGCAGGGGGAGGACTTCGTCCGCACCGCGGAGGCCAAAGGCCTGACCACGGCGACCATCCGGAGCCGGCACGTGCTGCGCAACGCCATGCTGCCGGTCATCACCGTCACCGGCCTGCAAACCGGCGCCCTGCTGGCCGGTGCGATCCTGACCGAAAAGGTCTTCGTGTACCCGGGTATCGGCCAGGCGCTGGCCCTGAGCTGGGAGAAGAAGGATTATCCGGTGATGCAGCTGGTCATCATCGCCACGGCCGCGATCTTCGTCGTCATCAACACCGTCGTCGACCTGACCTATGCGTTGGTCGACCCGCGGATCCGGACCCGCTGATGGTGACCACCTACCGTCGTGCGCGCGAGCAGCGCATCGACTCCCTGGTCACCACCGACGACCGGGGCCTGTCGCTATGGGGATCGGCCTGGCAACGCCTCAAGCGATCCCCACTGTTCTGGATCGGAGCCGTGATCGTCGGGCTGTTCCTGTTGCTGGCCATCGTGGGTCCGCTGTTCGCCCCGCACGACCCCGGTGCCCAGCTGCTGATCGATCAGACGTCGCGGGCGCGCAACCAGATCGCGCCCGCCCAGCCCGGGTTCCCGCTGGGCGGGGACACCCTGGGCCGGGATCAGTTCTCCCGCATGATCGTCGGCAGCCGGCAGACCTTGCTGGTCGGCGTGCTGGCCACGTTCATCGGCCTGCTCGGCGGGCTGATCCTCGGCATCACCGCCGGGGCGTTCGGTGGCTGGGTCGACTCCGTCGTCATGCGCATCGTCGACGTCATGCTGTCCATCCCCGGCCTGTTGCTCGCCTTCTCGATCGCGGTGCTGTTCACCAAGCCCAGCCTGACCAGCGTGATCGTCGCCGTCGCCATCGTGCAGATCCCGGTGTTCGCCCGGCTGCTGCGCGGGCAGATGCTGGCCCAACGCGAGTCCGACCACGTGCTGGCCGCTCGCGCGCTGGGCGTCAAGCGCGGGCCGATCGTGTTCCGGCACATGGTGCCGAACTCGCTGTCCCCGGTGATCGTGCAGGCCACCCTGGTCGTCGCCACCTCCATCATCGACGCGGCCGCCCTGTCATTCCTGGGCCTGGGCTCGCAGGACGTCTCGCAACCGGAATGGGGCCAGATGCTCGGCGAGGCACAGAACGTCATCGATTCCCATCCCGGGCTGGCCTTCTGGCCGGCCATCGCGATCATGGTCGTCGCCCTGGGCTTCACCCTCCTCGGGGAATCCCTGCGCGAGGCCATCGACCCCAAGAGCCGGCGGTAGGCGACCGTGGAACCCTTGCTGGCCGTCTCGGACCTGTCGGTCACCTTCAGCCGGCGTGGCGTCGAGCCGATGACCGCCGTCGACGGGGTCACCTTCTCCGTCGCACCCGGCCAGACCGTCGGCCTGGTCGGTGAGTCCGGCTGCGGCAAGTCGGTGACGTCGCTGGCGATCATGCGTCTGCTGCCGCGCCGCGGGAACACGGTGACCGGCACCGTCGAATTCGAGGGCACCGATCTGCTGCGGCTCTCCATCGATCAGATGCGGGAGCGCCGGGGCCGTGACCTGGCGATGATCTTCCAGGATCCGCTGTCCTCGCTGAACCCGGTGGTCCCCATCGGGATCCAGGTCACCGAGGTGCTGGAACGGCACCGCGGCATGAAACGGTCGGCGGCCATGAGCGAGGCGCGGGATCTGCTCGACTCGGTCGGGATACCCGACCCGGGGCGGCGGCTCAAGGAGTACCCGCATCAGCTGTCCGGCGGGATGCGCCAGCGGGCGCTGATCGCGATGGCCCTGGCCTGCCGGCCCCGCCTGCTCATCGCGGATGAGCCGACCACCGCCCTGGACGTCACCATCCAGGCCCAGATCCTTTCCCTGCTCAAGTCTCTGGTGGTCGAGCACGGCACCGCGTTGATCATGATCACGCACGATCTGGGCGTGGTGGCCGGCCTGTGCGACCAGGTGAACGTGCTCTACGCCGGCCGGGTGGTCGAACGGGCGGACCGGCACGAACTGTTCGCCGCGCCCCGGCACCCGTACACGCACGGGCTGCTGGAGTCGATCCCGCGGCTGGATGCCGGGCCGGGGGAGCGGCTGACCCCGATCGTCGGTTCGGTGGCCGACAACATCCCCTGGACCGCGGGATGTGCCTTCGCTCCCCGGTGCTCGCGGGAGATCGACCGCTGCCGGCAGGTCACCCCCGAGTTGGCCCCGGCGCCCGAGGCGGCGCCCGATCACCTGCAGCGCTGCCACAATCCGGTGCTGCCGGTCGCGGCCGGTGGGCTCGACCTGAGCAAGGGCGCATCGTGACGACCGGGCCGGCCTGGGAGGACCCCATTGTCGTCAACCCGGACGAGGCGACGGCCCGCGCGGCCGCCGACGCCGGGACCGACCAGGTGGAGCGCGGCGAGCACGAGTCCGAGCCGCTGCCCGACCGGCCGGCCGCCGAGCTGTCCGCGGCCACCAAGGACGCCCAGGTGCTGCTGGAGGTGAACGACCTCAAGGTGCACTTCCCGATCCGCAAAGGCGTCATCTTCGACAAGGTGATCGGCCACGTGTACGCGGTCGACGGGGTCTCGCTGGCCGTGAAGCGGGGCGAGACCTACGGGCTGGTCGGCGAATCGGGCTGCGGCAAGACGACCCTGGGTCGGGCGATCCTGCGGCTGGTCGAACCCACCGGAGGATCGGTGAACTTCGACGGTGCGAACGTCGCCGAGCTGTCGGCCGAACCGCTGCGTCAGCTGCGCCGGCGCATGCAGATGGTGTTCCAGGACCCGTTGTCGTCGTTGGACCCCAGGCAGTCGGTGCAGTCGATCCTGCTGGAGGGCATGCGCGCGCACGGCCTGGAGACCGGCGGCGGCGCCGGGTCGGCCCGGCTGCGCGAGCTGCTCGCCGCGGTCGGCCTGCCGGGGAATGCCCTGCGCAAGTTCCCGCACGAATTCTCGGGCGGCCAGCGGCAACGCATCGGCATCGCCCGCGCCCTCGCCGTCGAACCCGACCTGATCGTTGCCGACGAACCCGTGTCCGCGCTCGACGTGTCGGTGCAGGCCCAGGTGATCAACGTGCTGGAGGACCTGCAGGCCGACCTCGGCCTGACCTACCTGGTGATCGCGCACGACCTGGCCGTCGTCCGGCACATCTCCGACCGGGTCGGCGTCATGTACCTCGGTGCGCTGGTCGAGGAGGCCACGTCGGCCGAGCTGTACGCCCGTCCGCTGCATCCGTACAGCCGCGCGCTGCTGTCCGCGGTACCGGTGCCCGACCCCGTGGTCGAGGACAGCCGGGAGCGGATCCTGCTCACCGGAGACCTGCCGTCACCGGCCAACCCGCCGGCCGGATGCCGGTTCCACACCCGGTGCCCGTGGCGGCAGCCGGCGCTGTGCGACACCGAAAGGCCGGTACTGACCGAGTTCGCGCCGGGCCACCGGGTGGCCTGTCACTACGCCGCGCAGATCGCATCGGGCGAGCTCGAACCGCACCGGGTGGTCGAGTCGGTCATCTGACCACGAGTCGGCCGCGGAGCGGGTTCCGGTTGGCGGTCCGACCGGGTCGCAGGCACCATGGGCGCCATGGTCGCCGCCGACGTCAACGCCGCAACCTCCCGACCCCGCCGGTTGCCGGCGGCGGAGCTGGGTAACGGCGCGGTGACCCTGACCAAGGCGCTGTCCATCGTCGAATTCGTCGCCGAGCGGGAGGGCGCATCGGCCCGGGAGATCGCCGTCGGGGTCGGCATTCCACTGTCCACCGCCTACCGGCTGGCGCACATCCTGGTCGGCGCCGGCTACCTGGTGCACCTCAAGGACGAGCGGCGGTTCGCCCTCGGCATCAAACTGCGAATCCTGAGCCAGTCGGTGGACCGGCAGTTCGGACTCAGCCCTGAGGTGCGGACCGAGGTCGGCATGCTGCACCGGCAGGTGGGTGCGGCGGCCTACTTCGCCCAGTACCGGGGCAGCGAGGTGGTGGTCGCCCACGTCGAGGACTCCCCGGACTGCCCGCGTGTTGTCCCGCTGGACGTCGGCCTGCACGAGGCCACGCACGCCACCGCGTTCGGCAAGGTGCTGCTGGCCGGGATGCTGCCCGAGCAACGAGACCAGTACCTGAGCGAGCATCCGATGCGCTCGCTCACGCCGGCCACCATGACCCGGCGGGCGGACCTGGAGAACGACCTGGCCACCGTCCACCGGATCGGGGTGGCCTGGGAGTTCGAGGAGTTCATGCCCGACCTGGTCTGCGTGGCCGCCGGCGTGCGCGGCGGCAATGGCATGATCGTCGGGTCGGTCGCCCTCTCCGGGTCGGCCGTTCGGATGCGGCGCAGCGCACCGGTCTGCGAGGAAGCCGTACGGCGCACCGCCGCGCGGGTCAGCCGGTGCCTGCGCGCCTACGCCCAACCCCGCACCTGACCCACCCACGTTCCCTTCCTCCCGCGCGCCTTTCCGCCGCCCGCGCGCCCACCGCCCCGCGCCGCCTGCGCGCCCGACCCCCCGACCGCGGGCCTCCCTCCCGCGCGGATCAACGACACCCGCGCGGCTGAACCACCCGGTTTGTGGCTGCTGTGATACCCGTGAACGACTTCGTCCGTGCGGTTGTCCACCCACCGGCCGGCGGGCGTGCCGCACCGGCTGGTTCGGCGTTCGCGAAACGTCAACCTGCAGTGCGTCGTTGGTGGTGCCCGGGGGCGGCGACTACCGTCGCAATCGCGGACGCACCAGCACTGGCGGGTGCACCCTCGCCGAAGGAACGGAGACAAAGATGTCTGACACCCCCACGATCGACCCGACGCGCACCGCCGTGGTGCTCATCGAGTACCAGAACGACTTCACGACCGAAGGCGGCACCCTGCACGGCGCCGTCAAGGACGTCATGGAGTCGACCGGGATGATGAAGAACACCGCCGATGTGGTGGACGCCGCTCGGTCCGCGGGGGCGACGATCATCCACTCGCCGATCAGCTTCGCCCCCGGCTACGCCGAGATCTCCTCCACCCCGTACGGCATCCTGGCCGGCGTCGTCGATTCCAACTCGTTCGTCAAGGACACCTGGGGGTCCGCGATCGTCGACGAGATGAGCCCGGCCGACGGCGACATCGTGATCGAGGGCAAGCGCGGCCTGGACGCGTTCGCTTCCACCAACCTCGACTTCATCCTGCGGGCCAAGGGCATCGACACCATCGCGTTGGCCGGCTTCCTGACCAACTGCTGCGTCGAATCGACGATGCGGTCCGGGTATGAACGCGGCTACCAGGTCTACACGCTGACCGACTGCGTTGCCGCCACCTCGCAGTCCGAGCACGACAACGCGATCGCCAAGGACTACCCGATGTTCTCGCGGCCGGTCACCGGAGCCGCGTTCGCCGACGCGCTCGGCGGCGGCGCCGGCCCGGCCGACACCAGCCGCGGCTACTGAGGGCTCCCTGAGCGGGTGCCGCGCGGATCAACTGACGTCGAATGTGGCTGGTGGGACGGAAGTCGACCAGTTCATCTCCGCCGGGGTCGTTGATCCGCGCGACCAGGGGGCTACAGCTGCTGGCCCTTGAGCGAGGCGACGATGTGCTCGGCCTGTCGGATGGCCAGCGCGACGATGGTCAGCGTCGGGTTGGCGGCGGCGCCGGTGGTGAACACCGAGCCGTCGGCGACGAACAGGTTCGGCACGTCGTGCGCCCGGCCGAAGGCGTTGGTTACGCCGTCCTCCGGCCGCTGGGACATGCGGGCGGTGCCCAGATTGTGGGTGGCCGGGTAGGGCGGCGTGCGGTGCGAGGAGATCGCGCCGACCGACTCGTAGATGGCCTGGCCCTGTTGGTAGCCGTAGTTCCGCATGGCGGTGTCGTTGGCGTGGTCGTCGAAGTGCACGTTCGGTACCGGCAGGCCGTGCTGATCCTTGACCGCGTGGTTGAGGGTCACCCGGTTGGTCTCCTGCGGCATGTCCTCACCGACGATCCACATGCCGGCGGTGTTCGCGTAGCCGTCCATGATCCGGGTGAAATCCGGGCCCCACAGACCCGGCTCGACGAAGCTGGCCAGGAACGGCACACCCAGCGACAGGGTCTCCAGGTAGAAGCCGCCGGCGAATCCCCGGTCGGGATCGTGCCGGGACTCGTCCGCGATCAGGCCGGCCATCGTCTCGCCCCGGTACATGTGCACCGGCCGTTCGAACTGCGCGTACACCGAGCCGGTCATGTGCCGCATGTAGTTGCGGCCCAGCTGGCCGGAGGAGTTGGCCAGGCCGTCGGGGAACTGCGGGCTGGCCGACTGCAGCAGCAGCCGCGGGGTCTCGATCGAGTTGCCGGCCACGACGACCACGCGGGCCTTCTGCCGCTGCAGGTTGCCGGCGGCGTCGAGGTAGAGCACCGAATCGGCCCGTCCGGACGCGTCGTGGGTGATCTGCACGGCGTGCGAGTTGGGTCGCAGGTCGAGCTTGCCGGTCCGCAATGCCTTGGGGATCTCGCTGACCAGCGTGCTCCACTTGGAGCCGTTCTTGTCGCCCTGGAAGTTGAAGCCGTCCTGGATGGAGGCCGGCCGGCCGTCGTACGGCTCGGCGTTCGTGCCGTACGGGCCGGTGGCATAGAAGTGATAGCCCAACTTCTCGGCGCCGTTGGCGAACACGAAGTAGTTGTTGTTGGCCGGCAGGGGAGCGCGTCCGTTGGTGTGGGTCGAGCCGATCCGGTCCTCGGCGATCGAGTAGAAGCGCCGCATCTCGTCACCGTCGACCGGCCAATCGAGCAGGTTGGCCCCGTCGATCCGGCCGTAGTAGGTGCGGGTCTTCCATTCGTGGTCGTGGAACCGCGGGGTCGCGCCCGACCAATGGGTGGTGGAGCCGCCGACCGCCTTGACGATCCAGGCCGGCAGGTTCGGGAAGTCCTGGGGTATCCGCCAGCTGCCGGACGTCGTGCGGACGTCCAGCCAGGCCATCTGGCTGAACGCCTCCCACTCGTTGTTCACCCAGTCGTCGATGGTGAAGTAGGCACCGGCCTCCAGGCAGACGACGTTGACGCCCGCCTTGGTCAGGTCGTGGGCGGTCGTCCCGCCGCCGGCCCCGGAGCCGATGACCACGACGACCGAGTCGTCGTCCTGATCGAAATGAACGCCGGCGTGCTCGCCGCCGCTGCCCTTGGTGGTCGCCATCGGTCCGCTCACGCTCCGGTCTTGGTCTTGATGGGGACGAACGTCACCGGGCCGTCATACTCGGTGACCCGCGGCTCCGGCAGCCAGTCCAGGTCGTTGAACCCGCGAGTCAGGTAGCCACCCTGGTCGAACGACGAGCCCTCGTAGCCCAGGGCCGCCCACGTCTCCGGATCGTCGTAGAGGTTGACCGTGGCGAAGCGGCGGACGTAGCCGAAGAACGCTGTGCTCTCGATTCGCTTGAGCAGGGTGTACCCGTCGGCGTTGCTCAGGCCGACGAAATCACCGTCGGCGAGCGCGTCGAGGTCGGCCAGCCCCTGGGTCAGGGCCGTCTGATTGAAGGCGTTGCCGGCCGCATCGGCGATCAACTTGTCCGCGGTGCGCTCGTACGGTCCACGCGGGACGTTGGCGTGCGGGTAGGCCGCCTGCAGCATCCGGATCAGGACCTGCCTGGCGCGGTCGTCATCCTGGGTTGAAGTCATGCCCTCTCCACTTCGTCGTGGTGCCCGCGAGGAACCCGGCAGTCGCCCGGCTCCTGCGGTGGTGTGTGACGGTGACCCGGCCCAGTGTGCTCGTCGACGGCGGGTCGCGCAGCGATCGCTGCCGGACACCGGACGTCGACGAGTCGACGGGATGGCCGCCCGTCGGCAGGAACCCAGCCACTGTGGAGCGGGGGGCCGGGCAAACTCCAGGGCCGTTCTCGCACCCTGAGAACGACCGGTCGCACACCCGGTGCCACTGTCGTAGGGTCGGCGCCGGTCGGCTTCCGCCGCCCGCTCAATGGCGCGCGGGTGCGGGAGCGACCCCGGGAGAGCTCGATTCGACGAGGCACCGACGGAAAGGCGTCACGCATGATCTTCATCTGCGCCAAATGGCAAGTGAAGCCCGAGAATGCCGATCAGTGGCTGGATCTGACCAGGGACTTCACCGAGGCGACGCGGGCCGAACCGGGCAACCTGTTCTTCGACTGGTCGCGCAGCGTTGACGACCCCAACGAGTTCGTACTGACCGAGGCATTCCTGGACGATGCGGCCGAGGCGCACGTGACGGCGCCGCACTTCAAGCAGGCGCAGGCCGACCTTCCGCAGTACCTGGTGCGGACCCCCAAGATCGTCAACTTCGTCGTGCCCGGCACCGAGTGGTCGGAGCTCGGGGAGATGGAGGTCAAGTAGCGCCGACGGCGCCTCCGGCGGGGGTCACCAGAGCCCCGCCGGTGTGACCGACGGCCCGTGGGTGACCGGCGGCCCGGAGGTTGACCGGCGGCCCCGGTGAGCGCGGGGGGCCCGACGTGGTGTTCGCCGGCCGGTTGCCCTACGGTCGGTGGATGCCGGCGGACTCGCTCCTGGGCCGTGACGCGGAGATCAAACAGCTGACGTCATTGATCGGGCAGGCCCGTAACGGTCGCGGTGGCGCGGTGCTGGTCACCGGTGAGCCCGGAATCGGCAAGACGTCGCTGGTCGATGCGGCCGGGGCCGAGGCACGCGGCCTGATGGTTCTGAAGTAATTGGTTTCGAGGCGGAGTCGACGATCCCGTTCGCCGCGATCCAGCGGTTGATCATTCCGCTGCGGGAAGGGTTGGCGGCGTTGCCGGACCGGCAGCGGCTCGCGCTCGCGGTCGCCGCCGGCCGGGCCGATGGCCCACCGCCCGACCGTTTCCTCGTCGGCCTGGGCGTGCTCGGCCTGCTGGCCGCGACCGCGGCCACCGTCCCGGTGGTCTGCGTGATCGATGAGGCCCAGCATATGGACGCCGAGAGCCTGGACGCACTGGGCTTCGTCGCCCGCCGGATCGAGGCCGAACGGATCGCGATGCTGTTCGCCGGCCGCGCCGACTCGGGCGTGGCGCGACGCCTGGTCGGCGTGCCGGAACTGAGCCTGCCCGGCTTGCCGCCGGCGGCGGCGGTGCGGTTGCTGCGGCGGTCGGCCGCCGGGCCCATCGACCCGGCCGCGGCCACCGCGATCGTCCGCGCACTGGGCGGGAACCCACTGGCGCTGGTCGATCTCGCCGGTGAGGTGTCGGCCCGCGAGCTGACCGGATTGGGCCTGGACGACCGCCCGATCCCGGTCGGTCATCGCCTGGAGGAGCACTACCTGCGCCGGATCCGCGACGTGGACGGTCCCGGACGGGCCTGGCTGTTGCTGGCCGCGGCCGATTCGGCGGCCGGTCTCGACCTGATCGGTGCCGCCGCGGACCGTCTGGGCATCGACTCCCGAGCCGGGGAGCGGGCCGAATCGGCGGGGCTGGTCGAGTTGGCGGACACCGTCCGGTTCCGGCACCCGCTGGTCCGCTCGGCCGTGTACAACGCGGCGTCCGGCGTCGATCGGCGCCGGGTGCACCGGGCACTGGCCGCCGCGGCGGTCGGGCTGGGGTTCGCCGAGATCGAGGCCTGGCACGCCGCGCAGGCCACCCTGGGCACTGATCCGGAGGTGGCCGACCGGCTCGAACTCGCCGCGGACCTCGCGGCGCGGCGAGGTGGGTTCGCCTCCCGGGCGAGCGTGCTCGCCCGGGCCGCCGACCTGACGCCGGCCGGGGCCCGGCGCGCCGAGCGGCTCATCGGGGCGGCCGAGGCGGCCCTGATGGTCGGCGCCGTGCAGGTCGCCGCCGGCCTCGTCGGCCGGCTCGACGAGAACGCCCTCGACGTGGTTCAGCGCGCCCGGGTCACCGTCGTCCGTTACGGGGTCGCTCTTTTCGTCGCCGACCCGGAGACGCTCGTCAACGGCACGGCGCTGCTCATGCGGGCGGCCGACGGTTTCCACGGCCACGATCCGCAGCGCGAGCAGCGGACCCTGTTGCTGGCGTTCGAGTCCTGTGTGGTGGCCGACCGGCTCATGGTGGGGGTGTCGACGGCCGAGCTGGGCGAGCGGTTGGCCGCCGGAGCCGAGACGACGGAGGGGCCGACGGCGGTCATCCTGCGAGGTCTGAGTGGGCTGATCCGCCTGCCCTACGACCGCGCCGTCCCCTTGGCCCGCGCGGCGTTGGCCCAGATCGATCGACTCCCGGAGCGGGAGATGATGCAGCTCGGCACGGTGCTCACCGCACTGACCACCTTCCTGGCCGACATCGCCGCCCGGGATGCCGCTCTGGACCGGTGCGCGACGGCGGCGCGCAACGCAGGTGCGCTCCAGTCGTACGACACGGTGCTGTGGCTGATCTCGCTGACCCAGCTGACCGGCGGCAGCGTCCGGCGGGCCGTCGAATGCGTCGAGGAAGTGCGGGGCGTGCGTCGGGCGATGGGTTACGACAGCGAGCAGGTGGTCAATCCGGCCGTGATCGCGTGGACTCGTGGACCTCGGGAGGTGGTCCGGCAGATCGGCGAGGGGGCCGGAGCGGGCGGCTTCGGCGGGGTGACCGCCGTCGCGACCTGGGCCCTGGCGGTGCGCGACCTGGCCAAGGGGCACTACCGGGACGCGTACCGGCTGCTCCGGCCGCAGATCGACGATCCGTTCCTCCAGGCCACCCCGATGCAGTACGCCGACTTCGTGGAGGCCGCCGTGCGCAGCGGGCACCAGGATGCGGCGATCCCGGTGGCCGCGGAGATGGGCCGGCGGGCCGCCGTCAACGGATCGCCCTGGTACCGCGGTGTCGCCGCGCGCAGCCGGGCCATGATCGCGCCGAATCCCGAGGCGGAGGAACACTTCCGGAAGGCCACCGCGGCGTTGGCCGACACCGGTGCGGTGATCGACCGGGCCCGCGCCCATCTGCTCTACGGGGAATGGCTGCGCCGGACCCGAAGGCGCGGTGACGCCCGCCACCAGCTCGACCTGGCGCTCGAGCTGTTCGAACGAGGCGGCGGTGAGATTTTCGCCGGCCGGGTGCGGGCTGAGACCGAGGCCACCGGAGCCAAGCATGTTGCCGCGCACGAGCACGATCCGCTCGCGCTGACCGCGCAGGAATTGACCATCGCGCGCCGGGCGGCCGCCGGTCACACGAACGCGGAAATCGCCCGCGCCCTGTTCATCAGCCCCAACACCGTCGACTACCACCTGCGGAAGGTGTTCGGCAAGCTCGGCATCGCATCTCGGCGCCAACTGGCGGACCGGCTCGGCGACCGGGACCCGGGTGCATCGACCGGCCAGCTCTGAGCGATCCGCATCGATTCCGCACGGACCCCGTCGGAACCCGCCGGTGTGCTCCGATCGCGGACCCGAGCACCGGTCGACTACGTGATTCACGTGGTCCGCGGCCGGTGCGGCCGGTGCACGATCGGGGGCAGTCGAAATCCGGGGAGGACCTCATGCCCACTGTGACCGCCGACGATGGCGCCGAGATCTACTACAAGGACTGGGGAACCGATGGATCGCCGGTGCTGCTCAGCCATGGCTGGCCGCTGAACTCGGCTGCCTGGGAGGCCGCCGCGCTGTTCCTGGCCACGCGCGGGCACCGCGTCATCGCCCACGACCGGCGGGGGCACGGGCGGTCCAGCCAGACCTGGCACGGGAACGAGATGAACACTTATGCCGACGATCTCGCCACCCTGATCGAGGCCCTGGACCTGCGGGAGCTCACCCTGGTCGGGCATTCCACCGGGGGCGGCGAGATCGTCCGGTACCTGGGCCGGCACGGCAGCGCCCGGGTGGCCAGGCTGGTGCTGGTCGCCGCCGTGCCGCCGCTGATGCTGCGCACCGACGAAAACCCCGGAGGGACTGCCGATCGAGGTCTTCGACCAGATCCGGGCCGCCGAACTGGCCGATCGCTCCCAGTTGTACCGTGAGCTGGCCGACGGTCCGTTCTTCGGGCACAACCGGAACAACGACGTGGACCGTGGTTTCCGGGACGCGTTCTGGCTGCAGAGCATGGCCTGCGGGCACCGGGGCGCCTACGAGTGCATTGCAGCGTTCTCGGCGACCGACTTCCGGCCGGATCTGGCCCGGATCGACGTGCCCACGCTCGTCATCCACGGCGACGACGACCAGATCGTCCCTTTCGAAGTCGGTGGGAAACGGTCGGCCGAGCTGATCGCGGGCGCCGAACTGAAGGTCTACGCCGACTCCGCACACGCCCTGCCCGACACCGACCGCGACCGGCTGCACGCCGACCTGCTCGCCTTCATCGATTCCTGATCTCCGTAGCTCCCCTCCGCCGGAAAGGATGTCCGACATGACCGACGCCAAACCTGACACCGTGGTCCTCGTCCACGGGTTGTGGATGACGCCACGCAGCTGGGAGGGGTGGGTGGCGCACTATCAGGCCAAGGGACTGACGGTGTTGACCCCCGCCTATCCGGGCTTCGAGATCGAGGTCGAGGCCTTACGGGAGAACCCGCAGATCATCGCCGATCTCACCGTTGCCGACACCCTGGACCACCTGACGACGGTGATCGAGAGCGTGGACATTCCACCGCTGATCATGGGCCACTCGTTCGGCGGCACGCTGACCCAACTGCTGCTGGCCCGCGGGCTGGGATCGGCGGGTGTCGTCATGGACTCGGCGCCGACCGAGGGGGTCCGGGTGAATCCGATCTCGCAGGCCCGGTCCCTGTTCCCGGCGCTGAAGAATCCGGCGAACCGCCATCGGGCCGTCGGCTTCACGCCGGAGGAGTTCCACTACGCCTTCACCAACACACTGTCCGAGGAGGAGTCGAAGAAGGTCTGGGACCGTTACGCCATCGCCGCGCCCGGCTTCTGGGTCTGGGAATACGGCCTGTTCGCGAACTTCAAACCGGGCCACCAGGACACCTGGGTCGACTACTCGGCCGACCGCGCGCCGCTGCTGTTCATCGGCGGCGAGCAGGACCACATCATGCCGCCCTCGGTCAACAAGTCGAACGCCAAGCACTACCACAAATCTCCGGCGCTGACCGAGTACGTCGAGTTCGCCGGCCGCGACCACTGGACCTGCGCGGCACCGGGTTGGGAGGCCGTCGCGGACCACGCGCTGGAATGGGGGCTGGCGCATGCCCGCACGGACCGGCCCTGGGCGCACAGCAACTGAACGGCGGGCGGGTCGATGGTCGAGCTGACGCATGTCGGCGGGCCGACGGTCCTCATCGAACTGGGTGGGTGGCGGATTCTGGCCGATCCGACGTTTGACCCACCCGGTCGGCGGTACCGATTCGGATGGGGCACGGCGTCCACCAAGACGGCCGGACCGGCGCTGGACGAGGCCACGATCGGCACGCCGGACGTGGTGCTGCTCAGCCATGATCATCATGCCGACAATCTCGACGTCCGCGGCCGGGCGCTGCTCCCGCGCGCCGGCACGGTGCTCACCACGTCGTCCGGAGCCCGCCGGTTGGCGACGGGCAACGTTCGCGGGCTGCGCGCGGGGGAGCGGACGGTGCTGCGCGTTCCCGGGAGACCGCCGCTGCGGGTGCTCGCCACCCCGTGCCGGCACGGACCCCCGCTGAGCCGTCCGCTGTCCGGTCAGGTGATCGGATTCGCGCTGAGCCTGGGTGACGACCCGGGGGTGGCCCTGTGGATGACCGGTGACACGGTGCTGCATCACCGACTTCGCGGCATCGCCGGCGAGCTGGACGTCGACGTGGCCCTGATCCATTGCGGCAGTGTGCGATTCCCGATCACCGGGCCGGTCCGCTATTCGATGAACGGCACCCAGGCGCGGCAACTGCTCGACCTTCTCCGGCCCCGAGCGGCAATTCCGGTGCACTACGAAGGTTGGTCGCACTTCGCCGAACCCGAGGCCTTGTTGCGCGCGCACCTGGCGGATCGCCCATCCGTTCGCTGGCTCACGCCGGGCCGCCCGGAGCGGATCTGAGCCATCCCGGCTGACTGACGCCGGTCAACCCGGCGCCGTACCTCGGATTCGGGCATGCGCCGCCGAGTGGATCAGCCCGACGCTGGGGCGCACCCGTCGTGCTCAGCTCGCTCGGTGGCGCGGAACGCCAAGGAGAACGAGTCATCCGCCGGCCGATGATCCATGATCGACGGCACGGAGGTGAGCCGGTCATGGAGCAGGCGGCGGCGGGTACGACGGGAGGGCCGGTGCGCGGCACCGACGACGGCCGGGTGCGGGTGTTCGAGGGCATCCGGTACGCGGCGCCGCCGGTCGGTCCCCGACGGTGGCGCGCCCCGGTGGCGCCCGAACCCTGGACCGAACCGGTCAACGGCACCCGCTACGGCCCGGTCGCGCCCCAGCCGGCGAATCCGGTCATCGACCTCGGGCCGGATGCCGTGCAGGACGAGGACTGCCTGTTCCTCAACGTCTGGTCGGCCTCCTCCGTGCGGCCCGGTGACGGCTGCCCGGTCATGGTGTGGGTGCACGGGGGCGCGTACCTGCTGGGGTCCGGCAGCCAACCGCTCTACGACGCCGCCGACCTCGTCGCCGACGGAGGTCTGGTCGTCGTCACGATCAACTACCGGATCGGCGCGTTGGGCTTTCTCGACCTGACCTCGGTCACCCCGGAAGCCGACGCCAACCTCGCGCTGCGGGACGTCCTCCTGGCCCTGCAGTGGGTGCGGGACAACATCCGCGCATTCGGAGGCGACCCCGATCGGGTCACGGTGGCCGGCGAGTCGGCGGGTGGGGGCCTGGTCACCACGTTGCTGACGGTGCCCTGCGCCGCCGGTCTGTTCCACCGGGCGATCGCGCAGAGCTCCCCGGCGACCAGCGTGTTCGACCGGCACCGAGCCCGGACCGTCACCGAGGTGTTCCTGCGTCGGGCCCGCCTCGACTCGGCCCCTCGTTCGTTGGCGACGCTCCAGGCATTGCCGATCGAGCAGGTGTTGCATGCGTCGTCGGGCACGTACAACGAGATTCCGACCGCCACCCCGGGTGTCCTGGCGTTCTTCCCGATCGTCGACGGCGACCTGGTGCCGGAGCATCCGCTGGACGCGTTCCAGGCCGGACGGCAGCACCCGGTGCCGCTGCTGATCGGCACCAACAAGGACGAGGCGTCGCTGTTCGCCCGGATGTCCGCACCGATCATGCCGGTCGCGCCCGACGCGATCCGGGGCATGTTCGGCCGGCTCGGCCGCGAGCAGCCCGCCCTCGCCCTGCCCGCCGAGGACGTGGTGCTGTCGGCTTACCGGCACGTTCGGGTCAAGGGCCGCGGCCTGGCCGTCGCCCGGGACATCGGGTTCCGGATGCCGGCCGTCTGGCTGGCGCAGGCGCATTCGGCGGTGGCGCCGACCTACCTGTATCGGTTCGACTGGGCGACGCCGATGCTGCGGGTCTTGCGGATCGGCGCCACCCACGCCACGGAACTGCCCTACCTGTGGGGCAATCTGGTATCCGGCCCGCGCGATCCGATGTTCAAGCTCGGGGGGCTGCGGACCGGGCGGACCCTGTCGGCCCGCTTGCAGCAGCGCTGGCGCGGGTTCGTCGCCGGTGCCGCCCCCGACGCCCCCGGCGCCGAGCCTTGGCTGCCCTACGACACCCGCGGCCGGTCGACGCTGGTCATCGACCGGTGCGACGTGGTCGTCGGCGACCTCGATGCCGAGCTGCGCGCGGCGTGGGGCCCGGCGGTGCTGTCGTTCCGCTGACGATGCACGCGGTGCACCGTCGCGCGGGTGAAATCGGCGATTCCGATCCCACCCGCCCGCAACGGGGTGAGTGGATCAGCGCCGGCGAAAGCTGATCCGCGCGGGGTTGGGGTGGCGGGTCGGCGTTGCGGCAGGGTGAGGCAGGGGCGGAGCTCAGCCGAGGTAGGCGCTCACGCCGTCCGCCAGGCCCTGGGCCATCTGCTGCTGACCCGCCGACGAACTCATCAGGGCGGCGTCGGCCGAGTTGCGCATGTTGCCCATCTCGATCATCACCGTGGGCCGCAGGGACAGGTTCAGGCCGGCCAGATCGTCGCGCTTCCACAGCCCGCCCGATCCGAGGTGGTTCGAGGGGGACAGGCCGGCGTTGACCAGAGCGTCCCGCATGTTGCCGGCCAGCGCGGTCGACTGGGCGGCCATCGCCGCGCCCGCCGGGTCCTGCGCGGCCGTCATGACATAGAAGCCCCGGGCCCCGGCATCGTCCCCGTCCCCGTGGATGGAGATGACGGCCGCAGCGTTCGCGTCATTGCCGAACGCCGCTCGCTTGTTCACACATGGTCCGACGCCGTCGTCGCTGTCCCGGGTCATCCGGACGTCGTACCCCCGGGCAGCGAGGATCGACTGCAGCTTGGTGGCCACTCCCCAGTTGAACTCGTGCTCGGTGAAACCGGCATTGGTGGACGTGCCGGTGGTGTTGCAGGGCTTGGTCTGACCGAAGCCGGCGTCCACCAGTGCGTTGATGATGGCCGGGTTGGCGCCGTTGGCGCCGTTGTGGCCCGGGTCGATGACGACGATCCGGCCACCGCCGGTCGCGGGCGGCGCTTGCCGGGCCGGGTCCTCGGTCTGCGCCGGCTCCTGCGGCTGCGGCTGTTCGGGCGGCGGCGTGTAGTCGTCCTCGGGGGCATCGACCGCGGTGGGTTCCGGCGTGGGGGCCGGTTCTGCCGAGGACGTCTCCGGTTCCGGTGTCGGGCTCGGCGTCGGTGACTCGACGGACGAGCTGCTCAGACCCGGCACGGTGATCGGATTGCCCTCGGACGTTGCGCTCACGGTCGGCGAGAAGCTGGTGCTTGGCGGATCGGCCTGCTGGACCGGCGCGGCGCAGGCGGCGAGCAGCACGGCGAGGCCGCTGGCGGCGAGCGCGCCGAACCGTCCGCGGCGCCGGCGCAGGGCCTTCAGACTCATGCGGCCTACTGTGCCATCGGGGGGTGTGAGGCCCCGGTAGGCGGGCGGCGTTGCCGCGGAACCGGGCTCGATCCGCTGCACGGGAGCCGACCTCCGGCGGTCCCTGGCGCCGATTCGGAGGCCCTTGCCCGGTCCTGCTGGCCCCACCGGCTCGGCCAACTAGTGTGGCCGGTGACGGGCGGGACGCGTGCGGCCCGCCGGAACGGAGAGATACATGCTGCCCGGAATGCCGGACTTCTCCCAGATCCTGATGCAGGCCCAGCAGATGCAGGCCGAGATGGAACGGGCTCAGGCGTCGTTGTCGGAGCAGGAAGTGACCGGATCGGCCGGCGGTGGCCTGGTCACCGCGGTCCTCAACGGTGGTGGTGATCTGCTCCGCCTGTCCATCGACCCGTCGGTGGTGGACCCGGCCGACATCGAGACCCTGGAAGACCTGATCGTCGCCGCCGTGCACGACGCCCGCCGGGCCGCGCAGGACATCGCCAATGACGCGATGGGGGCGGCCGCGAGCGGTCTGACCGGCTCGCTCGACCTGTCCGCGCTGGGTTTGTCCCTGCCGAATTTCGGGCCGGCGGACGAGGAGGACGAGTACCTCGAGGACGATGACGAGATCGAGGACGGCGAAGACGAGGACGGTGGGGTCGTCGAGCTGGAGGTGATCACCGTGGAGGTGGACGGTCCGGCCGACGATGATCGCACCCCTCCGGCCACCCCGCCGCAACTCGGCGGCCAGGGCGGAGCCTGAGTGGCCGTGTACGAAGGTCCGGTCCAGGACCTGATCGACGAGCTCGGCCGGCTGCCGGGCATCGGCCCGAAGTCGGCGCAGCGCATCGCGTTCCATCTGCTCACCGCCGACCCGGCGGACCTGACCCGGTTGCAGGCGGCGCTGCAGCGCGTGAAGGACGAGGTGCGGTTCTGTGCCGTCTGCGGCAACGTGGCCGCCGATGAGACCTGCCGGATCTGCGCCGACCCGGGGCGGGAGGACGCGGTGATCTGCGTCGTCGAGGAGCCCAAGGATGTCGCCGCGATCGAGCGCACCCGGGAGTTCCGCGGCAAATACCACGTGCTCGGCGGCGCCATCTCGCCGATCGACGGCATCGGGCCGGACCAGCTGCGGATCGCGCCGCTGCTCACCCGGATCGCCGCGCCGGGCGTGCGCGAGGTCATCCTGGCCACCGACCCGAACCTGGAGGGCGAGGCGACCGCCACCTACCTGACCCGGTTGTTGCAGCCGTTCCCCGGCCTGTCGGTGACGCGCCTGGCCAGCGGCCTGCCGGTGGGCGGCGACCTGGAGTACGCGGACGAGGTGACCCTGGGCCGGGCCTTCGCCGGCCGGCGTTCGGTCGATGCCTGACCCGAACGATCCGGACCGCCCGTCGGAGGCGACCTCGACCGGGTCCGGCGGCATCTACCACTGGCGCGACCAGCTGCGCGTGACCCTGCGCGCGCTGGAACCCGACGACACCCAGCCGATGCCGCGGATCAGCCCCGAACCGCTGCCCACCCCGCCCGACCTGCTGGAGCTGCTGCGCGCCCTGGGTGTCGCGCTGCTCAACAGTGCCGATTCCGCCGCCACCGCCACCCAGACCCTCCAGGACGTGGCCGCCGCGTACGAGGTGGACCTCCAGGCGATGGTCATGCCGACCGGCATCCTGCTGCGGTCCAGCCGGTCGGAGGTGGATCTGGTCACGGTGCCGAACCGGGACCTGCGCCTGGATCAGATCGGACAGGTCAACGACCTGGTGGACCTGCTGAAGACGGGGACCGTCAGCCCGACCGCCGGGCTCGAGCTCCTGGACCGGATCCTGACCGCCGAGCCGCGGTTCCCCGTCTGGGTGTCGGTGGTCGGCCAGATGGTGCTGGCCGTCGGATTCGGCCTGCTGCTCAACCCGGATCTGGTCGGGTTACCGTTCTATGCCGGGCTCGGGCTGTTCGTCGCGTTGCTGCGGCTGCTGGCCGGCCGGTGGGGGACGCTCTCGGTCGCTCTGCCGGTGCTTGCCGCATTCCTGGTGACGGTGCTGGCGGTCCAGGTGGTGGCCCCGTTCGTCCGCGACGACCCGATCCGGTTGGTCGTCCCCGGGCTGATCACCTTCCTGCCCGGGGCGACGTTGACCATCGCGACGATCGAGCTGGCCGGCGCTCAGATCGTGTCCGGCGCCAGCCGGCTGGTCTGGGGCATGTCGCAGCTGCTACTGCTGGCGTTCGGTGTCTTCGCCGGGCTGAACCTGCTCGGGTATCCGGCGCATTCCGGTGCCGTGCAGGCGGGCGCCTGGGCGCCCTGGGTCGGGGTGGCCCTGGTCGGGGTCGGTTACATGCTCTACTCCAGCGCGCCGCCGGGCGCCCTGGTGTTCCTGCTGATCGCCCTGTACGGCTCCTACGCGGCCCAGGCGGCCGGTGCGCTCCTGCTGACGCCGTCGTTGTCCGGGCTCCTGGGCGGCCTGGTGATCGTGCCGCTGAGTCATCTGCTCTCGAAGTTCCCGCAGAGCCCGCCGGGAGCCGTGCTGTTGCTGCCCGCGTTCTGGCTCCTGCTGCCCGGGGCGCTGGGCTTTCGTGGCGTGTCGAGCCTGGCGATGGGGGAGACCGGCGGCGCGCAGGACCTGATCATCACCGGCATCTCGATCTTCGCGGTGGCCTTCGGCGTGCTGGTCGGCATGTCCATCACCAAGGATGCCGGGGCGATCCGGCGTACCTGGCGGCTGCGCGTGCTGCGCCGGCGCTCGGAGCGGTCGCGCCGGGAGGCCCACCGCCGCCAGCCCGGCGCCTGAGCCTGAGCCTGAGCCTGGCGCGGGCGCCTGAGCCTGGCGTCGCAGGCCCTTCCTGCCCGCTCGACGTGCCACTGGGCGCCCGGCTGAATGGATTCAGCAGGTCGGAGAGTGGCAAGTCGATCCCGGTGGGGTGAGGGCCGCGGAGCCCGGGCCGCGCCGGCCGGTGCGGGGCGCGCCGGCGTCCCGCGTCAGGAGGCGGTGCGCACCGGGGACTGGTCGAACTCGGCAATGACCTGCGCGGCGACTGCGGCCGAACTCTTGCGGCGGTCCATGGCGGTGCGCTGGATCCAGCGGAACGCGTCCGGCTCGGTCAGGCCACGGTGGGTCATCAGCAGTCCCTTGGCCCGGTCGATCAGTTTGCGAGTCTCCAGCCGACGCGCGGCCGCGTCGACCTCCGCGGTGAGCCGGACGATCTCGGCGAACCGGGCGATGGCCAGCTCGATCGTGGGCAGCAGGGTGGCCCGGCTGGGGAAGGCGGGCAGGAAGCCGTGGGCGCCCGCGTCCCGGACTGCGGTGATCTGCTCCGGGTCGACGTCGTCGGACAGCACCACCACCGGGGCGATCCGATCGGCGGTGACCGCGGCGAGGGCCGGCACGTCGCCCGAACCGGCGCCGATGGCCAGGACGACCACCTCGGGTCGCAGCTGCCGGGCCAGCCCCGCGGCGTCCGCGGGATCGGCCGACTGACCGGTGACCTCGAAACCGAGGCGGGTCAGCAGGGAGGCCACCGCGGACCGTACGGCTTCATCGCGGTCCACGACCACCGCGGTGCGCGCCGGACCGTCGGGGGTCGGGGTGATGGCGGCCGGATGCACGGGCGTTCCCGAGCCGGGCCTACCTGGCCGCCCTGCGTTCATCGCCCGACACCCCTTCACTGCACCTGTGAACCGGCTCCATCGGCCGACTCGATCAACTCCTGATGCGTAGTCTACCAAGCAGTGCGTTGCGACTCAAGCAGGGGGTCCGCGCGTCCCGGCGGACCCGCTGCGGGCACCGCAACCCGCCGCGATGCCATCCTCGTCCGGTGCCCGCCGGCCGTCGCGCGCAACGGATCCTCCGCGCCCGGCTTACGATCGTGAGCCACCGGGCCGGCACCGCGCTGGTGGTGTGCAGATCCCATCGGAGGTTCAGTGATCACCGCATCCACCGCCGATGTCGCATTGGCGGTGGACATCGGCGGGACCAAGGTCGACGCCGCGCTGGTGACGACGGACGGCCGGGTGCTGCGGGACACGGCGGTCCGCCGGCCGACCGGCCGGGAGTCCACTCGTGCGCAGATCGCCGGCGCCATCCGCGACGCCGCGGTCCAGGCCGTGCGCCGTCGCGCCCCGGAGCAGCAGATCCGCGGCATCGGGGTGGGATCGGCCGGACCGGTGGACCTGCCGGCCGGCTCGGTGTCCCCGCTCAATCTGCCCACGGCCCATGGACTCGTGCCGGCCGAGGTCCTCGACGGGCTGGTGCCCGGTGCGCCGGTGACGCTGGCGCTGGACGGGACCTGTATCGCCCTGGCCGAGCACTGGTTGGGCGCCCTGGCCGGTTGCCGCAACGGGCTCGCGATGATCGTCTCCACCGGCATCGGCGGTGGTTTCATCGTGGACGGCCGGCCGGTCACCGGCACGACGGGTAATGCCGGGCACATCGGGCAGATCCGGGTGCGCACCCGCGGCGACGACGACCCGGCGGCCAGCACTCTCGAAGCCATCGCCGCGGGGCCGGGGACCGTCAGCTGGGCGCGGCAGCAAGGCTGGGCCGGCCACACCGGCGAGGACCTGGCCGTGGACTACCGGGCCGGGTCGGCCGTGGCGCGGCGGGCGGTGGCGCGGTCGGCGGCGGCCGTGGGGGAAGCCATCGCGACCGCGAGCACGCTGCTCGACCTGGAGGTCGCCGCGCTGGCCGGCGGTTTCGTCAACGTCGCGGACGACTACGTGGACCAGGTCAGCGCGGGCGTGCTGGCGGCCGCCCTGCATCCCTACGCCCGGGCGGTCCGGGTGACGCGGTCGGCGCTGGCGGGCGACGGTCCGCTGCTGGGTGCCGCCGCCCTCGTCCTGCTGCCGTCCGGATGAGCGCCGAGCCGTTCGGCGGCCGGATCGCCGCCCGCCGGCAGGGTCGTCAGCGACGCGGCCCGCGGCGGCCGCAGAGCAGGTACACCGCGGCCGCCGTCGCCATGCCGACCGGAAGGGACAGGTCCACCCCGACCAGGGCGGCCACCGGTCCGGTGTAGATCGTGTCCACGCACAGCGCGGCCGCGACGACACCGGCCGGCAGGGCGATGGCGCCGCGCGAGCTGAACCCGGCCCGGAACCAGAAGCGGCTGCGCCGGGTCTCGTCGGACAGGGCGATCCCGTCGTAGCGGTTGCCGCGGATCAGGATGTCGGTGGCGTAGACGGCCATGCTCGGGCCGAGCAGGACGATCGTCAGTTGCAGCACGGTGCCCACGGTGTCCAGAAAGGTTGAGCCCAACAGCCCGTAGAGGGTCAGGCCCACCGATGCGGCACCGTCCACCAGCACGCTGCGGGACCGGCCGATCCGCACACCGATGGCCTGCAGGGCCAGGCCCGCGGAGTAGGCGGTCAGCGCGTTGACCGCAATCGTGCCGAGAACGAGTGACAGCAGGAACACCGGTGTGACAGCGCCGGGTAGGAGCTGCTGCAGGGCGCCCTGCGGGTCCGACATGTCGACGGCGGTGGCGGCGAGCGCGCCGATCGAGCAGACCAGCACGCTCGGCAGGAACCCGCCCAGCGCGGTCCAGCCGGCGATCGCGACCTTGGATGAGGAGCGCGGCAGATAGCGGGAGAAGTCCGGGCTGTTGGTGTACGACATCGGCCCGGAGGCAATCAACGTGATCCCGGCGAGGATCGTCGCCCAGAGTTCGATACCGGTGAGCGGAGCTGCCGGTGCGTACGAGAAGTCCGCGACGGTCAGCACGCTCGCCCCGACCACGGCGAAGACGGCCACCAGGGCGATGGTGATCGGCAGGTACAGCCGCACGATCGTCGCATGCCCGAAAACGCTGATGGCAAGTGTGATTGCGGCGATCACCACCACGACGACAATGGTCTCCAGGGTGTTCTGCTCGACACCGACCCGCTCCAGCAGGGCGAAGGCGGCGACCGACGCCGCGGCCAGGTTGAGCGCGAAATAGCACACCGAGATGACCCACCCGCTGATCGCGGTGTAGACCCGATTGCCGAGCACCCCGTACATGGCGCGGGTGATCACCTCGCTGGGTGCGCCGGCCGCCGGCCCGGAGATGGCCAGGAACCCGGGCAGCAGCCAGCACAGGTTGCCGACCACGATCACCGCGAGCGCCTGCGGCAGGGACAGTCCCATCAGCACGAGCGCGGCGCCGACCACCAGGCTCAGGTAGTTGACGTTGGCGCCGGCCCACACCCAGAACAGCTCGATCGGCCGGCCGTGCCGATCGGCATCGGGGATGTGGTCGATGCCGTGGGTCTCGATGCGACCGGCCCGGTCGGGACCGCGACCGGCCGAGCCGGCAGACGCGTGCGCGGGCTCCAGTGCGGTCGGCGGCAGGCGGTCGGCACGGGTGGGGTCGGTGAGCGTCACAGGGACCTCCGGTCGGGGCGGCGGGGGAGAGGTGCTATTGGTCGAATGGCCAATTGCTTATTGGTCAGATATTCAATAACATGGGCGACATGCCGTCAACCCTCGAACGCAAACGAGTACGCAAGGACCCGGCCACCCGGCGTGCCGAGATCGTCGGGGCCGCCGGGGCCATCGCGCTGGCCGAAGGGCTGGAATCCGTGACGCTTCGCCGGGTGGCCGACGACCTGGCTGTGCGGCCGGGGCTGATCAGCCATTACTTCCCGTCCGCGGACGATCTGGTGGCCGAGGCCTACGGCAGCGCGGCGGGCGCCGAGTTGGATTTCCTGATGCCGTCCGCGGATGCGCGGTGCTCGCCCACCGTCCGGCTCGGCCGGTTCTTCAACCGCACGATGTTGGCGTCCTACGACGAGATGAGCCGGCTGTGGGTCAACGTCCGGCACCTTGCGCGGTACCGCCCGCTGCTCGCCGAGCGCGTCCACGTCCAGGAGGCCGCCTGGCGGGAGCGGCTCGGCGGGCTGATCGCCGATGGCGTCGATGCCGGCGAGTTCACCACCGATGACCCGGAGGTCGTCGTCATGAAAATCCTGGTCGTGCTCGACGGCCTGTCCGCCCACGTGAACACCGGCACCATTCGGCGTCCCGAGCAGGTCAACCTGATGGGTCTGGCGCTGGCCGAGCGGGAACTGGGCCTGGCGGCCGGCACCCTCCAACCGGCCGGCCGGTTGCCCGGTGACGGCGAGCCGGTGTGAGGATCGACCGGTGCTGATCGCCGCCCTGGGCAGTTCGTTCGCGGCCGGACCGACCCTCGAGCCGGTCGCCGACCGGGCGGCCATGCGGTCGGCGGTGAACTACCCGCACCGGCTGGCCGCCGCCCTTGGTGCCGATCTGGTCGACCTGACGGTGTCCGGTGCGACCTGCGCGTCGGTCCTGGAGGTTCCGCAGGTGATCGCGCCGGGCGTGCGGTTCCCGCCGCAGATCGACGGGCTGCCCGCCGGCGCCGACCTGGTCACGCTGACCGTCGGCGGCAACGACCTGCGCTATGTCGGCTCGATGGTGGCCACGGCCTGGCGCCGGCACGACCCGACGTCTCGGATGAGCGCCCTGCTCGGCGCCCAGAATCCGGCCATCGCGGACCCGACCGCCGCATCGGTCGACGCGGTGGCGGCCGACCTGGTCCGGATCGTGGAGGCGGTGCGGTTCCGGGCGCCGCGGGCCCGCGTCGTCCTGGTCGACTACCTGACGGTGCTGGGGGCCGCCGGCCGGTCGTCGGTCGTCGATTACGCGCCGGCGGAACTGTCCGCCTTCCGGTTGCTGCAGGACGCCCTCGAACGGGCGTTCCGGTCCGCGGCCGGTCGGACGGGCGCGCGCCTGGTGGCGGCGTCCGCGCACAGCCGCGACCACGGGCTCGGGTCCGCCGAGCCGTGGATCAACGACTTCATTCCGGACGTCCGGCGAGCCGGCGGCTCGTTCCACCCGAATGAAGCGGGGATGGGCGCGGTGGCCGAGCTGCTGGTCACGGCCGTGGGGTGATCCGCTCGGTATAGTCCGACCGACATGATCATCGGCCCGGGCGATCGGCGGTCGATCGGGCTCGCACCACGCGGGCATCAGCGCGGGATTGGGATGCCATGACCCTGCCCACCCGGCGACCCGGTCTGGTCACACTGTTGCTCATCCTGGTCGTGATCGAGGGCCTGTTCTCGATCTTCGTCGGCCTGGTGCTCGTCTTCACGCGCGACAGCGTCACCGTCACCGGCGACGTCCAGGCGTCGTCGTCGTCCGTCGCCCTTTGGCTCGGCATCCTGTTGATCGTGATCGGCGTCGTCTATTTGTTGGTCGCTCGCGGGTTGGCCAACGGGAACAACTTCTCCCGCCTGCTGGTGGCGGCGGTGACCATCGTCAGTATCGCCGGCTCCGTCTGGGTGCTCTTCGCCCACCCCGGCGGAGCACGATGGTCGACCCTCGGCAGCATCCTGCTCGGCGTGATCGTGCTGGCCATCCTCTACTCGCCCAAGGCCTCGGCCTTCTTCCGTACCAACTAAGGCGTTCGTGGCCCCCGACCCGGCCGAGGCGGTTCGGCGCGCCGCGATCGAACTGTCCGCCATCGCGCAGAGCGGACTGCACTATGCCGGGGACCGGTACGACGTCGACCGCTACCGCAAGCTGTCTGAGCTCGCCCTCGACCTGCTGACGGTGACCGGGGGCCGCTCGCCGGACGGCTGGCGACTGCAACTCGGTGACGATCGCGGCTATGCCACACCCAAGGTCGATGTGCGTGGTGCGCTGGTCGACGACCGCGAACGCGTGCTGTTGATGCGGGAGCGGCTGGACGGATTCTGGTCGCTGCCGGGCGGGTGGGCAGACCCGCTGGACACCCCGTCCGTCGCCGTCGAGCGTGAGGTGCTGGAGGAGACCGGGTACGGCGCCCGGGCGGTCAAGCTGGTCGGCTGCTGGGATCGGGATGCGCGCGGTCACACGCCGAAGCTGCCGTTCTCCATCTACAAGCTGTTCTTTCTCTGCGAGGCCACCGGTGTGGTCGGACCCCCGCACGCGCTGGAGACGCTGGAGGTCGGCTGGTTCGGTCTGGACGAGCTGCCCGTGCTCTCGTCCGGCCGGATCAACGCCTATGAACAGGAACGGATCGTCGCGCACCACCGCGATCGGTCGCTGCCGACCGAATTCGACTGATCCCGATTCGTCGGATCGACCCACGGGGCGGGCCGGCGGCACGGTGCACAAGCGCGAGGCTGCTCTCGACCGGAAGCTGTACCGACCAGTTGGTACAGTAAAAGCGGTTGCCGACGGTCGGCATGAAGGTGTGGGGTAGTTCTCGTGTTCGGCTCGTACGCAAAGGTGCTTCGGCGTCCGGGTGCGCTGCGGTTCTCCGCGGCAGGCTTCCTGGCCCGGATGCAGATGTCCATGATCGGCCTGGGGGCCGTGCTGCTGCTCTCGGCCGAGCGCGGCTCCTTCGCCGTGGCCGGCACCGTCTCGGCGATCTACGCCCTGTCCAACGCCGTCATCGGGCCGCAGGTCAGCCGGCTGATCGACTCGTTCGGGCAGTCGCGGGTCGTGCCGATCCAGCTGTTGGTGCACGTGCCGAGCCTGCTGGCGATGATCGCCTTCGCTCTGTGGACCCCCCTGACCTGGCCGATCTTCCTGCTCGCGTTCGTGGCCGGCGCCGCCCAGCCGATCATGGGTCCGCTGGTGCGCGCCCGTTGGTCGGCCCAGTTGCACGGCAGCCCACTGCTGCGGACGGCGTTCGCCTGGGAGTCGTTGATCGACGAGGCGGTCTTCATCATCGGTCCGCCGTTGGCCACCGTCGTCGCCCTCCAGATCAATCCGAGCGCCGGTCTGCTGCTGGCCACCATCATGCTGATCGTCGGGTCCGTGCTGCTGCTGTCCCAACGGTCGACCGAGCCGAAGCCGAGCGGTCGGCACACCGCGGGCCGGGGCCGTCCGGCGGTCCTGTTGCCCGGCGTGGCGGCGGTGGCCGCGGTTTTCGTGATGATGGGCGCCCTGTTCGGCTCGTTCGAGGTG
Source organism: Nakamurella sp. (assembly GCA_044223435.1). GTDB lineage: Bacteria > Actinomycetota > Actinomycetes > Mycobacteriales > Nakamurellaceae > Nakamurella. The sequence continues at coordinate 60,187 of JBGALY010000006.1, forward strand.
ACGACCGTCGCCTTCACCAAGGAGGCCGGGGTGCCCGAGGCGGCGGGCGTCGTGCTCGCCCTCTATGCGGTCGGATCACTGCTGGCCGGCCTGGTCTTCGGTGCGCTGACCCTGCGGGCCTCGCTGCTGCGCCAGTTCGTGATCGCCACGGCGGTGCTGGCCCTGGTCACCGCTCCGCTGCCGTTCCTGCCCCAGGTGTGGCAGATCGCGATCGGTCTGTTCGTGGCCGGGATCGCCTGCTCGCCCGTGCTGATCTCCGGGATGGCCTTCATCGAGCGGGTCGTGCCGACCGGCCGGCTGACCGAGTCGATGGCCTGGGTCACCTCCGGTGTTGCCGTGGGCATCGCCGTGGCATCGCCGCTGGCCGGGGTGGTCATCGACCGGTTCGGGGCGCACACCGCGTATTGGGTCACCTCGGGCGCCGCGCTCGGCGCGGTGCTGGTCGCCTTGGCGTTCCTGCCGTCGCTGCGGCGCGCGCAGGCGGCGGCCGCGGAGCCGGCGGAGCGAGTGCTCGCCGCGGGCGAGCCCAGCCCGACCGTCAGTACCTGACGCCGCCCGTCCCGCCCTCGCCGGCCCGCCCCCGCATCCGCCCGCCCCGGTCCGTCGCACCATCGCCGACTCGCGCACCCCCGCCCCGTCGCCGACTCGCCTCATCTGCATGTTCGGAATCGATCCAGTACCTGCGGATGGGGCAAGTCGACGCGCCGGGGGGCAGGGTGAGTCGGCGCGCCTGGGGCGGGTCGACGCGCTGGGGTGGAGCGAGTCGACGCGCCGAGGACGAGCGGGTCAGGCCGGCCGCCCGTCCGCGACCACTTTCTCCTGCGTGGTCGGCGGCGGCACCCGCCGCGGGATCCAGTAGCCCAACCAGGCCCCGCCGAGCAGTCCGACGACGCCCATCGCGGCGATCCCGATGCCCAGGGTGGCGATGGCCGTCACCCCCGCGACGACGAACGGCCCGGCCCCGTTCCCGCCGTCGGAGAACACCCGCCAGATGCCCAGGAACACGGGTCGTTGGCCGGGTGGGGCGAGGTCGGCGCCCAACGTCATCACCAGGCCGGCGCTCATGCCGTTGCCGATGCCCATCACGATGCCGACGACCATCAACCAGGTGGCGTCACCGGCCAGCGGCAGCAGAATCAGCGACAGGCCGAGAACCGTCATCGCCGGGACGGCCACCCACATCCGGCCGAACCGGTCCATCACCTTGCCGGCCGGGTAGAACAGCAGCATGTCGACGCCGCCGGAGATGCCGAAGATCAGCGAGATCGCGGCCGCCGACAGCCCGAGCTCCTGACCCCACAGGGGAAGCGCGACCTGCCGCACCGCGCGGATCGCGCTGACCGTCAGCACCCCGACGCCGAGGGTCGCGAACACCGACCGCTGCTCCCGCAGCATGGTGCCCACCGAGGCCCGGGGTGCGGCCGCGCCGGCCCCGACGACGGGTTCGACCGTCAGGTCGCCGACGAACAGCAGGATGCCCGCCGCGATCAGCGCGGCGACGATGTGCACCGCGTAGGCGCCCCACAGACCCACCCAGTGGACCATGGCCGAGCCGACGAACGGGCCGACGAACAGGCCGATCCGGAAGACCCCGCCGAGGGTGGACATGGCTCGAGCCCGCAGCCGGTACGGGACGACCTCGGTGACGTACGCCTGCCGGGCGAGCAACCACACGGCGGTGCACATCCCGGTGACGAAGATCGCCGCGGTGAACAGCGCGATGTGCCCGGCGACGATGCAGCCGACGAGGGCGAGCACGGTCAGCAGGGCCGCACCGATCATGGTCGGCCGCTCGCCGAACCGGTGCACCAGGGATCCCGCCGGGATGTCCGCGACGATCTGCCCGAGACCGGCGGAGGCGACCACGAGGGCCGCCATCGCCGGGCTCGCGCCCAGCTCCGTCGCGGAGATGACGATGACCGGGGCGATCGCGCCCTGCCCGACCGCAAAGACCGCGGGCGGTACGAACGCGGCCGGCGCGATGGCGCGCAGCGTCACCTCGCGGCCTTCACCGCCCGGCATCGTGCACCGTCCTTTCGCCGACGTGAAAAAGCTACGCGACACGAACCGTCGCTCGGGTGACCGGTGGGCGCCGTCCACTGGACGGGACGCGGCGGGTCGTCAACGACGCCACCGCGACCGACGGGACCGGATATCTCCGCATCATGGCGGATGTCTGCGGACCGGCCGGGCGGCAGGCTGATCTCAGCTCGGCGGGACCGACGGAGGGGCGCGGCGGACAGGCCGCCGCACGACGGCCGGCGTCGCCGAACGACTCAGCCCGCACCCACCCGCGTCCGCCCGGAAGGCACTCTCACCATGATCGCGTCCGTCATCGCCGCCCTGATCGGCAACTACATGACCACCTGTTTCGTCATCGGCCTGCTGGTCGCCGCCGTCAAGGTCTGGCGGCATCGCGGCCCGCGCACCAACCTGGTGGTCAGCGAGCTGTTCCTGAACAACTTCATCCTGTGGTCGATCGGCGTCGCCGAGGCGATCAACTTCGTGATGCACTCGATCTTCGGCGATTTCGCGGCCAGCACCATCGGCTGGGCGCAGAGCCCGTTCCAGCTCGAGCTCGCCTTCGCCAGCCTGGGTGTTGCGGTCATCGCGTTCATGCTGCACGGTCCGGCGGTCCAGCTGCGGGCCAAAGTGGCGCAGGTCGTGGCAATGGCGATCTTCATGTACGGCGCCGCCGCCGGGCACATTTACCAGACGGCGGTCAACAACGACCACGCGGTGAACAACGGCGGCCTGCTGCTGGCCATGGACATCACGGTCGCCACCGTCGGGATCGCCCTGGTCATCTGGCGCTCCGTGGCCGGTCGTCGGCAGCCCGCTGCGGCCGCCGCGGTGGTGACCCCGGAGCCGGCGATCAGCCGCTGAGCGCGGACGGCAAGGCCCGGACCGCCCACGGGGTGATCCGGGCCTTCGTCGTTGTTCGCCTACAGGTCGGTGCTCCGGGCGGCCACCGCGGAGGAGCGGTTGACCGCCGACACGACGGCCTTGAGCGAGGCGGTGGTGATGGACGAGTCGATGCCGACGCCCCACACGACCTGCCCGTCGATGGCGCACTCCAGGTAGGCCGCGGCCCGGGCGTCGCCACCGGCGGACAGGGCGTGCTCGACGTAGTCCAGCACCCGGACGTCATGCCCGACGGTGCCCAGCGCCTGGCAGAACGCGGCGACCGGGCCGTTGCCGGAACCGGTGACCGTCACCTCCTCGCCGCCCGACACCACGGTGGCCGAGATGCGGTCGTAGACGGTGTCCCCCAGGGCGTCCTCGGGGGTCTCGAACCGGGTCCGCAGCAGCTGTACCGGCGAGGTCCGCTCCAGGTACTCCTGCGCGAAGTAACCGAACATCGTCTTGGCGTCGACCTCGCCGCCCTCGGAGTCGGTGTGCTCCTGCACCACCCGGGAGAACTCGATCTGCAGCCGGCGCGGCAGGTCCAGACCGTGCTCGGTCTTCATGATGTAGGCGACCCCACCCTTGCCGGACTGCGAGTTGACCCGGATCACGGCCTCGTAGGTGCGGCCGACGTCCTTCGGGTCGATCGGCAGGTACGGCACCTGCCAGGTGAAGTCGTCCACCGCGACGCCCGCCGCGTCGGCGTCCCGCTTGAGGTGGTCGAAGCCCTTCTTGATCGCGTCCTGGTGCGAACCGGAGAACGCGGTGTACACCAGGTCGCCGCCGTAGGGATGCCGCTCCGGCACACCCAGCTGGTTGCAGTACTCGACGGTGCGGCGGATCTCGTCGATGTCGGAGAAGTCGATCTGCGGGTCGATCCCCTGGCTGAACAGGTTCAGGCCCAGGGTGACCAGACAGACGTTGCCGGTCCGCTCGCCGTTGCCGAACAGGCACCCCTCGATGCGGTCGGCGCCGGCCATGTACCCGAGCTCGGCCGCCGCGACCGCGGTGCCCCGGTCGTTGTGCGGGTGCAGGGACAGCACGATCCCGTTGCGCCGCTCCAGGTTCCGGTGCATCCACTCGATGGAGTCGGCGTACACGTTGGGCGTGGCCATCTCCACGGTGGCCGGCAGGTTGACCACCATCGGGTTCTGCTCGGTGGGCTGCCAGATCGCGCTCACCGCGTTGCACACCTCGACGGCATACTCCAACTCGGTGCCGGTGTAGGACTCGGGGGAGTACTCGAACCGCCAGTCGGTGTCCGGGTACTTCTCGGCCCAGCGGGCCACTTCCTCCGCACCGTCCGTGGCGATGCGGCGGATGCCCACCCGGTCCAGGCCGAAGACGACCCGGCGTTGCAGGGTCGAGGTGGAGTTGTACAGGTGCACCAGCGCCGACGGGGCTCCCTCGACCGCCTCGAACGTGCGGGCGATCAGCTCGGGCCGGGCCTGCGTCAGCACCTGGATGCGGACGTCGGCGGGGATGGCGTCCTGCTCGATGATCTCGCGGACGAAGTCGAAGTCGGTCTGGCTGGCCGCCGGGAAGCCGACCTCGATCTCCTTGAAGCCCATCTGCACCAGCAGGTTGAACATTCGGCGCTTGCGAGCAGGCGTCATCGGGTCGATCAGCGCCTGATTCCCGTCCCGCAGGTCGACCGCACACCACTGCGGGGCCTTGGTGATGACCTTCCCCGGCCAGGTCCGGTCGGGCAGGTCGATCGGCGTGAACGCGGGGTAGCGCGAGTACGGCATGGAGCTGGGCCGCTGCCGGTTGTAGGCAGCCTGGCCGGCGGGGATGTCACCGGCGGGAGTGCGCAGGCGGGAGAGGGCGGGGGTACCCATGGCTCTGGTGTCCTTTGCGGGTGAGCCCGGGGCTCGTGATCATCCGGCCCGGGCGGGGGAATGACCGGCAGCACAACACACCGCGACGGAGGAGCCAGTCGGAAATCAGGCTCCGTCGCGGCGGCGAAGGAGCAGGCCGGACGCCGTCGGGACGGCCGCTGCGGTGCGCACCACGTCTGGGACTGTACCCCGGCCGGCCGGGCAGGCGCATCCGATGGGCGGCTCGCGCCGGGGAGGCGTCCTCGTCGAGAAGGAAAACGATCTTCGGGCGCACACTTCCCTGCTGGGTGGTCCTGCCGGCAGGTGGTCATGTCCGCCGGGCCAGGGTCAACCTCCTCTCGACCGCGCGGATCTCGGCGAGCACCCGGTCCGCCCGGTCCAGGGCCCGCCGCAGCACCAGGAGGTCCGGCCAACTCGGCCGGGAGCCGTTCGTGGGCACGATGATCGCGATCGGACCGGACGCCGGTCCGGCGATGGCGGGATCGACCGGAGTTCGCGCCGAATGTGAATGGAATTCGGTCATGGGGGACAACGGACTCGTCGGGCCGGTCGCGCCGGACAGCCGGAACGACAATGATCGGCCGACGGTCATTTTCCTCCTGGACGGTCGCGAGGCCCGGCCCAGTGAGCCGGGCGCTGCACGTCGGCGGGGAGTCGGGTTCGCCCGTCGCCCCGCGCCGACACGAGCGAGCCCTGTCGTAGAAACAGCGCCCCGGACAGATCGGCCCCACCCAACCGCGTCGCACGGAAATCGGCGCCGCCGACGTCGGCCCGGGTCAGGTCGACCCCGCGCAGATCGGCGCCGAGCAGCACTGCGCCGCGCAGGTCGGCGCCGCGCAGCTCGGTTCGGCGAAGGTCGGCCCCGACCAGGGACTGACCGGCCAGGTCGGGCCCGGGCGAGCCGTCCCGGGCGAGCCGGCTGACCTGCTTGACCAGGTCCATGGCCGGACGCAGCGCTGTCACGACGTCGAGCCGGGCCAGCTCGTCGGGCGGCAGGTCACCGACCGCGTTGGTCCGATCGAGCGCGGCCTCGACCTGCATCAACAGCGTTCCTGCGCACAGCGTCCGCGCCCGGTCCAGGTGCCAGAGCACCTCGTGCACGCCGGCCATCGTCATGAATGCCGCGAAGATGGTCGCCGCCTCGTCGGCGTGGTCCCGCCAGGTGCGGCCACCGAAGGTGATCTGGGTGACACGCTGACCCGCGCCGAAGCAGTCGTACGCGATGCAGCCGGGAAACCCGTTGTCCCGCAGACGTTCGTGGATCCGGCAGCGGAAGTCGTCGATTTGCAGGTTCGGGCAGGGCCGATCGGGTGGCTTGTCGATCGCGAAGTCGGCCGACCTGCGCAGGCTCGTCGCCGTGCAGCACAAGGCGGAACAGGCCGAACAGTCGGCCGACAGGAGCGGGAGCGGCGGTGGCACCCGTCAGCGCCAGGTGGGGTGGACCAGTCGTGGAGTCGACCGGGACGCCGCCAGCGCTCCCCACACCATGGAGCCGACCCAGGCGATCGGCCAGAGCAGGAACCAGAAGAGTCCGAACGCCAGGAACCCGCCGAAGAACAGGACGGCCACCATGGTCAACGCCCCGCCGACGGTCGAATAGAACATGCCGAACGGGCCGAAGAAGAAGGTCAGGACGATCGCGACACCCACCGACTTGCCGGGAACGAGCACGGCCGGCGGCGGGGGCAGCGGCCCGGTGTGCTCGGACCACGCCCAGCCGTCCCACCACCGCAGCATCGGATAGCCGAGCGGGTCCGCGTACCAGCCGGGCGGCACGTCGAGCGGGTCGGGCCGCGGGGGCGCCGGCCGGTAGGGCTCGTCGATCGTCGCCAGGACCCGTTCGTCACCCGCCGACCAGGCCTGGGGCGACTCGCCCTCGACCGCCGCCAGGTCGGTGACCGTGGCCCCCGGAACCCGGGTGTGGGTGGTCCACTGGGTGCCGTTCCACCATCGCTCGCTGCCTGCCGCGTCCTCGTCGGGGTACCACCCCGCCGCGCGCCGCACCGGGTGGACAACGTTGGGGTCGGTCGGCATCCGGGCTCCCTCGGGGGACGAGACGGCTGTTTCCGAGACTACCGACGCCCCGCGGGAGCCCGCAGAGTTGTCCACATTCGGTCCGGGCACCATGGGTGCGTGCCCTCCGATCTCGGTGATCCGCCGACCGAACCCCTCGCGGTGGTGACGGGGTCGCCGCCGGAGCGGGCCGGTTCCGGTGCCGCACCGGTGCCCGTTGCCGCCTCGGCGCGGTCCCGGCCCGCCGACCGGTCGCCGTGGACGTTCGTGGACGTCTTCGTCGGGCTCGGTGCGGTGCTGCTGGCCGGCACGGCACTGTCCGCGGTGATCCGGATCACCGGCGTCGAGCTCGGGTCGGCCGCCTTGCTGGTCGCCACGTTGCCGGTCTGGATCGGGCTGCTGGGCACCGCGGTCTGGGCCTGCCGCCGGCACGGCACCGGCAATCCGGTGACCGACCTGGCCCTGCGCGTTCGTTGGATCGACCTGCTGATCGGCCTCGGCGCGGGCCTGGGACTGCGCTTCGCCATCGGCATCTGGACGATCATCTGCACCCGGCTGACCGGGCAGCTGCCCGAGGGCAACCTGCAGGACGTGCTGGGCGACGGCGGCATCGGCCGGGGCGCCGCGCTGGTGCTCAACGCGCTTGCGATCGGGCTGGTCGGGCCGGTGATCGAGGAGGTCTTCTTCCGCGGCGTCGGTCTGCGCGGAGCCCTGGCCAGCCTGCTGCGCCGCAGCGTCGACCGGCCCCGGCTGGCCGATCCGCGCCGCCGCGCCCGGATCGCGATCGTTGCCACGGCCGGTTTGTTCGCGCTGCTGCACGCGTCGGAGATCGCCGACGGCGTCTCGGCGCTGGTGCTGCTGCCCGGACTGTTCGCCGCCGGCCTGGTGCTGGGCTGGCTCACCATCCGGTTCGGACGGCTCGGACCGGCGATCGTCACCCACGTCGTCTTCAATTCGGTGGCGGTCGTTGCGCTGGTCGTGGTGGGTGCTTCGGCCTGATGGCCCGAGGATCGACGTCCTGCCGGTAAAATTCGACACCGGCCCGAAACACGGGTGCGTGCACGCGACAGTGGGAGTGGCAGTGGGCCTCGTCGTCCAGAAGTACGGCGGTTCGTCGGTCGGGACGGCGGAGCGGATCAAGCGGGTGGCCGAGCGGATTGTGGCGACCCGCAAGGACGGTCACGACGTCGTCGTCGTCGTGTCGGCGATGGGCGACACCACCGACGAGCTGATGGACCTGGCCCAGCAGGTCTCGCCGTCGCCGCCGGCCCGCGAACTGGACATGCTGCTCACCTCCGGCGAGCGGATCTCCAACGCGCTGGTCGCGATGGCCATCTCGGCGCTGGGCGCGGAGGCGCGCTCCTTCACCGGCTCGCAGGCCGGCGTCATCACCGATTCCACGCACGGCAAGGCCCGCATCATCGACGTCACCCCGGGCCGGATCCGGTCCGCGCTGGACGAGGGCAACATCGCGCTGGTCGCCGGCTTCCAGGGCGTCAGCCAGGACACCAAGGACATCACCACGCTGGGCCGCGGCGGGTCCGACACCACCGCCGTCGCGCTCGCCGCCGCCCTGGACGCGGACGTCTGCGAGATCTACACCGACGTCGACGGCGTGTTCACCGCCGATCCGCGGATCGTGCCGAACGCCGCCCAGCTGGACACCATCACCTACGAGGAGATGCTGGAGATGGCGGCCTCCGGGGCCAAGGTGCTGATGCTGCGCTGTGTGGAGTACGCGCGCCGCTACGGCGTCCCGGTCCGCGTCCGCTCCTCGTACAACGACCGCAACGGAACGCTCGTCACCGGCAGCATGGAGGATCTTCCCGTGGAAAGTGCCCTGATCACCGGCGTCGCCCACGACCGGGGCGAGGCCAAGGTGACCATCACCGGCGTCGCCGACCACCCCGGCGTTGCCGCCCGGATCTTCCGGACCATCGCCGACGCCGAGATCGACATCGACATGGTCGTGCAGAACATCTCCAAGGCGGTCGACGGCAAGACCGACATCACCTTCACGCTGCCCAAGGGCGACGGTCCGCGCGCCGTCGCGGCCCTGGAGTCGCGGCAGCCCGAGATCGACTTCGAGTCGATCGTCTACAACGACCACGTCGGGAAGGTCTCGCTGATCGGCGCCGGCATGCGCTCGCACCCGGGCGTCACCGCCACCTTCTGCGAGGCGCTGGCCGCCGCCGGGGTGAACATCGACATCATCTCCACCTCCGAGATCCGCATCTCCGTGCTGGTCCGCGACGTGGAACTGGACACCGCGGTGCGGGCGTTGCACGACGCCTTCGAGCTCGGCGGGGACGAAGAGGCCGTCGTGTACGCCGGAACCGGAAGGTAAGGACATGAGTGGATTGCGCGTAGGGGTCGTCGGCGCCACCGGCCAGGTCGGCGCGGTGATGCGCCGGATCCTGGCCGAGCGGAACTTCCCGGTCGAGAGCATCCGGTTCTTCGCCTCCGCCCGGTCCGCGGGCCGGACACTGCCCTGGGGTGACGAGCAGATCGTCGTCGAGGACACCGCCGAGGCGGACCCGGCCGGGCTGGACATCGCGCTGTTCTCCGCCGGGGCCACCCTGTCCCGGGCCCAGGCGCCCCGGTTCGCCGCGGCCGGCGTCACCGTCATCGACAACTCATCGGCCTGGCGCAAGGACCCGTCGATCCCGCTCGTCGTCTCCGAGGTGAACCCGCAGGCCGCGCTGGACGCGATCGCGGCCAAGGGGCCGGGCGTGATCATCGCCAACCCGAACTGCACCACCATGGCCGCGATGCCGGTGCTCAAGCCGCTGCACGACGCGGCCGGTCTGCGCCGGCTCGTCGTGTCCACCTACCAGGCGGTATCCGGATCCGGGCTCGACGGTGTCGCCGAGCTCGAGGGCCAGGTTCGCGCGGTGGTCGACGGCCCGGTCGCCCCCGGCGCGCTGACCCACGACGGGGGCGCCGTCGAGTTCCCGGAGCCCAAGAAGTACGTCCGGCCGATCGCGTTCAACGTGATTGCCCTGGCCGGGTCGGTCGTCGACGACGGCACCTTCGAGACCGACGAGGAACAGAAGCTGCGCAACGAGTCCCGCAAGATCCTGGACATCCCGGAGCTGCTGGTCTCCGGCACGTGCGTGCGGGTCCCGGTGTTCAGCGGGCATTCGCTGTCGATCAATGCCGAATTCGACCGGCCGATCTCGGTGGCCCGGGCGACCGAGCTGCTCACCGGCGCGCCCGGCGTCGAACTGACCGACGTGCCGAACCCGCTGCAGGCGGCCGGCGCCGACCCGTCGTACGTCGGACGGATCCGGCAGGACGCCTCGGTGCCCGACTCTCGCGGACTGGTGCTGTTCGTGTCGAACGACAACTTGCGCAAGGGGGCCGCGCTCAACGCGGTGCAGATCGCCGAGGTCGTGGCGGACGCGGTGGTGGCCGCGCGCTGAGCGCTCCGTCGCCGGATGAAGCCCGGGCCTGCCGAGCGGGTGCGGGCCTTCACTCGTCCGGGGCTATCCGTCGTCGGTGCCGGGCAGCTCCGTGGCGTCCTGGTCCGGGCCTGCCGACCGGCGCGGTGATCCCAGGCCGGCCCGGGTGAGCAGCTCGCCGAACAGGGCGAACGCGGCATCGGTGCGGGCGGTTTCCGGATCGGCCAGAGCGGCCAGCGTGAGGCCGTCGACGACGGCGACCAGCAGCGCGGACAGGGCGTCGGTGCCGCCGGGGAGGTCCCGGTCGACCTGCTCGGCCCACGGAGCCAGGCCGGCTCGGGCCGCCGACCGGTACGCCGTGTACTGCCCGACCGCGAGCTCGCGCAGGCCGTCGGTCCGGATGGCGTGGGTGGTCGCCTCGAACAGGGCGAGCTGCCGGCCGGGAGCCATCGCGGCGTAGCTGGCGAACACCCGGGTCAACCGCTCCCCGGCGGTCTCGTCGGCCGGTCCGGAACCCAGGTCGTCGCGTACCTCGGCGAGCAGGACGTCGACCACCGCGCGCAGCAGGTCGTCCTTGTCGGCGAACCAGTAGTGCACCGCGCCGAGCGGCAGACCGGCCTGCTCGGCGATCCGACGGGTGGTCGCCGCAGCGATGCCGTCCTGCTCCACCACCTCCAGCGCGGCCTGGACGAGCGCGGCTCGGGTCTGGCTGCCGCGCGGTCGGCGTCGCTCCGTCGTCCCCACACCACCCATCCTGGCAGAGCCGCACCCATTCTGGTCGATTGACTTGGACATCTGACCAAGTAAGCTGCGGATGACGTGAAGGAGAACCGTCCATGGTTGGTACACCGGCGCCGTCGGGGGCGCTCCCGGTCGTGGTGGTCGGGGCGGGGCCGGCCGGGTTGGCCACGGCCCGTGCGCTGCGGGTGCGTGGCCTGCCCTACCTGCAGTTCGAGCGACACCGTGACGTCGGCGGCATCTGGGACATCGACAACCCGGGCACCCCGATCTACCAGTCGGCGCACTTCATCTCCTCGCGGGACCGGTCGGGGTTCTTCGACTTCCCGATGCCCGCGAGCTACGCCGATTACCCCTCGAGAACCGAGATCCTGGAGTACACACGGACGTTCGCGGATGCCTACGGGCTGCGGGCGGCGATCCGATTCGACTCCGCGGTGCTGCGCAGCGAGCAGCGGCCGGACGGCAGCTGGGAGCTGGACACCACGCACGGGGCGGTCCGGGCCTCGGCCCTCGTCTGCTGCACCGGCGTGACCTGGGCTCCGCGGATGCCGGACGTGCCCGGCCGGTTCGACGGCGAGATCATCCACTCGGTCCGGTACCGGGACCCGTCGCTGTTCGCCGGCCGGCGCGTCCTGGTCGTCGGTCTCGGCAACTCGGGCGCCGACATCGCCAGCGATGCCGCTCCGGCGGCGGATGCGGCCTTCATCAGCACCCGGCGGGGGTACCACTTCATCCCCAAGTTCGTCGCCGGTTCGCCGTCGGACCAGACCGACTGGCTGCCGATCTGGGGGGAACGGCTGCTGTATCACGTGATGCGGCCGCTGGTGATCGGTGACGTGCGCCGGTGGGGGCTGCCCAAGCCCGACCACAAGCTGTTCGAGTCGCACCCGCTGCTGAACACCCAATTGCTGCACTACCTGCAGCACGGCGACATCAAGGCCAAGCCCGGGGTGGACCGGTTCGACGGCGACGCCGTGGTGTTCACCGACGGGACCCGGGAACGGGTGGATCTGGTGGTGTTCGCAACCGGTTACGACATGTCGATTCCGTACCTGCCGGCGGACTATCTGCACTGGTCGAACGGCCGACCGGACATGTACCTGAACGCATTCGCGGCGCGGCCCGGCCTGTTCGGGGTGAGCTATCTCGAGGTCAACTCGAGCGCGTACACCCTGTTCGACCGGGTGGCCGACCTGGTGGCTTCGCATCTGGCCGATCTTCGCGACAACTCCTCCCGGGCCGAGCGTTTCCGGGAACTGATGATCACGGATCACCCGGATCTGACCGGCGGCGTGCGTTTCGTCGACAGTCCACGGCACACCAACTACGTCGAGGTGCGTGCCTACCGCAGGAATCTGCGGCGGGTCGCCCGGCTGATGGGCTGGCCCGAGCTGAGACCCGGCCGGTTCGACGCGATCCGGATGGTCGATGCCCGTGTCTGAGCCGCTGGCGATGGTCACCGGTGCGGCCGGCGCGATCGGCGGCGGAGTCGCATCGATGTTGCGCAGCAAGGGCTACCGCGTCATTGCCGTGGACATCGACGACGCCGCCGCGGCCCGCGCAGTCGACGCGATCGGTGGCGACACCATCGGCGTCCCCTGCGATGCCGGTGACCGGGATGCCGTGCGCACGCTGGCCGACCGGATCCGCGGCGAATGGGCCGACCGGCTCGAGGTGCTGGTCTGCAACGCCGGACTGATCGTGCCGGGGCCGATCGGCACGTTCGATCCGGCGGTGCTCTCGACCCAGGTGGACGTCATGCTCTCCTGTCCGATCCAGCTGATGAACGCGGCCGTGCCGGGAATGCGGGCGCGCGGGCGGGGCCGGCTGCTGGCCACCGTTTCGATGGGCGGCATCATCTCGCTGCCCGGATCGGCGACCTACTCGGCCGCCAAGTCGGGCCTCCGGGCGTTCCTGACGGCGCTGTCCGCCGAACTCGCCGGTTCGGGGGTGCGCGTCTCGGGGGTGTACCCCAGCGGAGTGGACACCCCGATGTTGCGGTTCGAGGCGCGGCACGGTGGCAGCCTGCTCAATTTCGTCGGGAAGGTGTTCACCGTGCCCGAGGTCGTCGCCGCGTACGAGAAGGCGCTGACCGGAAAGCGTCTGGAGGTGTACCTGCCCTACTCGGACAGCATCACCACCCGGGTGGCCAATGTCGTACCGGGTACCGCCAACCGGATCATCCCGCTGTTAGAGCGGTTTGCCCGGCGTGGCCACGCCCGGTTCCTGGCCCGCATCGAGGCCGAGGACGCTCGCCCGGCCGCCGTCCCAGAGGCACCGGAGTCGCGTTAAGTCAAGGGCGGGAGCGACATGTGCACACCATTTTTCGCACGACCGGCGATGTGGATAACCCGGGCGGCCGGGTCGCCGACGTGGCTACCGTCGCGCCATGTCGTCGCACCGCGGCCGGGCCGCGCTCCTGCCCGTCGGACTCCTGCTCCTGCTGCTGGCCGCTTGTTCCGGCGCCCGGGCCGGGACGGCTCGGATCGCCGCCGAGGCGCCGGCGGTGGGCTCGGTGACGGTGCCCGCGACCGGTCGGTCGTCGGCGACCGCCGCGGAATCGATGTCGGGTTCCGGGCCGACGTCGCGAGCATCGCCGACCGATTCCGCGGCGCCCCCGTTCTCCGCCGCCCGGCTGCGGTACGGCCCCCCCGGCGTCCCGTCCCCCACGGGCGAGGTGATCCTTCGCCTGGACGGTGACCTGATCTGCTTCGTTCCGGCCGACGCGGGGGTCGGCGCACTGGCGGGGTGAGGTCGGGACCTGCGCGAGCCTCGCCGACGGTGAGGAACTGCGCTTCGCCGCCTTCTCCCCCGATGGCGGCTCGTTGCTGTACGTGGCCGGCCCGGACGAGCACCACACCGCCGTCTACGTGATCGACAGCGCGACGGCCCAGGTGCGGGTGATCGGCCCGGACACGGTCGAGGCGCCGTCGGCCACCCCGCCGCGCTGGGACCCGTCCGGCGTCACCTGGTCCGCCGACGGGTCGCGCGTGCTGCTCGTGCTGCGCACGGACACCGCCGACGCGGCGGTGGTGGCCGCCGATCCACGGGCCGGTGGGGTGACCGAGCTGGGTCGGTTGCCGGCCGATCTGGCCAACGGGTCGCCGAGTCTCAGGTCCACCGGACAGGGCCTGGCGGTGGTGGCCGGCACCGGTCCCGAACGGGGCTCGTTGTGGTGGTTGCCGGTGGATCGCACGACCCCCGTCGATCTCGGCCGGTTCGCCGACGCCGGTGGTTCACTGCACCTGATCACGGCCGATCCGCAGGGCCGCATCGTCATGGTGTGCGCGCGGGACGCGGCCGGTGGGCTGGGTGAGGTCGTCGCGGTGGCCGTGGCGTCCGGGCAGGTGAGGCGCGCGCTGAGCGATTCCCCGTCGTGCGCCGGGGCAGCCTTCTCGCCGGACGGCAGTGTCGCGGCAATGGCGGCCACGGTGGCCGGCGGGTACGCGCTCCTGCTGGTCGACGTCGTGTCGGGGGCGCGTCGGCTGACGGTGCCGCTGCCCGTGCCCGAGCCGGACTCCCCGCCGTTCCTGACCTGGACCGGCAGCACCATCGTCGCCCTCGACGCCACCGGACGGTGGCTGACGCCGTCCGTGATCATCGAGCTCCGTTGACCGGCCGGCGGCGATGTTCCGGCGGCCGCCGATGTGGACCCGACCCGCCGGGTGCCCGTCCGGCCACGGCCCGCCGGCCGATGGGCAGGTCACCCGGTCGGCCGTCGCACCCGACTCTTGATCGATCGGCCGGGGCGGGTCAGCTGCAGGCGCCGATCCCCAGCGAACCGGCCGTCCCCCCGGGGCCGGCCTCCGATGCGACGACGTAGCCGCAGCCGTCGCTGGCGCCGGCGATTCCTTCGGCTTGGGGCAGTTGGGGCATCGGCAACGAGTGGGTCGGCCAGTCGGGGAAGGTGCTCGGGTCGGCGGTGGGATCGGGGGCGGTGTACTCGTGCACGTCGTCGTAGGTGAGCAGCAGCACCCGGCCCGGGGTGGCGGACAGGTCGGTGGCCACGTTGCCGGTCAGGATCGTCCGCAGCGGTCGCGGCGATCCGGGCACGGTGAACTCCCGCACGAAGGCGAGCTCACCGCCGCCCGGCCGGCCGCGGTACATCCGGTGCGGGGCGCCGTTGCGCGGCTTGGTGACGACGATGATCGACCCGTCGGGGGCGACCATCATCGACTCGGCGTTCTGCGGCCGGTCCGGGTAGGTGTAATGCCATTCGTCGGTGCCCACGGTGATCGGGTCGCCGAGTGGTGCGCCGGTCACCCGGCCCGACAGGTCGGGTTCGGTGGCCCGGTACACCACCACCTGCGACCGTCGTTCGGCGTTGTCACCGATGTCACCGACGTACAGGCAGGACCCGTCGGTGCCGCCGTCCGGTCGGGGGACGGCGGCACCGCACGGTCCCGCGGACAACGCCTCGGCGTTGCTCGCGGACATGCCGTCCAGGTCGACCCGGGCCACCAGTGCCCCCTGCTCGTCGACGACGGCCAGGTCGGCGGTTCCGGTGCCGTCGTCGACCAGGAAGATCAGACCCGGCGCGGTGGTTGACAGCGCGACGCCGCTGGCCTCGTCGTTGACGCCCGGGGCGAGATCGACGATCCGCAGGTCGATCTGGGCGGCCGGATTCGGCGAGGCGGAGGGGCCGGTGGTCGGCAGCGCGCCCGCGGAAGGGACGTCGATCGTCGGCGCGGAGGCGGTCGGCGCGTCGGAGGTGGTGGCGGGTGTGGCCGACTCGGCGCCGGTGGGCTGTCCGTCGGTGCCCGCGCCGGTGCAGCCGGCCGCGAGCAGCACGAGCACGGCGGCCAGGGCGGCCCGGACCCGGGCGCAGCGGTGGGAGGGGGTCAGGGTCCGGCCCCCTTGCGTGCGTCCGGCGCTACGGCCGGCCCGGCGATCGGGTCGCCGGTCGGGCCGCCGGGTGGACGCAACCGCAGCGGGAGGACGGCGACCGCCTCCAGCGGTGCGCCGACCGGTCGGATCCGAGGGCTGCCGATCACGATCGCTCCGTCACTGGTCCGGTGGGCGCCGGCTGGGCCGACCCGACCTGCACGGTATCCCGGCCGGGCGGGCAGTATCGACCGGGTGAGCATCAAGGTGGTAGGGATCGGCGGGTCGGTCGATGCGCAGTCGCAGTCGGATCGGGTACTGCGGGCGGTGCTCGACCGGACCGCGGAATTGGGCGCCGAGGTGCGGGTGTACACGGGCCTCGATCTGGACCTCCCGCCGTACCACACGGGTGCGGTCCTGCCCGAGATCGCAACCGGCTACGTCGATGCGGTGCGGAGCGCCGATGCGGTGGTGATCAGTTCGCCGGGGTATCACGGCACGGTCTCCGGCCTGGTCAAGAACGCGCTGGACTACCTGGAGGAGTTGCGGACGGACTCCCGCCCCTATCTCGACGGCCGAGCGGTCGGGCTGATCGCGGTGGCCCGCGGGTGGCAGGCGTCGGTGTCCACGCTGGGCACCCTGCGGCAGGTCGCACACGCATTGCGGGGCTGGCCCACGCCGCTGGGCTTGGCGATCAACAGCTCCGTCACGCACTTCGACCAGGCGGGCGGGACCGACGACGCCGTGGCCGCGTCGTCGGCCCGGACCCAGGCGGAGCAGGTGGTGGAGTTCGCTCGGCGGTGGGCGGGACTGCCGGTGCGGTAAGGCGGCTGCGGGTTGGTCGAGCGTGCGTGGCCGCCGTCCAGCACAGGTGGAGGGTCCGGTGGGCAGGGCGGTGACGCAGGAGGGGTGGGAATGTCCAGGGCCGTCCGGGTTGGTCGAGCGGGCGAGGCCACCGTCCCGGGCGGCCCCACCGGGAGCGAGGCACACTCGACGGCGGGCACACCGAGGTGCCACTGCCGGGAGGACCGTGATGACCGCCGTAGCTACCGCCGCCACCGATCAGTTGCGGGCCGCCCGCGATCTGCTGCTCCAGTACCGGGACGACCACGCCTCCGCGGTGAACCGGTTCCGCTGGCCCCGGCCGGCCACGTTCAACTGGGGCGTCGAATGGTTTGACGTGGTCGCCCAGGAGCACCCGGATCGGCCGGCGCTGGTCATCGTCGAACCCGACGGGTCAGTCGGCTCGTGGAGCTACGGCGAGCTCTCCCGCCGGTCGGACCAGGTGGCCGGCTGGTTGGCGGCCAACGGGGTGCAGCGGGGCGAAAAGATCGTGCTGATGCTGAGCAACCAGGTCGAGCTGTGGGAGATCATCCTGGCCGCCATCAAGCTCGGCGCGGTGGTCATTCCGGCGAGCACGTTGTTGACGCCGGCCGACCTGGCCGACCGGGTGGGCCGGGGCGGGGCGCGGTTCGTGATCGCCCGGGATGTCGACACCGACGCCTTCCGGCACGTGCCGGGCACGTTCGTCCGGGTCGCGGTCGGCAGGCCGGTCGCCGGCTGGATCGAGTACGACGACACTCACGCCTATACCGGGGGGTTCGAGCCGGAGGGGGTGTCGCTGGCGACCGACCCGCTGCTGCTCTACTTCACCTCGGGCACCACCGCCCTGCCCAAACTGGTCGAGCACAGCCAGATCTCGTACCCCATCGGGCACCTGACGACGATGTACTGGATCGGGCTGCAACCCGGCGACGTACACCTGAACATCTCATCGCCCGGCTGGGCGAAGCACGCGTGGTCGTGTGTGTTCGCGCCGTGGCTTGCCCAGGCGACCGTGCTGATCGTCAACTACGCCCGATTCGACGCGGTCGAACTGATGCGACACCTGGATGAGCAGAAGGTGACGTCCTTCTGCGCGCCCCCGACCGTCTGGCGAATGCTGATCCAGGCCGACCTGACCCGGTTGCGCACCCCGCCCCGGGAGGTGGTCGGCGCGGGGGAGCCGTTGAACCCCGAGGTGATCGACCAGGTCCGCCGGGCCTGGGGCGTGACGATCCGCGACGGTTTCGGCCAGACCGAGATGACCCTGTCGGTGGGCAATTCGCCCGGGGTGACGGTGCGGCCCGGATCGATGGGGTTGCCGATGCCGGGCTACCGGGTGGCGTTGATCGACCCGGCCACTGACGAAGCCGGGGACGAGGGGGAGATCTGCTTCGACCTGTCCGCCGGTACGGTCGGGTTGCTCACCGGGTACCGGGGTGAACCCGACCGTACCGCGCAGGCGAACCGCGGCGGGTACTACCATACCGGCGATCTCGGAGCTCGCGACGAGGACGGCTACATCACCTACGTCGGCCGCGACGACGACGTGTTCAAGGCCTCGGACTACCGCATCTCACCGTTCTCGGTCGAATCGGTGCTGCTGGAGCACCCGGCGGTGGCCGAGGCGGCGGTCGTGCCGTCGCCCGACCCGATCCGGCTCGCCGTCCCCAAGGCCTACGTGGTGCTGGCCGAGGGTTATCACCCCAACAAGGTGGCCGCGCGGCTGATCTTCGAGCACTCCCGCGACCGGCTGGCGCCCTACCAACGGATCCGCCGGCTGGAGTTCGGCCCCCTGCCCAAGACGATCTCGGGCAAGATCCGCCGGGTCGAACTGCGCGGGCGCGAACAGGAGTTGCACGCCGCCGGCGGATCAGCGGCCACCGGTGCCGGGCCGGAATACGCCGTGGAGGACTTCCCCGAACTTCGCTGACCCCGCAGATGTCGCCGGCGGACGCCGGTTGCTGATCCGCGCCGACGCCGCCCTGCTCGACCGCATGTCCTGCCCATCGCCACCTTGCCCGTCATCGCCCTGCCCGTCACCGCCCTCCCCGACGCGGCGGGTCACCGGTCACCGGCACCGAGCGATGCGGCCAGGTCACGGAACTCGGCCCGGGCGCCGTCGGCAAAGGTGTCGAGGTCGGGGTACGCGTCGCCGTCGCCGACGGCCATGATGGTGAACTGCCCGGCATAGGACACCGCGCCCACGCCCAGCGAGACGTTGCCGACGAGGTTGACCAGCGGGAACACCTCGAGCAGCTGTGCGCCGGCGAAGAACAACGGTTCCGCGGGTCCGGCCAGATCCGCCGTTTCGACGTTGATCCGCTGTCGGGCAATGAATGTCAGCATGATGCTGGCGATCGCCTTGCTGCGGAAAATGGAGCCGAGGGAGGGTCGGTGGCCGGCTTTGCGGGCGTTGGTCTCCCGAGCGATCTGATCGAGTCGATCCCCGGCGTCATCGGTCCCGAGCGGAAGGGGGACGACCAGCTGACTGATCAGGTTCCCGATGCCGGGGTGGTCCCGGTCCCGGCGCAGGGAGACGGGCACATACACCGGGACCGTGAGCCGGTCGGTCGGCTCCCCGCGGGCGGCCAGCAGCCCGCGCAGGCCGCCCGCGGTCATCGCCAGAAGCACGTCGTTCACCGTGGCTCGATGGTCGAGCGCGATCCGGGTGACCTGATCAAGGGTGCCGCGGACAAGGGCAAGCCTGCGGTGCGGACCCACGAGGAGATTCAGGCTGGTCTGCGGACCGGGCCTTGCGGCGACGATCGCCCGGACGGCGGGCCACCCGTCGCGTACGCGCCGGGCCGTCCGCGCGGGATGGGTGACCGCCTCCGTCGCGCGCCCCAGCCCCGCCAGCCGCCGCTGGACACTGTCGCCGAACAGCTCGCGACCGGTCGGCCGCGGTCCGGGTGACCACGGCGACGCCGGCGCGCGCGCCGAATCGGCGGTCGGGTCCAGCAACGAGCCCAGGGCCGCCACCAGGGCGGTGCCGTCGGCGATCACGTGGTGCACTCGGATGAACATGCCGAGCCGGCTCCCCGGGAGCCCGGGCAGGAACCAGATCTCCCACAGCGGCCGCGACCGTTCGAGGCGGCACCGGCGGAGCCGCTCGATGGTCTGCAGCAGCTGTGCCTCGTCGCCCGGGGCCGGGACCTGCGCCACCTGCACGTGGTCGGCCGGATCGAATCTGGGAGCGTCGACCCACACCGGGCCGCCCAGCCCGCGCGGCGGTTCCTCCAGGATCTGGCGGAACCGCGGCAGCAGGTGCAGCCGGCCCGCGACGGCCGACCGCGCGACCTCGATCCGGAAACGGCCGTTCGGTTCGAGCAGGGCGCGGCCGTCCAGGATCGCCACCGCACCGATGTCCTGGGGCCAGCTCGCGTCCGACCACAGCATGAGTCGGTCCTCGGCCGTCAGCCTGTCCACCACCATCCGGGTCAGCCTTGTCGCCTGGCCGGCGCCGGGCCAGGGACGATCAGCGTTCCGGTTCGGGTCTTTCGCCCCATGTCTGGGCGGCCGCCGCGGAGCAGGGTGGATCCCGGACTGCCAGCTCGCAGGTGCTGCTCGGCTGCTCGCGCGAAGGGGCACGTGATGCCGCAATTTGATCAAGGACAGCTCGAGTCCAGGGTCGACGAGATCCGTGGCCGCTGGCCGGCCGTCGGCCTGGCGGTGGCCGTTGTCCGGTCCGGCCAGGTGGAGTCCTTCTGTGGCCAGGGGTACGCGGACATCAAGGCCAGGGTGCCGATCACCCGGGACACGGCCTTTCGGATTGCCTCGATCTCGAAGACCTTCACCGCGGTCGCGGTCATGCAGCTGTGGGAGCGGGGGCTCATCGACCTGGACAGCCCGGCGAACGAGTACCTGCGCTCCTACCGGCTCGTCCCCGCGGACGCGAGCTGGCGACCGGCCACCGTCCGGCACCTGCTGACCCACACCGCCGGCATACCGGAGTGGGTGCATCCGCTGCGAATGGTCAACAGCGGCTGGGTCGGGGAGAGCGTCGAGGCGGCCGAGCGGGTGCCGACGCTGGCCGAGTACTACGGTGGCGGCCTGCGGCTCGCGGTCGAACCGGGCACCGTCTGCACCTACAGCGACCACGGATTCGCCACCCTCGGCCAGATCGTCGAGGACGTCGGCGGACGCCCGCTCGGCCGGTACCTTCGCGAGAACGTCTTCCAGGTCCTGGCCATGGAGGGCAGCGATCTGGAGCTCTCGGAGCGGGTGCGACCGCACCTCGCGACGGGTTACCGGCTCGGCTCCAGGGGGCCGAGGGCGGTGACCGACCGGCAATGGGTGACGGCCGCGGCATCCTCGATCTACGCCACGCCCGCCGATATGGCCCGGTATGTCGCCAGCCTGATCGGCGGGGGGGCCGGCGAGCACGGCACGATCCTCAAGCCGGAGACCCTCGAGACGATGTTCCGGACCCACTACCAGCCCGATCCGCGCATCCCGGGCATGGGATTGTCGTTCTTCCGCGGCGACCTGGGCGGGCACCCCGTCGTCGAACACCAGGGCGTGCTGCCCGGGTTCAATGCCCAGGTCTTTCTCGCCCCCGACGATGGGGTCGGGGTGGTCGCGTTGACCAACGGTTCGCGGAACGCGGCGACCTGGCTGACCACCGAGACCGGTCGCCTGCTCGGCGATCTGCTCGGCGTCCCCGCCCTCGCCATCCGCACCGACGTGCCCCAGCATCCGGAGAACTGGACCGGGCTGTGCGGCTGGTACCGGCCGCGGGCCCAGCGCACCGACCTGCAGGCCTGGTCCATGCTCGGCGCCGGTGTCCAGGTCTTCGTCCGGGCCGGTCGACTCCGGCTGCGAACCCTCAGCCCGATACCCGTGCTGAACCGAGGAGTCGTGCTGCACCCGGACGACCCCGCGGACCCCGACGTCTTCCGGATCGATCTGTCCCGGGTCGGCATGGCACCGGCTCGGCTGGTGTTCGCCCGCAGCACCGCCGGCGCCGTCCGCGCAGTCCATTTCGACGGGCTGCCGCTGTCGGCCGACAAGCGTGGGCAGCGGCGATGAGCGTGACGACGGCGACCGACCTCTGGCGCATGAGCGCGGGAGAACTCGCTGCCGTCATCCGATCTCGGCAGGCGTCGAGTCTGGAAGTCGTGCAGGCGCTGCTCCGGCGGATCGCCGAGGTCGATCCGAGCGTGAACGCGGTACCGGTGGTGCTGACCGAATCGGCCATCGACGCGGCGAAGGCCGCGGATCGAATGACCGTCGCCGGTCAGGCCCGAGGGCCCCTGCACGGCGTCCCCTTCACGGTCAAGGGCAACATCGACGTGGCCGGGACGCCTACCACACAGGGGCTCTCGATGTTCGCCGACGCCTACCCGGCCCGGGACGCGCCCGGTGTGCAGCGGCTGCGGGCGGCCGGGGCCATCCCGATCGGCCGGACCAACCTGCCCAACCTCGCCGTCCGCTGGCACACGGACAGCGAACTGTGGGGGCCGACGGTGAACCCGTGGGACCGGCGGCGGACACCGGGGGCGTCCAGCGGGGGAGAGGCTGCGGCGATCGCGACCGGGATGAGCCCGCTGGGCCTGGGCAGCGACGGTCTGGGATCCCTGCGCTGGCCGGCGCAATGCTGCGGCGTGGCCGCATTGAAGCCCACTCTGGGCCGGATCCCGGACGCCAGCAGCGTCCCCGGCCCGGCGCTGCGGCCGATCGGAGCCCAGCTGACCGTCGTCGTCGGCCCGATGGCGCGGCGGGTGGTCGACCTGCGCGGCGCGTTCGACGTGCTGGCCGGGCCCAGTTGGCGCGACCCGTGGTCGGTGCCGGCTCCCCTCCGCGGACCCGCGCCCGCTCAACCGGTCCGGGTGGCGCTGGTGAGCGACCCGGCCCGTCTCGGCACCGCGACGCAGGTGCGGGACGGGGTCGCCCGGGCCGGCCGGGCGCTCGCCGAGGCCGGGTATCCCGTCGACGAGGTCGAGCCGCCGTCGGTGGAGTCGGCGGCGCGGGCCGGACTGGCGATGCTGAACACCCCCGAGATCCGGGCCCAGTGGCACGCAATGTCGGCGTTCCTGCCGGCCGACACGCAGCGGTTCCTCGGCGCGTTCTACCGGGTGGCCGGGGACACCGACGCGGTGACGGCCATGCAGGGTTTCATCACCCGGCAGTCGTTGCTGCAGGCCTGGGGTGAATTCCAGCGGTCCCGCCCGCTGATCGTCGCGCCGGTCTGCACCGACGTGCCCTTCGATGCGGGAACCGACCTGGCGGACGGCTGGGTCGCCCGGACCATCCGCGCCATGGGCATGGCGATCGCGGTCAACGCCCTCGGGCTGCCCGCGATCGCCGTTCCGGTCGGCGTCGCGGACGGCCTTCCACAGGTGGTGCAGATCATCGGTCCGAGGTACCGCGAGGACCTGTGCCTCGACGCGGCGCAGGCGCTCGAGGACAGCGCCGGCGTCATCACCCCGATCGATTCCCGATGACCGGATCCGCCGACCTCAGGTCCACGATCATCGACGTCGAGAACCGTTGGCCGTCGGCCGGTCTGGCGATCGAAGTGATCCGCGACGGCGCTCCGGCCTGGTTCGAGGGCCGCGGGGTCACCGACTGCCCGACCCGCGCACCGATCACCGCGGACACCGTCTTCCGGATCGGCTCGATCACCAAGACATTCACCGCGATCGCCGTTCTGCAGTTGTGGGAGCGTGGCCTGGTCGACCTCGACGCCCCGGCCAACGACTACCTGCGGTCGTTGAAGTTGGTCCCGGCCAGGGCCGCGTTCCGCCCGGCGACCGTCCGTCACCTGCTCACACATACCGCCGGAATCGGTTACTGGCCGCGCCTCTCGGACCTGCTTCGGCCGGGGGTCGGCGCGGGGGTGCAGACTCGCCGGTCCGGTCGGCCGGTGGCCGCCTACTACCGCCGCGGACTGCCGATCGAGGTGGAACCGGGAACGAAGTGGGTGTACAGCAACCACGGATTCGCCGCGCTCGGTCAGCTCGTCGAGGACGTCGGCGGGCAGCCCCTGGATCGCTACTTGCGGCGGCACGTGTTCGAGCCGTTGGGCATGGAGCGCACCGACCTCGTCCGCTCCGAACGGGTGCACCGCTATCTGGCCACCGGCTACGTCCTGCGCTCCCGCGGGCTCCGGCCGGTCCCCGAACGTGACGTGCCGGCCAAGGGGGCCGGCGCCGCCTATTCCACGGCGGCCGACCTGGCCCGCTACGTGGCGGCGCTGCTGAACGGCGGCGCCAACGACAATGGCGCCGTCCTCTCGCCGAGCACCGTGACGACGATGTTCGAACCACACTTCCGGCCCGATCCACGAGTCCCCGGCATGGGGTTGGGTTTTCAGCTCGGCGCCGAGGACGGGCACCGGACGGTGGGCCATGACGGCATCGTGGCGGGTTACCTGTCCCAATTGATCATGGCCCCGGACGACGGCGTCGGGGTCGTGGTGCTCGGGAACACCGGCGGGCTGGACGGTCGAGGGGCCCCAGATCCCTTGGGGACGGGTCTGCTTCGCCGGCTGCTGGACCTTCCGGCCGACCCGATGCGCACCGGCCTGCCGCAGCACCCGGAGCACTGGGCCGAGATCTGCGGCTGGTATGGCCTGGATCCCGGTCCGGCCACCAACCTGTTCACCCGGTTGTTCATGGGCGCCGGCGCAGAGGTCACCGTCCACCGCGGACGCCTGCTGCTCCGCCCGCTGACGCCGGTCCCCGCGCTGCGCCGCGGGCTGGAACTGCACCCGGCCGATCGCGACGACCCGTTCGCCTTCATGGTCGACTTCACCGACCTGGGAAAGGGTGTGTTGCCGGTCGTTTTCAGCGGGTTCGACCGGGGTGCCGACTCGCCCATCTTGTTGTTGAACGGGATGGTGTTTCGCAGGCGTCCCGACCTGCGCAACCCCCGGCGGTGGCTCGCCGGGGCGTTGATCGCCGGTGCCGGTGTCGCGACGATCGCCATCGGCCACCGGGGTCGCGGGGCTCAGCCGGTTCGGCCGAGGTAGTCGCCCAGACTGTCGAGCAGGCCCCGGCTCCCGGTCTCGCGGTTCGGCCCGTCCGCCCAGAACCGGTCGAAGAAGACGCCGTGCTCGATGTGGGTGAACCGGGTGCCAACGCCGATGGGTTCGAACTCGAACGAGGCCACCGATGTCGACATGTGAACCCCGTCGATCCACATGTCGTAGGTGGTCACGATGCGGACCGGCTCGACGATGTCGGTGTAGGTGGCCTCGTACCGCGAGACCGGACCGCGGTGGAACTTGCCTTCGGCGACGTCCCGTCCGCCGACCCGGAAGTCGAACGACCATTCCAGGGGCTCGATGACCGCACCGGCGCCGAACCATTGCCGCTTCTCGTCCTCCTTGGCGAACGCGTGCCAGACCCGCTCGACCGCAACGGGATAGTCGCGGGTCAGGGTGAATCCGGAACGGGCAAGCCGGCGTTCGATTGTCATGCGGGTCGTCCTAACGGGTGAAGGTGGTGTGGATGGTGCCGCTCTCGGCCACT
This sequence comes from Nakamurella sp., assembly GCA_044223435.1. Taxonomy (GTDB): domain Bacteria; phylum Actinomycetota; class Actinomycetes; order Mycobacteriales; family Nakamurellaceae; genus Nakamurella. The sequence goes on from JBGALY010000006.1 coordinate 85,216, forward strand.
TCCGTGGACACCCGGTGGGTGAGTTCGAGTCCGCGCAGGTCGTCCCACAACCGGGTACCCCGGCCGAGCAGGATCGGGGCGACGGACACGTGCAGGTCGTCGACCAGACCGGCCAGCAGGAACGCGCGGGCGGTGCCGACACCCCCACCCACGCGGACGTCCTGATCGCCGGCGGCCAGGGTGGCCTCGGCCAGCACGTCCTGGATCGTGGCGGTGCGGAAGTGGAACGTGGTCCCGCCCCGCATCGGGATCGACGGTCGCGGCGCCGTATGGGTCAGCACGTACACCGGGACGTGGAACGGCGGTTCGTCACCCCACCAGCCCGTCCAGTCCGGGTCATCGGGGAACGAGTGCAGGCCGAACATGGCGGCACCGATGATCTCCGCCCCGATCCCTTCGAAATATGCGGCGGCGTAGGCATCGTCGATGCCGGTGGTGCCGGCGCCAGTGGTGTCGCCCAGGACGCGGCGGCGAAACGTGCGGGTCGCGGTGTAGGCGCCCACGAGACGTCCCCAGTCCTCGCCCATCGGGTTCTCGGCGGAGTGGCCGGTCGACGAGGCGTAGCCGTCCAGCGAGATGTTCAGATCGATGCGCACACGGGTCATGTCAGGGTTTCCCTTCCGGTGGTGCGGGTGAGATGAATGCCGAGCCGATCGGCCTGGCGTTCGGCGGGAGTGCGCTCGCAGGTGTTGCAGCAGCGACGGCAACGCCATCGCGAACGGGGCCGCGAGCTCGGACACGACGGCGGGGGACCTGGCCAACCGTTCGACGACGGCCCGACGCGTCGGATCCGCGAGCGCGCGGAGCACCGCGTCGAGCTCGTCGTAATAGTTAGGCACATGCCTAACTATTACGGCCCGTCCGGGTGATGTCAACTCCGGCCGACCCGGAGCAAAGCTCGGCCGACCAGGGGCAACGCCCTGCGGGCCCGGGACTCCGGCCAGCGGCTCGGCGCTGCGAGCGGCGGGACGCGGATGTCGGCCGAGCCGATCGGTGCGCCGGACCGAAGGGGTCCGCGGCCGAGGCCGCGGTTCAGCTGACGAACGCGCCGAGCCGAGTGAGGAAGTCCTTGCGGTAGCGGTCTTTTCCGACCCGCTCCAGTTGCCGGTCCAGCCACTGCCGCCACAACCGCTGGTGCGGCCGGTCCAGTGTGGCGTGGTATTCCCGCAACCGGGTCAGCGCCTCGGCCTGGACGGTCGGGTCGGCCTGCTTCCAGGTGTCGAACCGGTCGGTCTGGACCGCGCCGAGCAGCTCGAAGAAGGCCGGACCGGCGTCGGCCAGGGTGGGGCCGCGGCGGTGGAAGCTGGTCACGAAGCTCTCCACGTAGGCGAGGATCTCGGTGTTCACGCCCAGGTCCTGGGCGCCCTTGCCGATCAGCACGGCGTCCAGTGCGGACATCGGTCCCGTGCGTTTGCGGGTCTGCCGGGTGAGCCATTCACTGAACGCCGGCCGGCCGCGGGCCGGCAGCGCCTGCCACGCCGTGACCGCCTCGAGCACCTTCTGCTTGTGCCGGGCATGCACCATCTCGTGCCGGACCGTCTGCAGCGACAGAGCCTTCTCCGCCTTCAGGATGCCGACGGACAGGATGACGGCCACGCGCCGGTCCGGCGGCCCGGTCCGGTCCAGGCGGAACGGCACGCCGTACGCGCCGCTGCCGTCCACCCAGCCGGCATGCCCGGGCTTGTCAGCGGGGTCCATCGACATGTTGAGTCCGGGTTGGGCGGTCTTGCCATCGGTGACCGGGACCCGGGCGGGCACGAACCCGGCGCCGAGCGCCGGCATCCCGGCGATGATCGCGATGTCCCTGATCAACGGCTCGTACGCGGCCGCCGACGGCGTCGCCCGGGCCGCCGCGATTGCGGTCGCCCACTGCGTGTCGGTGAGTGAACCCGGCGGCGTCAGGGTGCCGACCGGCGCAAACTCAGGGTTGCTACCCGCCCGCTGGACGATGCCCCGTCCGGCCGCGAGCACGCCGGTCCGGAGCGGCCGCTGTCCCGGGTCCTGGGCGAGCAGCTGCACCACCGCCCGGTTCCCGACCGCTCGCTGCAGCTCGAGCACCCGCTGCCCGGACCCACCGGCCGCGGCCGGAGCTACCGGCCGGATCGATACCCCGGGTCGACCCGGCGTCGGGCCGCTGAGCACCTCCGGCCCGGTCGCCCGGAGCCCGCCGGACACCCGGCGCTCGCGTACGTGACGGCCCACCTCACCAGAATGAGGCATCGGCCGGCGCCGGTGGCAACCGGCCGAGGAATCAATCCCGCCGGCGGAGCACATCGCGGACGAACGCGATCTCGCAGGCCAGTTGCCGGATCCGTTCGGCCATCACCCCGGAACCGTGCCCGGCTTCGTAACGGTAGACCGCGTAGTCGGCGCCGCGTGCGGCCAGCGCATCGAGATAGTTCTCGATCTGCCGGATCGGGCAGCGCGGGTCGTTCGCCCCGGCCAGCACCAGGACCGGCGCGCGGACCCGGTCCACCCAGGTCAACGGGGACGCGTCGCGGTAGGCGTCCGGGACCTCGGCCGGCGATCCGCCGAACAGAGCCCGATCGTAGGCGCGCAGCGGCTCCATCTCGTCCTCGTACGCGGTCGGATAGTCGGCCACCGGGACACCGGCCACCCCGGCTGCCCAGCGCCCCGGCTGGACGCCGAGCGCCAGCAGGGTCAGGAACCCGCCCCAGGAGTATCCGGTGATCACGGAACGAGCCGGATCCGCCACCCCCGAGGCGATGAGATGGTCGTGCACGGCGGCGATGTCGGTCAACTCGACGTGACCGACCCGCTCGGTCAAGGCGTCCCGCCACGCCGATCCGTACCCGGTCGAACCGCGGTAGTTCACCTGCACCACGGCAAAGCCGGCGTCGAGCCACGCGGCCCGGGTGGGGTCGAACGCGTCCTCGTCGGCCGCCGCCGGCCCGCCGTGCACGCTGAACACCGTCGGGAATCGGGACCCTTCGCCGGGGGTGGCCACGAAGGCGTGGATCGGCCCGCCCCGCCCGGCCACCCACAGGTCGCGCACCGGCTCGCTCCCCGGGGCCGATCCCCCGGGCGGGCGGAAGAGCTCCCGGTCGGCGCCGTGGGCCGTCAACACCCGCAACCGGCCGGCGGACGCACCGTCGGTCCACCGGTACCAGACGGCGCCGTCGGCCCGGGCGGTCGCGCCGGTCACCACCCCGCGCGCGGTCGGCAGCGCGGTCAACGTCCCGGAGGCGAGGTCGTAGTGGTGCACCGTGGTCCGTCCGGCGTGGGTGTGCCGGACCAGCAGGCCCGATCCGTCCGGGGTGAATTCCGCATCCAGGTCGCCGGGCAGGTCCAGGATCAGTTCGATCGCCGCACCGGACACCGGATCCCACAGCAGCAACTCGTCCCGGCCGCGGCGTTCGTGGCCCACCAGCACCCGCTGGTCACCGGGGACCGGGCTGACCGCCAGCGGGTCGAGGCCGCGACCCGGTGCGTCCGACAGTTCGGCCAGCAGCGCGCCGTCAACGACCGAGAGCGCTCGGAGTGCCGGGTATCGGGCGTCGCCGTGCTCGGTGTGGGCGAGCACCCAGATCGACTCGTCCGCGGTCAGCGCGCCGACCGAGGCATCCTCGGCGTGCCGGTAGACCACCCGAGCCGGCTCGTCGTCGACTCGCAGATGGATCCGGGAACCGTCGTCGTCGGCGAACCCGGCGATCACGACCCGGCGGCCCACCTCCAGCCCGGCCGGGTAGCCGGGGGACACGTCGGGTAAGCCCGGTGCGGCCGGCGCGGTGGGCCCGGTGCCGAACGGTTGGGCCCGCCACGATCCGAATTCGTCGCCCTCCTGGTCGTCGAACCACCACACCGTCGACCCGTCGGCCGAGATCGTCGCCATCGTGGTGCCGTCCGAACGGTCGGTGACCGCCGTGTGCCGGTCGACCTCGACGTCCCAGCTCCAGATCTCCGATCGGCCGGTCGCGGTGCAGACGTACCAGGTGCGGTCGGGCGCGTCCCGGGCCGGGTGCGGCAGGCCGGCTCGGACCGCCGTGAACCGTTGGCGCCACCGGTCGTCGGCCGCCGGGTCGTCGAACAGCCTGTCCGGTGGTGTCGCGGTGGGATGGCGGTGGACGTCCGGGGTGGTCGGCATGCCAGCATCCTGCCGAGCCGGTCCCCGGCGCCCTCCGGCGCCCCGAGTCGCCGCGGACCGGTTGGTGACCTACTGTCAGGATCGCTAACGGAAGGTGGCCGGTTTCTGGTCGCTCCGGGCCGGACCCGCGCAGTCGCGCCGCCCGGCCGACCGATGTCGTCCCCGACGAGGGTGGTGCGATGGGCAACCGCAGACGAACCGTGGTGGCCTCGGCGATCGTGGCGGCGCTGGCCGCGACGATGGCCCTGATGGGTTCGCCGACCGCGGCCGCCGCGCCGGTGGTGCAGCGGGCGGCGCTGGCCAACTGCGACGGTGCGACACCCACCCCGGCCGCCCGGGACGCCGCGGTGCGCATCACCATCGGTGTGGCCAAGACCATGGGGATCGGTCGGGACGGCCAGATCATCGCGGTGATGGTGATGCAGCAGGAGTCGTCGATCCGGAACCTGGCCAACGACGGCACGAGCACGTTCAACTCCTGGCCGTGGCCGGGCAAGGCCTACTGGCTGGCGACCGCGAAGCTGTCCCTGCGGTACCCGCACGACCGTTTCGGGGTACGCGACGGCGCCTTCAACGCCGACTCCATCGGGCTCTACCAGCAACGTCCCGCCTACGGCTGGGGCGACTACGGGGTCAGCACCCGGCGGACCGATCCGGCCGGGGTGGTGCGACGGCTGCTGGATCCGCGATGGGAGGCGATGGCGTTCTTCGGCGGCGGCCGCAGCGCCGCGCCGAACAGCGGACTGCTCGACGTCGGCGGCTGGCAGTCCCTGCCGAAGAACGACGCGGCCCAGCGGGTGCAGGGGAGCAACACCCCCAACGCCTACGGGCAATGGGAGGCGTTGGCCACTCAATACGTCGACCGGAACCAGGATGCGCCGCCGATCGACCTGCCCTGGTACCCGGGCGGGGGCCAGGATCTGGCCGGTTGCTTCGAGCCGCTGACGGTCAGCTTCAACGCCCGCGCGAACGGGCGCTGGGTGGTGGCCGAGAGCGGGGGTGGGGACCCGCTGATCGCCAACCGAACCGCGGTCGGTCCGTGGGAACGGTTCGACCTGCTGCTGCTCGGGGGCACCGCGGTCGCGCTGCGGGCCCAGATCAACGGGGCGTTCGTCTGTGCCGAGAACGGGGGCGCATCCAACCTGATCGCCAACCGGGGCGCGGTCGCCGCATGGGAGACCTACACCCTGATCCCGAATTCGGACGGGTCGATCAGCCTGCGGTCCGCCGCGAACAGCCGGCTCGTCACCGCCGAGGCCGGCGGCGGGGCGCCGCTGATCGCGAATCGAACGGTCATCGGTCCGTGGGAGAAGTTCGACATGATCGGAAGCTGATCACGGCCCGGGACAACGAAGGCCCTGACTCGAGTGTTCGAGTCAGGGCCTTCGGCTTTGGTCGGGGTGGCGGGATTCGAACCCACGACCTCTTCGTCCCGAACGCGGCTCACGCCCCTTATGCTGTGGCGGATTACCGCGTTGTCGCAGGTGAAGGGATCGACAGTCACCGTCAGCCGTTCAGGGTCGGCGTCACCTATGGTGACTTTTCAGTGCTCGGGCGGCCCCGCGGCGGGCCTACTGACTGAGGGTCCTGACCAGACCTTGGACCCAGGCCGGCTTTGCATCAATGGCCACACGGACGGGTCAGCGGTAAGTCGCCTCCCATTGCTCCGGCGTCAACAAGAATAGACCATTCTCATTGACGAACTTTCGGAGTGACTCCACCGCTCGCTCTAGCATGGCATCTCTGGAGTCAATTCCCAATTCATTCCCAAGCGCATCTAGAAATTCGATGTCGGCTTGTGGAAGGTCCACATTGAGCTGCATTCTACTGTCTCCAAGTACCGCAATTACGTGAAGTTGTGGCCTGTCGTTGGTGCGGGGCTACATGTGACAGAGGCCGTCGCAGGTGTAGTTCCAGAAGGTTCCGCAGCCACCCGACTGAACGCAGGCGTCATTGTGACAGCGCAGGCTGTTGTCGCACCAGTCGGAGATTACGGAGCAAGTGCATCCCCGCAATCGCGCAGGACTGGCGACCTCCGATTCAGACGGCGGTCCGAGGGTCGCGATGATTCTTCGGGATTCTTCGGGGCCGAAAGCCGCGTCTATCAAACTTCTGAGCGTGTCAAGCGCAGGAAGTGCGGCGGCTGCATCGATGTTAACAAAGGCGCCTTGTTCGGACGCGTAAGTCTTGGCGGAGTCGAGGGCTGCGTGCTGGTCTTTCGACAGCGCAGGATGACCATCTCGGTACCTTGCAAGGTGTTCCAGCCACAGATTGCTGCGTTCCTCAGCCGCAAGAGCCCGATAGATTGCTCGCCGATACTCGATCGGATGCGAAACAAACTCGTCGTATGTTCCTGGAAGCTGGTCTATGTGCGCCCGCACCCATTCGTCCGCAGGATCGCTTCCGGCGTACGCCGGGGTCCGACCAGTAAGTACGAGCCCTCCGGCCACCAGGGCACCGGCCCCGAGTAGGAGGAAGCGCTTGCGACTCACTGCACCTGCGGTGGCGTCGGACTCAGCGACGACGGAATCGCCGCGCTCCGATCTTCGGAGCGTGCCCAAGGCGCTGACCACGCTCAGCGTTGCTCGCGGCCCCAACGAACGCATCATCGGAATGACCATCGACCGGCCGACCCAGGTCCTTGTAGCACCGCCATCGACCCTGATGAGAGTCGGTCCCCACGCGGACTCGTTCGACGAGCGCCAACGTACGACGTCCGGATGAGCGAGCGGTAGGACATCGATCCTGCCCGAGCAGGCGTCGGCGACACGAGCCGCGATCGCCTTACAGCTGCCACAGGACGCATCAAACGCAAGAACCCATCGAACGCCACCTTCGGACAAAGTGACACCCCTCCTGTCGACAAGTCGATCAATGAAACAATGCGTCCTCTGCTACAAGTAGCAGAGGCCGTCGCAGGTGTATTGCCAGAAGGTTCCGCACCCGCCAGACTGAACACAGCTCCCCCGAGGCTGGAAACAATGGGTAGAGTTGTCACACCAGTCAGAGATTACGGAGCATGTGCAGCCGATGGACCGTGCGACACCTGCTTCTTCACCGGACGGCGGTGTGTCAAGCGCAGGAAGTGCGGCGGCTGCATCGATGTTAACAAAGGCGCCTTGTTCGGACGCGTAAGTCTTGGCGGAGTCGAGGGCTGCGTGCTGGTCTTTCGACAGCGCAGGATGACCATCTCGGTACCTTGCAAGGTGGCCGCGATCGCCTTACAGCTGCCACAGGACGCATCAAACGCAAGAACCCATCGAACGCCACCCTCGGACAAAGTGACACCCCTCGTGTCGAAGGACTCGGATACTCCGCCGCATCACCTAGCTAGGTGCCTAGTTAAGTAGATCACGGGGCGGTCCGTCCATCACCCATTCGGGGGACCCTGCCTGGCACGGCACGGATCTTTGACAGCGCCAGCTTCAACGCGGAGACTGTCTGGACGGGCTCGAAACGGAGGCATCCGCATATTCCCTCGTTCGCCGAGTTCATGGGTAATGGCAGGGTGGGTGAGAGGGATTGCAACTTGATCCAGTTCCGAATTGAGAGGCGTTCTGGTGTCTCGCCATACATGCAGATCGTCTATCAGACACGTCAAGCAATGCACATGGGTGTGCTCAAGATCGGCGACAAGCTTCCTGCAGTTAGGGAAGTTGTTGATATGACTGCGGTCAATCCGAATACTGTGCTTAAGGCCTATCGACATCTCGAGCACGAGGGGCTTGTCGAGAGTCGCAGCGGTGTGGGCTGCTTTGTTCGACGAGATCTGATCAAGCTTGAGTCTGGCCTGGAGTCTCCGCTTGGGCGCGATCTTCGGGATTGGATGGCACGATCCCGTCAGGCCGGACTCGAACGCGGCGATGTTGAGGCGCTCATCAAGACAGTCATCGATATCGAATATGGGCCGAGTTCCTAGGCCGTGGCAAGTCATCGTTCGGCGATCATAGCGACTGAGCTCTCGAAGCGATATCGACGGAACTGGGTGCTAAATTCGTGTTCCTTTCACGTTCCCGTTGGCTCAATTGCCGCGCTAGTAGGGCAAAATGGCGCCGGCAAGTCCACGCTGATGGCCCTGGCTGCTGGTCTCATTCGTCCAACCTCTGGAAGTATTAAAATTCTCGGGAATCAAGCCCGTTCGAATCGGCGGAACGAAAACCTGGCGTTCCTTTCGCAGGATTACCCGCTCTATCGACGGTTCTCAGTTGAAGAGATGCTTCATTTCGGCAGAGCAATGAATCCGCGTTGGGATGAGAAATATGCTCGGCGCTTGACTCACGAGGCTGGTTTAGGACTTCGGACACGGATCGACACGCTGTCCGGAGGGCAAAGGGCTCGCTTGGCTCTCGCTTTGGCGTTAGGGCGACGTCCCTCTGTATTGATGCTCGACGAGCCATTGGCCCGCTTGGATCCTCTGTCGCGCAGTCAAGTCATGCGCACTATCCTTGGGGAGGTAGCGAGTACAGGGATTACGATCGTGCTTTCGTCGCATGTGATCTCAGATGTAGAAGACGCATGCGACAGGATCTTGCTGCTTCGAGATGGAGGCATGGTTGTGGACGAGGCGGTCGAGAGTTTCGTCAATCGACACCGGCTGCTGATTGGTCCCGCACGAGAATCGACGGATTGGGTTCCCCCTGGAAGACTGATCGAAAGCAGTTCTAACGAACGTCAATCGGTCGCACTGGTTGATGATCCAGGGATTCTTCCCCGGCCCGAATGGGCGAAGCTACAGGTCTCACTCGAGGAGTTAGTTTCGGCATACTTGCGCTCTAGTCCATTACAGGTGTTAAGGAATTCCTGATGCCTCGGGACTCTTCGAGCATTTATTGCGGGAAAGTTGACTCCGCCAACTTCTTCGTACTTCGGGAGTGATCATGAGGTTTTCGCGGACGGTATCGTGGGTCGCTTGGCGGCAGCAGCGCTTCCAAATCCTGGTCGGTCTACTCTTGCTCGGCTGCATGGCTTGCGGACTTCTAGTGCTTCACATGGCAGTGAACGCTTCTGCGAGTGATCTGGGCTTGAGCGAGTGCGGGACGGCATTTGGCCAGACATGCAATCCGATTGCGGTCAGTGAATTGGTGGGGCGATACGGAGAAGTGGCAAGCGGAACTACACTGACACTGCTTGCTGCCCCCCCACTCTTCGGCGCCCTGTCTGGAGCGCCCCTATTTGCACGGGAATACGAAAACGGCACTCAAGTTCTTGCGCTGTCTCAGTCGGTTTCAGTTGTCCGCTGGTGGTCTACAAAGTTCGCAATCGCAGCTTTGCCTGTCGCCTTAGGCATGCTGATCGTTGGCGTTGTGAGCTACATCGCATTCAGCGGTACTAGCGGTGTGGCCAGCTTCGACATTATCACGCCGGGCTTCGAAACTAGGGGTTTGGTTCCTTGCGTCTACTTCCTTCTAGCCTTTTCTGTGGGAGCCACGGTGGGTGTGCTTGTCAGGAACACCGCTGCGGCCGTAGGCCTGACGGTGGTTGTTTACGCAGTTCTGCTTCTCGTGATTGGTGGTGTCATCCGCCCCCATTACGTGGCCCCCCAGACTGTGACAATGCCATTGACTGAAGCACTTGAAGGAGGCCCTGGTGCAGACGATTGGGTCCTAAGTGAGCAGTTCACAGACTCGGAAGGCCGGCCGGTTATGGCGAGCGTCGCCACGTGCGGCAGTCAATCCATTGGTGTTTGCTTCTCGAATCAAGGCGTCGCGTTTGAACAGTTCGTCTATCATCCCGCATCAAGATTTTGGAAACTCCAAGGGGTTGAATCGTTGGTGCTTATTGTCTTTTGCGCGGTAATTTATGCCGTAGGTCTAGTTCGACTTCTTGTCCGCGTAATCTGATCTGAACGCTAGGGTGTGTGCTGTGCTCATTCCGGTCACTCTTGAATGAGTAGAGAAAGTTCTCACGATGTCAGCCGCCGAGCCGGCACCAGTTCCCCCATGGCTGTGATGATCGCATCGGCGCCGGCGCCGCGCAGCCTCTGGTCCTTGCCCGGCTTGTTGGCGTAGCCGATCACCGGTACGCCGGCGGCGTGGCCGGCCAGGACGTCAGTGATGGAGTCGCCGACGAACACGGCGGCCTCGGCGGGCACGCCGAGCAGGACGAGCCCGCGGGTGATGCTCTCGGGTGCTGGCTTCAGCAGCTCCGGGCGATGGGGGTCGCGGCCGACGACCGCCTCAAGGTCGTGGGCCAGGTCGTGGTGCTCGATGAACTCCGAGACCGGGTCGGCGCCGTTGTTCGTGACGACGACGAGGCGGTGACCTGCCGCGCGTAGTTGGCCGATGAGGTCCGGGATGCCCGGGTGCGGGGCGGTTTGGCTGAGAGCTTTGGACTCCTCTGCGACCAGCGCGTCCTGAACGGCCGCGATCGCCTCCGGGTCCATGCCGGTTGTCGCCTTGAAAACTGAAATCGGGTCGTCCGGGTCGGCCGGCCGGAGCACGATGCCCGCGTTCGCCGCGTGCTTCAGGATCTGCGCAGCGACTTCGTGGGCGCGGTAGCCGGCGAACACGGCGCAGATCGGTCCGTCGAAGTCCAGCAGGACGACCTGCGCCCGGGCAACCAGGTCGGCCGCCATCTCAGGTGAGGTCATGGCCGGCCGCCTTCCAGGACAGCTGGGACCAAACGGAGTCGAACCACTGCCGGGCCTGGGTGACGAACGGCGCGCCCGATCCCTTGGTGTCGGCCGTCTCGTAGCGGAACATCACGGCGTCCTTCCCGATGAGGTCGAAAACGTCGTGCGGTTCGTCGCCGATCGGGATGGTGCGACGCTGGATCGGGTAGAAGCCGAAGAAGGCGTCGGTGTCGTTGACGATGAACAGCTTGAACAGCGGCGGGAGCGCGTGCAGGCGGACGTCGAGGTTGACCCGCTGTACGAGACCGAGTTCTTCGAGTTCGCCGGCGGCGTGGGCGATGGCTCCGATCTGGCGTTGTTGGAGGCCGTGCCCGCGTTCACGCATGCCCGGGTCGTCGGCGAGGGTGTCCGCGGCGCAGGGCAGGACCATCGGCCGGGTGGTGTCCGGGAGCAGCAGCCGCAGCGTGATCGACTCCGGGGCGAGCCGGCCGGCGCGAATCTTGTCCAGCGGCTCGGCCAGCACGCCCTGCAGGGTTTCAGCGGAGAAACCGGCGAAGTCCAAGCTGACCTGCTCGGATTCGAAGGCCTGCTCGATGTGCGGTCGGAGTTCGACCGACCGCTGGGTTCGTTCTCGGACGAAGACCCCGCTGCCCTGGCGCGAGACGACCAGGCCCTCGGACCGGAGCAGACGGATGGCCTGCTGGACCGTCATGCGCGCGACGCCGAGCTGGGTGGCGAGTTCCGGTCCCGAGGGGAGCTTGTCTCCCGGTGCGTAGCGGCCGGTAAGGATGGCGGCGCGTAGCAGGCCGGCCACCTGTAAGTAGGGCGCCCGGGAGTCGTCGGGGTCCAGTTCCATGCGAAGGAATCTTAGTCAGCGTGGCTAGCCACGCTAGACCACCTGGTGCTTGACAAGCGTGCCGACTCTACTAACATGGCTAGCCATGCTGCCCAACACAGGCAGGCGGCCGACGACGGAAGGGATAGTCATGCAGTTTCGGGTGGACACGGACGGGATGACGTTCATCGTGGGCGGGATCCGGGGGGTGATGGATTTCGAGACGAAGGTCCAGGTGTTGGACAAGTCGTCGGGGGTGCCTCTGTACGACGTGGACGTGATGGCGGTGTTGGCCGGGGAGCGGCCGGAGCAGTTGACGGTGCGGGTGGTGGGTCAGCCGTCGGGGATCGAGATCGGCACACGGGTCCGGTTCCGGGATTTGTCGGCGCGGACGTGGGAGATGGGCGATCGGCACGGGGTGGCGTTCAAGGCCAGCCGGGTGGAGCCGTGGACGGCCGGCCGGTCCTCGGGTGAGGGCAAGGCGGCATAACCGATGTCGTCGGAACCGTCCCTGGTCGATGAGCTGTGGGAGTCGCTGGTCACTGCGGTGATCGCGGCCGGAGCGATTCTGTGGTGGCTGCTGCGCCGGCCCTGGCTGCTCGGCGCCGCCTTGGTTGCGGCCGGCGTGATCGTGGCTGGCGGCTGGGTAGACGGCGCCTTGGTCCTCGGCATCACCCTGATCATCCTGGCCGGCCTTCGGCTGCTGCGGCCGGATCTGTTCACCCGCCTGGTGTCTCGACCATTGCGGCGGGCACAGACCGGGTCGCGGTATCGGCGGGACTGGGGCCGGCTCGTCGACCTGTGCGGCCTCACGAAGGAACTCGACGGGCGGACGCTGAGACCGGACCTACTGCGGGTCCGGGTCGGTGAGGTGTCGGATCGGCTGCTGCTGCGGATGGTGACCGGGCAGGGCCTGGCCGACTACGAACGGGCCTGCCCGGTGCTGGCCGCGTCGCTTGGTGGGCATCTGGCCCGGGTGTGGGCGGATGAGCCGGGCCGGCTGTGGCTGGAAGTGATCCGCCGGGACGCCCTGGCCGACGTCGTCCCGGCCCGACCGATCCCGACCAGCGACGACGTCGACCAGGTGACGGTTGGGGTGCGGGAGGACGGCCGGCCGTGGGTGCTGCGGCTGCTCGGCACCCATGTGTTCGTCGCCGGGGTGCAGGGCGCCGGCAAGGGATCGGTGATCTGGTCCGTCCTGCGCGGCGTGGCCCGGCCGATCCAGTCCGGAGCGGTGCAGGTGTGGGCGGTCGACCCGAAGGGCGGCATGGAACTGGCGTTCGGCCGGCCCTTGTTCACCCGGTTCGCCTGCGAGAACACGGCGGCGATGGTGGAGCTGTTGGAGGACGCGGTGACGGTGATGGACGCCCGCTGCGCCCGGCTGGCCGGCGTGACCCGCATGCACCAGCCCTCGGTGGATGAGCCGCTGCTGCTGGTGATCGTCGACGAGCTGTCCACGCTGACCGCGTACGAGCCGGACACCAAGCTGCGGAACCGGGCGACCGCGGCGATCTCCGCGCTGCTGGCCCGCGGCCGGGCCGCCGCCGTCGTCGTCCTGGCCGCCGCACAGGACCCCCGCAAAGAGGTCGTCAGCTTCCGCTCGTTGTTCCCCACGAAGGTGGCTCTGCGGTTGGACACGCCGAGCCAGGTCGACATGGTGCTGGGCGACGGCATGCATCAGATGGGGGCCTTGGCGGACCGGATCCCGGCCGGCCGGCCCGGCGTCGGCTACGTCACCGTGGAGGGCATCCGGGAACCGATCCGAGTGCGCGCCGCCTACGTCACCGACGACCAGATCCACGAACAGACCCTCACCCACCCCTCCCCGAACTCGGCGCTGCTGGCCGTCGACGGCGGTGAATCGTCGTGACCGGGCCGGGGTTGGCGTCCGCGGTGGTGGTGCCGGCGGCGCGGGTGATGGTGCAGGACGGCGTGGTGGATGAGCAGACCGCTCGGGAGGTGCTGCGCCGGCTGGTGTCACCGGAGTTCCGGGCGTGGCGCCGGCAGGTCCGCGGCGCCGGGTTCTGCCACCGCCCGGTCCGGGTCGCCGGCCGGCGCTACCGGGACGGCGCAGCGGGTCGTGAGGTGCTGTTCTCCACGGTTTCGGAGCCGGATCATGCCCTGTTGATCCGCTGCGGCAACCGCCGCGGGTCGGTATGCCCGCCGTGCAGCCGCGAGTACAAGGGCGATGTGTGGCATCTGCTGCACGCCGGAACCGCCGGCGGCACCAAGGGCGTCCCTCAGACTGTCGGGTCGCATCCGATGTGGTTCCTGACCCTGACCGGCCCCGGGTTCGGCCCGGTGCATGGCGCTGCGTGTGGGCGCGGGAGGGCAGGCCGGAGCGCCAGCGGAGGCCGGACCGGACGCGCCGGTGACCTGTGTGTGCATGGTCGGGGACGGGCCTGCCGCCGACCCCACCCCGACGACGACCCCCAACTCGGGGAGCCGATCTGCCCCGACTGCTACCAGTACCTGGCCGCGGTGGCGTTCAACTGGCGGTCCCCGGAGCTGTGGCGACGCTTCATGATCGCCCTGCGCCGCCGGCTGGCCGCCGGACTGGGCATGAGCGAGGCCGCGCTCGGACGGGAGCTGCGGGTCAGCTACGCCAAGGTCGCTGAGTTCCAGAAGCGCGGGGTCGTGCACTTCCATGCGATCATTCGCCTCGACGGCGCGGACGAGGGCTACCCTCCCGCCCCGGTCACTGTCCCGGATGAGGTGTTCACCGCCGCGGTCCGGCAGGCCGTTGCCGACGCCACCGTCACCGCAGCACTCGGGGATTCCGCGGTGCGGTTGGGGTTCGGCGACCAGATCGACATCCGGCCCCTCCGTCACGGTGTCGACGACCAGGCCGCCGACGGCGGCTCGGACGAGGCGGGTCCGGTGACGTCGGGGATGGTGGCGGCGTACATCGCCAAGTACGCGACGAAGGCGGCGGAGGACTTCGGCCTGGACTCCACCGTGCGGACGGCGCAGATCGCCCGGGAGGCCGGTTTGCGGCCGCATGTGGCAGCGATGATCCTGGCCGCGGAACAACTCTCGGCGCTGCCGGAGTACGACGGGCTGCTGCGGTGGGTGCACATGCTCGGCTTCCGGGGGCATTTCACGACCAAGTCGCAGCGGTTCTCGGTCACCCTGGGCTCGTTGCGGCAGGCCCGCCGGGACTGGCGAGCCGCCCGCGCCGACCAGCACCAGCCGCCCGGCGACCACGCCGACGGCCCGGCAGACGAGATGGATTGGCTGGATCCGGATCCGGACCCACAACCCGGCTTGTGGGAGGACGAAGCCCTGGCCGGTGACGACGAGGACGAATCGATTCCGGTGATCGGTGAGTGGCGGTTCCTGGGGCTGGGCTACACGAACCCCGGGGATGCGCTGCTGGCCGCGTACGAACACGCCGACCATCTGGCGGCGCTGGAATTCCTGCGACAGGAGGCACGGTCATGAGCACCCGAACGTCGAAGGTGGAACTTGACGAGCGTGGGGCGACGGTGGTGGCCGTCTTGAACGAGGCGATCACCGCGGCGATGAACGAGTTCGGTGATCGGCACGGATGCCGCCCGTTGAACTGGTACCTGCGGGAGGTCCACGGTTACGACCGGGGCGACGTTGTCGGCTTCCCCAGCCCGAGTGTGGAGCCGGCCGACGCGCTGCGCCTGGTGCAGCGGTGGGCGGACCTGCTGGGCATGACCGAGCATCCCGACGGCGCCACCGGCTACCGGTACTGGTTGGGCACGGCTGCGCACAAGAGCCGCATCGAGATCTGGTGCAAGGCATGACCGGCCGCCGGGCACGCCAGCCGGCCCTGTTCGACCTGCCGAAACCGTCCTCGCGGGCCGACCGGCTGCCGGTGGACCCGACCACGACCGCCGGCGAGCCCACCAACACGACAGAACCGTCTGCGCCGACACTGCGGGCTGCTCCGACTGCGGCGCCGAATCGGTCGGGGCGTAGTGGGTCAAGGGTGCCCGCAGGGCATCGCGCAGCGACGCGAAGCGCCCTTGACGCGGGTAGCCCCGACTGAACAATCAGCGCCCCCGGAGCAGCACCACCAACACGACAGCCGCTGAGCAGCAACAAGTATCCGGCCCCCGGCCGGATCGCATTTCAACCACACAGATTCGGAGCCCGCGGACTTCGCGGGTGTATTCGGCGACCCGTCCCGGGTCGCCCCCAGAGGGAGGAGAATGGGTGATGGGTGTTCTGGACGGTGGCCTGCGTTGGCAGGTGATGCAGGTGGCGGCGCCGGTGGCGGTGGACACGTCGGGGATCGGGAACTGGCTGCGGGACAACGCGGTCAAGGTGATCCTGATCGTGATCGGCCTGGTCATCCTGATGGCCAGTCGCCGCGGTGATCATTCCCGGGTGGTCAGCGTCGTCGGGTTGTCGCTGATCGGGCTGATGGTGCTGGGCATCGCGTTCTCCGGCTCGGCGCTGGATGTCGGGTATTGGCTGGCGAAGCTGTTCATCCCGGACCTGCCGACGCCTGGCGCGCCGTCGCCGGTGACGCCGACGACGGGCGGGTGATCGGCGATGCGGATCCGCACCGATGACGAGCTGCGCCGGGTGGACGCGCGGTGGTTGGGGCCGCCACGGGTGTCGTTCCCGTGGCCGGCCACCCGGTACGTCGCCTACGGTGTCGGCTTCATCGTGTTCCTGACGGTGGGCTGGTTGTTCGCCCGGTTCGTCGAAGTGTCGTTCTGGACGATGCTGTACACGCTGATGATCACCATCGGCATCACGGGGTGGATCGGGAAGCGGATCGACGACGAACGACCGTTGTCGACGCTGCCGGCGGTGCTGTGGGCCGAGCTCGGCACCCCCCGCCGCTCCCCCCACGACCAACCGCAGGCCTCGACGGTGTCCTGGGTCGGGCTGACGTTCGTGCTGACCGGCGCGGGCAGTGCGGATCGGCGGCATCCGCCCGGGCTGCTCGGCATCCCCCAGCCCGCTCCGGGGCCGGCGTCGGCCGGCCGGCGTCCCGGCCTCGATCCCGCGATGGTGGTGGCTTCCGATGCGGCGTGACCGAGACACCAAGAGCAGCAAGCCGTCGAAGGCCAAGCGGCCGGGGTGGGCGAAGACGGCGGTGCCGTCGCAGGCCCGGTTGGCGCTGCGGACCCGGCAGGTCGTCGGGCACGTCACCCTCACCAACTCGACCGGGACGGCGTGGTACCGGCTGGATCCGGTGCCGTGGTCGTTCCGGCCGGACCGGGACCGCGAGCAGCACATCATCAATCAAGCGGCCGTGTTGGCGGGGTTGTCGGGGCAGTCGGTGCGGATCCGCGGCACCCAGGTGCCGTTCCCGGTCCGTGACTGGGCGCAAGCCCACCACCGCCTGGTGATCGGGCGGCAGGCCGCGTTCGGCGCGGTCCCGTTGCCGTGCTGGCCGGACCTGCTCGCCGGCGAGCAGCGGCAATTCCTGGGCGAGCACCTGGCCGAGAAGCAGGTCTACCTCGGCGTGGACTACCTGCACCGCACCCCCTTGGCGCAGCTCGCCGCCGGGCTGCTGCCCCGGTCCTGGCGGCCACTGGCCCGCGAACTCAACGCCCAGCAGGGCCAGCTGGCGGCGTTGGACACGCTGATCGGCCGGCCGGGCATGCGCGGCCGGCCCGTCACCGCCGGGCAGATGGCGTGGCTGCTGCACCGCTCCACTCACCTGGGTTTCCCCGCCCCGAAACTCCGCAGTGAGCTGGACCTGTCGGAATGGGATGCCGGTGATCTGGCCGGGCTGCTCGACCAGGTGTCCTGGACCGCGGAACCGTTCGCCACCACGCTCAAAGTCACCGGCATGGTCGACGGCCGCAACATCACGCGCCACGTGGCGGTGTTGACGGTGGGTCGGATGCAGCCGATGACGATCCCGCAGGCGGATCTGCCGTGGATGGCTGTCCCGGACCAGCTCGGCATCCCGCTGGAGTGGTCCGCCCACCTGTACGTGCGGCACGACCACGAGGTCCGGGAACAGTTGCGGCGGGTGATGTCCCGGATCACCTCACAAACCAAGCATTACCAGCTCGAACACGACCAGGACCCACCCACCGCCCTACGGGAGCAGCACGACCTGGCCCTGCAGGTCGAGGCGGAACTGTCCGACACCCAGGACCTCTCGGCGTCCCGGGCTCGCGGCTGGTGGCGCCTGGCCGTCTCCGGCGCCACCGAAACCGAGTGCCTGGAGAACGTGGAGCGGGTCGTCACGGCGTATGCGCGGCGGGTGCAGATCGAGCACACCTACGGGCAGCACGACCTGGCCCGGGAGTTCCTGCCCGGGGAACCGGTCCGGATCCGCGCGCACCGCCGCGACCTGCCGGTCCGCACCGTCGCCGCGGGCGGCGCCGCGATCACGTCCACCGCGGGGGATCGTCGGGGGTGGGCGATCGGCCGGGCCGTGCTGGATGGGCGGACCCCGGTGATGTACGACCTGTGGGCCAACATGGAACGCTTCGACGTCGCCGGCTACTACGCCATCCTGGCGGGCCTGGGCGGCGGGAAGTCGACCCTGGTCGGGGTCATCATCGGCAAGACTGGCGCCGCCGGCATCCCCTGGGCCAGTGTCGACCCCGCCGGCCGCCTCGGCCGGCTGGCCCGCACCGCACCCCTCCGGAGCCATGCCAGAGCACTGGATCTGGTCAATGGGCACCCCGGCTCTCTGAACACGTACCGGTTGGTGGCCGACCCCCACCCGGACGATTTCACCATCCACGACCTGGCCGACCTTGAAGACGCCGACCTGCACGCGCTCGGCGTCACCAGCGACGACGTCGGAACCGTCACCCTGGACGATCTGAATCCGGACCTGATCGAGGGCCTCCGCGATCGGTGGTTGGGCCGGGCTCGGGTGCGGGCGCAGGCTGCCCGCCGCCGGCTGACGGTGGATTCGCTGAGCCAGGTGTTGCCGGCGTCGCTGGTGGTGCGGGGTGATCAGGCCGCGCACGTCACGACCGAACTGCTGCTCGCGGCGACCCTGGTCGACGCCGCGGATGGGCCGTTCGCCGGCCGGCCCAAGCACCCCGGCCTGATCATCGACGCCCTGCGCCAATCCAAGACGGAGCATCGGCAGGTCGCCCTGACCACCGCGGAACTGCTGGACTCGATCCGCCACGAACCCCTGCCCTCACTCCTGTTCCCGGAACGCGACGAGCATGAGGTGGTGCCGTTCGACCGGCAGCTGATGTTCTTCTCCACCAAGGGCATCGCCCTGCCGGATCAGCATGTCGGGCAGGAGTACTGGGGCGACGAGGCCCGCCAGGGTGTGGCGATCCTGAACCTCGCGTCGTGGCTGTGCCTGCGCTGGGTCTACGGCCTGCCGGCGGGGCAACGCAAGGGCGTCGCGCTCGATGAGGTGCATTTCCTGGAGCAGCTGTCGTCGGGTCGGTTGATGTTGACGGAGTTCGCCCGGAACAGCCGCAAGCAGAACCTGGCCGTGCTGGCCGCGAAACAGGAAGAGGCGGCCGGGTCGGACAACGACACCCTGCGGAACCTGATCGGCGGCGCGTTCCTGGGCCGGATGGACGACGAACAAGCCGCCGCCCGCGCACTCGGCCTGGTGCAGATCCCCACCGGCGTCGGCTACGAGCAGGCGCTGCTGGACCTGCCCCGACCCACGGATGATGCGGAGGACGTGGCCCGGCAGTTCCTGTTCTACTCCCGCGGCGGTGCCGGCTTCAAAGAACTCATCGAGATCGCCCGCGACGGCGACCATCTCGACTGGCTCTGGACGGCACTCGAATCCGCCCCCGGCCAAACCTTTCACCGGGCCGCAGTCTGATGTCGCAGTCAAGCGGCTTTCGGAGTCTGGGTGAGGTAGGGACGGCGATCACGGAGCATGGCGTAGAGCACGTTGATGCGGCGTCGGGCGAGCGCAATGACCGCCTGATGGTGGGTCTTGCCTTCTTGCCGTTTGCGGTCGTAGAAGCGGCGGCTGGTGGGGTCGCGGGGCAAGGCGCAGAACGCCGATTGGAAAAAGACGCGTTTGAGTACGCGGTCGCCGGCCAGCGGTCGCTGCAGGTATCGGACCTTGCCGGACTGCCGCAACGCGGGAGCCATGCCAGCGGCCGCAGCGAGGTGATCGCCGGACGGGAAACGGGTGATGCCGCCTGCCACGGCGAGGAACTCGGCGGTGAGAACGGTCCCCATCCCGGGCAAGGTCTCGACCAAGGCCGCGTCAGGGTGACCAGCCAATGCCTGCGCCAATCGGTCGTCGACGACGGCGATCTTGCTTCGGACGGCCAGCGCCTCTGCGGCAAGGTCCTTGATGAACTCTGCGGCGGTCGCTTCGCCAGAGACGCTGACCCGTTGCTGCTGGGCGGCGGCATGCACGGCATCGACGAGAGTGTTGAGGGTGCTGCCGTTGTGCTGTCCGGTTCGGCGCAGGTAACCGGCGATGCGGGCCTTGCCAGTTCGGCGGATCTCGCCCGGGGTCACGTAACGCGCCAACAGCGCCAGGTCGATTTTCCTGGTCGGGTCGACGGCACGTTCCAGGCCCGGCGCGATTGTGCAGTACAGCTCGCGCAGCCGGTTGATCCGTCGGGTCTGGCCGACGACCAGTTCACGACGTCGCGCCACCAGCAGCGCCAGGTCGGCGTCGGCATCGTTGAGCAGGGCGACCCGGCGCAGGTCGTCGCGGCTGCGGACTTGGTCGGCGATCACCCGGGCGTCTCGCGGATCGCTCTTGTGTTCGCCGCCGCGAGTGGCCCGACGAGCGGTCTTCACGGCCAGCCCAGGCACGTGCACGACCTCCAAACCGGCCGTCAGCAACATTGTCTCGAGCAACCGGGCGATGCCACCGAGGATGTCGATGCCGACCTGAAGCGACTCGTCCGGCGCGACCAGGCCGGCCATCTCATCCACCAGATCCGCGATCGCCCCGGGCGTGTTGTCCACGCGCCGGCTCAGGATGTTCGTGGCCTTGCCGGTCTCCTGATCCGGCCGCGTGGCTACGACCCAGTGGAATTCTTTCGCCACATCGATGCCCACCGCCACGTCCATCGTCGTCCTCCGTTCTCCTCGTGCGGTATGCGGCCTCTCTCCGCCGGCCTTGCCCTACATAGCGATGGATCGCAGAGCCTGATCAGCGGTCAGAAAGAAGCGGCGAGGCAGGCGGCACAGCGGCCCGAGCCATCTTGGACAGCCATCATGAAAGCCATACCCACCTCGCCCGCACCGGCCAACTCCCGGGTTGTCAGCGTGGCCCCGTCCTCGCCGGTGTCAAGGCCAAGCCCTGCGGGTGGCCTACGGCCAGCCTTGACATCGACTCCGGGCGGGACCCCCGACGCACCTACGGGAGCAGGCCGGAAGAACAGTTACGAAGGTAGGGCGTCATGACCGCCGTCCGCCGCCGGCCCCGCACCACGCTGGCCGTCCTGGTGCTGCTGGGCTGCTGGCTGACCGGGCTGCCCGGCACGGTGACGGTGCTGGCGGTCGGACTGCTCCTGCTCGCCCTTCTGGTTCATCGGCTCGGCCGGCCCGTGTACGTCGTGCGCCGGTTCGGCCGGCCCGTGTACCTGGTGCAACGCCGGACCTGAATCCGGCGTTTCGCGATCGCCGCCGTCGTCGGGCTGCTTCTCGCCGCTGCCCCGCCGGCCGGTGCCGATCCGATCGGA
The DNA here is from genome assembly GCA_044223435.1 of Nakamurella sp. Lineage (GTDB taxonomy): Bacteria > Actinomycetota > Actinomycetes > Mycobacteriales > Nakamurellaceae > Nakamurella. Next base: position 106,323 of record JBGALY010000006.1, read on the forward strand.
CCGTCGGTGCCGGACGCGACGGACTACTGCCGACTCGCCCCACCCGCCGAGACCCCCGGCGCCGGGGTGGCCGGGTTCCTCGACCCGCAGGCCGGTTTGCCGTTCGACGGCACCGCCTACGGCGACCACGGCTACGCCGGCTTCTTCTGGTGGTCCTACGACCCCGGCTGCATCAACTCGGTCACCCAACTCGCCGGGATCCAGTCCCCGTGGGACGGATCCGGCGCCTCCCAGTCCACCCAGATCGGGAACTGGCTGCTCGGCGGCGCCGTCCTGCTCGACGCGTGGGCGACCGGGATGCGGGCCCGCGCCCTGGATCCGGACACGTTCAGCAGCCTCGATTCGTTCATGGGCACCGTCGCGACCGCCGGATACACAGTGCTGATCCAGCCGTGGGTGTGGCTGCCGCTGGTCATGCTCGGCCTGACCGTCCTGGCCCTGGCGATCCGCGGCAACCTGCCCGAGGTGCTTCGCCGGGTCACCGCCGCCACTGCCGGCCTGGTCGTCGTCACCGTCGCCGCGGCCGCGCCGATGGACCTGATCCGCACCGCCGACCAGGCCTTGGTCGAGGCGCAGCAACGCATTGACTCCCAGGTCCTGAGCCGGCTGCCGGCCGACGTGCTACCCCAGATTCAGCACTGCCAGTTCGATCAGACCGCGCTGTATGAGCCGCATTTCGACGACGACGGGTTCCTGAAGGTGTCCGGGACGGCGTGCACCGTCAAGTACACGCCGGATCCGAAGGACCCGGTCAACGCCGACTATCTGCGCCGCTGGTTGTATCCGGAGGTGTTGGTGCGCAACACCATCCAGCGGTACTGGCAGCAGGGCATGATCGGCTCGCAGAACCTGACCGGTCCCGACGCCGACCTCGGCGCCCGGTTCCTCAACGGGCAGGCCGTGAACCTCAAACTCCCGGACCTGACCAAGATCGCCGAAGATGCCCATGCCGGCACGGTGTGGTGCACGTATCAGGACAACCAGCAGGTCTGCGGCCGCAGCGACAAGCCCGGCCCGCCCGGCAATGTGATGGCCGAGACCGAAGCGGAATACCGCGCCGCGATCCAGGACGCAGGCCCCACTATTTACCCCTACATTCAGGGCCGGGCCGGGAACCGCACCGCGGCCGGGTTCAGCGCCCTGGCTGCGTCCGCCGCCGCGGCGCCGTTCCCGGCCGCCGCCTACACCGCGGTCCTCACCGCCCGGTTGTTGCTGCGGCTGGCGTTGATCGCGGGGCTGTTCGTCGGGATCGGGATGATGGTCCGCCCGCACCTGGCCCGCCGCGTCCTCGGTGTGGCCGTGAGCAGCCTGCTGGTGGTGCTCATGTTCAGCGCGGCCGGCGCTCTCATGACGTACCTGTCCATGGTCATGCTCAGCCCCACCACCGTCGCCGGGCAGCAGGTCGACCAGAACTCCGGCGTCATCATCCTGGCGCTCATCTCCCTGGTGGTCTGGCTGCTGACCAGGCCGATCAAACGGATCACCGGCATGGTGTCCTACGCCGTCACCGGCAACCCGCACCAGATCTCCGAGCAGCGGCGCCGGGCGATGGCCGGCCTGCACCGGCTCACTCCACTGCCCCGCTGGCGCCGCGGCAGCAGTCACCGGGTCAGCGACCCGACGGAGAACCCGACCGGAACGGTCACGCCGACCGAACCGGCCCGGCCGAGCCGCCCAGAAAAGGCCCCCATCGCCCGACGCCGCAACACCGCTGTCCAAACCTCCGCGAAGGCGGCCGTCGGCTCTGCACCTACGCCACTGCCCGCAGAGCCGGCGATGACGACTCTCCCCCGGATCACCCCGGGCACCAACGCCGGCCGGCCGCCGGCAGCCGGCCGGCGGTCCGGCGACCAGCCGACGCAGGTCATCCCGGTCGCCGCTCCCGCGAACGCATCACCGACCGGCACGGTCCAGCCGGACGCACCCGCGGCCGGGCAGCGGGCGGCCGCCGGTCACTTGCACCGGCAGGTCTGGAACGGCCGCGGCTGGGTGCTGGATGACGACGACCGCGTGTTCCATCCCGCCCGCGCCGGCCGGCCGGCCACCGCCCCGGCCGACGACACGGCCGTGTTCCGGCCGCCGGATCCGCCGCCGTGGGCCGACCACGGTCGACCCGAAACCCGCACCACCAGCTGGCCCCACACCGTCGACGACCCGAGGAGGACCCGTTGAACGCACGCGACGCCTGGCGCTGGCCCCTCCGCTCCCGCGGCCGGCTCATCGCCCTGGTCCTCACCGGCCTGGCCCTGGCCCTACTCACGAAATCCATCCTCAGCAGCGACGCAAGCACCGCGACGCCATCGACCAGTCCTACCGGGGCAGCCAGCATCGAGTCGACCGCGACGACGAAGCCGACCGCGGTGCCGACCAACCCGGATGAGTGCGTCGCCTTGTGGGCCAAGGGTCCGGACCGGGACGCCTGCCTGTACCGGGAGTATGGCTACACCCCCTCGGACCAACCCACCCGTGACCGGTCCACTCGTTCATCGACCACCCCGGTCGTGATCGGTGTTCCGATCACCACCACGATCGAAGGAGACGGCTCCGGGTACGTGCCCGAGAACGACCAGGCCGCCGCCCTGGACGTGACCGCCCGGTTCGTCGACGCCTGGTACGCCGGCGGCTCCGACCAGGCCTGGCGCGATCAGGTCAGCCGCTGGGCCGACCCCACCCTGGCCAAGCAACTGACCACCCTGAACCGGGACATGCTGCCCGGCGGCGGCCGCACCACGGACCCGGCGATGCGCGCGTTCCAACCCGGCCTGGCCAGCACCGGCGTCGCCACCACCGCCGGCTCCCTCGCCTTGACCGTCATCTACACCGACGCCGGCTGGCGCGTCGTTACCGTCACCGTCGAAGCACCATGACCACCAAGCCGTCTCGCTGCTGGGCCGGGCTGCTGCTCGGCCTGGCCGGGGTCCTGCTCACCGGCTGCACCATGGCCGGCGTCCGCGGCGCCACCATCAGCACCATCGCCCGCGCCACCACCGGCGGTGGCGGCTGCCCACCAACGACGGTCACCGGCACCGCACCCGGCCTGGACGCCGCGCAGCAGGGGAACGCCAAGACCGTCGTCGGCGTCGCCCTCGGCCGCGGTCTCGGCCCGACCGGAGCGGCGATCGCCGTCGCCGCCGCCCTGGCCGAGTCCAGCCTGTACAACTACGCCAACGACGGCACCAGCACCCTCATCGGTTCGGCCGAGGGCCGGCAACTCAACGACGCCGAGCGGGCCGTGGCCCGCCAGTCCCTGAGCTACCCGCACGACAAGGTCGGCAACAACCTCGACTCGATCGGCCTGTTCCAACAGCGGCCGATGAGCGGCTGGGGTAGCCCCGACCAGCTGATCAACCCGGCCACCGCCACCGGCAAATTCCTCGACCGGATGATCACCGTCACCGACTGGCAAACCGTCTCACCCTGGACCGTCGCCCAAGCCGTGCAAGGATCACCGTCCAGCGACGGCGGCATCTACCGCGACTCCTACCAGCAGGCCACCGGCATCGTCGCCGCCCTGGACACCGGCACCACCACGGCCGGGGCCGCGACCGCCGTCGTCGCCCAGGCCGCCGCCGGCTCCTGCGCAAGCGCGCAGCCGGCCGCCGCCTCGTCCGGCAGCAGCAGCGGGTCCGGAGCTTGGGGCGGCTATCAGAACGGGCGGATCCCGGCGTCCGCGCTCTGCCCGGTCACATCAGCGCCGGCCCTGCAACTCGAATGCGGCGCCGCGACCGCGTTCGACCAGCTCAACACCGCCTTCAAAGCCCAGTTCGGGCAGAACATCGGCATCACCGACGGCTACCGCTCCTACGACGAACAAGTCCAGTGCCGGTTGGAGAAGGGCAGCCTGTGCGCCAATCCCGGCACCTCGAACCACGGCTGGGGCAAGGCCGTCGACATCGGCGGCTGCTGCGGCATCAACACCGGTGCCGGGCCGGCCTTGGACTGGCTCACGGCCAACGCCAGCCGCTACGGCTGGAACCACCCCGCCTGGGCGCAAGCCGGCGGCTCGAAACCCGAGCCCTGGCATTGGGAATTCGGCGCGATCTCGTGAGGCTCGGCGCCCTGGCCGTCGTCATTGCCAGGAACCACAGCGCCGGTGGAAGGGCCACCGGCCGGGATGGAAGGAAGCGATGATGGATCCGCGACTGGCCAGGGTCATCGACACCAAGCTGCTGACCTACACGGTCGAGCAGGCGGCCGGCCTGCTCGGCGTGTCGATGGGGGTGGCGTATCAGCTGGTCCGGGACGGGGTGATCCCCGCGCACCGGATCGGCAGGCGGTGGCTGATCCCGAGAAAGGCCCTGCACGCCTGGCTCGACAACGCTCCGGTCGGCTGAGCCGTGGGCGGCATCCGCCGGACGCCGGCAGGTACTTGGCGGGCATCCTGGCGCTCGCCGGCAGGGCGGCAGGAGTCCAAGACCTTCCGCACCAAGCGGGAGGCCTCCGCGTTTCTCTCCCAGATGAAGACGTCCGGGTTGTCGGGAACGTACGTCTCGCCGCACGCCGGTCGAGTTCTCTTCGGCGAGCACGCCCGTCAATGGATGGCGTCCTGGAACACCGAGGCCACGACAAGGGCGCGAGACGCTTCGGTGATGAGAGTGCACGTGCTCAAGCAGTGGGAGTCCTGGCCGCTCGTCAAGATCGACCACCTGGCCATCCAGACCTGGATCTCGGGACTGAGCGACCGCTTGGCGCCAGCCACTGTCAACGAATGTCGCCGGCTGACCGGAGCCGTGTTGCGGTCCGCGGTGCGGAATCGGTTGATCGCCTTCAACCCATGCGAGGACATCCGGGTGCCGAAGCGGCGCAAGAAGGACACCGACGAGCAGGTGATCGCCCGAGACGTCTTCCGGCACAAGTTGCTGCCTGCTGTGCCGGACCGATACCGCGGCCTGGTCGCGGTCGCCGGGGGAGCCGGCCTTCGCTGGGGCGAGGCTGCCGGACTCTGCGCGGACGCTGTCGATCTGGATGCTGGCCGGCTGCGGGTGATCCGCACCGTCGTCGAGGTCGCCGGTCACACCCGGTTCAAGGGCTATCCGAAGTCGACCGCCGGCCGGCGCACCATTCCGCTGCCCGGCTGGCTCGTCGAGATCATTCGCGCGCACACCGAGCAGTACGGCTACGGCGAGGCCGACCTGCTGTTCGCCAACCGGGTGGGCGGCGCGCACCGGCGGACCTTGTTCCGCGCCCGGCAGTGGCGGCCGTCGCTGGTGCGCGCCGGTCTGCTCGGCTCGGTGACACAGGACGGCGCCCAATGGGTGGCGGCGTGGTCGGATGAGGACGGGAAGCGTCACCGTGTCCGCTACGCGTCCGAAGAGGCCGCCGTCGCCCAGGTCGCCCGCCGGCAGTTCGGCGGTTTGCGCTATCACGATCTAAGGCACTCATATGCGACCTGGTTGGTGGACGACGGGGTGCCGCCGAACATGGTCCAGCGCGTCATGGGACACGAACGGGCGTCGACGACGCTGGACCTCTATACCCGGCGAACCGACGACGCGGGACGCATCTTGCGGGCCCTCAATGATGCCGATTGATCCCGCGACGGTGCCTTTTTGGTGCCTCTCAACACGAAGGCCCTGACTCGAATGTTCGAGTCAGGGCCTGTGACTTTGGTCGGGGTGGCGGGATTCGAACCCACGACCTCTTCGTCCCGAACGAAGCGCGCTACCAAGCTGCGCCACACCCCGAAAGCCTCGACGAGTCTAGCGGATCCGCCGAGCCGTCCTGACCACCGTAGCAATCTGACATGCGCCGGCCGGCCCGGATGGCACGCCGGGCCGGCCGAACCGAACGCCGGGCCGGCCGCGCCTCACGCCGGGCCGGCTGCGCCTCACGCCGGGCGGGCGCGCAGGGTGAGCAGGGTGGCCTCGGGGCGACAGCACAAGCGCATCGGCATGTAGGGGCTGGTGCCCAGCCCGGCCGACACGTTGAGCATGGTGTGCGACCCCCACCGGGACACGCCGCGGGCGCGGGACCGGTCGAGATCGCAATTGGTGACGACGGCGCCGACGCCGGGAATCCGGACCTGCCCGCCGTGCGTGTGACCGGCCAGGATCAGGTCGTACCCGTCGAGGGCGAAGCGGTCCAGGACGCGCGGCTCGGGGGTGTGGGTGACGCCCAGCCGCAGCACGGCGTCGGTCTCGGCGGGGCCCTCGATCAACTCATAGTGGTCACGCCGGGTGTAGGGGTCGTTGACGCCGGCCAACGCGACGCGTTGGCCGCGCAGTTCGATGGTCGTCCGCACGTTGTTCAGGTCGATCCAGCCGCGTTCGGCCATTCCCGCCCGCAGATCCTGCCAGGGCAGGCCCGGACCGCGCCGCGGGACCCGGTTCTTGGGCAGGAAGTAGTTGTGCGGCGACTTGGGCACCGGCGCATAGAAGTCATTGTTACCGAAGACGAACGCGCCGGGTAGGTCGAGCAGTCCGCCGAAGGCGGCCAGGGCGGTGGGCACTGCCTTGAGGTGGGACAGGGTGTCGCCGGTGTTGATCACCAGATCGGGCCGCAGATCGGCCAGCGCCGACACCCAGTCGATCTTGTGCCGGTGCCCCGGGACGATGTGCAGATCGGACAGGTGCAGGACGCGGATCGGCCAGGCCCCGTGGTCCAGCACCGCCAGCTCGACGCGGCGCAGCGCGAAGGCCCGCGGCTCCACCAGCATCGACCAGGCCGCCGTCGCCACCCCGGCGAGGGCCAGCCCACCGGCCGCCGCGGCGGCGGTCCGGGCGTTGCCCCGCGTCCGGGTCGGGCTGGGCGCGGATCCGCGGGGCGAAGACATGATCGGCAGCCTAATCGTCGGACCCGGTACGCCGATCGGGCCGCCCGGCCGTTGGTAGATCTTCCCCGGTCCGGCGTCCCGGCCCACCGCCGGGACCGCGCCGCCGGCCGGATCAGCCGGCGGACACGGACAGTGTGATGGCGCCACCCGGGATCGCGGTGGACTTGGGATTCTGGTCGACAACCGTGTTGGCGGACGCGCCGGTGTTCTGCACCGGGACGACGTCATTGACGGTGAAGCCGGCCGCGGTGAGCTGGTTCTTGGCGTCGTCGACCTTCTTGCCGATCACATTGGGCACCTGGGTGTTGCTGGAACCCTTGATGTAGTTCGGTGATGCGGGCCGGAAGAAGGTGTCCGGCTGCCCCTCCTTGAGCGGCTTCATGGTGCCGAACCAGGTGGCGGCCGGGGTGGCGCCGCCACCCATGCCCACACCGCCCATCGCCTCGTCCGTCGAGCACGAGCGGATCGGGTCCCGGCAGATCGACTGCGGTCGCGGCTCGGAGTCCCACAGGATCACCGATGCACTCATCTCCGGGGTGAACCCCAGGTACGCCGACGACTTGTACTCCTGGGTGGTTCCGGTCTTCCCGGCCGCCGTCCAGGACCATCCCGCGGCGGACGCGGATGCGTTGGCAGTACCGCCGCCGGCCAGGTCGCTCTCCATGGCCACGGACAGGGTGCGGGCCAGTTCGGCCGGCACGGCCTGCTGGCACTCCGGCTTGTCCCACGTGACGAACTTGCCGTTGCGGTCGGTGATGGTGTCGACCGGGGTCGGCGGGCACCACTTGCCGTCCGAGGCCAGGGTGGCCCCGACGTTGGCCAACTCCAGCGGGCTGACCGGGGACACCCCGAGGGTGAACGACGCCATCTTCTGCGCGGTGATCTGCGCCGCGTAATCCGTGCCGGCGTTGGCGAAGGCCGGGTCGACGTCGCCCGCGTCCAGCAAATACCCCTTCATGCCCAGGGCCACCGCCATGTCGGCCACCTTCTGCAGGCCGACCTGGTCCTCGAGCGCGACGAAGCCGGTGTTCGGCGACGTGGCCAGGGCCTGCTGCAGCGTCATCGAGGTCGGGTAGCTCGAGGTGGCGTTGCGGAACGTCGCCGACGGCACCAACGGGCTGTGGTACTCGGCCGGGACGTCGATGGTGGCGTTGGTGCCCAGGCCCGCCTGCATGGCCGCGGCCGCCGTGAAGACCTTGAAGGTCGATCCGGCGCCCAGCGGGGCGAAGGTGGTGGTCAGCCGCTGGACGGTCTCACCCTTGGTCGGGTCGAGGCCGTACGGCCGGTTGGCCGCGAGTGCGAGCACCTTGCGGGGTTCGTCCTTGCCGACCACGGCGATGGCATTGGCCAGCCGCTCCACACCGGGAACGGACGGGTCGGCATTGGCGGTGGCGGACGCCTTCGCCGAGGCCATCACCTTGGGGTCCATCGTGCTCTTGATGGTCCACCCGGCGCGGGCCACCGTGGCGGGATCGAACCCGGCGTTGGACAGGTAATCGAGCACGTACTGGCAGAAGTAGCCGTTGGTCTGCGAGTTGTCGGCGGCGATGCACCCGTTGCGGGTGCGGTTCGGGTTCAGGCCGAGATCCTGCTGCTTGGTCGTCTCGGCGGTCGCCCGGGACAACCGCCCGGTGCCGACCATGACGTCGAGCACCAGGTCGCGCCGGTCGCGGGCGTCCTGGACGTGGTTCTCGTCCAGCGGGTTGTACTTGGGTGGGTTGTTGACCATGCCGGCCAGCAGGGCGGCCTGGGCCAGCGTCAGCTTGTCCGCCGACGTGCCGAAAAACCATTGGGAGGCGGCCTCGGCGCCGTACTGGGACGGGCCGAAGGCGACCAGGTTCAGATACCGCTCCAGGATCTCGGCCTTGCTCAGCTTCTGCTCGACCTGCAGCGCGAGCTTGGCCTCCTTGAGCTTGCGGATCGGCGTGGTGGCGATCGCATCGGCCTTCTCTGCCTCGGTCTTGGCCTCGACCAGATACAGGTAGTTCTTGACGTACTGCTGGGTGAGCGTCGAACCGCCCTGGGCGGCCGCGTCCTGCTGGGCATTGCGCAACAGCGCCCGCACGGTGCCCCGCCAGTCGACGCCCTGGTGCTGGTAGAACCGGCGGTCCTCCATCGAGACCACGGCCACCTGCAGGTAGTCGGAGATCGACGAGAGCGGGACGTACACCCGGTTCTGGTCGTAGACCGTCGCGATCGGCGCCCCGGTCGAGTCGGTGATCGTGGTGCGCAGCGGGATGTCCGCCGTCAACGGGTCGGCCTGGGCGTCCTCGATGGCATCGGTCACCGCGTTGGTCGCAATGCCCATACCGACGGAATAGGGAAGCAGAAGACCGGCCACCAGCACCCCGGCCAACAGGGTGCCCAGAACCAGACGCCCGAGGCCGCTCATCACACGCACCGAATCAGGCTACCGGCGGTGACGTGTGGAAATGGTGATTGAAGGATGCTCACCACACGTTCCCATGGGACGCAACCGGCTCGCCGGACCGCGCGTCCAACCGGATTTCAGGTTCCCCCGGGGACCGCCGGCAGACCACCCGTCAGCCGGGCTCCGATCTCGCGAAGCGCCGGCACGTCGTGCGCATCCGACGGCAGGGCGGGCACCTCGACCACCGGAAGGTCGGTGTGCACGCGGTCGAACCGGGCGCGCATGTGCAGTTCGGCCGAGCGCACGGCCAGTCGCTGGGCGTGGATGCCCAGCACCGCCGCCGTCAACGGCGCCGAGCGCTCCAGCTTGCTTGCGGCCATCTGCGCGGTGCCGGCGGGCAGGTCGGTCAGCGGCGGGTGGGTCCGGTTGAGCACCAACCCGGCCAGCGGCATGTGCTCGGCCCGGAGCCGGTCGGTGAAGTACGACGCCTCGCGGAGCGCGTCGCCCTCGCAGATGGACACCACCACGAACTTCGTGCCGGGCGCGCGCAGCAACTCGTAGGTCGCCTGCGCCCGCTCCCGGAATCCGCCGAACATGTCCTCGAACAACTGCACGAATTGCGCCGCGTCGGCCAGCAATTGCCCGCCGAGCACGGCGGTGACGGCCCGGGAGAAGAGCGCGAAGCCGGCCCCGACGATCTTCATCACGCCCCGGCTCGGGGTGGCCAGCAGCCTGATCATGCGGCCGTCCATGAACGACGACAGCCGCTGCGGGGCGTCCAGGAAGTCCAGCGCGGAGCGGCTCGGCGGGGTGTCGACGACGATCAGGTCGAACTGCCCGGTGGCCGCCAGGTTGGCCAGCTTCTCCATCGCCATGTATTCCTGCGTGCCGGAGAACGAGGTGGAGATGACCTGGTAGAAGGGGTTGGCCAGGATCGCCCGGGCCCGATCCGGGGCCGAATGCTGGGAGACCATCTCGTCGAACGTGCGCCGGGTGTCCAGCATCATCGCCCACAGCTGACCGTCCGGACTGGACAGTGGGACGTCGACCCGGCGGGGGTCGTTGTCCAGTTCCCGCAGCCCGAGCGACTGGGCCAGCCGCTTGGCCGGGTCGATGGTCAGCACCGCCACGTTGCGACCCGCATCGGCGGCCCACAATGCCATCGCGGCCGCCGTGGTCGTCTTGCCGACCCCGCCGGATCCGCAGGTCACGACGATGGAGGTGCGCGAGTCACGCAGGATGGGGCCCAGATCCAGCGGTGGCGGGACGGGCAGGCCGGCGCGGTCGGGCATCAGGCCACCCCCTGCTCGGCGAGTCGATCGGCCAGTTCGTAGACGCCGCCGAGGTCGCCGCCCTCGACCAGCCGCGGGAGTTCCAGCATCGGCAGGCCGGCCCCGGACAGCTCCTCCCGGCACAGTTGCTCGTCCAACACCCGGATGGAGTGCTCGGCGGCTTCCTCGCGCAGGCCGTCCAGCAATTCCGGCGTCGGGTCCAGGCCCGCCGCCCGCAGCCCGTCGGACAGCTGGGCCGCGTCCAGTCGCCCTTCCGCGGCGGCGGCCAGGGCCGGCTCCGGCAGCTGGGCCTGGGTGGCCGCGTTCACGATGATCGTGCCCACCGGCAGGCCTTTGGCCCGGAGCTGGTCGATCGCCTCCAGCGTCTCGGTGACCGGCATGTCCTCCAGGAGGGTGACCAGGTGGACGATGGTGTCCGGCGAGTGCAGCAGTCGGACCACGCCCTCGGCCTGGCTGTGGATCGGTCCGCGTTTGGCCAGCCCGGACATGGCCTCGGTGACGCCGAGGAAGGTGACCACCCGGCCGGTGGGTGGTGCGTCCAGCACGACCTCGTCGTACACCGGACGGTTGTCCGAGCCCGTGCGGGTCACCGTCTCCTTCACCTTGCCGGTGAGCAGCACGTCCCGCAGTCCCGGGGCGAGCGTCGTGGCGAACTCGACGGCGCCCATCCGCTTCAGGCTGCGACCGGCGATGCCCAGGTTGTAGAACATCTCGAAGTATTCGAGCAACGCGGCCTCGACGTCGACCGCCAGCGCCCGCACCTCACCGCCGCCGGTGGCGATGGCCACCTTCTTCTCCTGGTAGGGCAGGGGCGGCACGTCGAAGAGCCGGGCGATGCCCTGCCGCTCCTCCACCTCGACCAGCAGCACCCGGCGGCCGTTCGCCGCGAGCGCCAGCGACAGGGCGGCGGCCACCGTGGTCTTGCCGGTGCCGCCCTTGCCGGTGATCACGTGCAGCCGGGCGCGGCGGCAGGCGGTGGTCCACGCCTCCGGCGACGGTTCGGATGTCATGCCCGGTCCCGCACGATCACCGGAACCGGCGCGCCGTGTTCCAGGGTCCGCCCCACCGTGCAGTAGCGCTGGATCGCCCGGGTGACCACGGTGCGCAGCTGCTCGCGGGCCGCGTCGTCCAGCCCGGACAGGTCGAGGGTGAGGGTCGAGTTCAGCTGGTCGAAACGGCGCTGGGCCGGGTCGAAGTCCCCGTGCACCGTGATCGCGACCCCGGCCGTCTCACCCAGCCGGCGGGTCAGCACATGGTCGGCGGCCAACCCCTCGCAGCCGGCCAGCGCGATCCGGAGCAGCTCGGTGGGCGAGTACCGGCCGTCCACGCCGGCCGGGCCGATCGGGATGGTGCCGGCGCGACCGTTGTGGCCCGCGTAATGCTCCGGCCCGATCCGGTCGACCCGGACGGAGCCGTCAGCCGTGGGCGGGTGCGCCGCACCGGGAAGGGCCGTCATGCCCCCGATCCTGCCAGGGAGCCGGCCGGGCGGGCTCGACGACCGCTGGACGGAACCGGCCCGCATCAGCCGCCGGCGAGCCGCGCGGCCAGGTCGAGCTCGTCCGGTCGGAGCGTGGACGGCCCGACGGCACTCACCGACCAGGTCCGGGCCGGCGCATCGGGCTCGACCCGTGCCCGGCCGGTCAGCGCGTCCTCGATCCGTTTTCGCACCGGGACCTCGTCGGCCGGAGGGCACGCGAACACCGTCCGGACGACGAGCCCGGCGCCGTCGGATGACCGTTCGACGGCGGTGTGATGCGGCGCGAGGGGGCACGGCGGTGGGTGTTCCCACGATCCGCACAGGGCAAGCGTGATCGCGCCGCCGGGGGCCCGATCGTCGGCGTCCGCCGGCAGCGTCAGAACCGCCTGGTGCACGAACCCTCGCAGCGGACGGCTTGGGGTCATTGCTGCTCCTGCGTCGCGGTCATGCTCGTCGCATAGTCTCCGGTGCCGCCGGGTCCCTGCGCTGGGTGGCGCCCGGCGTCGCTCGGCGGCCCCGGCGCGCTCGGCCGGAAGCCGCCAATGCCGGCCACACTGATCGGGTGCGGGTCATCACCTCCATCCTGTCGACCATCGGGGTCCTCGCGACCGCCAACGTGCTGGCGCACCGGGCCGTCCCGCGGTCGGCGGCTGCAGTGGCCGTCGGCACCGTCGGTGCCCTGGCCGAGATCGCCCGCGCGGCCGGGCTGACCGCCGGCGAGCTGGGCCTGGGCCGTGACCGGTTGGCCGCCGGCGCGCGGTGCGGCGCGGGGGCGGCCGCGACGGTGGCCGCCGGCTATGCCGCCGTGCTGGCCGTCCCGGCGACCCGCGCGGCGATCCGTGGTTCGGGGGCGCCGTGGCCGCAGGCTGCGGGTCGGGCCATCGTGGTGATCCCGCTGACGACCGTGCTGCCGGAGGAGTTCGCCTTCCGTGGCGTGCTGACCTCGCTGCTGGCACGGCAACTCGGCGTCGGTCCCGGCCGGATCGCCGCGGCCGGGCTGTTCGGGTTGTGGCACGTGCTCCCGGGGCTGGCCGGTGCCGGTGCGGCCAACGATGCGGTGAACGAGGTGGTCGGCTCGGGACCGCGCGGAACGATGCTGCGGGTCGGCGGCACGGTGCTGCTGACCACCGCGGTCGGCTGGCTGCTGGGTGAACTTCGTGATCGCAGCGCCAGCCTGCTGGCGCCGGTGGCCTTGCACTGGGCGATCAACGGTCTCGGCGAGGTGGCCGCGGCTCGGCCGAGCGCCTCACCGGCTGGCCGAACGTGAGGCCGCGATGTCGCAGAGCACCGGGCGCAGTCAATCCGGCGACGCGGAGGTGGGTTGCGCCGGCCTTCCTAGTCCGCCATCGCCATCACCAGGACGGTCACCAGTGGAGCCACCACGAGGATGGCGCCGACCCACAACGGAAGCAGCAGGGCGGCCACGAACCCCACCGGGATGACCAGGGTCGCCGGCAGCGCGCGCTTGGTCGCCATGGCCAGCGTCCAACCGGGTCGATCGCGTAGCGAGTCGTACCAGAGCAGCACCAGAACGGCGAGCAGCAGCGCAGCGACGACGGCAGCCGCCCAGTGCCACCCGTCGACCGTCACGGCGACAGGATAGGACGGCGCGCCCTATTGTCAGGCCATGTCTTCTCCTGCTGCCGGCCGCCGGACGTTCGAGTACGCCACGGTGCCGCTGATCACCCACGCCACGAAAGCCATCCTCGATACCTGGGGCGAGGACGGCTGGGAGCTGGTGCAGGTGGTGCCCGGCCCGAACCCCGAGCAGCTGGTGGCCTACCTCAAGCGCGAACGGGTCTGATCGCGATGACCGCCAGCGAGCGGCTGGTCGAGCTGGGCATCGTGCTGCCGCAGGTTGCCACTCCGGCCGGGTCGTACCTGCCGAGCGCGCGAACCGGGAACCTGCTGTTCACCGCCGGTCAGCTGCCCTTCGTGGACGGCCGGCTCCCGGCAACGGGCAAAGTCGGCGCCGAGGTCACCCCGGAGGACGCCAAGGAGTACGCACGGCTCGCCGGGCTGAACGTGCTGGCCGCGATCGACGCGGCCGTCGGGGTGGACGCGGTGGAGCGGGTCGTCAAGATCGTCGGTTTCGTCGCCTCGGCCGAGGGCTTTACCGGTCAGCCGGGCGTCATCAACGGGGTGTCCGACCTGATGGCGGAGGTGTTCGGGGAGTCCGGCCGGCACGCGCGGTCCGCCGTCGGGGTGGCCGAGCTGCCCCTCGGATCGCCCGTCGAGGTGGAGGCGATCGTCCAGCTCCGCTGACCGCCGGCCGGAACCGCCCCGGGCGGGCGGTCGAATCGGTCCCGCGGGTCAGTCCCCGGCGGCGACGCGGGCGACGTTGTCCGCGTGCGCTGACCGCATCGCCGGGTCGGCCAGCCGTGGATCGGACGGATCGCGGCCGGCCAGGAGCGCGTCCAGGTAGGCACGGTCGGCGTCCCAGCGTTCGCGGCCCGCGTCGACCCCGATCGCGACGTGCCCATGCCCGGGGACGACGACCCTCGCCCGCTCGGCGAGCGGTCGCAGCAGGTCCAGCCCGGCCGCGTACTGGGCCGCCGACGATTGCTCCAACAGCGGGATCTCGACGTCGCTGAGCATGTCACCGGCCACGAGCACGTCCATCGAGGGTAGCCAGACGGCGGCGTGCCCGGCCGCGTGAGCGTCGTGCGTGACCAGCCGAGCCTGTGGCCCGGCCCAGGGAATCCGCTTGCCGGCCGGGCGCGCCCGGCCGGCCAGCTGCCCCAGATCCGCCGGCCAGGCCGGCCCGAGTCGAGCGACGATCCGGTCCCGGTCCGCGGCACAGATCCGGGCGACGCGGGCCGACGCGAACCGCGGACCGCCGCCGAGGCCGGGGTGCCAGAGCAGGTGGTCGTGATGGGCGTGGGTGGCGAACCCGGCGGCCACGGCGACCTCCCACCGGGCCAGATCGGCGGCGATCCCGGCCAGCTCGTCCGGGTCCCAGGCAGGGTCGATCAGCAGGCCGGCACGGTTGGCGATGATCACGGTGCTGGTCGTGAGGTCCCGCCGGCTGGTGGTCACGCCCACGCGGACCGTGCCGTCGATCACCCACTGCCAGGTGCGGTGCATCGGCCCACCTCCGATCGTGGCACGATCCCGGCCGCGTGACCCAGGCGCCGACCCCGCGACGCGGTGACCGCCCCGCGGGCTACCTTGACATCGTGTCCGTCACCCCGCACGACCCGCCGCCGGTCATCGAGCCGGGACAGGAGGCGATCCGCTCCGCGGCCACGGTGATGCTCGTCCGGGACGCCGGTTCCGGCGTCGAGACGTTCATGCTGCGCCGGGTCACCGCGATGTCCTTCGCCGCCGGAATGACGGTGTTCCCCGGCGGCGGGGTGGAACCCGGCGACCGGGGCGACATCGCCTGGCACGGATCGGACCCGGAGTGGTGGGGGACCGCACTCGGTGTGGAGCCGCCGACGGCGCGGGCGCTGGTGATCGCGGCCGTCCGGGAGCTGTTCGAGGAGACCGGGGTGCTGCTGGCCGGCCGGGATCCGGACGGACCACCGACGGTGCTCCCGGACGACCTCCGCGAGACCGTCGTCGCGGGCCGGGCGACGATGCTGCAGGTGCTGGCCGACGCCGGCCTGGGGGTCCGGTCCGATCTGCTGCGCCCGTGGGCGAACTGGCTGACGCCCCCGGGTCAGGGCCGCCGGTACGACACGTTCTTCTTCGCCGCCGCGCTGCCCGAAGGGCAGCAGGCCCGGATGCTGACCACCGAGGCCGACCTCGGCGAGTGGCGGCGGCCGGACGAGCTGTTCGCCGAGCGGGCGGCGGGCCGGACCCGGTTGATGCCGCCGACCATGGTGATGCTGCGGGACCTGGCCCGGTTCGGCTCGGTCGGCCGGCTTCTCGCCGAGCCCCGGGTGGTCACCAAGGTTCGGGTGCGTCCCGAGGATGTCGCGCGGCTGGTCGCCGGCGACGGTCTGGTGGTGCCGTCATGACGTCAGGGCTCGAACCGGTCAGTGCGCACACCCGGATGCTGCTCGCTCCCAATCCCGGCCCGATGACGCTCGACGGCACCAACAGTTACCTGCTGTCCGGCAACGGCGGCGACTCGGCGGTCGTGGTCGATCCCGGCCCGCTGGACGACCGGCACCTGGCTGCGCTGGCCGACGCGGGCCCGGTCGAGCTCATCCTCATCACCCATCGGCACCACGATCACACCGAAGGTGCGGCCGCACTGGCCGCGGCCACCGGGGCCGTCGTCCGCGCGGCCGATCCGGCCTTCTGTCTCGGTGCCGACCCGCTGCTGGACGGCGAGACGCTGACCGCCGCGGGACTGGACATCGAGGTGCTGGCCACCCCCGGGCACACGGCCGACTCGGTGTGCTTCCTGCTGCCGCCCGATCCCGGTCCGGACCCGGACGGCCGGGACGCCGGCCGCCGCGCGGTGCTGACCGGCGACACCATCCTGGGCCGCGGCACCACCGTCATCGCACCACCCGACGGCAGCCTGCGCGACTACCTGGGCACGCTCCGCGTCCTGGCCGCCCTGGGGCCGGCGCGAGTGCTGCCCGCGCACGGCCCCCGGTTGCCCGACCTCGAGGCGGTCGCGCTGGAGTACCTGGCCCATCGCGAACAACGGCTCGATCAGATCCGGGCCGCACTCGTCCGGCTCGGCCAGGATGCACACGAGGCGCAGGTGGCGACGGTCACCGACGTCGTCTACCACGACGTCGACCCCTCGGTCCGGCGGGCGGCCGAGTCCTCCGTCGCCGCCCAGTTGCACTATCTGCGCGGGGCGTGACCACCGGGCTGGACGCCGTCCTGCCGCTGCTGGCCTGCCCGATCTGTGCGGGCGGCCTGGCCCGGCGCGACGGAGCCGTCGGGTGCGCCGCCGGGCACCGGTTCGACGTGGCCCGGCAGGGTTACCTCACCCTGCTCGGCCCCGGATCCCGCCTGGACACCGGCGACACCGCGGACATGGTGGCGGCCCGCCAGGAGTTCCTGGACGCCGGGCATTTCGAGCCGCTGACCGCCGCGGTCGTCGCCGCCGCCGGGTCCGGCCCGGTGCTGGACCTGGGGGCCGGGACCGGGCACCACCTGCGCGCGGTGGTCCAGCGGCGCGGGGACGTCGGTCTGGCCGTCGACACCTCCAGGCCCGCCGCCCGGCGGGCCGCGAAGGTGCACGCCCGGGTGGGCTCGGTGGTCGCCGATGCCTGGTCGCGGCTGCCCGTGCGGGACGGCGCGGTGGGCACCGTGCTCAACGTGTTCGCGCCGCGGGACCCGGGCGAGCTGGCCCGCGTCCTGCGTCGGGGCGGCCGGGTGGTCATCGTCACCCCGACGCCGGAGCACCAGCAGGAACTCCGGGCGCGGATCGGCCTGCTCGAGGTCGAATCGGGCAAGGCCGATCGGCTGGACCGGGCGGTGGGTCCGGCGTTGACCCCGATCGACCGCGCGCCGGTCCGGCACGTGATGAGGCTGACCCGGGACGAGGTGGACCGGCTGATCCGGATGGGCCCCTCGACCTACCACCTGCCGGCGGACCGTCGCCGGGCCGCGGTGCGGGCGCTGGCCGAGACGACCGAAGTCACCCTGGCCGCCACGGTCAGCGTGTTCGCGGCCTGGGGCTGACCGGCGGCCTCAGCGGGCCCGGCGGACCAGCCGCTCGGTATCCAGCAGCACGACGCTCTTGCCCTCCAGCCGCAGCCAGCCGCGGTGGCCGAAATCGGCCAGTGCCTTGTTCACCGTCTCCCGGGACGCGCCGACCAGCTGGGCCAGCTCCTCCTGGGTGAGGTCGTGGGTCACCCGCAGGTGCCCGCCCTCCTGCTGACCGAACTGGCGGGCCAGTTGCAGCAACGCCTTGGCGACCCGGCCGGGGACGTCGGTGAAGATCAGGTCGGCCAGCGCGTTGTTGGTCCGCCGGAGCCGGCGGGCCAGCACCCGCAGCAGCTGCTCGGCGATCTCCGGGCGCTTGGCGATCCACTCCCGCAGGCCGTCCCGATCCATCGTGCCGAGCCGGACGTCGGTGACCGCGGTCGCCGACGACGTCCGTGGACCCGGGTCGAACACCGACAGCTCGCCGAACATGTCGGACGGACCCATCACGGCGAGCAGGTTCTCCCGCCCGTCCGGGGAATGCCGCCCCAGCTTGACCTTGCCCGAGAGGATGATGAAGAGCCGGTCGCCCAACTCGCCCTCGGAGAAGATGGCGCTGCCGCGCGCGTACTCGATGGTCTCCAACTGGGACGCCAGGGCGGTCGCCGAATCCGGGTCCACACCTTGGAAGATCCCGGCCTTCGCGAGCGTTTCTTCCACCCTGTCCTCCGATCATTCCCCCAGCTGGGTCAGCGCGATTCCGCCGAGCCGGACCGGCTGAGACGCAGAGCACAGTCTAGGGGGTGGGGTCGGTACGGCTCTCGCCGGACGGGCGGCCTGTCCCGGCGGGTGGAAGGCCGCTCGGCGGCGGCGATGGCCGAGGGTTCAGAGTTCCGGGTCCGCCGACGCCCCGGCCGAGTCCTTGCCGTTGTCCCGGGGCCGGCGGCGCAGCCGCGGCCGCCGGCGCAGCCGGAATTTGGCGAAGGCCTTGGTCCACCCCTCCCGGATGAAGGTGTTGACCTCCTCCGGCTTGGCGGTGTCCAGGAACTCCTGCACGTCGGCCTCGCTGACCGTGGCCGTCTTGAGCCGGCGTTCGAGGCGTTCCATCAGCAGTGCGAACACCATCAGCAGCAGCGGGATCAGCAGCACCAGGAAGACCGTCATGATGCGCCCATCATCCCCCATCGTCCGGGCGACGGCGGAAGGACGGGGCGGAGCGCCGGAGCCGGGCCGACGTGGCCGGAGCGCCGCCCGGACAACCCGGGCGGACGCTGGACGTCAGAGCGTTGTGGCAACCTGGCAGCGTGGTCAACAGCGTGGTCGGTGCCGGGGTGCCGGGCCGGGTCAAGAAGCGGGTCAAGCCCCCGGCGACGCCGCTGGCCCGCACCCGCCGGGCCCGGCAGCTCGACGGTCAGTTGGTGCTGGGTTACCCGAACGCACGCTGCGAACTCGACTTCACCACGCCGCTGGAACTCGCGGTCGCGACCATCCTGTCGGCGCAGTCCACCGATGCCCGGGTGAACATGGTCACCCCCGCGCTGTTCGCCCGGTACCGGACGGCGGCGGATTACGCATCGGCGGCCCGCGACGAGCTCGAGGACATGATCAAGTCGACCGGCTTCTTCCGGAACAAGACCACCTCGCTGATCGGACTGGGCCAGGCCCTGGTGGAGCGGTTCGACGGCGAGCTGCCGGGCACGCTGGCCGAGCTGGTCACGCTGCCCGGGTTCGGCCGGAAGACGGCCAACGTCGTGCTGGGCCACGCGTTCGGCGTGCCGGGCATCACGGTGGACACCCATGTGGCTCGGCTGGTGACCCGGTGGGGGCTGACGTCGCAGACCGACCCGGTCAAGATCGAAGCCGAGCTCAGCGCGCAGCTGCCGCGGGCGCACTGGACGACGTTCTCCGATCGGACGATCTTCCACGGCCGCCGCGTCTGCCATGCGAAGAAGCCGGCCTGCGGGGCCTGCTTCCTGGCGCCGCTGTGCCCGGCATTCGGGGCCGGTGCCGGGGTGGTCGATCCGGAGGCCGCGGCCGCCCTGGTCGTCGGGCCGGAACGGGAGCATCTGCTCGGCCTGGTCGGGCTCGGTCCGTGACCGGGTTCATGACCGCGTCCCGCACTGCGATGCGTTCGTCCGGGCGTTCGTCGATCGTGGGGGGGACCGCGCGATGACCGGGGCCGAGCCGTTGGTGACCGGCCGGCTGTTGACCGCGGACCTGTCCGGTCTGCCGGCCTGGATGAGTGCGCTGACCCGATCGGTGGAGGGGCACCGGCTGCCCGGGCCGATCGCCCGGTTGAGCGGCCAGGCTCCGCCGCATGCCCGCCGCGGGTCGGTGCTGATGCTGTTCGGTGAGGGCCCACTGGGCCCGGACCTGCTGCTCACCGAACGAGCGGCCACCATGCGGTCGCACGCCGGCCAGCCCGCGTTCCCGGGCGGGTCGATCGACCCGGGTGAGGGGATCGTCGAGGCGGCGCTGCGCGAGGGCCAGGAAGAGACCGGACTGGACCCGGCGTCGGTGCTGCCGGTCGCGCTGCTGCCCGATCTGTTCCTGACGCCGTCCAGCTTCCTCGTCAGCCCGGTACTGGCCTACTGGCGGGAGCCCGGCGAGGTCCGGGCGGTGGACCCGGCCGAGACGGCGGCCGTCGCCCGCGTGCCCGTCGCCGAACTGGTGGACCCGGCGAATCGCGGTCAGGTCCGGCTGTCCAACGGCTGGATGGGCCCGGCCTTCCGGGTCGCCGACCTGCTGGTGTGGGGATTCACGGCGGGGCTGGTCGACTCGCTGCTCGAGTTGGGCGGCTGGTCGCAACCGTGGGACCGGCACCGGTTGTTCCACCTGCCGGGCTTCTCATGACCGGGTTCAACGTCGTCGACGCGATCGTCGTCCTGCTGGTCGTCGCCGCGGCCATCGCCGGATACCGGCAGGGCTTCATCACCGCGATCTTCACCCTGGTCACCGCGATCGCCGGGGCCATCGTGGCGATCTGGGTCGCCCCGTCGCTGATGGGACTGGTGCAGGACGCCACGGCCAAGATCGCCATCGGCATCGCCTGCGTGATCGTCGGCGTCGGCGTCGGGGAGATCGCGGGGTCGACCGTCGGCCGGGCGATCTCGCGCAAGATCGACTGGCGGCCGGCACAGGCGGTGGACCGCACCCTCGGGCTGTTCGGCAATGCGCTGGCGGTGCTGCTCGTCATCTGGCTGATCGCGGTGCCGCTCGCCGCCGTGCCGTTCCCGGCGCTGTCCTCGGCCATCCGCGGCTCGGCGGTGCTCGGCAAGGTGGACGACGTCATCCCCAGCCAGGCCCAGGATCTGTCGACCCGGCTCCGCGAGGTGTTCAACAGTTCGGGCTTCCCGGCCATCCTGGACCCGCTGGCGCCGACCCCGAACACCGCGGTGGACCCGCCGAACCAGCAGGTGGTGTCGTCGCCCGGGGTGGACGCGGCCGGCGCGTCGATCATGAAGGTCCGGGCGGTCGCGGAATCCTGTGCGCGGCGGATGGAGGGGACCGGGTTCGTCATCGGCCGCGGGAAGGTGATGACCAACGCGCATGTGGTGGCCGGGTCGGACCGGGCGGTGGTGGAGACCGGCTCGGGCAACCTGGATGCCACCGTCGTGCTGTACGACCCGCAGACCGACCTGGCCGTGCTGGACGTGCCCGACCTGACGGCACCGGCCCTGACCTTTGCGTCCTCCGCGGCGGCGTCCGGCGACGACGCGATCGTGGCCGGATTCCCGCTGGACGGCCCGTACACACTCACGCCGGCCCGCGTCCGGTCGATCATCCAGCTCCGTGGGCCCAACATCTACGCGAACTCCACCGTGACCCGCGAGGTGTACACGTTGCGGGCGCAGGTGCGGCCGGGCAACTCCGGCGGCCCCCTGCTCGCCCCGGACGGGACAGTGCTGGGCGTGATCTTCGGAGCGGCGATCGACGAGACCGACGTCGGGTTCGCGCTCACCGCGGCCGAGGTGGCGCCCGTGGTGCAGGCCGGCCTGGCCGACGACACCGCGGCCTCCACCCAGAGCTGCACCGCCGCGTAGGCGGCCCGCCCGGCGTCGGGGGTGCCGGCCCGGAGTCAGGGCTGCTGCGCGCGCGTCGCGTGGCCGATGATCAGCCGGGTGACCAGGTCCGGCGCCTCCTCGGCGGGGTAATGACCGACGCCGCGCACGGTGGACAGGGTGTACCAGCCGGTGCACTGTTCGCGGGCGTCGGTCAGCGATGTCGCCGGGGTGAACCGGTCGGCGTCGCCGACGACGTGCAGCACCGGCGCGGTCACCGGGCGGGTCAACGCCTCCCGGTGCCGGTGCCCGTCGGTGCGCAGCGGGGAGCGGGCCACCCAGCGCAGATGCTCCACGGCGCCGCGGGCGGCCCCGGGGATCCGGATCGCCGACCGCATCCTGGCCACCTGGTCGGTGAAGTCCCGGGACGCCTTCCATACCGGCCCGGACTGGGATCGGATGATCCGCTCGAGCATGGCCCCGTTGCCGGCGGCCAACCGGCGCTCGGGGTAGAAGGGGATCGACGCCCAGGACAGGAGCCGGCCGTACCGGTCCGAGCGCACCGGCCGGCGCACCCGGGCCATCCGAATGGGATGGGGAGCGGCGATGGCGACCACCCCGCGGACCTGATCGGGCTTCATCACGGCCGTGTTGAACGCGGTGACGCCGCCATAGCCGTGCCCGACCAGCACCGCGTCCCGCTCACCCAAGGACCGCACCAGCCCGGCGACGTCGTCGGCCAGGGTGAACGCGTCGTAACCGCGTTGGGTCTTGTCGGTGTCGCCGTAGCCCCGCAGGTCGGGCGCCACCACCCGGAAACCCGCCGCCGCGACGCCGGGCAGTTGATACCGCCAGGACCGCCAGTACTGGCCGAACCCGTGCAGCAGCACCACCAGCGGTCCGGTGCCCGCCTCGGCGATGTGGAAGCGGATGCCGTTGGCGCTGACGTCGCGGTGCTCCCAGGGACCCTCGTCGCGGACCGAGGCACCGACGGGGGTGCGGCCCTTACCCGGTCGACCGGTGGGCGTTCGTCCGGGGTGGTCGGGGAGGCTGGTCAGCTCGCCGGTCCGTTCGCCGGTCAGGAACCGGTTGCCGCGGTCTTCAGGGCGGCCGCCGTCGCCTCCAGCGAGGCGATGGTCTTCTCCGGCTTGCGGACCTTCTTCACCTTGCGCAGGCCGAGGAAGGCGAACAGCCCGGCGATCAGCACCATGACGAAGAAGACGATGGTGAAGGCGGCCCAGGTCGGCAGCCAGATGGCCAGGATCCAGGCGACCATGAACCAGAAGAAGAACATGGAGAACGCACCGATCACGGCCGCGACCGCGAAGAAGGCGCCGCCGGTGGCGCCGGTCTTGACGGTCTGGGTGATCTCCAGCTTGGCGAGCTCGATCTCCGAGCGCACCAGCGTCGACATGTGCGTGGTGACGTCCTTGACCAGGGCGCCCATGGAGGCGTTGCGGTCCACGGCCGGTTCGGTGACCAGCGGGATCTGGGCGCCGGTCGACCCCGGAACGGTGAACTGGTTCGGCGGGCTCCCCGGAGTCGTCACAACCCTCTCCTCCATGGTCGACGGTCCGACCGGTCGCCCGGTCGGATGCTGGTGCCTGTGCGCGTTGCCCGGGCCGGACTGCGGTCACGGTCGCGGCGCGAGCACCGATCTGGTTGGTACCCCGAGCCGTCGCCGGTACACCCCTGGGTGACCGCCGCGATCGTGGCGGGGTTCATCGTGCCATGCCCGGCCGGGTCGGGTGCCGCTCAGGGCCGCCTACTCGCCGAGCAACCACCGTCCGGGGGCCGCCAACTCGGCCGCGGCGGCCGGTCCCCAGCTGCCCTGCGGGTACGGCTGAACCGCCGGCCGGTGATCCAGCACCGGCTGCAGCACGGCCCAGGCGCTGGCCAGCCCATCCGGCCGGGTGAACAGCGATCGGTCGCCGATCAGCACGTCGTGGATCAACCGGACGTACGGCGGCAGGGCGTCCGCCCCCTCGACGTCGCCGAGCACGATGGACGCGTCGCTGACCACCAGGGACAGCCCCGGGCCGGGCTCCTTGACCACCATCGACAGATCGACCGCGCCGTTCCCGGCCAGCGAGAAGGACAGCACGCCGCCGTCGGCCGGCACGGCGAAGGGGGCGTCCGCCGGCGATTTGAGCACCACGCTGACGCGCTGGGTCGATTGCGCCATGCGCTTGCCGGTACGCATCAGGAACGGCACGCCGCGCCACCGGTCGTTGTCGACCCACATCCGGGCGGCGACGAAGGTGTCGGTGGTCGAATCCGGGGCGATGCCGGCCACGTCCCGGTAGCCCTCGTACTGACCGAGCACCACCTCGGTCGGGTCCAGCGGCCGGAAACAGCCGATGACCTCCTCGCGCGCGGACTGCAGGTCGTTGGCGTCCATGCTCG
Organism: Nakamurella sp.; assembly: GCA_044223435.1. GTDB lineage: Bacteria > Actinomycetota > Actinomycetes > Mycobacteriales > Nakamurellaceae > Nakamurella. The sequence goes on from JBGALY010000006.1 coordinate 130,204, forward strand.
CCGGACGTTCCATCGCCACCTCGGCGGCCACCTGGAACAGGTGGGTGATCATCATGTCGAGCATGGCGCCGGTGGCGTCGTAGAAACCCGCCCGGTCGTCGATGTCGAGGGTTTCCGGGGCGTCGATCTGCACCGATTCGATGTGCTCGGCGTTCCAGGCGTTCGCGAACAGGCTGTTGGCGAACCGCAGCACGTGCAGGTCCTGGGTCGCTTCCTTGCCCAGGAAGTGATCGATCCGATACACCTGCGACTCGTCGAGGACGTCGTGGACCGCCGCGTTGAGCGCGCGAAAGTCGTCGGGGGAGCTGCCGAACGGCTTCTCGTAGACCGAGCGGCAGCCCTTGGCCAGGCCATGCGCTCCGATGGCCGCGGTGAAACCCTGGAACGCGACCGGCGGCACCGCGAGATAGTTGATCAGCTGGGCATTCTCGCCGAGGTCCTGCCGGGCCTTGGCGACCGCGTCGACGAGTTCGCCGGGGTCGTCGACGGTGAAGCCGCCGCCGGCGAACCGGACGCGGGCGCTGAACCGGGCCCATTCGTCGGGGTCCGGCGCGGTCGCGAACTCGGTCAACGCGTCGTGGATGTGCTGGGCGAACTGCTCGTCGGTCCGCTGGCCCCGGCCGGTCCCGATCAACAGGTAGTCCTCGGGCATCAGCTTCTGCTCGGCCAGCGTGAAGAACGCCGGCAGCACCATTCTCTTGGCCAGATCACCGGTGGCCCCGAAGAGCACGATGATCACCGGGGCATCGGGACGGGTCAGCGCAGACATGGCGAAGACGCTACCGCTGCGACGATTCGTGCGTGATCCGGCCGGCGGGGCGTCACCCGTCCGGGGTGATCAGGCCGGGACCTGGTTGGATCCCGGCCGGATCCCGTCCCGGCCACCCTGGCCCGGAGCACCTGGGTTCGCTGATCAAAGCCGCAGCAGAACCGGACGAATCCGGCAGCGGGCTCGGGTTTGATCAGCGAACGTCAGGGACGCACTCAGCGAACCGTGGGCGGGTCGGCGCCAGGCGGCCGTCAGGACTTGCCGCCGGACAGGCCGGACGAGATCAGGTTCAGCACGGTGGAGTCCTGCAGGGTGGTCGCGTCGCCGACGGTGCGGTTCTCGGCGATGTCCCGCAGCAGCCGGCGCATGATCTTGCCCGACCGGGTCTTGGGCAGCTCCGGCACGACCAGGATCCGCTTGGGTTTGGCGATCGGGCCGATCTCCTTGGCCACGTGCTTCTTGAGGGTCTCGACGAGGGCGTCGCTGTCCTCGCTGTCGGTCGCCCCGCGCAGGATGACGAACGCCACGATGCCCTGGCCGGTCATCTCGTCGGCCGCCCCGACGACGGCCGCCTCGGCCACCGACTCGTGCGAGACCAGGGCCGACTCGACCTCGGTGGTCGAGATGCGGTGCCCGGACACGTTCATCACGTCGTCCACCCGGCCGAGCAGCCACAGGGCGCCGTCGGTGTCGTACTTGGCGCCGTCACCGGCGAAGTAGTAGCCCTGGGCGGCGAACCGCGACCAATAGGTGTCCTTGAAGCGCTCGTCGTCGCCGAAGATGGTGCGCAGCATGGCCGGCCAGGGCCGGTCGACCACCAGATAGCCGCCCTCGCCCTTGCCCACCGGCACACCCTCGTCGTTGACGATCGTGGCGCTGATGCCGGGCAGCGGGGTCATCGCCGAGCCGGGTTTGCAGGCGGTGACGCCGGGCAGCGGGCTGATCATGATGGCCCCGGTCTCGGTCTGCCACCACGTGTCCACGATCGGGCAGTTGTCGTGCCCGACGTGGTGGCGGTACCACATCCACGCCTCGGGATTGATCGGTTCGCCGACGCTGCCCAGTACCCGCAGGGAGCTCAGGTCGTACTTGGCCGGGATGTCTGCGCCCCACTTCATGAAGGTGCGGATCAGCGTCGGCGCCGTGTAGTAGATGCTGACGCCGTACTTGTCGATGATCTCCCAGTGCCGGCCCTCATGTGGCGAGTTGGGGGTGCCCTCGTAGATCACCTCGGTGGCGCCGTTGGCCAACGGGCCGTACACGATGTAGGAGTGGCCGGTGACCCAGCCGATATCGGCGGTGCACCAGTAGACGTCGCCGGGCTTGTAGTCGAAGACCGCCCAGTGGGTGTAGGCGGCCTGGGTCAGATACCCGCCCGAGGTGTGCAGGATCCCCTTGGGCTTCCCGGTGGTGCCGGAGGTGTACAGGATGAACAGCGGCTGCTCGGCGTCGAACGCCTCCGGCGTGTGCTCGGCGGACTGGCCGGCCACCAGGTCGTCCCACCAGAGGTCCTTCTCGGTCCACTCGATGTCGATACCGGTCCGCTTGACCACCAGCACGTGCTCGACCGGCGAGTCGCCGGCCACGGCCTCGTCGACTGCGGTCTTCAACGCGACCGCCGACCCGCGGCGGTACTGGCCGTCGGCCGTGATGACCAGCCGGGCCTGCGCGTCGCCGATCCGCGAGCGGAGTGCCTCGGCCGAGAACCCGGCGAACACGACCGAGTGCGCCAGACCCAGCCGGGCGCACGCCAGCATGGAGAACACGGCCTCGGGGATCATCGGCAGGTAGATCGCGACCCGGTCGCCAGCCCGTAGGCCCAGCGAGGCGAGCGCGTTGGCGGTCCGGCTGACCTCCTGCTGCAACTCGGCGTAGGTGATGGTGCGGGTGTCTCCGGGCTCGCCCTCCCAGTGGATGGCGACGGTCTCGCCGTTGCCGGCCTCGACGTGCCGGTCCACGCAGTTGTAGGCGACGTTCAGCGTGCCGTCGGCGAACCACTTGGCGTGCGGGGCGTCCGACCAGTCCAGCACGGTGGAGAACGGCGTACTCCAGGACAGGCGATTGGCCTGCTCCGCCCAGAAGGCGTCGGGATCGGCGGCCGCGCGGTCGTACGCCTCGGCCCGCAGATTGGCCTGGTCCGCGAACTCGGCGGCCGGCGGGAACGTCCTGTTCTCGGCCAGCAGGTTGTCCAGCGTCTGGGAACTCGGGTCGCTCACGGGGTGTCTCCTCGGGTGACGTCGATGTCGGATGACGGCTGTCCTGTTCCAGCGCGCAGCCGAGGGCTGGAAGCCAGGTCGTCCGGAGGGTGCAAACTGCTGTCCGAACGTAACCGCCGGCACGGTCAGCCTGCCATGTCACGTCGCTGGGCGGCAGGTGTGGTGCGGTGGGTGGCCGATCTGGCACGGCAGACGCCGACCGGTACCCACTGTCGCAACTGTTTCCGCCGTTGGTAACTGATCGAACGACAAGGATTCGACCTGATCGATCGGAGGGTTGACGGCATGACTGCGCCGTGGCAAGCAGTGGTCGCGGACCGACCGGGCTGGCCGGCCGGCTCGGCTAAGGTGCTCGACGCCGTCGAGATGGCTCGCGCCGCCCTGGCCCGGTTGAACGGACCGCGCGGCGTACGGGACCGGACCGGCCGGGTGGCGGCCGCCGCGCTGATGCGGGGGGCGCGGGCATCGGCGGCGCTGGCCGGCGCACCGCTGGGCCTTGGTGCCGCCGGGGCCTCGATCGACGATCCGGTGCTGGCCGGAGCGGTGCGCGCGGCGGCCGCACTCGATGCGATGGTCGCAACGTGGCGGCGGGCACCCCGGCAGGTCCTGGCCCGGCTCCACACGCTGGCCGCCGCCGACCTGGTCGGCAGCGACCAACTCGGCCGGCCCCGGGTCGATCCGGCTCATCCCGGGCTGGTCAGCGCCCGCTTGGCGAACCTGGCCGATCTGGTGGTGCGCTCACCCTGGCCGGCCCCGGTGATGGTGGCGATCGTGCACGGCGAATTGGCGGCGGCCGAGCCGTTCGGATCGGCCGACGGTGTGGTCGCCCGGGCCGCTGCCCGGCTCACGATGGTCGCGACCGGTCTCGACCCGGCCGGCTGGTCGGTGCCGGAAGTGGCGCACCTGCGGTCGCCGGATCGTTATCGGTCCGGGCTGGCCGGCTACGCGCAGGGCGGCGAGGGCGTCGACGCCTGGGTCATCCAGGTGTGCGAGGCCCTTGATCGGGGCGCGGCCGAAGGAGCCGGGGTCGACCGCGCGTCCACAGCGGAATCGGCCCGGCCACTCATGGATTTCCCAGATCGAACGCAGTAATCGGTCCTAAGGTCCAAACCGGACGCGGGTTGGGCGTGGCGGCCGGTCGGGCCGCCGGCCTTCCCGCTCAGGAACGGGGTTCGCCGAGGCTCCCGTCGCGTCGGGAACTTTGATGCGGCTGCATACAGTGACCATCTGCTACTCTCAGTCGCGAAGGGCGACACGCCGCCACCCGTCCGGAGCTACGTCTGTTCGGGTGAATTTCTGACGCGTGTGTCGGCTTCGTCGTCGGTTCGTGACGATGCGCGCCGGCGCCGGATTGGGTGAACGTCCGGTTCGACGGCCGTCCGGCAGCAAAATCGCGCCCGCCGAAGGGGCAGCCCGATGAGGGTTGTCGGCTCCGTTGACCGCGCCCGGTCGACCCGTCCCACCGCCCTGACGCGCCGATGTGAAGGCTCGGTGAGCGCCCGGGACGAGCGCCCGCAGGAGCTTCGCGCCGGAATTGAAAGACGGCGCCCGACCCGGGGGTCGAACGCCGTCTGCGCAGGCTGACCAGCTACCAAGCTCACCACGACTCGTCGTGACGGGCACCGCGTCCATCGCGGATGACCCTGACGACGTACCTCCCGCGGCTTATAGCGGTGAGTGGGTTCCGGCGTCTGCGCGGGGAGCTCCACAGGGGGTTGACGGGGTTTCTCTTCACTCCGCCTCTGGCCCTGCAGCGGTCCCTGACACAGTGATACCTGCGTGCGGGGGCGAGGGCAACCTGCCTGAGGGGGGTGAAGTGCCCTGACCGATTCAGATGCACCCGATTGTGTCTGGCGGTATCGGGAATGAAGATCCCTGGTGAGTTGTGCCTCGTGAACACGTGACGAAGTGACGGTGGCGGGTCTACAGTGAGGGAGTCGGTTTCCACCCCCCCGGAACCGACCCCCGGTTCAGCTCAACCCCCCGGAGCTGAACCCTTGCGGCCCCCGCCCTCCCCCCTGGCGGGGGCCGCCCTCTATCTCGGACCGGGCGGTCCATTCCTGTCAGTCGTGTTCCGGTCAACCGTGGCTGAGCTGTCGACCCACGCAGCCCGCGTCCGAAGCGGCGAGCCCGAGCCCCCCGATCGCGCCCGCGGACTGACCCGCTGATTTGTCCCCATGTCCGGATTCCATCCACATCCCGGCCGAACAGGTCGCTCCCGGGCCCGCACCGATGGACCGTGATGGTCGTAATCGGTCGACCGGACGGAGGCGGGGACTGTGGCGGAAGGCCGGCCGTTGATCGTGACGGCGGACGACGCACTGCTCGACGAGCTGCTGCGGATCGCCGCCGCGGCTCGGGTGGACGTTGCGCACAGCCGGGGCATCGGCTCGCGAACGCAGTGGCGTTCGTCGACAACGGTGCTGATCGACGCGGCGCAGGTGCCGGCCGCCCTGGCCGCCGGCCTGCCTCGGCGGCCCGGTGTGGTCGTCGTCTTCACCGCGGAGCCGGCCGATTCGATCTGGCAGCTGTGCATCAGCCTCGGCGTCGAGCGGTCGTTCGCGGTGAACCGATCGGAGGTGGAGCTGGTCGAGCTGCTCACCGATGCGAACCGCGGACCGAGCTGGAACGGTCGCTGCGTCGCCGTGATGGGGGCTTGTGGTGGCGCGGGCGCCTCCGTGTTCGCCGGAGCCATCGCCTTCGCCTCCGCGCGGACGGGCCGCTCGTCGTTGCTGCTGGACTGCGATCCCTGGGGGGCCGGCCTGGACGTGATCCTCGGCGTGGAAAGTGATCCGGGTCTGCGGTGGACCGACCTGGCCGCGCCGGCGGGCCGGCTGCCGGTGGAGGAGCTGGCCCGGGCGGTTCCGCGGATCCGGGTCGGCGGGTCCGCGATCTCGGTGTTGACCCACGGCCGGGCAGCGACCGATCCCCTCGATCCGCAGGCGGTCGACGTGGTGATCGACGCCGGCCGGCGCGGTGCCTGGACCACTGTGGTCGATCTGCCGCGGCCACCCGGTCCGGTGCCGGATCGGGTGCTGGAGCGCTGTGACCTGCTGGTGCTTGTCGCGCCCGCGGACGTCCGCGCCTGCTGGGCCGCCCAACGGGTCCGCGCGCGGTTACGGGAGTTCGCGGTCGATGCGGCCCTCGTGGTGCGCGGACCCTCGCCGTGCGGTCTGGGCGCCGCCGAACTGGCCGACGTGCTGGAGCTGCCGCTGCTGGCCCAGATGCGCGCGGAACCTGGTCTGGCCCAGGAGCTGGAGTTCGGACTGTCGTTGGCCACCGGGCGCCGCCGTCCGCTGTTGAAGGCTGCCGACCGGGTGCTGACCGAACTGCAGGCCCGGCGGTGAGCGGCGCGGGCCGGACGTCACGAGATCCGGTGCTGTCCGAATCGATGATTGAACGGGTCCAGCGCCGGCTGGCCGACCGGGGTGAAATCCCTGATCCGCAGGCCCTGGCCGCGGCTCTGCGGGCCGAATCGACCGTGCTCACCAGCGATGCGCAGATGCTGCGGCTGATCCGCCAGTTGCAGCGGGAGCTGGTCGGCGCCGGTCCGCTGGCCGACCTGCTCGCCGACCCGGCCACCACCGACGTGGTGGTGAACGGCCCGCAGGACGTTCGGGTCGACCGCGGTGCGGGGTGGGAGTCCGCGCCGGTGCGGTTCGCGGACGACGCGGCCGTGCAACGGCTGGCCCGGCGGTTGGCGACGGCCGCCGGCCGGCGGCTCGACGACGCCCATCCGCACGTCGATGCCCGGCTCGTCGACGGGACCCGGTTGCACGCGGTCCTGGCGCCGATCGCGGCGTCCGGGACCTGCCTGTCGCTGCGCGTCCTGCGTCCGGCGCGGCACGACCTGGCGGCGCTGACCGAATCGGGCAGCCTTCCGGGCCGAGCGCGCGAGGTGGTGCAGGCGGTGCTGGATGCCCGGGTGGCGTTCCTGGTCTCCGGCGGGACCGGATCGGGCAAGACGACGCTGCTCTCGGCGATGCTCGCGGCCGTCCCGCCGCACGAGCGAGTGGTCACCGTCGAGGACGCCGAGGAGCTGCGACCTCCCCACCCGCACCTGATCAGGCTGGTGGCCCGACAGGCCAATGTCGAGGGCGCGGGCACGATCTCGCTGCGCGATCTGGTTCGGCAGGCGCTGCGCATGCGGCCGGACCGGCTGGTCGTCGGTGAGGTGCGGGGCGCCGAGGTGATCGATCTGCTGGCCGCGCTGAACACCGGCCACGACGGCGGAGCAGGGACGGTGCATGCGAACACCGCCGGTGACGTGCCCGCCCGGCTCGAGGCATTGGCCGCGCTCGGCGGAGTCGACCGGGCGGCCCTGCACGCCCAACTCGCCGGGGCCGTGCGGGTGGTCCTGCACGCGCGGCGCACGGGACGACGCCGCGAGCTCGCCGAGATCGGGATCCTGGGACGCGGCGCGGACGGCTGGGTCGCCGCGGTGCCGGCGGTGGTCGACGGGCACCCGGTGGAACCCGGCTGGACCCGGCTCCTGGACCTGTTGGCCGAGCACGGGGTGGCCGTGGGCAGAGTGGGCCGGTAGCGGGCGATGGTCGTCGCTGCCGTCTTCGCTGTGTCCGCTGCCGCTGCCGGGGCCCAGGTCGGAATCGCCACCGGTGAACCGGTCGGGACCGGGCCCGGCCGCGCCGCGGCCGCCGTCCTGCTGGCCGCCGCCGTGCTGTGCTGGCCGGCGTCGCCCCGCCGGTGGCCGACCGGGCGTCCGCGTCGCGGCCGGTCGACGGTGCTCCGGGGGTCGAGCTACCGAGTCCTGTTCGCACTGGCCGGGGCGGTCACTGTCGCGGCGGCGGCCGCGCTGGCCGGCGTCGCCGGGTTGCTGACCGTGCTGATGCTGGTCGCCACCGGCACCCTGCTCGGGCGTCGTCTGCTGGTCGAGCGGCGACGGCGGCGGGCGCTGCCGGACGTCCTGCGTGGCCTGCGCACGCTGAACCGGGAACTGCGGGCCGGGGCCGATCCGCTGTCCGCGGCCGCCGGCGCCCGCCGAGCGTGCCGGGGAGCCGGGGAGCAGGTGTTGGGACGACTCGTGGTGCTGATGCAATCCGGTTCGGGCGGCGATCCGGATGACGGTGCGGCGGAGCCGGAGGATCGCGTGCTGGACGTGCTGCGCAGCGGCTGGCTGCTCAGCCGGCGGCATGGCGTGGCGTTCGGGCGGGTGGTGTCCGGGATCGCCGACGAACTGTCCGATGAGATCGCCGCGGAGCAGGCGCGGTCGGCCCAACTGGCCGGGCCACGGTTGTCCGGCTATGTGATGGCCGGACTGCCGCTGATGGGTCTGCTGCTCGGCGCGGGCATGGGCGCGAACCCGGCCAAGGTGCTGCTCGATTCGGCCGCCGGCCACCTGCTCCTGACGATCGGAGTGGCTCTGATGTGCGCCGGGCTGCTCTGGTCGGCCCGGATCGCCGGCCGATGAACGTGGGGCCCGGGCCCGGCCTCACGGGTCCGACGACCGCCGCACTGGTGGCCCTGTGCCTCGCCACGGCCCTGCTCACGCTTCCGGTGACACCCCGCGCGGATCCCGGCCTTGCCGGGCGACCGGATCCGGGCCGGCGACGGCCGGTCATTCCGGTGGCCGTGTTCCTCGCCGGGGCCCTCATCGCGCCGGCGTGGTGGTGGCTGGCCCTGCTGGCCGGGGTGGGGTTGGCGGTCGGGCGTGGCCGATGGCCGGCGCGCGGGTCACCGCGCCGGCGCGCAGCCCGACGACGGCTGCTGATCGTGCACGCCGAGCTGCTGGCCTCCTGCCTGGACTCGGGGTTGACCATGGCGGCTGCTTTGCGCGCGGTCGGTGATGTCCTTCGCGGCCGGCCATCGCCCGATGGCTCCGCGGAGGTATTGACCACTCTGGAGTCCGTCGCGGCCATGCTTTCCCTGGGCGCCGACGCGGACATCGCATGGCGGCCGGCTGATGTCGACGAGGACCTCGCCCCGCTCGCCGCTGCGGCGCGCCGGTCGGCGACCGGCGGCACGACCGTGGCCGACGCGGTGCGCGAGCACGCCCGACAGGTGCGGGAGGAGGCCCGGCAGGACGCCGCCCGGTCCGCCGGGCGAGCCGGGGTGGCGATGACGGCGCCGTTGGGCGTGTGCTTCCTGCCCGCGTTCCTGTGCCTTGGCCTCGCCCCGGTGGTCCTGGGGCTGTTGACGCAGCTGAGCATCTTCTGACCCGCGCCCGAACGCCGACTCACCCCGTGGTTGGTGCACATGTCCGAAATCCATCCACATTGTGCCGCAGCCGGTGTCGCGGGCGGCCGGGATGGATCAGGCTCCGGTTTGGGGGCAAGGTGTCCTCGGCAGAAACGGAGGGTGTTGTGCGGCAACTGGTTTCCTTGATCAAGTGGCGGGACGTCGAACGGGTCGGTGACCAGCCGGCGGCCGGATGTGCGTCGCCGTGCGGTCCGACCTGCGGTTGCCCGGCGGGGGCCGCCCGGCCGCCGGCCGCGGCCCGAACGCCGGCGTCCGCGTGCGCGATGGCATCCGGCGCCCCAGCGGCGACCGGCGCGGACGACGACGAGTCCGACGCCGGAATGAGCACCGTCGAGTACGCGGTGGGCACCGTGGCGGCGGCCGCGTTCGCTGCGGTGCTGTACCAGATCGTCACCGGCGGCTCGGTGCTCGCGGGTCTGACGGATCTGATCAACCGGGCGATGTCGTTGTTCTGAGATGGTCGCTCGCGGAACCGGCCCGGACGGCGACCGCGGCAGCGTCACGATCGAGGCGGCGATCGGGTTGGCGACGCTTGCGCTGGTGCTGGCGGCGTGCCTGGCCGCGATCGCCTGCCTGGTGGCGCAGGTTCGATGCGCCGACGCCGCGCGGGAGGCGGCCCGGTTGGTCGCCCGCGGCGACGATGCGGGTGCGGCGCAGGCGGTCGCGGCGCTGGCGCCGGGCGGCGCAGCGTTGAGGTTGAGCAGAAGCGATCTGGTCACCGCGACGGTGTCGGTGGCCCCGGCGGGTGGACTGTTGCCGGGCGTCGTGATCTCGGCGTCGGCGTCGGCGGCGGCCGAGCCCACGGGGGCCGGGCCGTGACACCCGGTTCGGGTCCGGCCGGTCATCGTCCCGTCACCGCGGCCGGCCGGGGCGTGGGCCGGGACCGCGGTGCGGCCACGGTCCTGACCTGTGTCATGACGGTGGTGCTGCTGGTGATGACCGGCCTGGCCGTCCACATGGGCGCCGCCGTGCTGGCCCGGCAACGAGCCGAGACCGGAGCGGACCTGGCCGCGCTGGCCGGAGCGGCACAACTGCTCCGGGGGGCCGAGGTCGCGTGCGCGGCTGCCGGTGTCGTGGCCCGGGCGAACGGCGCCGCCATGACCGGGTGCCGGACCGACGGGTTGGATCTACTGGTCGAGGTGCGGGTGGACCTGGCGAGTGGGGCGTTCGGCGGTTCGGCGCAGGGGCGGGCCCGGGCCGGGCCGGTGGCCCGGTTCGGCGTGAGCCGGTGAACCCGCGCGGTCGAGCGCAACCGGTCATCTCGCGGATTCAGGCGAAGCCGGGTGGTCCCCCGGGATCAACCCGGGAGGTCGCCCGGAAGTCGAAGGGGGCGGCCAGTCTGGGGATTGCTCGTTCGCGGACCTGGCCCCGCCGGCGACCGCCCGATTGTCGGCCGGATACGCGGGAGATTCACGCCAGCCGCCAACTTCGACGGCAGGTGTGGATATCACCGGGTGGGCCGCGCCCGGCCGGCATCTCGGCGCCGCGTCGGCGCCGCGTCGGCGCAGCGTCGGCGCAGCGCGGGCTGCCGCCCGGCTCCATCCGGTGGTCGGCGTGGATTCACACGACGTCGATGCTCGAATACGCTGGGTGAATGGGAAGAGGGTTGCTCCGACCCGCGGGCACCGTCGATGTCAATCGGCCTCATCGCGACCGCCCCGATCCGCAGGCTTCCGAGGCCACGGCGCCGGTGCATCCGGCCGCGCCGGTCGCGGTCCCGGGTCTGGTCACGGGGGTCCGACCGGCCGGACCGGTCGTTCGCCGGGACGTCGAACTGCAGGACATCTCTCGCTACCGCGCGCGATTTCCGGTCCGCGCGTGGGTGGTGGAGAACACCGACTACACCCTGCGGGACGTCGAGCTGGGGGGTCTGGCCTTCACCGAGATCGTGGGCGCGAATGTGCTGCTCTACGAGAAGGCGCTGCGCGACCCCGCCATCATCCCGTCCCTGAACAAGTTCCTCACGTCGTCACTCGAGGCCTTCCGCGGGATCCCCATCTGGCACCGCTTCTATCGGCCCGCGGTGGCCGGCACCGTGCAGCCGATGGGGTCGGGACCGCCGGACTTCACCACGGCCAAGTCGGCCTACGTCCCCTTCGCCGACGCCAAGGGCGAGGCGAGGGCGGCGGCGATCTCGCGGCGCGGCGCCAGCAACCCCGGGCAGAGCGCAAGCTGGGAGGACGTGCCCGGATTCGACGAGGACAGTCCCACCCAGCAGGTCGGGGTGATCGTCAAGGCGACGGTGAGCCGGTCGGGCGGCGACTCGGTCGCCTTCTTCAACGTCGGCGAACTGCAGATCAAGGGCCCCGTCGACTGTGTGGTCGAGACGTCCTTCCAGATGCAGGACATCATGCCCGCGAAGTTCATCCCGATGAAGATGCGCGGCGAACGCGGCGGTCCGCCGTTGGACGACGGCATCCACGACGCGGATCTCTGACCGGACCGGCAGCGGGCTGGGCCACCGGGCCGCGCCGCGACGACCCGGATTCGCGTCCGAAATCGCCGGATCAGTGGGGTTTCGTCCGCGAGACCAGGCGACGGTCCGTCCGGTATGGCCGCGGTGCACGGCCGGCGGCGCGGCGGGAGCGCCCGGTCGGCCGGATTCAGAGCCCGCCCAACGCGTCCACCACCAGGCCCAGCACCACGGCCGCCCCGGTCTTGTCCAGCGGATGATTCCCGCCGCCGCACTGCGGCGAATGCACGCAGGACGGGCAGCCGGTCTCGCAGCGGCAGTCGCTGACCGCATCCCGGGCGGCGGTCAGCCACGGACGGAGTGCCCGGTGGCCGCGATCGGCGAACCCGGCGCCTCCCGGGTAGGCGTCGTAGACGAGCACCGTCGGCGCGCCGGTATCGGGATGCGCGACGGCCGACAGGCCACCGACGTCCATCCGGTCGCACCCGGCGAACAGCGGAAGCAGGCCGATGGCCGCGTGTTCGGCGGCATGCAGGGCGCCGGCCATCGCGGCATCGCGCACGCCGGCCGACCGCAACGCCGCGGGCTCGATCGAGTACCAGACCGCCCGGGTCGGCAGCGTGTGCCGGGGCAGGTCCAGCGCAACCTGCTCCAGCACCTCGCCGGTAGTTCTTCGGCGCAGGTAACCGACGACCTGGGTGGTCAGGTCGACCGGACCGATACCCACCCGCAGCCCCGCGCCGACCGACCGGATCTCCTGCCCGTCGCCGAGGGCGGCCGTGGACGTGGACCGGGGCACCGTCGTCCAGGCCGGCGAGTCGGCGCGCACCGTGGCGATGCCCGCCTCCAGATCGAGCTCGTCGACCACGTAGCTCTCGCCCCGGTGCAGGTGGACGGCTCCCGCGTGCACCGCCGACGGCGCGCGGTGCACGTCCACCGTGCCCAGCAGGCGGCCGCTGGCCCGGTCCACCACGGCCACCTGCCCCGCGCCCGACCCGCGCAGATTCACCCGCTCCGCCGGGTGGCCGGGGTTGGCCCAGAAGAACCCGTTGGGCCGCCGTCGCAACACCCGTCGCTCGACCAGTTCGTCGAGCACCCGACGGGCCGCCGAGGCGCCGAAGGCGTCCAGGTCGTCCGCGGTCAGGTGATGCTCGGCGGCGGCGCAGGTCAGATGCGGACCGAGGACGTACGGGTTGGTCGGGTCGATGACCGCCGCTTCGACCGGCCGATCGAAGATCGCCTCCGGGTGCCGGACCAGGTAGGCGTCCAGCGGATCCTCGCGGGCCACGAACACCACCAGGGCCGGCCGTTTCCCGGCTCCGCACCGTCCGGCCCGGCCGGCCTGCTGCCACAGCGCGGCCAACGAGCCCGGATAGCCGGCGATCACCGACGCATCGAGACCGGCGATGTCGATGCCCAACTCGAGGGCGTTGGTGCTGGCCACACCCAGCAGCTCACCGGAATCGAGGGCACGTTCGAGCTCCCGCCGCTCCTCGGGCAGATACCCACCGCGGTACGCGGCGACCCGTGACTCCAGCTCCGGCGCGACCCGGCGGAGCCGGCGTCGGGCGGCGAGCGCCACCTGTTCGGCCCCCTGCCGGGAGCGGACGAAGGTCAGCGTGCGGGCACCGCCGGCCACCAGATCCGCGGTGAGCCGGGCCGCGGCCGTCTGGGCCGACGGACGTCGCCCCGGCTCCGGGCGATCGCGACCGGAACCGACCGGGCCGCCGCCCAGGGGTCGGCCATTGCGCCGCCGTTCCGCGGGCTCGGCACCCACCGGCCCGCCGTCGGCCTGGTCATCGGCACCGTCGGCACCGTCGGCACCGTCCGCCCCGGGCTCCCAGAGCAGGAAATCTGCCGCCGCGCGGGCGGACCCGTCCTCGGTCACCGCCCGGACCGGCCGCCCGATCAACCGGGCGGCCGCGGCCGCCGGGTCCGCCGACGTCGCGGAGGCCAGCACGACCACCGGGGCCGACCGGTAGACGCGAGCGATGCGCAGCAGTCGGCGCAGCACCAGCGCGACGTGCGATCCGAAGACGCCGCGGTAGGCATGACATTCGTCGATCACGACGAAGGCCAGCCGGCGCCACACCCGCGCCCAGCCGGAGTGCTGGGGGAGCAGCCCCAGATGCAGCATGTCGGGGTTCGTCAGCACCCAGTTGGCATGCGCGCGCACCCAGTCCCGCTCCCCGGCCGGGGTGTCGCCGTCGTAGGTGGCCGGGCGCAGATCCGGCATCCCCAGCGCCGCCAACGATTGCCGTTGATCCGCGGCCAGGGCCTTGGTCGGCGCGAGGTACAGCACGGTCGCCCGCGGGTCCTCGACGATCGCGGCCAGCGCCGGCAGCTGGTAGCCGAGCGACTTGCCCGACGCGGTGCCGGTGGCGAGCACGACGTCCGACCCGCGGTGCGCCAGTTCCGCGGCGGCGACCTGATGGGTCCAGGGCTTGGCGATGCCGGCGCGAGCCATTGCCGCGGTCACCGCCGCCGGGACCCAGACGGGCCAATCGGCCGGCGAACCGAGGGAACCCGGGCGATGCCGGACATGCCGAGGGCCGCTTGTGACCGAAGTCACATGGAAACCGCTGGACCGATTCAGCGGGTCGTGCCCGCTGATCCGATCGAGTCCAGGGTTCGGTGTGGTCACGCCAGCATTGTCCAGATCCGGTCCGACAGCTCGCCCCGACGGCGTCCGCATGACGAGCGGAGTCTCGACATTGCTGGTAAGCGCCGGGCTGTCGGAGCCGTGCTCTACAGTACGTTCCGTCACGTCGGACCACGGGGGATCGACGGGGAAGACCAGCGCCGGTCGCATCGGCTCGACCGGTACACCACTCTGCACCGCTGTGTGCATGGATCAGGAGTTCGATGTCCACCAGTGCCGCTGCTGCGGAAGTCTCCATTACCGGTAGTGATCAAGTCATCGTCATTGGTGTCGCCGTCGTCGCCCTGATCGCCCTGGTCATCGCCTTCGTGCTGAGGGCCGGCGTGCTCGCCGCGGGCACCGGCAGCAAGAACATGCAGGAGATCTCGGCGGCGGTCCAGGAGGGTGCGGCGGCCTATCTCACCCGCCAGTTCCGCACCCTGGGGATCTTCGTCGTCATCGTGTTCGCGCTGCTGTTCGCACTGCCGGCGAACAGCACCGGCGAGCGGATCGGGCGGTCCATCGCCTTCCTGTTCGGGGCGGCCTTCTCCGCGTCGATCGGCTATCTGGGCATGTGGCTCGCCACCCGGGCCAACGTCCGGGTCGCCGCCGCGGCCAACGGGGACGGCGGCCGGGAGAAGGCGATGCAGATCGCGTTCCGCACCGGCGGCACCGTCGGCCTGGCCACCACCGGCCTGGGCCTGCTGGGCGCGTCCGTCGTCGTCCTGGTCTACGTCGGCGAGGCGCCGAAGGTGCTGGAGGGCTTCGGCTTCGGCGCCGCCATGCTCGCCATGTTCATGCGGGTCGGCGGCGGCATCTTCACCAAGGCCGCCGACGTCGGCGCCGACCTGGTCGGCAAGGTCGAGCAGGGCATCCCCGAGGACGACCCCCGCAACGCCGCCACCATCGCCGACAATGTCGGGGACAACGTGGGCGACTGCGCCGGCATGGCCGCCGACCTGTTCGAGAGCTACGCGGTGACGCTGGTCGCCTCGCTCATCCTGGGGAGCGCCGCGTTCGGCACCAAGGGTCTGGTCTTCCCGCTGATCATCCCGGCGATCGGGGTGCTGACGGCCATCATCGGCATCTACATCACCAAGGCCAAGGCCGGCGAGCCGGGCCTGGTGACGATCAACCGCTCCTTCTACATCTCCGCCGCCATCTCGGCGGTTCTCTCCGCAGTCGCCGCGTTCGTCTACCTGCCCACCAACTTCGCCGCCCTGAACATCGACGCGGTGCGCGACGTCTCGGGCAACCCTGCCCTGATGGCGATCGTCTCGGTCATCATCGGCATCGTCCTGGCCGCCGTCATCCTGTGGCTGACCGGCTACTTCACCGGCACGGAGACCAAGCCGACCCAGGACGTCGCCAAGTCATCGCTCACCGGCCCGGCCACGGTGGTGCTGGCCGGCATCTCGGTCGGCTTCGAGTCCGCCGTCTACACCGCCCTGGTCATCGCCGCCGCCGTGTACGGCGCGTTCCTGCTCTCGAGCTCGCTCATCGTGGCGCTGTTCATGATCGCGCTGGCCGGCTGCGGGCTGCTGACCACCGTCGGCGTCATCGTCGCGATGGACACCTTCGGGCCGGTGTCGGACAACGCCCAGGGCGTGGCCGAGATGAGCGGGGAGGTCTCGGACGAGGGCGCGAAGATCCTCACCGAGCTGGACGCGGTGGGCAACACCACCAAGGCCATCACCAAGGGCATCGCCATCGCCACCGCCGTGCTCGCCGCGACCGCGCTGTTCGGCTCGTACTCCGACGCCATCACCGGTGCACTGCTCTCCGCGGGCGAGGCCGCCGGCCTGGCCGCGGGCAGCCTGAGCTCGTTCGTCACCTCCGTGGTGTCGCCCGGCACCCTGGTCGGCATGCTGCTGGGGGCCTGCGTGGTCTTCCTGTTCTCCGGCCTGGCCGTCAACGCGGTCTCCCGGGCTGCCGGAGCGGTCGTGTACGAAGTGCGTCGCCAGTTCCGCGAGATCCCCGGAATCATGGAGGGCCGCAACAAGCCGGAGTACGGCAAGGTCGTCGACATCGTCACCCGCGACTCGCTGCGGGAGTTGGCGACCCCCGGGCTGCTGGCGGTGTTCGCGCCGATCGCCGTCGGCTTCGGCCTGGGAGTCGGCCCGCTGGCCGGGTACCTGGCCGGCACCATCGCCACCGGCACCCTGATGGCCGTCTTCCTGGCCAATTCCGGCGGCGCCTGGGACAACGCCAAGAAGATCGTCGAGGACGGCACCCACGGCGGCAAGGGCTCGGCCGCGCACGAGGCCACCGTCATCGGCGACACCGTGGGCGATCCGTTCAAGGACACCGCCGGCCCGGCCATCAACCCGTTGCTCAAGGTGATGAACCTGGTGGCGCTGCTGATCGCCCCGGCCATCGTCGCGCTGTCGGTCGGCGATTCAGCCAGCCCGGGCATCCGCTACGGCATCTCCGCGCTGGCCGTGGTCATCATCATCGCCGCGGTCGTCGTGTCCAAGCGGCGGGAGTCCTCGCTGCACGCGGACGCGCCGGCGCGGGCCTGATCGGTCCCGCCATCGCCCACCTCGCAGGACCCAGCGGTAGCCCCCGGTCATTCGGCCGGGGGCTACCCTGCACTGCGTGGCAAAGGGGCTCGGGTGACGCAGCTGTCGCTCTTCTCGGCCGACCTCACTCCGCCCGTCGGGGACGATCTCGGCGGCCTCCTGGCGGCCAACGGTCAGCTGGAGGTGGCGGCGGACGGCGTGCGGCTGGTGATCCGGCTCGCCGACGACTGGCGGGCTCGGGCGCTGGTCCGGGAATGCCGGGTCCGCGACGTCGAGGCCCACATCCAGGTCGACGACCAGGTCACGGTGCTGCGGACCGATCCGGCCCCGGCGCTGGCCGCCCTGTCGACCCGATGGCTCGACGGGTCGGTCAAGGTCACTCCGCCGGAGGTGGAACTGTCCGCCGGGTTGATGCGGTGTTGGGCCATCGCGGCGGGCCGGCCGGCGACCGTCGGGTACCTGCTCGGCCTGGACCCGCGGACTCCCGAGATCCACGAATCCTTGGCCGGATGCTGCGCGGCGATCGGATTGGCGGGCTCGTTGATCGGTCCCCGGGCCGGCGGCCCGGCGATGCGGATCGTCGGCCTGCGACGATGCACCCGGCTGGCCGACATGGTCGGCACGCCGCCGCCCGAGGCTCCGTCCGGCCTGTTCCCGCAACCCGCGCACTGAGTTCCCGCACCCCCTGCCACCGGCGCCGACGCCGGATTCCCGGCGAGCTGCGCCCCGGCTTCCACACGGAGCACTTGCGCTGCTGTGGCATCCTGCTCCCGGACAGGCCTGATGCGGTGTTCCGCGTGGGCCGGGGTGGTGGGGGCCACCGCAGCAGTACCGTCCTCGCGGCTCGGTGCCCGCACCGCGCCGCGAGGACGGACAGGAACAGCAAGGAGAACGAAACCTGATGGCCACTGGCACAACCGGGAGCACCCGCAACGGCGGCGTGCGGCTGGTCGTCGTCGAGTCACCGAGCAAGGCCAAGACCATTTCCGGCTACCTCGGTGACGGCTACGTCGTCGAATCGTCCGTGGGGCACATCCGCGACCTCCCCCGGGGTGCCGCCGACGTGCCGGCCAAGTACAAGGGCGAGCCGTGGGCCCGCCTCGGGGTGAACACCGAGAACGGCTTCGAACCGCTCTACATCGTGTCCCCGGAGAAGAAGGCCCAGGTGGCCAAGCTCAAGTCGCTGCTGGCCGGCGCCGACGAGCTCTACCTGGCGACGGACGAGGACCGCGAGGGCGAGGCCATCGCCTGGCACCTGCTGGAGACGCTCAAGCCGAAGATCCCGGTCAAGCGGATGGTCTTCCACGAGATCACCCCGGCCGCCATCCGGGAGGCCGCGGCCAACCCCCGCGCCCTGGACGAGAACCTGGTCGATGCCCAGGAGACCCGGCGCATCCTGGACCGGCTCTACGGGTACGAGGTCTCCCCGGTGCTGTGGAAGAAGGTGATGCCCAAGCTGTCCGCCGGCCGCGTGCAGTCGGTGGCCACCCGCATCATCGTGCAGCGCGAACGGGAGCGGATGGCGTTCCGCTCGGGGACCTACTGGGGCCTGGACGCGTTCATGACCCAGGCCGGAGTTCCGGAGGGTCAGTTCAAATCGGCCCTGAGCACCGTCGACGGTCGCCGGCTGGCCGCCGGGCGGGATTTCGACGCGGCCACCGGCGGGCTCAAGGCGGACGCCGACGTGCTGCTGCTGGACGAGGACGGAGCCCGCACCCTGGCCGCGGCGCTCACCGGTGGCACGGCCACCGTCACCTCGGTCGAGGAGAAGCCCTACACGCGCAAGCCCTACCCGCCGTTCATGACCTCGACGCTGCAGCAGGAGGCCGGCCGCAAGCTCGGCTTCAACTCCGAGCGCACCATGCGCACGGCCCAGCGGCTGTACGAGAACGGCTTCATCACCTACATGCGGACCGACTCCACGACGCTGAGCACCTCGGCGCAGGAGGCGGCCCGCGCCCAGGCCCGGCAGTTGTACGGGCCGGAGTACGTGCCGGCGGCCCCGCGCCAGTACACCCGGAAGGTGAAGAACGCCCAGGAGGCCCACGAGGCGATCCGGCCGGCCGGTGACAACTTCCGCACCCCCGGCCAGGTGGCCAACCAGATCTCCGGCGACGAGTACCGGCTGTACGAGCTGATCTGGCAGCGCACCATCGCCTCGCAGATGGTCGACGCCCGGGGGCTGACCCTGTCGGTCAAGATCGCCGCCACCGCAGATGTCACCGCTGGGCGTGTCGATTGTGTTTTCACGGCCAGCGGCCGGACCATCACCTTCCCCGGTTTCCTGCGCGCCTACGTCGAGACCGTGGACGCCGAGGCCGGCGGCGAGGCCGACGACGCCGAGCGCCGGCTGCCCAAACTGGAACAGGGCCAGCAGCTCGACATCCGGGAGCTGATCCCGGCCAGCCATGTCACCACCCCGCCGGCCCGCTACACCGAGCCGTCGCTGATCGGCGCGCTGCAGGACCTGGGCATCGGTCGGCCCTCCACCTACACCTCGATCATCCGCACGATCATCGACCGCGGGTATGTGTGGAAGAAGGGGCAGGCGCTGGTCCCGTCCTGGATCGCGTTCGCCGTGATCGGGCTGCTCGAGCAGCACTTCTCCCGGCTGGTCGACTACGACTTCACCGCGGCCATGGAGGACGAGCTCGACGGCATCGCCGACGGCCGGATCGGCCGGACCGACTGGCTGTCCGCGTTCTACTTCGGCGGCGACCTGGGCCCGCAGGGTTCGGTCGGCCGGTCCGGCGGCCTGAAGAAGCTGGTCGGCGAGCGGCTGGAGGACATCGACGCCCGCGAGGTCAACTCGCTGCCGCTGCTGCTCGACGAGCAGGGCCGCCAGGTGCTGGTCCGGGTCGGCCGGTACGGGCCGTACCTGGAGCGGATGGTGCCGGGCGACGACGGCGAACCGACCGCGCAACGGGCGAACCTGCCCGAGGACCTGCCCCCGGACGAGGTGGACGCCGAGACGGCCGAGCGGCTGTTCGCGCAGTCCGGGGACGGCGGCGAGAACGAGCTGGGGGTCGACCCGGCCACCGGGCACATGATCGTGGCCAAGGACGGCCGGTTCGGCCCGTACGTCACCGAGGTGCTGCCCGAGCCGGAGACGCCGACCGGGACCGGCAAGAAGACCGCCAAGGCGGCGGCCAAGCCGCGCACCGCGTCGCTGTTCAAGTCGATGACGCTGGACACGATCGACCTGCCGACCGCGCTCAAGCTGCTCTCCCTGCCGCGCGTCGTCGGGGTGGACCCGGCCGACGGGCAGGAGATCACCGCGCAGAACGGCCGGTACGGGCCGTACCTGAAGAAGGGCACCGACTCCCGTTCCCTGGCCAGCGAGGATGCGCTGTTCGACGTCACCCTGGACGAGGCGCTGGCGCTGTACGCGCAGCCCAAGACCCGGGGCCGGTCGGCGGCCGCGGCGCCGCCGCTGCGCGAGGTGGGCGTCGACCCGGCCGGCGGCAAGCCGATGGTGATCAAGGACGGCCGGTTCGGTCCGTACGTCACCGACGGGGAGACCAACGCCTCGCTGCGCAAGGGCGACGACGTCGACACCCTCACCGTCGAGCGGGCCGCCGAACTGCTGGCCGACCGGCGAGCCCGGGGACCCGCACCCAAACGCGCGACCACCCGCAAGCCGGCTTCCTCGGGGGCCAAGGCGGCGGCCGCGACCGGTACCCGGACGGCGAGCAAGACCGCGGCCAAGCCACGCGCCACCAAGGCGGCGACCAAGCCGCGGGTGGCCCGGGCCAAGCCCGGCGAGTAGCGCGTGGGTGATGGGCGCAGGTCCGACGCCGGCGGGCGACCGGATGGTCGTGAACCTCCGCTCCGGTCCCGACGCACCGCCCGACCCCCGTCCCGGACGGTTCAGAATGGGTGACAACCCTGGCTTTACCCGGACGACCGGGTCGATGGGGGTCACACTGCCGGTGCCGCGTCCTACCATTTGGTCATGACGACTGGGCCGGTGGACGCCGCGCGGGGAGCCGGCGCGCCCGACGTGACCCGGAGCCGGACCGACCAACTGTTCGCCGATGCCCTGTGCGGTCCGGACGGCACCGGCGACCCGGCGGTGCTGATGCCCGTGCTGCAGGTGTACCCGGATGCGCTGTCCGCGCCGATGCCGGACGCGATGGTCGCCGTGCCCCCGGTGGATCCGGCCGCCCTGCTCGCCGCTGGTGCGGCGGTGCCGACGCCGGCCCAGGCCAGGATGGCCGCTCAGCGTGCGACCGCGGATTGGGTGGCCCAGCCGGGCCGATCCGGCTCGCGTCAACGCCAGCCCCAGCCGATGCCGCCCCAGCCGATGCCGCCCCGCCCGGCGCAGCGGCGGCCGGCGGCGCCGACGTGGAGTGCGCCGGAACCACGCCATACCGGCGCGCCCCACCCGCCGGTACCGCGACCGTCCGGCGCCCAGCGCGGGCCCACCCCGCCGTCATCCTCGGCGTGGACCGGCCGAACGCCGACGGCGGCCGAGGTGGCCGGCTTCCTGCGCTCGACCTTCACCGGGGTCGCCCAGAACGTCAACCTGGCCACCCAGCGATATCAGCCCGCATCACACGCCCCGACGCCGCCGCTGCCGCGGAACCCGCAACGCCGGCGGAACAAAGGGTCGAGCGTCTGGGCGGTGCTGGTGTTCCTGGTCGTCATCGCGTTCGCGAGCGGCGTCGCCCAGCAGATCATCAACGCCGTCAGCGGACTGTTCAACCGATGAGGTCGACCCACCGGACGACCCATCTGCACGGTCGCCGGGTCGGCCGGGGCGGGCCGCGAGAGCCCGCCGGGCGGGCCAGGAGGCCGAACCGATGAGCGGACGGCAGCGGGCGACGTGAAACGGAACAAGGAGCCCAACTCGGTCGCGGTGCTGCTGCGCCTGCCCGCCTTCCGCCGGCTGTGGGCGGCCATCGCGGTGTCCAGCCTCGGCGACTGGCTCGGCCTGCTGGCGACCACCGCGTTCGCCGCCTACCTGACCAAGGACTCGTCCAATCTGGCTCAGGGCGCGGCCGTATCCGGCGTGTTGTTGACCCGCCTGCTGCCGGACCTGATCCTGGGTCCGATCGCCGGTGCGCTGGTCGACCGGTTCGACCGGCGCACCGTCGCCATCACCGGAGACACCCTGGCCGGGCTGCTCTACGTGTCGATCATCTTCTCCGGCAACCTGCTGTGGCTGCTCGTCGCGCAGTTCCTCGTCGAGGCGATCGGCCTGTTCTCCACCCCGGCCAAACAGGCGATGTGGGTCAACGTGGTCCCACGGGAACGACTGGCGGTCGCCAACCAGCTCAACTACGTGTCCGTGTACGGCATGGTCCCGGTCGCCGCCACCCTGTTCGCCCTGCTGTCCACGCTGGCGAGCTTCTTCGGCGTGCCCGACGTGGCCGGCGACAGCGGCGCGCTGATCAGCGGCGGCACGAACACCCTGGCCATCGACATCGCCCTGGCCATCGACGCGGGCACCTACTTCTTCTCCGCCTTCATGGTGCTGATTTCCCGGAACCTGATCCCGTCGTTCGTCGGCGACCGGAGCACGTCGCGGAACATCTTCTCGCTGATCGGTGAAGGCGTCTCGTTCGTTCGCAAGAACCGCTTGATGCGGTCGATCTACATCGGCATCCTCGGCGCATTCGGCGCCGGTGGCCTGGTCGCCGGGGTCGCCCAGGCGTACGTCGCGACCCTCGGTGCCGGCAACGCCGGCTACGGCATTCTGTTCGGCGCCGTGTTCACGGGCCTGGCGCTGGGCATGCTCATCGGCCCGAAGGTGTTCCCGAACGTGCCCCGGCGGATGATCTTCACGCCGGCGATCGGCGCCGCGGGCATCGCCCTGATCGTGATGAGCGTGCTCCAGGACTTTCTGGGCGCCGCGATCACCGCATCCCTGATGGGGGTGTTTGCCGGGATCGCCTGGATCAACGGGTTCACCATGATCGGGCATGAGGTCTCCGACCAATTGCGCGGTCGGGTCTTCGCGTTCGTCATGTCCTCGGTCCGGATCATCCTGCTGCTCACCATCGCGGTCGGGCCCGTCGCCGCCGGCGCGATCGGCAGCCACCCGGTCACGGTCGGCGACTTCCGCTTCGACATCACCGGACCGGCCGTGGTCCTGGCGGTGGGCGGGCTGATCGCGTTCACCGTCAGCGCCCTGATCGGACGGCAGATCGGTGGGCTGACCTCGGGGATGCGGCGACGGCTGTTCCGGCGGCGAATGCCGCAGTCACTGTGGGAGGAGCCGTCGGAGCATGCCGGCGTGCTGATCGCGGTCGAGGGCGCGGACCCCGCGGCGGCGGCCGAGTATCTGCGCGGGATCGAGACCCACCTGGTCGAGTCCGGTTATCTGACCGCGGTGATCCACCGGTCGGAGCCAAGGGCGGCAGTGGGGGTGGCGCCGAGCGGCGACCCCCTGGCGGACGCGCTGCGGGCCGCCGCGTCGCTGGCCGATCTGATGACCGCCCGGGTCGCGCCCGCCCTGGAGGGCGGGACCATCGTGCTGTGCGACGGATTCCTGGACGAGTTGATCGTGCGCTACCGGCTCCTCGGACTGGACGAGGCCCGGCTCAGCCGGGTTGCGCAGTGGGCCGCCGGCGGTCTCAAGCCCGACCTGACCGTGCTGGTCAATGCCAGCCAGCCGGCGACGCCACCCGTCAGCGAACCGGCGACCGACGCGGCGGGCGTGGTCCTCAACGGCGCCCCGGTGCCGGAGGGCGCCGAGACCGCACTCGAGACCGCTGACGGCACCCGGCCGGCCGTCGACGTGGACGAGGAGGACCGGGTCGACGCGGCGCAGGCGTTCCGGGACCGGGCGTCCTACACCCCGGAGCGATACCTGGTCGTGCGGCCGCTGTCGGAGGAGCACGGCGTGATCAACGGCGAGGTGACCGAGCGCATCGCGTCCGTGCTGCGGGAGCGCTCCCCGGCCCGGGTCGAGCAGGAGAAGGTGGCCTGAACCCGCCGGGCTGGGTCAGGCCAGGGTGTCCGTCAGCGGGACGTCCGGATCGGCCAGCTTGGTCGGGTCGACGCGGCGTCCCGCCAGCCCGGCCTTGACCAGTGCCTGGATGTCCTCGTTGACGTCCCAGATGTTGGCGTTCATCCCGGCCAGCACGGCACCGTCGCGCAGCCAGAACGCGAGGAACTCGGGAGCGTTCCGGTTCGACTTCGGATCACCGCGGAACACCATCTCGTCGTACTCGCCGGGCGCCACCCAGCCGGAGTACTCCATACCCAGGTCGTACTGGTCGGAGAAGAAGTAGGGCAGCGGCGCGTACTCCTCGGTCCCGCCGAGCATCGCGCGGGCCGCCGCGGGCCCCCCGTTCAGTGCGTTCGCCCAGTGCTCCACGCGCAGGTGCCGGCCGAGCAGGGGATTGAAGGAGTTGGCGACGTCGCCGCAGGCGAAGACGGCGGGGTCCGAGGTCCGCAGGAGGGCGTCGGTGACGATGCCGTTGTCGACCGCCAATCCGGCCGAGGCGGCGAGCTCGGTGACCGGCCGGATCCCGACGCCCACCACCGCGGTGCCCGCTTCGAGTTCGGTGCCGTCGTCGAGCACGACCGCCTGCAGCGCTCCGCCCGACCCCCGGAACTCCCGCAGACCGGCGCCGAACCGGAAGTCCACGCCGTGGGCGACGTGCAGGTCCCGGTAGACGGTGGCGACCTCGTCACCCAGGACCCGCTGCAGGGGCAGGGCCGCCGTTTCCACGATCGTCACAGGGCAGCCGTGACCCCGGGCCGCGGCCGCGGCCTCCAACCCGATCCAGCCGGCCCCGACCACGACGACCGGCTCGCCCCGCCGGAACGCGGTCAGCAGCGCGTCGGACTGGTCCAGGGTCCGCAGGTACCGCACTCCTGCCAGGTCCGATCCGGGCAGATCCAGGGTGCGCACGGCCGATCCGGTGGCGATCAGCAGCCGGTCGTAGGCGACCGTGTCGGTGGGATGCAGGGCGACCGTGCGGGACCGGACATCCAGCCCGACCGCCGCGGTGCCCGGCCGCCAGTCGATGTCGTGGTCGGCCCACCAGGCGGCTTCGTGCAGGAATGCCGCCGACCGCTCGTCCGAACCGGCCAGGTAGCCCTTGGACAGCGGGGGACGCTCGTACGGCGGCTCGGTCTCGGCGCCGATGAGCACCACGCGGCCGGCGAAGCCTTCCGCGCGGAGTGTCTCCGCGGCCTTGCCGCCGGCCAGGGACGCGCCCACGATCACAAACGTCTCCGCAGTCATGCCGCCCAGCGTGCCCCCCGGACAGCGGCCCCGACAACTGCGGGCCGCGGTGCGGGGGCCTGCGGAACATCGGCCCGGCTGACGCCGGGGGCGGGGACCGCGGCCGGCCGGTGGAACCGGGAGCCACTCGTCCCGGGCCCGGGCTGTCGGACGGCTCGGCTACGGTGGCCGGGTCCGAATCGACCGCCAACCGAAAGGTCCACCGGTGCCCGACCGCGCCTCCGCGCCCGCCGCCCCGCCCGGGGCGCGATGGACCGCCGCCGACACCGAACAGGTGACCTGCTGCGTGTGCGGCGTCCCCGGCGAGATCGTGCATCACGTGCCTCCGTTCGGGGTCACCCGGTGCCCGGTGTGCGCGCTCGTGTTCGTCTCACCCCGGCTTGACGCGGTCGCTCGGCAACGGCTCTACGACGAGCCGGCCTATTTCGACGGCGGCGTCTACGGCGACCGCGCCCGGAGCTCACCGGCGATGCTGTTGCAGCGGACCTGGACGCACGGTCGGCTCGCCGGCATCAGTCGCCGCCGCCCGCCGCCCGCCCGGCTGCTCGAGATCGGTAGCGGGTACGGGCTGTTTCTGGCCGCGGCCCGGGACGCGGGCTATGCCGCGCGCGGCGTCGAGCTTTCCCGGACCGGGAGCCGGGTGGCCCGCGAAGAGTTGGGCCTGGACGTCCTGACCGGCGAGGTGGCCGACGCCCCGGCCGAGCCGGCCGACGTCATCTGCTTCTGGGACACCCTGGAACACGTGCCCGACCCGCTGGCGTTCCTGCGCGAGGTCCGGTCCCGGCTCGCCCCGGGCGGCCTGGTCGCGCTGTCCGTCCCGTACGTCTCATCGGTGCCGGCCCGCGTGCTGGGGGCCCGCTGGTGGACGCTCAAACCCGAGCAGCACATCTGGCACTTCACCGGACGCACGCTGGCCGTGGTGGCCGCGCGGGCCGGATTGGTCATCACCGACCTCATCCGGTCGCCGGCGCACCCCGCGAATGTGGCGCGGCTGGACTCCCTGGTGGCGTTCGGTCGGGCGCTGCCGGACCGGACCGACGGGGGCGGCACCGATGCCTGACGCCCCCGGGCCCGCGCCGGTGTTCGACGATCTGGTCGGCCAGCAGGCGGCCGTCGACGAGCTCTCGACGGCGGTGGCCGCCTCCCATTCGGACCCGGATGTGCCCGGCGCGGCGATGACCCACGCCTGGCTGTTCACCGGTCCCGCCGGTTCCGGCCGGTCGGTGGCGGCCCGGGCGTTCGCCGCCGCCCTGCAATGCCCGTTGCGCGGGTGCGGTCAGTGCACGCATTGCCGCACCGTGCTGGCCCACACCCATCCGGACGTTCGGGCGGTCGTGCCCGAGGGGTTGACCATCTCGGTCAAGGAGATGCGAGCGGTCGTGCAACTGGCCGCTCGCGGCCCGGCGACCGGCCGCTACCAGGTCGTGCTGATCGAGGACGCCGACCGGTTGACCGAAGGCGCGTCGAACGCGCTGCTCAAGGCGGTCGAGGAGCCGGCCCCCCACACCGTGTTCCTGCTCTGCGCGCCGTCCACGCACCCCGACGACGTGTCGGTGACCATCCGCTCGCGGTGCCGGGTGGTCGGCCTGCGCACCCCGTCGGTCGCGGCGATCACCGACGTGCTCGCCCGGCGGGACGGCATCGACCCGCAGACGGCCCAGTGGGCGGCGGCGGTGTCCGCCGGTCACGTGGGGCGGGCTCGCCGGCTGGCCCGGGACGAGGACGCCCGGGAACAGCGACGACGAATCCTTGCCGTGCCGGGCGCCCTGCGCACGCTGGGCGACGTCTTCACCCAGGCTGCCGAACTCCTTGCCCACGCCAAGGGCGAGGCGACCTCGATGTCCGAGAGCCGGGACGCCGCCGAGCTGGCGGAGCTGAAGACGGCGCTCGGGGCGGGGGGCACCGGTCGGGGCGCCGGCGGGGTGGCTCGCGGCTCGGCCGGGGTGGTCAAGGAGATGGAACGGCGGCAGAAATCACGGGCGACCCGGACCGAGCGAGACGTGCTGGACCGCGCCCTGGTCGATCTGTCCGGCTTCTACCGCGATGTGCTGGCTCGGAGCCTCGGTTCGGATGCGCCGCTGCTCAATCCGGACATCCCGGCGCAGGTCGACGCGTCGGCGGCGCGGATGGGATCCGCGGGGGCGCTCGCCGCGGTCGACGCCGTGCTGGCCTGCCGGGAGGCGATCGATCTGAACGTCAAGCCACAGATCGCCATCGAGGCCATGCTGATGGCCCTGTACACCGGATCGCGACACCACCCCGGCGCGTCCTGACAAGCGTGGGGGGCGCCGATCACCAGATCGCCTTTCGCGGTGCGGCCGGCATCCGCGCGGACGCGTCGCACAATGAGGCATGGTGCGTCATGACCCCCGGGCCACGCCGATCGTCCCGCGACCGGGTCAGGAATCCGTCTGGGACTATCCCCGGCCGCCCGCACTCGTGCCGTCGACCAGGCGGGTGCGGGTGACGGCCGGCGACGCGTCTGCGCCCGTCGTCGTCGCCGACACCACCCGCGCCTACCGGGTGCTGGAGACGACCCACCCGCCGAGCTGGTACCTGCCCCGGGCCGACGTCCGGCCGGGGACCCTGGTGCGGTCGGGTCGGCGGTCCACGACATGCGAGTGGAAGGGCGCCGCCACCTACTGGGACGTCGTCGGACCGGCCGGGCTGCTCCTTCAGGCCGCGGCCTGGAGCTACGAGCGGCCGACCGAGCGGTTCGCTCCGATTGCCGGCTACGTCTCCTTCATGCCCGCTCTCGTGGAGTGCCGGATCGATGGCGAACTGGTCCGGCCGCAGGCCGGCGGCTTCTACGGCGGATGGATCACCGACGACGTGGTCGGGCCATTCAAGGGGGAGCCCGGCACCTGGGGGTGGTGAGTCGCGCGGTTCACCCCGAGCGGTCGCCCGGGCGCAGATCCAGGCGCATGATGCTGCGCCTCGGACTCGGGCGGTCGACGCAGGTGAAGCCCTGCGCCTGGAAGGCCTCCTCGCGGCCCAGGAACAGGTCGGCCGGGCGGGTGGCCGACGAGCTGAGGGGCCAGGCTTCGACCGCCAGTGCTCCCGCCCGTCGCGCCTGGGCGACCGCCGCCGCGATGAGGGAATGGCTGATGCCTCGCCCGCGGTGCCGGGCGTCGACGAACAGGCAGGCGATCAACCACACCTGGTCGTCGTCCTGGCGCGGGCGGGTCTGCAGCAACCGGCTGCGGCCGGAGATGGCGGCGGTGTACCGCGAGCGCGGACCGCAGGCGCACCAGCCGACCGGCTCGCCGTCCAGCAGCGCCAGCACGCCCATCGGGTGTTCGCTCGCGGCGGCGAGCGCCGCGAAGCGCCGCCGGTTGCCGCCCCCGAACCAGCCTGCGGCGAACTGACGGCCGGTGGTGCAGAACGCGGTGCACCAGCAATGCCGGGTGTTCCGGTCGCGCTCGAACAGATCGGCCAGGTCGTCGATGTCGGCCGGTCCCACGGGACGAACATCGATCTCGACGCTCATCCCCGCAAGCTACGTCACCCAGCGCCGTCATGGTGCCGGAGCCGGATGCGACCCGGCCGCCGCGACGCCCGACCGAAGGAGGATCAGCGGGCGACGGCACCGGGTGGGGGCACCGGCGCCGTCGAACGGCGGTGCACGACGGCGGCGACCACCAGGCCGAGCCCGAGCAGGCTCAGGGCGAGGATTTTGGCCGTCAGGATTCGTCGTGTTGTGCCGCTCATCGTCCGCACTCTACTGACGGCCGGCCGCCGGCGACGACCGGTGACGGTGCACCGGTTGGCCGGCCCGCACCGCGTACCGTGGCTGGGCATGGGCATGTTGTGTGCGGTGACCTTTACCGCCAACGGGCAGCTTCATTACGCCGACCCGGGCGGGCTGCGCCCGCAGGTCGGGGACATGGTGATGTTGCCGACCGAGCAGGGCGGGGTCGCCGCCCGGGTGGTCTGGGCGGCCGAGTACTCCAGCGAGGACACCGAGGGCTTCCCGGTGCTGCTCGGCATGGCCACCGACGCGGATCTGGCCGCGGCGGATCAGTTGCGTCGGGTGAAGGCCCGAACCCTGGTCGCCAGTCGCCGGCTGATCCGTGAGCACGGATTGCCGATGAAGGTGCTGTCGGTCGATCCGCAGGGGCCCGCCGGCAAGACCGTCATCTACTACTCGTCACCGGAGACCGTCGACTTCCGTTCCCTGCTCCGCGATCTGTCGGCGACCCTGGGCACCCGCATCGAATTGCGCCAGCTGGCCGCCCGGGACGCGGTGCGGGTCACGGGTGCCATCGGCTCGTGCGGGCGCGACACCTGCTGCTCGACGTTCCTGCGCGACTTCGAACCGATCACCCTGGCCATGGCCCGCGACCAGGACCTGCCGGCCAACCCGATGCGGATCTCCGGCGCCTGCGGTCGGCTGATGTGCTGCCTGAAGTACGAGCACCCGCTGTACCAGGACTTCAAGGCCACCGCGCCGGCGATCGGTGAAGAGGTCGACAGCCCCGCCGGGCCGGGCCGGGTGGTCGGACATTCCGTGCCCGGCGATTCGGTGGTCATCAAGCTGGCCGCCGACGGGTCGCGCCAGGTCTGCCCGAAGGCGTCGGTGTGTGGCTCGCGCAAGGCGTACGAGGGGCGGGATCTGACCCCCGGCTGAGCGGGCCGGGGGTCCCGCTCCACCCCGGTCGATGGTGCAGAAGCGGTCCTGATCCGCGGATTCGAGGACCGCATCCACCCACTCGGCGCCGTCGCGGCGGGCGGGTCAGAACAAGGACGCGATCAGTGCCCCGGCCACGAAGGCGGCCCCGGCGATCCAGATCCAGGTCGGTAGATGCCTCATTGCGACCTCCTCCCCGTGGCATTCATCCGGTGACCACCGATCCGTTGACCACCTTGACGGGGACGGCCGGCAGCGGGCGCTGGGCGGGGCCACGCACCACGGCGCCGGTGGTCGCGTCGAATGCGCTGCCATGACACGGGCAGGTGATCTCGTTTCCGCTGACCCGCGAGACCAGGCAGCCCTGATGGGTGCACACCGCGGAGAACCCGTGCACCGTGGCGCCGGTGCCTCGGGTCACCACGATCTCCTGGTCGTCGAACACGGTGCCGCCGTTCTCCGGGATGTCCGCCAGCGGACCCAGATTCGCGCCGCTCGCGGACGGTGCGGAGTACCCGGCCTCGCCGGGAGCGTGCCGGGGAGCCGGGCCGGCCACGGCGTACCAGGTCGCACCCGCCGCCGCGGCGATCACGGCCACCCCGGTGCCGACGAGCAACCCGCGCCGGGACGGTACCGGTGAATCGCCGGACGTTGCCCGGTCCGCCGCGGGCCGGGTCGGACCGCCCGGCGGGAGCGTGAACCCGCCGAGGGCCTGGGTGACCTGGGCGCCACTGCCCGGGCCGGGGCCGGCCGCCGCCGGCCAATCCGTCGGGGCGGCAGCGGACTGTGCGGTCCCGGGTTGCGGTCCGCCCGGGCCGTACCGATCGGGTGGACCCGAGTGCCGGCCGGGCGTCCCGGGCGGTGGTCCGGGGGGTTGGCCCGGGGCGTACGTCCCGGGTGGGCCGTAGGGCTGGCCGGGCGCGCCGTACGTCCCGGGTGGGCCGTAGGGCTGGCCGGGCGCGCCGTACGTCCCGGGTGGGCCGTAGGGCTGGCCGGGCGCGCCGTACGTCCCGGGTGTTCCGGGCGGTGGTCCATAGGGCTGGTCGGGGGCTCCGTACGCTCCGGGTGTCCCGGGTGTCGGCGACCCGGGTGGTGGCGCCTGATGCCGGCCCGAACCGGGGACCGGCCGGCCCGCCGACGCGGGTGACTGGCCCGGATACTGCCGGCCCGGGTACTGCGGGCCGGACACCCGGGGATCACCCGACACCGGACCCGGACCGCGGTAGGGCGCTCCGGGCGGTGGCCCGTACGGTTGCCCGCTCGGTGAACCCGGCGCGTTCGGTGGGATCGGGGTGCCGTACTGCGGCGGCCAACCCGGTCCCGGTTGGCTCCACCCAGCTCCGGACGCCTGACCCGGTGTGGGCCCGGGGGCACGGCGGGGAGGCGGCGACGCCCAGCCCGGCGGCGGTCCGGCCGCGCCGCCGGGCGCGGGAATCGCTCCCGCTCCGGAAGTCCCGCCGGCGGCACCCAAGCCGGCGGCACCGGAGCCGGCCGCTCGCGCTGCCGTTTCCGCGTCCGGGTCGTCCGGTGGCCCCGACGAGGCAGGCGATGACGGTTGGTTGTCCGGTTCGGAGATGGTCACGGTCGCTCCCGGAGGTTCGAGACGGTACGGGTTACCACAGCGGGAGCCCGGAGGCGGTGAAGTACCAGAAGGCGGAGGTGAACCAGACGACGACCAGGACCGTGGTCAACAACCCCCCCAGTACGGGCAGGGTCCAGCCCGGCAGGCCGGGCAGCCGGAGCGAAAGCATCTTGGTCGCGAACACCCCGTAGAACAGGCAGCCGGCGATGGAGTGGGCCAGCGTCCGGGCCGATGAATCCGAGAAGCCGAGCGACCAGATGCACTGGAACGCGACCGGCAGGGTGATCAGGAACGCCACGACCCCCGACCACCGGTGCACCGGGCTCGCCCACGAAGGGGATCCGCCGACCCCGGGCAACCGGCCCCACATGGCCAGCGCGCTGATGACCTGCACGACCAGAAAAACCATCGCGGCCGTCGTCAACCAGGTCTTCATCGCCAGCAACGTGTTGAACCCGAAGGTGATGATTGCCGCGCCGTTGCCCGGATGGACCCGCGAGTAGGCGGCCAGCACGGCGGCGACGACGAGGCCCAACACGCCGGCCGCGGCCAGTCCCCACCGTGGTTGCCGGCCGGCCGGTGCGGCCTGTTCAGGCGCGGAACTTGCCGTCACGGGTCCTCCCCCTCCGGGCGGGAGGCCCGGATCTGCTCCGTCGCCCGATCTGGGCGTGCCTGTCCATACGGCGACCGCCCTCGTTCGGTTCTCGCGAGCCGGATCCGCTCCGGATCCCGCGGGCGAACGCAGCGAGAGTCGGCGGGCACAGCGGCGGGCCGACCCGGTCGAATACGTCAACGGTGGACCTACGGGGCGAAACCGTCAAGATCGTTTCCGAGCCGCTTCACAGCCGTCTCTCATAACGAATCGGTAACGACGGGGATCATTCCGTGTCGGTTCGATCACATCGGGTGACTTCTCCGGAGGACATCTCGCCACTTCAAGGCCGAGGTGAAGAAAGTCCTGTTTGGAGGGTGTTGTGCGAAGAAAGTCACTTCTGGTGACCTGTGCGGTCGCAGCAGCGATGGTGTTGCCGGTGACGAGCGCCGCCGCCGTCGATCAAGTCGACACGCAGCGGCTGCGCGATGCGGTGACCGTGGGCGGAATCATCGGCCACGAACGAGTGTTCCAGCGGATCGCGAACCAGAACGACGGCACCCGGGCGTCCGGCACGCCGGGGTTCAAGGCCTCGGCGGACTACGTCCGCCAGACTCTGCGGCAGGCCGGTTACGACGTGCGTCTGCAGAAGTTCGACTTCAATTTCTTCCAGGAACTGGGGCCGGCCGAGTTGCGCGAGGTGGCCCCGACGGCGGCCGACTACGAGACCGAGACCTTCGAGTACTCCGGCAGCGGCGATGTCACCGGCACCCTGGTGCCGACCAACGACATCGTGATCCCGCCGAGCCCGGAGCCGAGCTCGACCAGCGGATGCGAGGCGTCCGACTTCACCCCGGCGCCGGCCGATCCGGCGGTGGCGCTGGTCCAGCGCGGCACCTGCACGTTCGAGACCAAGGCGCAGAACGCCGCGGCCGCCGGCTACGACGCCGTGATCATCTTCAACGAGGGACAACCGGGTCGAACCGACCTGCCCGGCGGCACGCTGGGCAACCCGCAGTCGATCCCGGTGGTCGGGTTGAGCTTCGCCGACGGGGCGGCGCTGTACCAGCAGGTGCAACAGGGCGCAGTCACCATGCAGGTGGTCACCTCGACCGCCAGCGAGGTGCGGCCGACCTGGAACGTCATCGCCGACAGCCCGGGTGGTGACCCGAACAAGGTGGTCGTGGTCGGCGCTCATCTGGACTCCGTGCTGGAGGGTCCCGGCATCAACGACAACGGCAGCGGGTCGGCGACGATCCTGGAGACGGCCGTCCAGATCAGCAAGCTCAAGCTCAAGCCGCAGCAAAAGCTCCGGTTCGCGTTCTGGGGCGCCGAGGAAGCCGGCCTGCTCGGCTCCGAACACTATGTCGACACCCTGCCCGCCGCGCAGCTCAACAAGATCATGGCCAACCTGAACTTCGACATGCTCGGCTCGCCGAACTATGTCCGGTTCGTCTACGACGGTGACGGTTCGGACGGCGCCGCGGGTCCGCAGCCTGGTTCCGGGCAGATCGAGCAGATCTTCACCAACTACTTCGCCGGTCAGGGACTGGCCAGCGAACCCACCGCGTTCGACGGTCGATCCGATTACGGGCCCTTCATCGCCGCCGGCATCCCGGCGGGTGGGCTGTTCAGCGGGGCGGAAGGAATCAAGACCGAGGAGGAGGCGGCCGTCTACGGCGGCACGGCGGGCGAGCCCTACGACGCCTGCTACCACCAGGCGTGCGACTCGATCGCGGCACCGAACAACAACCTGAACGACAAGGCGTTGGCCGAACTCGGCGACGCGGCGGTGCACGCCATCTGGACGCTGGGCAAGACCAAGACCGGCTTCTATGCCGATGGCAGTCGCATGGCGATGGCTCAGGCGTTCAGCAAGGACTCCGTCGAGTACTGGGGCAGCGAGCTGATCCGCTGACCCCGAGCACATCACCGGCTGCGGCCCGGTCCGGCACCTGCCGGACCGGGCCGCGGCGTATCCGGTGGGTTCCATCACATCCGCGATCGCCCGGCGGGTCGTCGCCACCCGGCGAATACCCTGAGTCGGTCGGCACCTCTCCCGTGCCCGCGACCGGGGGTTCGACGGTTCACACCCAGCCGACCCGCCACCGGAAATGATGCCGGGGACGGATGAACGCCGTTGCCGCGCTGTGCGTCTGTCGTCGGGCGCACTCGACAACCACGCGCCGCCGTGAACTCCCGGAGGAACGAATGATCACCACCCGCCCGTCCGCCCTCCGGCGGATCGTGACGACGGTCGCTCTCGGCGGCCTGGTCGTCGCCCTGGCGGCCTGTTCGGGTAGCGCCGGCGGCAGCACGATGACCCAGGCGGTGGCCGGCCAGGCCGCCGCAGTCGGGCAGGCCCCGGACGGTACGTCGGCGGCGAGCCCGACGAGCGCACCGGCCCGGCCGATCGCCGTCGTCACCGCATCACCCACGTTCGGCGCCGACGACATCTCGCCCACCGCCCCGGTGTCCATCTCCGTCGCCGCGGGAACGATCACCGACCTGACGATGACGAATCCGGAGGGCAAGCAGGTCGACGGCGCGCTGTCCGCGGACCACACCAGCTGGACCCTGGCCGAGCCCCTGGGCTACGGCAAGCAGTACCAGGTCGCCGGGACCGCCGTGGGTACGGACGGGAAGTCCGTCGCCATTACGGGCACCTACACCACCGTCACCCCGGTCGACGAGATCACCACGTCGATCTCGCCCGGTGACGGCGCCGTGGTCGGTGTCGCGGCGCCGGTCATCGTGCACCTGGGCTACGAGCCACAGGACAAGGCGCTGATCGAGCAGCACATCAAGATCGTGACCACACCCGCGGTGGAGGGGGCCTGGGCGTGGATCAGGCACGACGGCGACAAGTGGCCGTCGCTCGACTGGCGGCCCAAGGACTACTGGCCGGCGAACACCCAGGTGCATGTCGAGTCGGACATCTACGGCCTGCCGTTCGGCGGCGGATATTTCGGCGGCGACAACGTCACCAGCGATTTCAGCATCGGGCGCAATCAGGTGGTCCTCGCCGACGCGAACAGCCACCAGATCGTGGTCCAGCGGGACGGTCAGACCGTGGCCACCTATGACGCCTCCTACGGCAGCGGCGACGAGATCGGCGACCCGAACCGGGTCACCCGCTCCGGCATCCACGTCGTCAGCGACATGCAGGAGACGACGAAGATGAGCAACCCGGCGTACGGGTACACCAACGTCACGGAGCACTGGGCGGTCCGGATCAGCGACAACGGCGAGTTCATCCATCAGAACCAGGACACGGTCGGTGACCAGGGGGTGGTCAACGTCAGCCATGGCTGCATCAACCTGTCCGCGGCCAGCGCGCAGGCGTATTACTCCACCGCGATGATCGGCGATCCGGTCGTCGTCACCGGCACGAGCGTTCCGCTGTCGCCGGCCGACGGTGACATCTACGACTGGACCTACTCCTGGGCCGACTGGAAGGCATTGTCGGCAACGTGACCTGCGGGTCGACGTGGTGAGGGTCCGACCGCTCCGCCGGAGCCGCTAGACTCTTGCACGCCGCCGCTGTAGCTCAGTCGGCAGAGCGTCTCACTCGTAATGAGAAGGTCTGGGGTTCGATTCCCCACAGCGGCTCCGCCAGCGGGCCCCCGTGACGTCGTCACGGGGGCCCGCTGTCATCCGGCCGGGCCGGCCGGCAACCGGAACGGTCTCAGCATGGCGACGGTGGATATTCCGAGGTGATCCCGCGGTCGGCCATCGCCTTGAGGATCGTCGCGCAGATGTCCCGGAATTCGTCCAGCTGCTCGGGGGACAGCGGATCGAACATGGTGGAGCGGACCACCTCGGCGTGACCGGGGGCGAGCTCGAGCAGGCGTTCGTACCCGGCGTCGGTCAGCTCGGCGATCTGGCCCCGACGGTCGCCGGGGGCCGGGTTGCGCCGCACCCACCCGGACTCCTCCAGCCTGGCCACCGCGTGCGACACCCGGGATTGCGACGAACGGACGGCCTCGGCCAGCTGGTTCATCCGCAGCGACCGGGTCGGTGACTCGGACAGCATCGCCAGGATCAGGTAGTAGGCGTGCGGCATCCCGCCGGTCTGCTGCATGTCGCGTTCGATGTACTCGTTGAGCTGCCCGGACATCCGCAAGAACGCGCGCCAGACCAGTTGCTGCTCGTCACTGAGCCACGGATCCTCGCGCATCACCCGATTATGGGCCTCGCGTCCGCCCAGCGGCGGTACGAAACGGATACTTGAACTCTCAACTAAATCCCACTAGACTCGATCTCACCAGCCGCCAATTCCCCCCGAATCGAGTCGTCATGACCGCCCCCGACACCACCGCCCCTCGCATGCCGGTGCTCTATCTGTCCCATGGTGCGCCGCCGCTGGCCGACGACCCGGTGTGGACCGAGCAGCTGGCCACCTGGAGCCGCGAGCTGCCGCGGCCGAGGTCGATCCTCGTGGTGTCCGCGCACTGGGAATCCGCTCCGCTGGCCGTCGGGGCCACCGAGACCGTTCCCCTCACCTACGACTTCTGGGGCTTCCCGGAGCGCTACTACCAGGTGACCTACGAAGCACCCGGTGCCCCGGAGTTGGCCAAGGACGTCGCCGCCCTGCTCGACCGGCCCGGTCAACCGGTCCATCAGGATGCCGACCGCGGGCTCGACCACGGCGCCTACGTGCCGCTGGTGGAGATGTTCCCGGACGCCGACGTCCCGGTGCTGCAGGTGTCCATGCCGACGCTCGACCCGCGGGGGCTGTTCGAGATCGGTCGCAGGCTGGCGCCGCTGCGCGACGACGGCGTCCTGATCATGGGCTCCGGCTTCACCACGCACAATCTGTCGCTGGCCACCTTCGGCGACACCAGCAACACCGGGCCGGCCTGGGGTCAGGAATTCGACCACTGGGCCAAGGAGGCCGTCGAGTCCGGCGACATCGACGCCATCCTCGACTTCGAGCACCGGGCGCCGGCGGCCCGGATCGCCCACCCGCGGACCGAGCACTGGGCCCCGCTGTATGTGTCGCTCGGTGCGACCGCGGACGACTGGCAGGACGGCACGAGCGCCGTCGACGGCTTCTGGTACGGCCTGTCCAAGCGTTCCTTCCAGCTGAACTGAACCCGACCCGACCCCGATCGGCCCGGCACCGCACACTGGTGCCGTGCGGACCAGTGATGTGCTGACCCCGGCCGAGGTCGGTGCGTTGCGTCGCGCGGCCGACCTCGCCGGGTCCGGTGCGCCGACCGTGCTGCCCAACCCGGTGGTCGGCTGCGTCCTGCTGTCGCCCGGCGGCTGGGTGGTCGGGGAGGGGTTCCACGAACGGCCGGGCGGCCCGCACGCCGAGGTGGCCGCGCTCCGCGCGGCGGGGCCCCTGGCTCGCGGCGCCACCGCGATCGTCACCCTCGAGCCGTGCAACCATTCCGGGCGTACCGGACCATGTTCCGAGGCGTTGATCGCCGCCGGGGTGGATCGGGTGCTCGTCGCGGTTCGTGATCCCTGGCCACCGGCGGCCGGCGGCATCGCCCGGCTGCGGGCCGCCGGGGTGGACGTCGTCGACCTGCCCGAGGTGGCCGGTGCGGACGCGGCGGCCGCCGTCGCGGCGGCCGAGGACGTCAACCGGGTGTGGTTGGGCGCGATGCGGTCGGGCCGGCCGTTCGTCACCTGGAAGGTCGGCATGACGCTCGACGGCCGGGTGGCCGCCGCCGACGCGACGAGCCGCTGGATCACCGCACCGGAATCCCGGGCCGATGTGCACGCGCTGCGCGCGCGGATCGACACGATCATGGTGGGAGTCGGGACGGTGGTGGCCGACGACCCCCAGCTGACGGTTCGCGACCGGAACGGTGAGCCGGTGGGCCGCCAACCCCTGCGGGTGGTCCTCGATTCGTCCGGCCGGACTCCGGCCGGGGCCCGGGTGCGGGACGGCGCGGCCGAGACCTGGCTGGCCACCGCCGAATCGGCCGGCACCGGACCCGACGGCCGGGTGGATCCCGCCGCCGTGCTGGACGAGCTGTGGCGCCGCGGCCAGCGGCACGTCCTCCTGGAAGGTGGCCCGCGCCTGGCCGCGGCGTTCCTGGACGCCGGCCTGGTCGACGAGATCGTCGCCTACGTGGCGCCGATCCTGTTGGGGGCCGGGCCGTCCGCGTTGGCCGGTGGGTCGGTCGGCACCCTCGCCGACGCCCACCGGGCCGAACTGGTCGACGTGACCCGGTACGGACCCGATGTGCGGTTGCGCTACCGGCTGCCGGCCCGAGGCTGACGACGCCAGTGGCACGCCGCCGGACGAGAATCGCCGGCGACGCGCCACTGCGGTGCGGTGCGGTGCGGTCAGGCGGCGGCTGCCCCATGATCGTGGGCATCGGGCGCGGCCAGCAACGACATCCGCTGGGACTGGGCCCGCAGCTGGGCCCGCTTGTCCCGCGGCGGCACGCCGTTGATCTCCTCGGTGGAGTAGGCGTAGACGCCGGTCGCCCACGCCGCGGCGTCCAGGTTCCGATCGAGCGCGACCCGATCCAGGTTGCCCAGGTTGTCGCAGCTGCGGTGGTAGCACGGGTCGTAGGCGATGCCCGCCGTCCCGCCCCACTTGGCGGCCTGATCGGCAGTCTTGATGCCCTCGGCGCCGGTGAACAGGCCGCCGGCCGGGATGCCATTGGCAATGAACTCGCCATAATCCGACCGACCGCTGAAATCGGTGCCCTCGGTCGGCACCCCCAACCGGTCCCGGAAGAAGGTGACGAACGTCGCCTCGATCTGGGCCGAGCCGTACGGGCCGGCGCCCGCGCCGACACCGTCGGAATTGTCGCCGTCATAGACGAAATAGGCGGCGTTCGGGGACGCAACCATGTCGAAGTTCAGATACAGCGCGATGTCCAACTGCTGTTCGAAGCTCAAGGACTTCACGTACTCGGTCGAACCGATCAGGCCCAGCTCCTCGGCTCCCCACCAGGCGAATCTGACCGCGTTGTTGGTCTTCGGCGATCCGCCGAGCTGAGTGGCGATGTCCAGCAGTGCCGCGGATCCCGAACCATTGTCGTTGATGCCGGGGCCGTCCACCACGCTGTCCAGGTGCGCACCGACCATCACCACGTTGTTCTTGCGGCCGGTCTTGGTCTGCGCGATCACGTTGTGCGAAGTGCGAGTCTGTATCTCGGTGCGCATGTCGACGGTCACCACTGAACCGCCCAGCTGGGCGAGGGTGTCGCCGTCCGCCTGGCTCAGCCCGCCGACCGGGATCGGACCCTGGTTGGTGATCGTCACGTTGGTCAGCCGGCCGGGGACGTTGTTCGAGATCGCCGCCGCGACGGCGCCCGCCGCTGCGGCATTGAGCGCCTTGGTCTCGAAGGTGCAGCCACCCCGGCGAATCAGCGCCACCTTGCCGGTGAAGTCCTGGCCGGCGAAGTCCGCGGCCTCGCACCCGGTGGTGGCATCCTGCGGAACGACCGCCAGCGGGCCGCTGATCCCGCCCACCGGGGTCTCGATGCTCTGCGCCATCTTGATGATCTCGAAGGTGCCCCCGCCGGCAACACTGAGCGACGAGGCCAGCGAGACCTCGACCGGGTAGCTGAACTCCTGTACCTCGTAGTCGAAGCCGGCCGCTTTCACCTGGCTGACGACGTAAGCGACACTCGCGTCGAATCCGGGGGTCTCGGTTTGCGTAGCCGTCGCGGACGCCCGGTTCCCACCATTGGCGTCGGCGATGCGCTGGAAGGCGATCAAGTGCCGGTTGGCGTTGCTCGCCTTGACTTTCTTGACGAGCTGTTCGGCCAGTTTGGTCTCCTTGCCGGCGGCGCCGGCGCCGGCCGGGGGCGCCAGCAGTCCGACGGCCAGGAGCAGGGTACTGAGCAGGACCACGCCGGCTCGCCTCGCGGCACGCATGTAGTCACCTTTCGGG
Source organism: Nakamurella sp. (assembly GCA_044223435.1). Taxonomy (GTDB): domain Bacteria; phylum Actinomycetota; class Actinomycetes; order Mycobacteriales; family Nakamurellaceae; genus Nakamurella. Next base: position 169,858 of record JBGALY010000006.1, read on the forward strand.
CAGGGGGCAGCGACACCGGGTGTGATCCGGCGTTCACTGTTTGTGATGTGAGTGAGATAACACTGTGAACGGCATGAACGTCAAGGCTTCACCGGCGGCCAGGTGGGCGAAAACCCTGATGGCCCAAGCGAAATGCGGCGTTTGCGGCCAGCTACCTGTTTGACCGGATTGTAACCGGATCGCTACCGTGGGTGAACCCTTTCTCGGGTGGCGTCGTGTGCTTGCTGCCAGGTGCATGACCACCAGCGAGCAGAACGACGAGCAAAGGGAGCGAGCATGTCACGATCGAGCGCCGGGCGAGTCACCCACGGCCGACCACTGCGGCGAACCGCCGTGATCGGGCTGGCCCTGCTCTGCGCCGGGATCGGCGCCGCACCGGCCGCGGCCGCGGCCGGTGGCCGACCCGATGGCGGCCGGCTCCCGGCCGGCTACGAGCTGCCCGGCCAGCCGACCGGGTCGACGTTCGAGGGTATCGGGCTCGACCCGGTGCGCCGCGCGTTCTACGTCAGCGAGGTGACCGGCGGCGAGATCAGTCGCGCCCGATTGACCGATCGGACGGCCCGAACCTGGTTGGACGGCAACGACACCGACGGCCGGATCACCGCCCGCGGCATCACCGTCGACCGGCTGGGCCGGGTCTACATCGCCGGCGGCCCGAACCGCACGCTCGACCAGGCCCGGCCCGATCGGCCGGACCTGTGGGTGTACTCGCCATCCGGGCGCCTGCTGGCCGCCCTGCAGGTGCCGGCCACCAACGCGTTCCTCAACGATGTGACCATCGGCCCGGACGGGGCGGCGTACTTCACCGATTCCAACGCAACGCCCCGGATCTTCCGGGTCGCCCAGGACCGGCACGGCTGGTCGGCCACCGTCTGGAAGGACGCCAGCGGCACGATCACGCCGGCCGCGGGGTTCAACCTCAACGGCATCGTCGCCACCCCGGACGGCCGGGCGCTGTTGGCGGTCCAGTCGTCAACCGGTCAGTTGTGGCGGTTCGACCTGCGCACGAAGCAGGTCGACCGGGTCGCAATCACCGCCGGCACCGACCTGACCGGTGGCGACGGGCTGGTCCTGGTCGGCCCCACACTCTTTGTGGTGCGGAACTTCCCGCGGCAGCTGGCGACGCTCGAACTTGCCGATCGATGGACCCGGGCGAGGCTCGTGTCCGCCGCACCCACCGATCCCGATCGGGTTTTCACCACGGCCAAGTTCGACGGCGGCCGGCTGTTGTTGGTGGACAGCAAGTTCGATGAAGGCGTCACCAGCGCACCGCCGTACGGGGTGGTGGCGTTGCCGGTCCGCTGAGCGGGCGGAACGGCGCAGCGTCAGCGTTGGCTGCGGGCGGCCCCGCCGTCCGGGCCGGAGCGCAGCAACGCCCGCTCGATCATCGACAGGGTCAGCTCGGTGACCGATTCGAGCGGCAAACCCCGCTCGGTGTAGAGGGTGTCAAAAGTTTCGAAGCTGCTCAGGGCGAACAACAGATGGGCGGCATCGTCGACGCCCAGATCCGGTCGGAGTTCGCCGGCGTCGGCGAGCAGTCCGGTGAGCCAGGCGATGCCCTCGGCCCTGGACTGCTCGTTCCGCTGGGCCCGGCCACCGATGGCTGAAGGATCCAGCTGTCGCATCGAGAACAGCACCCGAAACAGGGGGCGGTCGGCGGCATACATCCGGTTGCCGGCGGCGATCGCGCCCCGCAACTTGTCGCGGGGGTCGGGTGCCCGGTTGGCCTCCTGCAGCGCGGCGAGGCCCGTGCGTTCGCCCAGGTCATCGGCGAAAGCCTCGAACAGGCCGGCCCGGGAGCCGAAGGTCAGGTAGATCGTCGACCGGGAAACCTGCGCCATCGAGGCAATCCGATCCAGGCTCAGTGGCTCCGTCGGTGCCTGGCGGAGTCGCTCGGCCATCGCGTCCAGGATGCGCCGCCGGGTCTCCTGGGCGCTCTCGGCGCGGATCTGCTGCACGTACCGACGGGTCATCCATGCAGCTTTCCATATTTGACTTGACGCGGTGACTCGCGAAACGCATGCTGTTTTTTGAAGGACAACGTGTCCAATGAAAGGGGGTCGGGATGAGCGTTCCCGTACTTGTCCCGTCCTGGCCGCCGGTCGATCCGGTGTGGCCGGTCGTCGTGGTCGGCGCCGGACCGGCCGGGCTCGTGGCCGCGAACAGCCTGGCCCGCAACGGAGTTCGTTGCCTGCTCGTCGCCAAGTCGGCACCGTCGACCCACCCGAAGGCGACGGTGGCCAGCCTGCGGACGATGGAGTTGTTCCGCTCCTGGGCCCTTGTCGAGGCGATCCGGGCTGGCGGCAACGACGTCGAGTGGCGAATGCTGGTCGCCGACACGCTGGCCGATGCCGGGACCGGTCGGGCGATCGATGTCGGATACCCGTCGATCGCGCGCAGCGCGGAGCTGAGCCCGACGCGGCCATGGGCAGTTCCCCAGGATCACCTGGAGAGCGTGCTGCTCGGCGCCGTGCGCGAGTTGCCTCCGGCCCGGGTCGAGCTCGACGAAGTGGTGCAGGATGTCCGGCCGGGGCGCCACGCGGTGCAACTCGTGGTCCGGAACATCGGCACCGGCCGGCTCCGCACGATCGCCGCGCGGTACGTCATCGCCGCCGACGGCGCCTACAGCGCCGTCCGTTCGGCGCTCGGGATCACGGCGCCGACCCGGTCCGCGCCGGAGCGGACGGGCACCGCCGTCGTCCACGCCCCGCTCTGGACGGTGCTCGGCGACCGGCGGTTCGGGCTGTACCTCACGGAGTCGCCGCTCCCCGGAATCTTCTTGCCGGCCGGTCGGGAGGATCGTTGGCTGGTCGGGTTCGAGGACCCCCCACGCGGGCCGGTGCTGGATCCGCAGCGGTTGGCCGGATTGATCCGGTCGGCCGCGGGAAGGCCCGACCTGCCGGTGCAGGTGGGTGCGGTCAAACCGTTCACCTTCGTCGCCGCGCTGGCCGATCGCTTCGCGGCCGGCCGGGTGTACCTGGTCGGCGACGCCGCGCACCGGGTCACGCCGCGGGGCGGCACCGGAATGAACATGGCCATCGCCGGCGCCGCCAACCTGGCCTGGAAGCTCTCATGGGTGCTGCGCGGCTGGGCCGACGAATCGCTGCTGGACACCTACGAGGCGGAACGGCGGCCACCCGCGGAACACAATGTCGCCCGCTCGCTCGATCCGCTCGGTAGCCGGCGGGGGGCCGACACCGAGGTGCCGGTCGATCTCGCCGGGCGGATTCCGCACAGGTGGGTGGACGGCCCGGCCGGCCGGCACTCCACGCTGGATCTGGTCGGGCCGGGCCTGACCCGGCTGGTTTCGATGGACGACCGGCCGGCCGGGCGGCGCCGGGGTGGCGGGCCACCGGTCTCGGTTCGCCGGCTCGACCCGGTGACCGCAGCCTTGATCGGCGCCGATCGGCCGGGTGGCCTGCTGGTCCGGCCGGACGGCGTGCCGCTCGACGACCGGGTGCACCGCAGCCTGGCCGCCCGCCGGGCGGCGGTCGCCTGAGCGGCGCCGGCGCCCGCTCGCGGCGCCCGTCGCCGGTGCCCGGACGGGCGGGCAACCGATGAGCGGGGTGCTCGATCAGCAGCCGACCGGATCGGCACCGAAGGCGTTGTCGTCGACCTGAACCACCTGGCCGGCGCCGGCGGCACCGAAGAAGAACGCGATCGACCAGGTCGACGCGTACAGCCGGCCGCCGCTGAACAGCAATCCGTTCGGCAGCGTCGCCTGGGCATACGTCCGCCTCTCGTTCGGCGCGATCTTGACAATCCGCCCGGTGGCTGCGATCTCGTCCGGAGTGGGATTGTCGCTTTCGGGTGCGCCGCACAGCAGCTCGGCGACATAGAGGTTGCCGCGGTTGTCGACCGCGACGCCGGTCGGTGAATTGAACCCGGTGAACGTCTTGCGCAGTTTGCCGCTCCAGGCGTCCAGGACGTAAACACGACCCTCACCAGGCGCCTCGCCGCTCAGCCCGGCGACATACACGCTGCCCCAGGGACCGTTGGCGATGCCGGTGGGCACCGGATCGCAACCGGTGTGCTCGGGGTCGTTGTTCGGCCGGCCCGCGCATGCCCCGCTGGTCACCACGTCGGGCACGAAGAAGGCGCTGACGCTGCCCTTCCGGTCCACCCGCAGCACGCTGTTCCCGCCGCCGTCGGTGACCAGCGCGAATCCGCGATGGGTACGGTCCTCGGTGACCGCGAACGGGTTCGACAGCGAATCGGGTGCGTTGGGATCCTGCCCGTCGACGTTGTTGTCGAGCTGGAACTGGAGGATGTCGGCGAACTGGGTGAGTTGGCCGCCAGGTCGGCCGGTCAGCAGGCTCGCGTAGATCGGTGGTGTGGGGCCGGTGGCCGGTCCGCGGGCGGAGAGCAGCGCACCGTCGGCCGGTGGCCCCTCGTCGCCGGGTGCCTCGCCGGTGACGACGGCCAGTCGACCGTCGATAGTGCTCGCGCCGGAGGCCCCGGCCACCCCGGTGGCCACCGGCCTCGTCCGGCCGGTGCGCAGGTCGATCCGGGTGACTTCGCCTTTCGCCACCTGGGTGACGAGGATCGAGTTGCCGTCACCCTCGGCCAACTGGAACGGCCCGTCGAGTCCTCCGGCAACGACGCTGATCGGGTCCCGGCCGCCGTGACCTCCGCCCCGGTCGCCACCGGCGAACGCGGGTGCCGCGCCGAGCGACAGGCAACACGCGCTGATCGTTCCGATTGTCACGAACTGCCTGATCCGGTGCATGCCGTCGCCTCTCCCGCTTTGGAGTCGGCCATGAAGATCGGCCGTCACGAACACAGCGCGTTCACATTTTTCGCACAGTAGCCCCCCGTTCGGGTGATAGCACCAGAAATTCTGCAAAGTTCGTCCGATAGTTCGGAATGTCATCACTCCACGCCAGCAAAGATGGCGCATTCGTGGTCACCCGAATCTCAGCTGATCTGCGTCGTACGCTCGACGGATGATCAGGACCCGAACGGCGGCAGCCGCGGCCGTCGCCGTGCTCCTGCTGGACGGTTGCTCGTCCGCGGCAACGTCCGTCGGTCTGCCGTCGCACGACCACCCGACATCCGCCGTCCTCGCGGCGACTCCGACGGAGGGCGTCGAGCCGTCGGGACAGGTTCGGTTGCTCGACCCGGCCGGGTTCCAGGCCCAGTCGGCCGGACGGCTGCTGATCAACGTGCACATCCCGGACGAGGGCTCGCTGCCCGGCACCACGCTGAACCTGCCCTACAACGAGGTGGCGGCCCGGGCCGCTGAGCTACCGGCCGACAAGGCAACCCCGCTGGCGATCTACTGCAGGAGCGGGAACATGAGCGCCATCGCCGGTCGCGAACTGCTCGCGCTGGGCTACACCGACGTCATCGAACTCGACGGCGGCATGCAGGCCTGGCAGGCGTCCGGCCGGCCCCTGCTGCCGGCCGGGGGTTGACCGGGGGTCACCCCTGGGCCGGTTTCACCGGCCGGCGCACCCAGGCGTCGAAGAACTCCGACAGGTCCTGCCTGGACGCCTTCTCGAAGACCTGCTGGAAGTCGTCGGTCGACGCGTCGCCGTTCCGGTAGCGCTGCAGCCACAGTCGGGTACCGGCGAAGAACGCACGGTCGCCGATCTTGTCCCGAAGGGCGACCAGGGTGGCCCCGCCTCGGTCGTAGATCGGCACGCTGAAGATCGCGAACGGACCCGGATCGGCGACCGTGATGGTCCAGAATTCGTCGTCGGCCGGGATGTCCATGATCCGAGCGAAGTTCTCCTGGGGGCCGGGCAGACCCTTTTGCTCGGTCCACAGCCACTCGGCGTAGGTCGCCCAGCCCTCGTTGAGCCAGATGTCGGCCCAGCGGTGCGGGCTGACCGAATTCCCGAACCACTGGTGGGCCAGTTCGTGCGCGACCGTCCCCTCGTCGGCGACCTCTGAATAGGTCGGCCGCGTCTGGGTCTCCAGGGCGTACCCGACCGAATCGTCGTCGACGATGGCCCCGGCGGAGCGGAACGGGTACGGGCCGAACCGTTGTCCGAAGAACTCGATGATGTCCGATTGACGAGCCAGGCTGGCCTCGGTGGCCGTCCGGAACGGCTCCTCCGGAGTGTCCTTGAGGTCCTTGTCGACGGCGTTGACGATCGGCAGCCCGGAGGGGGTTCGGTCGTACGTCAGCGTGAAGTCTCCGACGCTGGCGGTGGTCAGGTAGCTGGCCTGCGGATCGGCCGCGTTCCAGTACCAGGTGGTCCACCCGGCCCGGGTCTTCGCCGGCCGGGACTGCAGGCCGTTCGCGACCGCGGTCTTGCCCTCGGGCACGGTGATCTCGAACGAGTAGGTGGCCTTGTCGGTCGGGTGGTCGCTGACCGGGTACCAGGTCATGGTGCCCTCGGGCTCACCGACCACCATGGCCCCGTCCGCGGTGGTGACCCAGCCGTAGAGCGCGTCCTCGATATCGGTGGGCCGGCCGGTCGCGCCGCCGTAATCGACGACGACCGTCGTCCGTTGGCCCTTGCGGATGCCCTGCGCCGGCTGGACCGTCAGTTCCCAGCTGCGCGCGGTGTCGTCCTGCACCTGCCAGTAGGCCGCTCTGCGGGCCGGCGCTCCCGCCGCCGGTGGGGGAACCTCCCGGAGCCGTTGCCCGCCGACCGACAGCGCGCTGACGTCCAGACCGCGCAGGTCGAGGTTGAACCGGTCGAGATTCTGGGTGGCGGTCAGGGTGATGGTGGCCCGGCCGTCGAGCCGCCCGACCAGCACGGCGGGATCGGTGGGCGGTTGGTACCTCAGGGAGAGGTCGTAGTGCTGGACGTCGAAGCCGCCGTTCCCGGACCAGGGAAAGTACGGATCGCCGGCGCCCGGCGCACCCGCCGTGAACCGGGACCCACCCCGGTCCCCGTGGCCGTCACCGCCGGTCGCCGCAGCGGTTCCGGGCACAACGAACGAGGCGGCCATCGTCAGCGCGATCAGGGCGAACCAGCGGGCCGGGCGTGCGGTCATCAGCGCCTCCTGTGGAAGGCCTGTGACGCTACGCCGACGCGCCATCGCCGGCACTGAAGACAACGGAACGCGCGCTCGGCCCAGATCGTCGACATCGTCGTCAAATGGCCGGCAAAGTCCACGTCTTCTTCTATCGTCGCCTGGGGGAGAACGGGCATGGAGGGCAGGCACCACCGGGTGGGCCCCGTGGGGATCGAACCCACAACCCGCGGAAATCTGTCGTGAACAGGTTGGGGCGGCCGGTGCTCGTGTGCAGAGGGCTGCAGCGGCCGCAGACGTTACCGGTTGCTCCCCAACGGGCGCCGGGCATTCGTTCCTTCATTCGTTGCGCCACCGATGGTTGGCGACGGCCCGGAGACGGAGGTTCCGAGTGCCCGGCGGACCGCCTCGACACTTCATTGCAGGCGTTGGGCGCTGTGGGCAGGGGCATTTCCCACGGTGGCCGCCCTCAGTCGGCCGTACAGCCCGTCGAGCCGTTCGGCTCGCAGGCCGGCACTGCTCGGCCCTGGCGATGCGAGCGGCCTTATGAGCGCAGCAGCGAGCTCTTCGGCTTCCTCAGGGGTGAGGCCGACGTTCTGTTCGCCACCGAAGCTCATCAGGACGTCGGCTTCATGCGCGGCTCTACCGAGACACCCCCGTAGGCCAGGATCACCTGGTCGCGCTCCCTTGCGGAGGGCACGACTTCCCAGGGATCGACCGTTGGCGCTTCGGCTTCGTCGCTGTTCACCGCTCGGCCCGCCTCGCAACACTCATGGCCGCGGCGAGCTGTTCCGACTGGTCGATGCTCAGCTCACAGCCACTCATCGAAACTCGACGGACCCGCGGAGCTCGCGCAGCTCACGGCCGAGCCCGACGAGGCACTCGCGGTGGCCGAGGCCGCGCGAATCGTCTGGGTCGACCACGACCGGCATGGCCGACGGTTACTCATGCCGCTGGACACTCGAACGAGGACGGGGCCGTGCTCGTCGAGCGTCGGGTCGCACCGGCCTTCGCACCAAGCCACCGTGTTGCACGCAGGTTCGGGATTCGTCATGGCGTCATCCTGGCCGAGCAGCGCCGCGAACGCTCCGCGGAGCCTCCCGGCGGCGTCGACCAATCGGATGACGTCGGCCGGCCGGGCAGCGCGCGCCACCACCTCGCGGGCCGCGGCATCGAACTCGAGCTGACGGATTGGGTCGGTGGGGTTGCGGGCAGGTCGTGCGCCACCTCTCGGGTGAGGTGTGCCGCGCGGTTCCCCACGTCTTCCCAGTGCCGCTGGTCAAGATCATTCTTATGCCTATTGAGCAGTGTCAATGATGTGGATTGTGGTGGGCGATACTGGGAGTACCAGTGACCTCTTCCGTGTCAGCCATGCAAGGGCCAGCCGCCAGGTGGATGGATTCCCTGCCTGGCCAGGGGGAGAATCCGTGGCGGTCCGCAAAGGTGGCCCGTCGGAGGCGGGCTGTTGTCAGGCAGTTCGTCAGGAACCAAGGGCCGTGGCCAGGAACGAGCCACCGTCCCGGATTGCCAGTCCTTTCATCGACGACTATCAACTCTCCGATCCCACAGGAATGCCGACGGGTTCGATGCGAACGCGGCTCGCAGTGCAGGTGCGAGGGTTAGTGATCTTGTTGACGACCATCATGGCATTCAGTCTGCCGAACCTGCACCGAGCTCGCCTACCGCCGCTTGGCTTCGAGGACCCCCGAGCGGGCCTACGGGAGGCGCGCGCTCGCAAACATCAGGCGATCACGCCGGCTCGCATCGCCAGTGCGACCATGTGTGCGCGGTCCCCGGTGCCGAGCTTGCGGCCGATCCGGGCGAGGTGGCTCTTGACGGTAAGCGCGGACAGCGACAACTGCTTGCCGATCCATTTGTTGGACCGGCCGTCGGCGACGAGTCGGATCACCTCGATCTCCCGGCTGGACAGGTCCGGGATGGCCGCGGCCGCGGGGTTGGCGCGGCGGCCGATCAACACGCCGCTGACCCCGGCGCCCACGGCGTCGATCACCGGGTCGATGTCGGCGGTCGACGCCAGCGCGATGGTCCGGGTCCAGCCCGACTGGCGCAGCAACTGCACCAGCCGGCCGGCCTCGGCGCCCAGCTGCAGGCTGACGAGGGCCAGGTCGCCGAACACGTGGTGTTGCGCCATCTCCTCGGCGGCGGCGACCGACGGCGCCTCGATCACCTGACCGATGCCGACGTCGACCAGGCTCGACTTGAGCGGCTCTCTGGTGGCACGGTCGGGGTCGACCAGCAGCACGATCGCGCTGCGGAGCGAGGTCCGCTGCAACTGGGATGCGGAGCGCTGGGTGGGCAGGAGCAGGCTCTGGTCATCCCTGTGACGCTGGTCGGCGATCGTCCCCCCGGCCGTCCCCGGCCCGGCGGCCACCAGCGAGCTACTCACCGGACGTCCTCCCACCCTGCCTTGCGGGACTTGGTCGCCGGGTTAGGGACCGGGCGTCGAGTCAAAATGATCGCTCGCCCCCGAAGGGACAAGTCGGTCCGTTGTCACCCGTAGTGTCTGCCCTTCCGCCGTCCGTGGTCAAGCACCCATTCCGACCAGCGGTCACGAAGCCTATCGGCTCGCGCAGTCCGAATGGATCGGCCCCTTGGAGCAAAGTGACGCCTTCCGGCGGAAGGCCGGCCGTTGAGGCCAGGAACCGGTGAAGGCCTGCAGATGCAACTCGGTGTGCTCGGGGGTCGACGACTCACGCACTCCAGGTTGTCGGCCCGGCTCCGGCCCGGCGATGTCGCCGAAGCGGGTCGAGGAGGTGGCCGTGATCGTCCCGACGAGCTTGTTGTGGCCGGCGCCGCTCATTTCGAGATTCGGTCAGCCAGCTCCACGCCGCCTCCGGCAGCAGAGGGTCCTGCGCGATCTCCGTGTCCAGCTTGCGGGCGGCGAACACGACGGTTCGCACGTTGCCGCGCCAGGCCGGAACCCCGTCAGGGTCGAACAGCAGAACGAGCCGGCCGGGGGCGGTCTCCTCCTCGGCGCCCGCGGGATACACCGTGGCGGACACGGCGTGGCTGAACGGAGCCAGGCGGGCCGGCGCCGGCAGCGGACCGATCTTGAGATCGGTTCGCAGCCGGCCAGATCCAGGCTCCGTCCACTCGCGCAGATCACAAACCCTCAGGCCCCCCGCGAGACGGGCCACTCGATTGCCGCCGAACACGGCGTCTCCACAGGTGATGCCTCTGATTGGCGTCCGGTGCCAACGTTCGTCCCCACAGGGCGAAGTGCCTTTCCGCTGCCGGCACCCCCGAGCTGGGAGCACTGACGACGGCACACCTTCACTCGCGGTCAGAGTGCGTGACGGCGGGTGCCGTCGAGTTGGCGCCGTGCGCGTACGGCTGAGCGGTACGGCCGAGGTCGGTGCGTGCGCCAGCGCCGGGGCGCTGTGCGTTCCACCTGTCGATTGTCTCTGGTAGCCACCCGCGATACTTGCCAAGCATCGCGTCCGGCTCGGGCAGCTCGTAACGCGCCAGGGTCGCCGGCCGGACGTTGATTCGTTCGGCGACCTCTGCGCGACTCAGGTAGCGGATCACCGGTTCCACCGGCGCGCAATGGAGAGGACTGTGACAGGGCTGGCGGTCCGCTCCAACGCCGAGATCGGACGCGATTGCCTTTCGTAGGCGAGGCACCCGTCAAGATAGGGACGGCCAGGCGGTCATTTGCGATCCGTGAGCGGGCGCCGAGCGTCATCCAAGTTAAGAACGACTCCGGAAGCTGACGGCGAGGACTGGCCCGCAGCGAGAGAAGCGAGCGAGGACACGGACCGCGAACGCGCGAGCGCCTTGATCAACAAAGAGGCAGCTTCGGCAGTGCCGCTGGCCGGAATCGCTGGGATGGATCAGAGCACGCTTTCAAGTCCGCGAACGGCGGGTTCGCCGGAGGTCGCCATGGTCTCTGACCGGGTGAAATGTCAGGAGCCGGATCGACAAGGACGACAGCGAACGGACACAATTGAGACTAAAACTGAGACCACACGGTAGCTAGCGGGGGCGCGGGCGCGCAGTGACGGCCACGTGCACCTGGCCGTCGCGGACCTCGACGTCGAACACGTCGATGGGCAGGACGTTGCCGCCCCCGGCGTCGATCACGTCGCCCGTGTCGAGGTTCCACACCTCCTTGTACATGGGCGAGGAAAGCGTCGGGACGATCACGCTCTCGGCCTCGTCCTCGCCGGGGATCAGGTGGGAGCCCACGAGGCCCCGGGACAGGATGTTGGTGCCCGAGTACGGGTCGTGCTGCTGGACGGCGTGCACGCTGCCGTTCTCCAGCAGGAAGACGCCGATCTGCGTGCCGTCCGGGAGCAGCGCGGCGGCGCCGCGCTCGACGGCGAGGGCCGAGACGGGGCAGATGGGAACCATGCCGACGCTCGTGGCGGTCGTGTTCATCGGTTCTCCTCGAGGGGACTCGTCGGCGCCGGCCGCGGCGAACGCGTGGGCGCGGGCATCCAGGGGCGACGGGTAGGAGACGTCGTCGGCGGCGGTGGCGGGGCGGACCTGGCCGCGCTCGGGCACGAACCGCAGGTCGGGGTCGGCCACGTCGGGCGCGTTGACGAAGGAGACGAATTTGGCGGCGCGTTCGGGATCGTTGACCGCCTCGGCCCATTCGTCGACGTAGCTGTCGGTGTGCCGCTGCATGGCCACCTCGAGTTCCGCACCGATCCCGAGGGTGTCGTCTACGATCACCCGGCGCAGTTCCTCGATGCCGCCGGGACGTTCCTCGACCCACCGGGCGGTGCGCTGCAGCTTGTCGGCCTCGCGGACGTAGAGCATGAGGAAGCGATCGATGCACCGCACCAGCGTCTGGTCGTCGAGGTCCTCGACGAGCAGCTTGCCGTGCGCGGGCTGCGCGCCGCCGTTGCCGCCTACGTACAGGTTCCAGCCGCGGTTGGTCGCGATGACACCGACGTCCTTGGCCTGCGCCTCGGCGCACTCGCGCGCACAGCCCGAGACGCCGAGCTTCAACTTGTGCGGGGACCGCAGGCCGCGATAGCGCTTCTCGAGTGAGACGGCCATGGTGGTCGAGTCCTGCACGCCGTAGCGGCACCAGTTGGTGCCCAGGCACGACTTGACCATGCGCAGCGACTTGCCGTACGCGTGGCCGGACTCGAACCCGGCGGCGACGAGGCGCTTCCAGATCTCGGGGAGCTGCTCGAGGCGGACCCCGAACATGCCGATCCGCTGGGCGCCGTTGACCTTGACGTACAGGCCGTAGTCCTTGGCCACCTGGGCGAACACGAGCAGCTTCTCGGGCGTCACCTCGCCCGCGGGCATCGCGGGGATCACCGAGTAGGTGCCGTCCTTCTGGATGTTCGCCATGACGTGGTCGTTGGTGTCCTGCAACGCGCCGAGCTGGCGCCCCACGGGGCTGTGCCGCCGGCCCGTGATGGCCCCGATCGTCGCGAGGATCGAGGCGACGACGGGCCGGCACACGTTGCAGCCGCGGCCGGTGCCGAAGGCCGCGACGACCTCGCTGAAGGTCCCCTGGCCGCCCAGCTGGACAAGTTCGAACAGGTCGGCGCGGGGAACGTCGAAGTGCTCGCACAGGGCGCGGGAGACGGTGATGCCCGTCTTCACGAGCTCCTGGTTGAGGATCTTGGTGAGGGTGGGCACGCATGAGCCGCACACGGTCCCGGCCTTGGTGCAATCCTTGATCGCGCCGACGGTGTGACATTCGTGTTTCGTGACGGCGTTGCGGATCGTGCCCGCGTCGACGTTGTTGCACGAGCACACGACCGCGTCGTCGGGGAGCGCGGTGTCGGCCATCGCGGTGCCCTCGGGAGCGATCACGGCGGACGGGTCGGCGCCGAGCTCGCGGCCGATCAGCGGCCGCAGCTGCGAGTACAGCTCGATGTCGCCGACGAACACCCCGCCCAGCAGGCGCTTGGCGTCGTCGGACATCACGAGCTTGCGGTACCTGCGGTTGACGGGGTCGACGAACGACACCTCGAGCGCGTTGGGGCTGAATGCGTTGACGTCACCGAAGGCGGCCGCGTCGACACCCACACCCTTGAGCTTGGTGCCGTCGTCGACCCGACGATGGGTGCGCTCGCCGCCCAGGAAGCGGTCGACGACGACGTCGGCCATGTCGTTTCCGGGGGCGATGAGACCCGCGCACACGCCGTGGAAAGAGGCGCACTCGCCGATGGCCCAGATCGCCGGGTCGGAGGTCTTGCAGCTGTCGCCGACGATGATGCCGCCGCGCTCGTCGATCGCGAGCCCGGCCTCGCGGGCCACCCGGTCGCGCGGTCGGATGCCGGTGGAAAAGACGACGACGTCGACGGGCAGCTCGGTCTCGTCGGACAGGTACGCGGTACCCACGGCACCGTCGCCCGCGGGAGTGAAACGGGTGGCCCCGACGCCCGTGTGCACATGGATGCCGAGGTCTTTGATGGGCAGGCGCAGCATCTCGCCGCCGCCTTGGTCGAGTTGGACGCTCATCAGGCGGTCGGCGTATTCGACGACGGTCGTGTCGATATCCATGTTCTTTAGGGCCGCGGCGGCCTCGAGGCCGAGCACGCCGCCGCCGACGACGATGCCCCGCAGCGGACGCCCGAGGGCCTTGCCGCGCGTCGTGACCCACTCGGCCAGGCGCTCGACGTCCTCGACGGTGCGGTAGCTGAACGAGCCGGGCAGGTCCTTGCCCTCGGCCCGCGGGGCCCACGCCCACGAGCCGGTCGCGAGCACGAGGCGGTCGTAGGAGTAGGTCGTCCCGGAGGCGGTCGTCACGATCTGGGCGTCGCGGTCGATCGCCTCGACTTTGTCGCTCGTCACGAGCGTGATCCGCGGGTCGTCCCACACGGAGGTGTCGAGGGCGAGCAGGCTCGAGTCGTGGCTGGTGAACCAGTCGGACAGGTGCACGCGGTCGTAGGGCTGCTCGGCCTCCTCACCGATGACGGTGAGGTGCCAGGAGCCGTCGGGATCCTGGGCGCGCAGCCGGGCAGCGAAGCGGTGGCCGGTCATGCCGGCGCCGGCCACCAGGATGCGGGCGTCGGTCAGATCGGGCGCCGGCGTCGCGGAGCTGATCAGCGGCGACGCATCGACGGGCGCGGTGGTGTCGGGGGAGCTCATGGGGGCGATCACGAACCTTCGGGGTGAGGGTGCGAACCTGCTCGTTGAGCCTAGGGCCGTGCTGAATCATCCGCCTGCTTGTTGCGTTGTACGGCGGCTGATGGTTGGCCCACCGCATGGTCGTTGACCTGCGCGGGCCTTCATGGTTAACCAGGCTGCAGCCCGCCGGTTGTCAAGGAAATCTGCCCGCGGATCGCTTCGATGGGATCGATCTTTGCCAGTGATGCTGTGGACTGGACTGCTTCGGGGACCCCGAGCACCTGCGGCTGGTGGAGGACCCGCTGTCCACCGTCGGCAAGGTGGTTCGGGTGCCCAATGCGCAACAGGACGCGGTGACAGCGCTGTCCGGGGTCCCACCTACTTCTTCCTGGTCGGGCCGATGATCGACGCCGTCATCTTGGTCGGCTGCTCCCGGGCAGTATCCATCGAGCTGATCATCCAGTCGGCGGTCGCGCCGCCGCGATGCTGCGCGACTCCGGTGGAGCACCCGGTGACCCTGCGAGAGGTTATAAATCACCCGGCGGACGACCATTGCAGCAATCTGGGAGCTGGAGAACCACAAGGTGCGGGCGGCATTCCTGGCCGTGATCCAGGCGGCCGCGATCCGCTCGGCCGAATTAGGCAAAGCACACGAGCCCGGGTGACCGGGGCGAACGCACCTCGGGTCACCCTGGGTGACGGGGTTCGGCCGGGCACCCGGCCGACCTGGCCTTTCGCTGCTCGGACGCGCGAGAATCGTCCGGGCAAGCGTGTCGTGTTCCGGTCGCGCCGCGTTGAGGCTGGGCGTACGTTCGGGTCGAGTGGACTTTCGGTCCGTGACGCGCGATGCGTGCGCGGTGAGGTCCGGTAGTCCCTTGAGCTTTTCGGGTCCGCGGCCGCCTAAGCCCGGATGCACCGTGTTCTGAGGTGAGGGGCGGGTCGTAGCGCGGGAATGCCCTTGTCAGGCAGCAAGATCGGACTTCTCTACGGTTCGATCGGCGCTTTCAGAAAGGGCATCCCGCGGATGCAACTATCTCATGCTCTCCCGGTGCGGTCGGCCGTGTTCGATGAGCCGAATCTGGTGTCGCACGCCGGGTTGGTGCCGGCCATGGGCCTGGCCGCCCGCGCTGGCCTGCTCGACCTGGCCGATCGGCATCTGACGGTGCCGGGCGGGGCCGGACACGCGACCGGGATGAAGGTGTCTGCGCTGGTCGCGGGCATGGTCGCGGGTGCCGACTCGATCTCGGACATGGCCGTGCTGCGGCACGGTGCGATGAGCCGCCTGTTCACCGGCGTGCGGGCCCCGTCGACGCTGGGCACGTTCCTGAGGACATTCCGGTTCGGGCACGTCCGGCAACTCGACGCGGTCGCGTCCCGGTTCCTGATCGGTCTGACCGGCCACGCCCCGCTGATCAGCAGTGCCGCCGAGGTCGCGTTCGTCGACATCGACGACACCGTCCGCTCCACCCACGGATACGCCAAGCAGGGCGCCGGCTACGGGTATACCGGGGTGAAGGGCTTGAATGCATTCCTGGCGACCGTCTCGACCGCATCGTCGGCGCCGCTGATCGTCGCCACCCGGTTGCGGAAAGGGTCGACGAACTCCGCGCGGGGCGCGGCCCGGCTGGTCGCCGACGCGCTGGCCACGACCCGGGCCTGCGGGGCGGGCGGGACCGTGGTGCTGCGGGCGGACAGCGCGTTCTACGGCCGGGACGTGATCGCCGCGGCCCGCCGGGGCGGGGCCCGGTTCTCCATCACCGCCCGCAAGGACCGCGCCGTCACCGCAGCGATCGACTCGATCCCGGACGATGCATGGACCACTATCCGATACCCCAAGGCGGTGTTCGATGAGGAACTCGATCAGTGGATCTCCGATGCCGAGGTCGCCGAGATCGGTTTCACTGCTTTCACTTCCCGCGGCCGAGCGGACCGGGTTACCGCTCGGCTGATCGTCCGCCGGGTCCGCGACGCCAATCCCGACCACGTCGCCCCGAACGCGCAGGGCGAGCTGTTCCCGGTCTGGCGGCACCACGCCGTGTTCACCGACTCGCCTCGCTCGATGCTCGACGCGGAGACCGACCACCGCCGACACGCCATCATCGAACAGGTCATCGCCGACCTGAAGAACGGCCCCCTGCGGCACCTGCCGTCCGGGTCGTTCGCCGCGAACTCGGCCTGGCTCGTCCTGGCCGCGATGGCGTTCAACCTGACCCGTGCGGTCGGGGTCCTGGCCGGCCGGTTCCACGCCAAAGCGGTCACCGCGACCGTGCGGGCCCACCTGATCGCGGTCGCCGCCCGGATCACCCGGTCCGCCCGACGAGCCACCCTTCGCCTACCAACCCAGTGGCCCTGGGCCACCGCTTGGCGCGACCTGTTCATCGCCGCCGACGGTCCGCCATCCATGGCCTGACCCCCGCCCACCAGCCGTCGCCGGCCTGAATCAGAACCAGGAAACGGAAACACCCGGACCAACCGGGTCGATCACCTCTACCCCAAACCCAAGGGCATCCCGCGCTACGACCCGCCGATCACCCCAGCAGCGACGGTGCATCCGGGCTAAGGAGTCCTTGATGTCTCAGCGACACCCTGCCCGACGACCGAATCATCGCATTTACAGCCGGAGAAGGCCGTGAGCACCGTGCGGCCGACCGGGCCGTCGACCCGACCGCAGTCCCAGATGATCGGCCAGGGCCGTAACCTTGCGCTGGCCACCTGGACGTTTGCGATCAACTTCTGGGCCTGGAACCTGATTGGGCCGCTGTCCACGCCCTACGCCACTGCGATGCACCTGTCCAGCTCGCAGACCGCGCTGCTGGTGGCCACACCGATCCTGGTGGGATCGGTGGGCCGAATTCCGGTGGGTGCGCTGACCGACCGGTACGGCGGTCGCACTATGTTCATGGTCGTCTCGGTCGTCTCCATCGTTCCGGTGCTGCTGGTGGCATTCGCAGGTTCGATCGATTCGTACATTCTGCTGCTGATCTTCGGTTTCTTCCTGGGTATTGCCGGGACCGCGTTCGCAGTCGGCATCCCGTTCGTGAACGCCTGGTACCCGCCGGCCCGCCGCGGCTTCGCGACCGGGGTCTTCGGTGCCGGGATGGGCGGCACGGCGCTGTCCGCGTTCTTCACCCCCCGGTTCGTTAATTGGTTTGGGTACGTTACGGCGCACGTGATCATCGCGGTCGCGTTGGCCGGCACCGCGGTGCTGGTGATGGTGGCGATGAAGGATTCGCCGGACTGGAAGCCGAACACCGCGCCGGTGGTCCCGAAGTTGAAGGCAGCCGCGAAGCTGCCGATCACCTGGCAGATGGCGTTCCTGTATGCGGTGTGCTTCGGCGGGTTCGTCGCGTTCAGCACGTACCTGCCGACCTACCTGAAGACGATCTACGAGTTCTCGGTGACCGATGCCGGCGCCCGGACAGCCGGATTCGCCATCGCTGCTGTGGTGGCCCGTCCGATCGGCGGCATCCTGTCGGACCGGGTCGGCCCGAAGACCATCGTGCTGAGCTCGTTGATCGGTTCCGGGGTGATGGCGGCCGTGGAGATCTTGCAGCCCGCGCCGGAATTGCCGGCCGGCGCCTCGTTCGTCACCCTGGCGTTCTTCCTGGGCATCGGCACGGGCGGCGTCTTCGCCTGGGTGGCCCGGTCCGCACCGCCGGAGAAGGTGGGAACGGTGACCGGGATCGTCGGTGCGGCCGGTGGTCTGGGTGGATACTTCCCACCGCTGGTGATGGGCGCGACGTACGATGCGACCGACAACAATTACACCGTAGGTCTGCTGCTGCTGGTGGCGACCTGTCTGGTCGCCGCGATCTACACCGCGCTGCGACTGCACGTCCGGTCCACCGGCACCGCAGGGTCAAAGGCATCATGAGCGAGGCTGGCCGAGCGAGTCATCGACTTACTCGTGCAGGCGGTTTCGGGGCGGCCGAGCTTGCGGGGCGTCCCGGAAAGGCGGCAGCATGAGCACCGGATTGGACGGTCCCGTCGCCGATCTGCTGCTGCGCAGCGGTCGCTTCTTCGCCAAGGGTGTCGTGTCGTCGGACCTGCGCACGATCTCCAAGACGGGCGGTCGCGAGGGCGACGTCTTCTACCGGGACCGGTGGAGCCACGACAAGGTAGTGCGCTCGACCCACGGGGTGAACTGCACCGGCTCCTGCTCGTGGAAGGTCTACGTCAAGGACGGCATCATCACCTGGGAGACCCAGGAGACGGATTATCCCAGCGTGGGTCCGGACCGGCCGGAGTACGAGCCGCGGGGCTGCCCGCGGGGCGCCGCGTTTTCCTGGTACACCTACTCGCCGACCCGCGTGCGCTACCCGTACGCCCGAGGCCTGCTGGTGCAGATGTACCGGGAGGCCCGGACCCGGTTGGGCGACCCGGTGCTGGCCTGGGCCGAGATCCAGGACGACCCGGAGCGTCGCCGCCGCTACCAGCAGGCCCGCGGCAAGGGCGGCCTGGTCCGGGTGAGCTGGGACGAGGCGAGCGAGATGATCGCCGCCGCCCACGTGCACACCATCAAGCGCTACGGGCCCGACCGGATCGCCGGCTTCTCACCGATCCCGGCCATGTCCATGGTCTCGCACGCGGCCGGCTCCCGGTTCGTCGAGCTGATGGGCGGGGCGATGACCTCGTTCTACGACTGGTACGCGACCTGCCGGTGGCCTCGCCGCAGGTGTTCGGCGACCAGACCGACGTGCCCGAGTCCGGGGACTGGTGGGACGCGTCCTATCTCATGCTGTGGGGTCGAACGTACCGGTCACCCGGACCCCGGACGCGCACTGGATGGCCGAGGTCCGCTACCGCGGCACCAAGGTCGTCACGGTCAGTCCCGACTACGCCGACAACACCAAGTTCGCCGACGAGTGGATGCCCTGCGCGGCCGGCACCGACGGGGCGTTGGGCATGGCGATGGGGCACGTCATCCTGCGCGAGTTCCTGGTCGACCGGCGCACCCCGTTCTTCGTCGATTACATCCAGCGCTACACCGACCTGCCGTTCCTTGTCGCCCTGGAGGAGCGGGACGGGGTGTACGTGCCGGGCAAGAACCTGACCGCGGCCGACCTCGGGGACGACGGCGAGGGGGCCGCGTTCAAGACCGTGCTGGTCGACGGGCGCACCGGGGAGATCGCCGTGCCGAACGGCTCGCTGGGCTTCCGGTACACCGACTCCGGCGTGGGCAAGTGGAACCTGGACTTGGGCGAGATCATCCCGCAGCTAACCGTTCTCGCCGACCAAGGTGAGTCGGTCGAGGTGTTGCTCACCCGGTTCGACACCCCGGACGGGCACGCGGAGGTGTTGCGCCGTGGGGTGCCGGTCCGCCGGGTGGGGGACCGGTCGTGCTGCACGGTGTTCGACCTGATGCTGGCCCAGTACGGTGTGCACCGTCCGGGTCTGCCGGGCCACTGGCCGGCCGGATACGACGACGCCGCCGAGCCCTACACGCCGGCCTGGCAGGAGCCGATCACCGGAGTCTCCGCGGCCCAGGCGATCCGGGTGGCCCGCGAGTTCGCGCAGAACGCGCAGGAGTCCGGCGGCCGGTCCATGATCATCATGGGTGCGGGGATCTGCCAGTGGTTCCACGGCGACGCCACCTACCGGGCGATTCTGGCCCTGCTGATCCTCACCGGCTCGATGGGTCGCAACGGCGGCGGCTGGGCCCACTACGTCGGGCAGGAGAAGTGCCGGCCGATCACCGGCTGGGCGACCATGGCCATGGCCAGCGACTGGGTGCGCCCGCCGCGGCAGATGATCGGCACCGGTTACTGGTACGCGCACACCGACCAGTGGCGTTACGACGGGTACCGGGCGGACGCGCTGGCCTCGCCGCTGGGCCGGGGCCGGTTCGCCGGGTTGCACACGATGGACGTGCTGGCCGCATCCGTGGCCATGGGGTGGATGCCGTTCTTCCCGCAGTTCGACCGGAGCAGCCTGGATCTGGCCGACGAGGCGGCGGCCGCCGGAGTGCCGGCGCCGCAGTACGTCGCCGGGCAGCTGGCGTCCGGACAGCTCAAGCTGGCCGTCACCGACCCGGACGACCCGGGCAACTGGCCGCGGGTGCTCACCGCCTGGCGCGCCAACCTGCTCGGCTCGTCCAGCAAGGGCAACGAGTACTTCCTGCGGCACCTGCTCGGGACGACCTCGAACCTGCGGGCCGACCCGACACCGGAGCCGTTGCGGCCGCGGGACGTCACCTGGGTCGACCGGACACCGGC